>NZ_JAUBVZ010000001.1:0-42658 GCF_036702805.1 Microcoleus sp. A006_D1
TGGCAGTTGGCAGTTGGCAGTTGGCAGTTGGCAGTTGGCAGTTGGCAGTTGGCAGTTGGCAGTTGGCAGTTGGCAGTAGTCATTGGTAATGGGTAATGGGAATTGGTGTTCCTGATTCACGCTTGAGTTCAAAATCCATCCGTTAAATCCGTTATATAATCCGTTGCCGAACTTTTTACTTCGCAAATGACTCGAACTTACAAAGCAACTGGAATCAATCTCAAGAGTGCGCCGATCGGCGAATCCGATCGCCTGCTGACAGTTTTGACACGGGAATTCGGCTTAATTAAAGCCGTAGCACCGGGTGTTCGCAAACAACGATCGAGCATCGGCGGTAGGAGCGAGTTATTTGTCGTCAACGAATTGCTCATTGCCAAAGGTCGATCGCTCGACAAGATTACCCAAGCCAGCACCGTCGAATCCCATCCGGGTTTGAGCCGCAACCTCGGAAAACTATCAGCCGCGCAATATCTCGCCGAATTGGCGATCGCCAGCGCCCTTTCCGACGAACCGCAAGAAGAACTATTCTTGTTGCTGGGCGAACATTTGAGCCGTTTGGAGCGTTTGTCCGATCGCACAGAAATCCAATCCGCAGCCGTGCTTGTCGCCCACCTCACCCAGGGAATTTTTCACTTGTTAGCCCTAGCAGGCCTCGCGCCTCAAGTCCAAGTCTGCTGCGCCACCAGACAGCCGATTGTCCCAAATTTTAGCGATCCAAACTGGAAAACCGGGTTTAGTATACCCTCTGGGGGAACCTTCAGCCTGTCCGAGCTAGCTAACCTAGAGGCAGAACTCTCTTCGCAAACCGGTAGCTTGTACAGATCCGCTTCCCGTTCCCCGCAAACGAGCGATAGCAAACACTTGACAAATTTCCATATCAATGCTAAAGAATTGGCGGCGCTGCAACAGTTGGGTAGTGCAGAACTAGGAGAGGGGATTGCCGATCGCACGGCTTGGATGTCAGTAGAAAATATTTTGCGGCAATATGCCCAGTATCATTTAGGTTGCACGATTCGATCGGGAAGCTCGATCGACACCTATTTGGAGAGTTTTGAGTTTTAAATTTTGAATGTTGAGTGAAAATCTCACCCCAGCCTGCGGGATATCCGAACCTGTAAGCAGTTTCAGGTAAATGCTCAAGATTCTGGCAACACTAGATAATAAATAAAGTTACGAGTTATTTAACTTAGAGGTTAACGCCTCAATTGGAAAATCCCATTCCCCCAACCTCAACCATCCCAGGCGATCCACCCCTAATCCTATGATGCGACTGTCCGATACTGATTTGAGAATATCTGTTTTAGCTGTGACCCACCACAAGATGGAAGAAAGAGAAAATTTTCCAGATTTTCAGTCTGAGCCCGTTTTGACCGATCGACAATGGAGCAACGCCCAAGACCCAGAAATGGACAAATATCCCACAAATCCAGAAACAGAGTCAAGCAACGGCAAAAGCCAACCCGAAGCCATCCCCCCGCTACCAACAACAGCAACCGCAGCAGAACTATCGGAAGCAGCAGCAGAAACTCCCGAAAAAGAAACAGGATTTCTGCCAGTTCTGAAAAACCGCAATTTTCTAGCATTGTGGAGCGGGCAGATTTTCTCCCAACTAGCAGATAAAGTTTATCTCGTACTGACGATCGCCCTCGTCGCCAGCCGGTTTCAAGCGCCAGATCAAACCATCAGCAGATGGGTATCGGCAATTATGATCGCCTTTACCATTCCTGCGGTGTTATTTGGGGCTGCTGCGGGCGTATATGTCGATCGCTGGTCGAAAAAAGCAGTGCTCGTAGCCACAAACCTGCTGCGCGGAGGCTTCGTATTAACATTACCTTTACTGCTGTGGCTCTCCGACGGGTGGGAACTCGGTCAACTACCGCTGGGATTCTGCTTGCTGCTGCTAGTCACATTCCTAGTTTCCACCCTAACTCAATTTTTCGCGCCAGCAGAACAGTCCGTGATTCCCCTAATTGTGGAACGCCGCCACCTGCTATCGGCAAACTCGCTCTACACCACAACCATGATGGGTTCGGTGATTCTGGGCTTTGCTGTCGGAGAACCCTTACTAGCCTTAGCCGACAACCTATTTAGCAACCTCGGCGGCGGACTCGGCATCGGTAAAGAATTAGTAGTAGGCGGAAGTTACGCCTTCGCTGGAGTGCTGTTGCTGTCGATGCAAACAGGCGAAAAAAACGAAGTCGAACACGAACCGCCACACCCCCTAGCAGATTTAAAAGACGGCCTGCGCTACATCAACGATCAACCGAAAGTCCGCAATGCTTTAATTCAATTAATTATTTTATTTTCCATTTTTGCAGCCTTGGCAGTTCTAGCGGTGCGGCTGGCGGAAATCCTCCCGGGTATGAGAGCGTCGCAATTTGGCTTTTTGCTGGCGGCAGTCGGCGTCGGGATGGCTGCTGGGGCGACGACTGTCGGCTATCTCGGTCACAAATTTTCTCATTCCCAACTTAGTTTAATCGGATCTGTTGGCATGGCAGTGGCTCTGATGGGCCTTTCTGCATTTACACACCATTTGTGGATCTCGGTGCTGTTCATTACTCTGTTGGGTTTGTTTGCCTCCTTGGTGGGAGTGCCGATGCAGACGACAATTCAAGCAGAAACCCCAGAAGAAATGCGGGGAAAAGTCTTCGGGCTGCAAAACAATGCCACTAATATCGCTTTGAGTTTACCATTGGCTTTGGCAGGAGTAGCCGAAACCTTTCTGGGTTTACCTACAGTATTTTTGGCTTTGGCAGGATTGGCGATCGCCGGCGGTGTCTTAACCTGGTATATTTCCCGTAGCACTAATAGCAAAGTCGATCGAATCTAAAAAATAACAAACTCTGATTTACTCGAATGCACATCGCTTGGCTAGGAAAAAAATCACCTTTTTGCGGTAACGTAACTTACTCCAGGGAAGTCACCAACGCACTGTTAGACCGGGGATACCAGGTCAGTTTCCTGCATTTTGCCCAAGAAGCGGGCCAACTCGACAGGAACAATACGGCGTGGGGCGTGGCAAACGGGAAATGGGGAGCGTCCATGGCTCCAACCTCATTTACTAATTCGCTTCCGCCCGCGAGTTGCAACGAAGTTTCTTTACCCTGTCACTACAAATCGCAAATTTATACGATTCCGACTCTCAAATCCCGCACAGTGTTGATGAAGTCTCTGCGGCGGCTGAAACCGGATGTTGTTCACGCTTCCCTGACGCTTTCGCCTCTAGACTTTTTGCTGCCGGAAATTTGTCAGGAATTGAATTTGCCTTTGGTGGCGACTTTTCACCCGCCGTTCGATCGCAAATTGCGGAATTTGACATCAGGAACTCAGCACCTGATGTATCAACTGTACGCTCCGTTTTTGGCTCACTACGACTCCACGATCGTCTTTTCTTACATTCAGCGAGATATTTTGGTGAAGTTGGGAGTGCCGGAAGAACGGGTAGCGGTGATTCCCAACGGAGTAGACGCGGTGAAGTATTCGCCCGGGCCTTCGGGGTTGAAGTCGGAGTTAAAGGCCGATCGACTTTTTGTGTACCAAGGTCGCATTGCCCCGGAGAAAAATGTCGAGGCTTTGCTGAAAGCCTGGAAACAATGTAATTTTGGCCCTGGCAACGTGTTGGCGATCGTGGGCGACGGGCCCCTCGCCGCCTCGCTGCAACTGTCCTACGGCGCAGAGGACGGCATTGTGTGGCTGGGATTTGTCGCCGAGGAGGAACGCCGGATCGAAATTCTGCGGGGTGCAGACGTATTTATTTTGCCTTCTTTGGTGGAGGGATTGTCGCTATCGCTGCTGGAAGCGATGGCCTGCGGTTTAGCTTGTTTGGCAACGGATGCGGGTGCTGATGGCGAGGCTTTGGAGGAAGGCGCGGGAGTAGTTTTGAACACTCAGCGGGTGCGGAGTCAGTTGCAAACGTTGCTGCCGCTGTTTTGCGATCATCCTGAGTTTGGAATGCTGTTGGGTCAAAAAGCACGCCAGCGGGCGATCGAGCGGTACACTCTCAGTCAGAATATTACTGAGTTGGAAAAGCTGTACTCACAGATTTTGCTGAAGCAGCGCGTACCGCTGCGGGGCTTGGCATAGGGAAGTTCGGCAGCGGATTGTGTAGCGGATGTAACGGATGTAACGGATGTCTGAAGGAAGGTTTTTCCGTGTCCTCTTCGATATTGGTAGGGAAACGGCACTGCCCATAGGTGTCAACTTAAGCCTGAAAGCCTTGATAAATCTCGTTTTTACCTGAGTCCAGATCCCCCTAAATCCCCCGAAAGCAAGGGGGACTTTGAGTAAGTTCTTGTCCCCCCCGACTATCCGGGGGGTTAGGGGGGATCAGACCTCAGCGGTAAACAGCAGTCTCTGACTGGGTTTGACCTTAAGTTGACACCTATGGGCACTGCCGTCTCCTCTTAGGAATGAGAATTAAATAACTTCCACAAGTTTGTGGGATGGGCGTCCCGCCCGTCGAAAAAGGACGGGCGGGACGCCCATCCCACAATAACAATTAAAATTGTAAGTTATTTAATTCGCGATCGTTAGGATCGCGAATTAAATAATTTATACCATTTACTCGTTCCCAGGCAGAGCCTCGGAACCAGTTAAAATTAATCGGCAAAATAGGGCGAAATCCAACTTCCCCTAAAGCATTATTAACAGATACAAAAGAAAAACGTTCCACATTACCAGAAAGAATTGGTTGAAAGCCTCTCCCTTGTAAGGAGAAATTAAAAGAAGACTATTCATTACTCCAATCCTCGGACTTCCAGGTAGATGTCGCTCTCAACTCTCAACTGCCAACTGTCAACTGTCAACTGTCAACTGAATGAATCATCCTCTTGGGCTTTCGATTGCTTTAAAACTTCCAGCATCGTCTGTGCAGCATCAAACGCATCATAGGGCGACCAAACATCACACACCGCCCCAGATGCGATCAAATCCTGTTCCTGACTCTTCATACATCCTATGAGTATTTGCAACGTCACTTCCTCCACAGAAAGACCGCGCCACTCAGCAGACTGTAAGAGGTACTGCTCCAATTCAGGTGATAGATTCAGCGTCAAATTCATAAACTCCTCCTATTTGTTGGTAATTGCTGCGTTAAAACCTTCAATCTAAAATCCAAAATCGCATCATCCTCCTGGGCGCAAATAATCCAAAAGCCGTAGCGTAGCGGGGCGTAAGCCATCGTCAGAATCGGCCCGAATCAAAGCAACCACAACATCCGGCAAACTTCCCAAACTCGGATAAACAAAATAACGCGGTTCCCAGCGCGGCCCAAACTTATCTTTAAAACTATGCAATCCCTTAAAATTATAAAACTTACTCAAGTGATCCGAAAGATAAATTAAAACCTTTTCCAACCGCCCGGATTTCCCAGGTTCTCCGACTCCCGCTAAAGCTGACAAACCTAAATCAAATTCTGCATATCCCAATTCTTGACAGTGTTGCAACATTGAAGCAAACAAACACTCCATCGTGCCATTTTCTACCTCAGTGCGGCGGCGCATTAAATCAACTCCAACTACTCTATCGCCCACCGATATCATATTAGCAAAAGCACTGATTTTACCGTCGGGAGTATAGATGACTACAGCGCGAGTTTTCTTCAAATATGCCTCATCAAACCAACCCACAGAAAACTTTTTTTCTGCACCCTGAACCATTTGTAGCCACTCATCGCTCGCGAATTTCATTTGCCGCATCACTTCCAAAGCTAAAGGAGGTTCGTAAAATTCGACTTGATGCCCGGCTTTTTTCAGTCGGTTGATAGCAGTTCTCAAGTTTTGATTAGCCTTGCCTTTGAGACTAAAACTTTTGAGGTCAACAATAGCTTCTTCGCCAATTTGCACCACTCGAAAACCGAGATTAGAATACATTTCTAGATCGTCGGGCAAAGTTTGATAAAATGCTGGATACCAGTCATTGCGATCGCAAAATTCTTGAAACCCCAGAATTGCCTCTTTGCGGTCTTCTGCGGGCCCGATGGGGTCTCCCAGGGCGATCGCACCTCTACCTTTGGACACGTAGGCGATCGTACTTTTACCCGAAGCACTAAAATAATAAGATTTATCCTCAAGTAACGCCAGTCTCGCTAACGCTGTCCGCCCGTGTTCTGCTACAACTTGTTGAGCTTTATTCCGTTCCGAAACACTTCCAGAATCTCGCAGCAACACTGGACGCAATAGCATCAAAAGTGCATAACCAATCGTTACTGCACCCACAGCATAAATCGAATCTGCGAAAAAATTAGCAAACCGAGTTTTCGGAACCAAACCCGCATTGTCCGCCGTGAAAAACATCGCAAAAGTCTGGAACAAAGCATCGTCCCAATCGAAATTAATTGCTCGTTCGTTAACTTCAAAACGCCCGTCAAGAATGTAAAAACCAGCCGTACCGTAAGCGAGGGTAAACAGCAAAGCCCCGAGCAAAACTCGGATTCCTTGAGCAATTGAAGGGCTATCGGATTGAGCAGTAAACGTCTTCCGCATCACCAGCAACTGAAACAGCAGCACCCCAGAAATCAAACTTTCTTCAACATCTAATCCCTTGACTAAATGAGTTACAATAGAAGCAATTAACAATCCCACCGTCAGCAACCAAGCAATGCGCTTTCGTCGCAACAAATTAGTTGCCAGAGTTAGCAGCATAAATCCGATCACGGCTGCAAAGAAATGCCCGCCCGCACGCACGGGGAAAGGAAAAAATGGTTCTAGCCAACTTCGGCGATCGGGTAAACTGGGAGTTACAGCAGACAGCAGGTTAATAACTCCTACCAATCCGGTTAAAAATGATGCAGTCCAGAGTCCAATCCTAGTTTTTTGGGGTAACACAGTTCACCTTTCTAATTTTGCTGTGCGGCCAGTGATATCTTAAACTGTTTTCCAACATAACTCAATGAATCTTCTAAATGCTTGTGCCAATAATTCCAACCGACATCGGGGCCGACAATCCCGTGTCCGCCAGGAAATTTGTTAAACTCGTTGGCAATACCCAAACTGTTTAATTGTTCGTGAAACTGTTGCGTAGATGTCAGAAATTTCTCGTCTCCTTCCCCCGCATCCAAATAAGCGCGGAGTTGCTGTTTGTCTTTTGCAGAAAGTTTCGGCACTAAATATTTAGGACTGTTAGCCTTGCCGCTTTGATCGATAAAATAACCGCTGTGGCTGAACAGAATATTAAAATTATTCAAGTAGCGCAAACCGATATTAAAAGCTCCCCAACCCCCCGAAGATTGTCCTCCCATTGCCCAGAATTTGGGGTCTTCCAGCGTTCTGTAGCGCGATTTGATCTCAGAAACCAACTCGGAGCCGATCGCACTTCCTACCTGACCATTCGGCCCGTCAAAATATTGCGGGTCCCATAAAGGGCTCGTACCCCGCTTGTCATTCCCGTCAGGAGTAATGATAATTGACGGTGGCAATCTTTTGCTTTTATATAAATAATGGAGTACGGAAGTAACCGCAGCTTTGTCTTGATAAGCGCGCGCGTCTCCATGCCCGCCGTGCAGCAAAAAAATCACGGGATAGCGCTGTTTGGGATTTTTTGCGTACCCTGGTGGTAAAATTAAGCCGTAGGTGCGCTCTGAATTCATAGCTGCACTTTTATATGTTTTGAGTTCAAATTTTATGTTGGCATCGGCGATGATTTTCGGAGGGTCTAATTGAGGTGCGCCGGCAATAAACACGTACCAGTATCCAGTCGCACCTAGTAGGAGGATTGTACCCGCGCCGATACCTAAAACTTTTCCCAGCCATTTAGGCATAATGTTTGTTAGTTGACTGTTGACGGTTGACTGTTGACTGTTATGTGTTATTTGTTATTTGTTGTTTGTTAAATATAAAATCATTAATCCCCGATGCCCGATGCCCGATGCCCGATGCCCCATTCCCAAACAAAATGACTTATAGAAATCCTGCTCCTACAGTTGATATTATCATCGAATTGGTCGATCGCCCGCACCGACCAATAGTTCTCATAGAACGTCGCCATATTCCCTACGGCTGGGCGATTCCCGGCGGCTTTGTCGATTACGGGGAATCGGTAGAAACGGCGGCAAAACGCGAAGCTTTAGAAGAAACTTGCTTAAATGTAGAATTAATTGAGCAATTTTACGTTTATTCCGATCCAAATCGCGACGCGCGACAACATACTATTAGTATTGTATTCTTGGCTGCGGCAACGGGGGAACCTCAAGCCGCCGATGATGCTAAAAATTTACAAGTTTTTGAATCTTGGCAGATTCCCGATCAATTGTGTTTCGATCACGATCGCATTTTACGCGATTATTGGCGTTATCGTCATTACGGATTGCGCCCGCATTTGTAATTGCAGAAGGAAGTTCGGCAGCGGATTTTTTAACGGATGTAACGGATGTAACGGATCTAACGGATTGATGTTATTAATAAACTAAATTTTATGGCAAGCTTGACAATATTGGGTGGAGGTGCATGGGGATCAGCCTTGGCAAATCTGGGAAGCAAAAAAGGCGATCGCGTTAATTTGTGGTCGCGCCGCAGTTTTTTTAGTCTAGAATCGGTTATAAGTGGCGCGGATGTTGTGGTTTCGGCGGTTTCGATGACAGGAGTTGGCGAAACAGTCGATCGGCTGCTTGCCTTAAATCTAAATCCCAGTACAATTATAGTTACTGTCACCAAAGGTTTAGACCCCGCGACGACGCGCACTCCGTCTCAAATTTGGCAAAATGCCTTCCCTGACAATGCAATTGTCGTACTTTCTGGCCCCAATCTTTCAGCAGAAATTCAGCAGGGATTGCCGGCTGCGACGGTAGCGGCGAGTTTAGATTTAGCCGCAGCCAAGCAAGTACAAACCATTTATAGTTCCGATATTTTTCGGGTTTATGTCAATCAAGATCCCTTGGGGACTGAGTTGGGCGGCACTTTAAAGAATGTTTTTGCGATCGCCGCTGGTGTTTGCGATGGTTTACAATTAGGAACTAATGCTAAATCTGCTTTGCTGACTCGCGCTTTGCCGGAAATGATTCGGGTGGGAGTTCGTTTGGGAGCTCGCGCCGAAACTTTTTATGGTTTGTCTGGTTTGGGAGATTTACTCGCTACTTGCAATAGTTCTTTATCGCGCAATTATCGGGTTGGTTTTGGATTGGCTGAGGGTAAATCTTTGGAGCAAATTTTGCAGGAATTGCAGAGCACTGCTGAGGGTGTTAATACTACTAATGTGTTGATTGATTTGGCAGATAGGCGCGAGATTGAAGTGCCTGTTTCTCGTCAAGTTTATCGGTTGCTGAACGGTGAAATTACTCCTGAACAAGCTGTTTTGTCGCTGATGGAACGTGCTTTAAAACCGGAGATTTAAAATTGTAGGATACAGAAAAGAGACGGCGGTTGAAACCGCGTCTACACAGACGAAACCCACCTCCGTGGGTTGAAGAGAAGAAAAGAGACGGCGGTTGAAACCGCGTCTACACAGACGAAACCCACCTCCGTGGGTTGAAGAGAAAAGAGATATGAGATATTCTTTATTTTGCGCCGTAATAAAAGGCGATTTCTTTGTCTTTTAGCGGTGCAAAGTCGGCAGCAATTAACATTGGATCGAGTTCTGCTTGAGGCAGATGTTTGACACCGATGCGGACAATGCGCGATCGCATGGTGTTTGACACGCCACTGCGCTGTCTCCCGGCTTCTAATCCCATTACTTGCTCGTACAGGTCTAATTTTGCTTTCGGAATCGGAGTCCCGTCAAAATCGATTCCTGAGGCGATCGCCACATCGATCGCATCTGCACCAGTTGTAGATGCAGGCGCTGAGTTTGTTTCTAAAGACATTGTGCTGTGATATCAAAGTTTGCTGTGAAAGCATTTTATCAGAGAAGTATCCCCATCTACGAAAAAAATCGATCGACTTCCTTAATATCCACATTTCCCCCGCTGACAATCACACCAACTCTCTTATTTTCAGCTTTCACAACTCCTGACAGCAAAGCCGCCGCCGCTAACACTCCCGTCGGCTCAACAACTATCTTCATCCGTTCCCACATAAAAAACATTGTAGTGCGAATTTCCGCTTCGGAAACTGTTGCCATATCATCCACATAATGCAGCACCAAAGGAAAAGTTAATTTCCCTAAAGATGGCGTGCGCGCGCCATCAGCAATAGTATCCGGGTTACTAACAGTTTGCAGCGTTTTGGTGCGGAACGATCGCGCGGCATCATCTGCTTGCTCGGGTTCTACCCCTATTACTTTACACTTCGGCGACAAAGTTTTAGCTGCGATCGCGCATCCCGACAATAAACCCCCGCCACCGCAGCAAACTAGCAGCAAATCCAACTCCCCAACTTCTGCGATTAATTCCAGCGCCGCCGTACCTTGTCCTGCAATCACCCGCGCGTCATCATAAGGAGGAATAATTGTTAATTGTCGCTCGACGGCAATTTGGGCGGTGAGCTCGGAGCGGGAAACTTGAGTTCGATCGTACAAAATAATTTCAGCACCGTAGCCGCGAGTCGCTTCCTGCTTGACTTTTGGCGCATCTGTAGGCATCACGATAGTAGCAGAGATTGCGAGCAACTGTGCGGCAAGGGCGATCGCCTGCGCGTGATTTCCCGAAGAAAAAGTCACCACTCCCTGCTGTTTTTCAGTTTCAGATAGCTGCATCAAAGCATTGCAAGCACCCCGAAATTTAAACGAACCCGTCCGCTGAAAATTCTCGCACTTGAAAAATACTTGAGAATTGGTTTGTTTGTTGAAAGTCTCCGAAGTCAGTACCGGCGTCTTGAAAGCTTTACCCTGCAAGCGCTTTGCCGCCGCCTCCACATCGGCAAAACTGACGGGAAAGGGATTTTCATCAGCAAGGTTGGCTGTCATATTTTTTCTGCATCGGGTGCTTGTGCCGCACTATACCATATATAGTGTCAAAGCATTATCACTTTTAATGATATGACATATTGGAAATTATTATCATTTGACTATTGCAACTAATTACCAAAAAAGCTCTAAAATAAAATTAAGGTTATTGCGATTTGTTATCAAAAGTGGCAGTTAGGCAGGAGAGCGATTAATGAATGTCAAGTTAAAAGTTATAGCAAGCGCTAGCGCAGGATTATTGCTGCTAGCGGGTTTGACGGCGAATACAGTTGGGAACGGGCCGCTGGCGATCGCGCAAACAACACCAAAGGGCGATCGAGATTTAAGAGCACAAGCAGCTATAAGTCGCATTAGAATCGTATTTGCCAACCGCAGAGATGCTACAGATTTGCAAAATAAAGCCAATCAAGTAGCGCAAATACTATCCAAAGAAATCGGAATGCCCGTCGAAGCAGTCATCGGCGACGAAACCGCCGCTGTAGAAGCTTTGAGAGCCGACAGGGCAGATGTGGCATTTGTAGCAGGGCGCGCGGCATTAAAAGCAGAACAATTAGCCAAAGCGCGGATGTATTTAGCAGAAGTTCGCAGCGATTATTCCGGCGGAAATACCTACGATTCAGTGTTTGTAGTGCGACAAGACAGTCCCCTGCGCCCCAAAGGTTCGGCAAAACAAACCCTCGAACAATTGAAAGGTAAAAAAATGGCTTTTACCTCTCGAACTTCCGGTTCGGGATTCATTTTTCCCGTCTCAGAATTGGTAGGTCAAGGATTAGTTTCAGGGCCGGATAGACTGGAGACTTTCTTCGGAAATGTCACGTATGGCGACGGTTACAGCAGCGCTTTGCAATCAGTTTTAAAAGGTCAATCTGAAGTTGCAGCAGTCTCCGAATACGCTTTGCTGCCGCCTTGGATCACAGCAGAAGAAGGCAAGACATTGCGAGTTTTGCAACAAGTTCCCGGAGTTCCAGCCCACGGAATTGTGATTGACGATCGCATTCCTGCACCGATGCGCGAAAGACTTATCAATGCTTTCATGAAAATGAACGAACCTGCAAACAATCAATTGTTCCGCAGTTTGTACAATTCCCAGAAATTAGTGAAAGTCGATCATACGCGCCATTTAGCAACCTTGCGCCAAGCTTTGCAGCGCGCTAAACTCGAACCGTAAAATCTCTAGCGAGAAACCCGGTTTCTACGATTTTGGCGTTGAATGACGAGAAATATATAAAGAAACCGGGTTTCTGAGATAAGCTGTTGCGAATTAAATTGTATATTCGGGACGGGCTAGAAGCCCATCCCACAATAATTTTAATTAATTCTTGAACAAAAATTTCAATTCCGCAACAGATTAACAAGCTTTGGAACGCACCGATAGGTAGCGAGAAACCCGGTTTCTACGAGTTTTGCGTTGAATGACGAGAAATATACAAAGAAACCGGGTTTCTGAGGTCACGAATCCTTGGGAAATGAACTTGGTTTTTTTTCTTGTGGGGTGGGCTTCTAGCCCGCGCCGAATCTGCAATTCAAAGGCCCAATATAATACTAAATTTGTCAATAAATATCCACCATGACTATCGAATGCAGTAAATTAGAAACCGCTTATTCAAACTCACTCAAACGCCCGATTTTGAACGGGATTGACTGCAAAATTAAACAAGGCGAATTTGTAGCGCTGCTAGGTTTAAACGGTGCGGGAAAATCTACGCTTCTGCGTTCATTTGTCGGATTAGTCCCCGTCAAAACAGGAGAAATTAGGATTAACGATACTGTGATAACTCCGCGCACTCTGAGGCGAATTCGGCGCGATATTGGCTTAATTTTTCAAGGCGGCGGCTTGGTAAAACCGTCACCGGCGATCGACAATGTGCTTTGTGGTTGCTTGGGAGGATTGAATACTTGGGAGACTCTGTGGGGTTTTCCGAAGCAACAGCGCGATCGAGCTTTTGACCTACTAGCAAACTTCGGACTCAAAGACCTAGCATACCAAAAAACCGGACAGCTCAGCGGCGGACAACAGCAAAAAGTCGCCATCGCCCGCGCCTTAATCCAATCACCGCAGATTTTACTCGCAGACGAGCCCACCACCGGATTAGACGTAATTGCCGCCCAGCAAGTAATGCAAATCCTCGCCCAACTGCACCGAGAACAAGGAATGACCGTAGTTGTAGTATTGCACGATTTGGGAATGGCGAGTGTTTATCCCGAAAGGGCGATCGTCCTCGATGCCGGTCAGATAGTCTATGATGGCAAATGCCACAACCTGTCCGAGAAATTCAGCAAACTAACACCTCCCAAACTAGAAGCATGAACCCCTCACTTCTCCCCTCTTCCTTCGCGCCCTTTGCGTCTTCGCGGTTCGTTAATCCAAAAATCAACCCAAATGACCGAAAAAAACTCAAGTAACTTATCAAAAACCTATAACTGGCTCAAAAATCTCGGTATTGCAGCAGGTTTAATTCTACTTTACGGTTGGGCGCTGCGAGGATTAGAAATTGATGCCGCAACTCTGGTAAGCAGTTGGCCTTACATGACTGATTTTATCTCGCGCTTGTGGCCGCCGAATCTAGAAATTATTGATGTCGCAATTAAGGCCTTAATCGAAACAGTTCAGATGTCACTTTGGGGAACGACAATCGGGGCAATTCTCTCTGTACCAATCGCTATTTGCAGCTCCCATAATATAGCACCAAAATGGTTGCAATGGTTAGCTAACTTATTGCAAAATGCGGTGCGATCAGTTCCTTCAATTGTGCTGGGGTTGCTGTTTGTGGCGGCGACTGGTTTGGGTGCGCCGGCTGGTACTTTGGCGCTGGGAATTTATACTATAGGTTATCTTGCTAAATTTTATCAGGAGGCGATCGAGTCTGTGGAAGCGCGATCGATCGAATCCTTGCAAGTTGCGGGTGCATCTTGGCTGCAAGTGGCGCAATACGGCATTTTTCCGCAGGTGTTGCCGCTGGCGCTGGGTTACACACTGTGGATGTTTGAGTACAATATTCGGGCGGCTTCGGTGTTGGGAGTTGTGGGCGCTGGGGGTATTGGCTTTGAGTTGGTGAATTACATCCGCTCTTTTGAGTACAATAAGGCTACTACGATGATGTTGGTGTTGTTAGTTGTCGTTACTGCGATCGATGTTATTAGCAGTAAGTGGCGGCAGCGATTGGAAACGAGGTAAGGATGGGTTTATTAATAACCAAAAGAGGAGACGGCAGTGCTGTTTCCCTACCTCAAAATGTCGTAGCGTAGCGGGCTCCATCCATCGCCCGATCACATAACCACCATCCAATTCATTGTAGGGAAACGGCACTGCCGTGTCCGAATTTCTTCTGAACACATAATCACCGCCCAAAATGTCGTAGCGTAGCGGGCTCCATCCATCGCCCTCGAAAAAATCAGGGCAAGGTTTTTTCAAGGTAAGTAACCCAAGGTAAATAATACAATGTTTTCTAATTGTACCAGTATTTCTGGATTAACTTCACCAATTTTATTTCGCAATCTTGTTTTATCCAATACTCGCATTTGATGGCACAATGCAACAGAATCTTGAGCTAATCCTCCCTCACCGCCGGGAATCAAAACGCAGGAAGGAAGAGGGGCACGGCGCAGATTTGTTGTCAGAGGAATACTGATAATAGTAGTCGTGTACCTCGAAATAGTATCGTTCTGAAAAATAATCGTGGGACGTACACCAGCCTGTTCAGAACCTTGTGTCGGATCGAAATTGGCAATCCAGATTTCACCTCGTCTGGTTGTCATGCCAAATCCTCATGTTTGAGAAGTTCTGCATATTCGCTGATTCCAAGTTCTGCAAGTTGTCGGTCTTCTTCGGCAAATTCGCTGTAGAGTGCAGCTAAGTTAGTTTCATCGATTGCTGGGATGGTAACTAATCTGGCACGGAATTTCAGAAATGCAATAAATTCAAATACTTGTTTCAGTTGTTCTAGATCGAGCTTTTCTAAGTCTTGTTGGATTAAATCTTTTATGGCATTCATGATTATTCGCTCCTTCTTTAAATTTTAACATTTTCAGTTCTACCCGTAGCGTAGCGGGGCGTAAGCCATCGCCCAAATCCACAAAAGTCGATCCCCTCCGCTTCGCCCAAATCCCCAAAAGTCGTAGCGTAGCGGGGCTCCATCCATCGCACATAGTCATCGGCGACACGGCAGAAGAGGAGACGGCAGTGCCGTGTCCCTACCGCAAAATGTCGTAGCGTAGCGGGGCTCCATCCATCGCACCCACGCATAACCACCACCCAATTCATTGTAGGGAAACGGCACTGCCGTGTCCGAATTTCTTCGCGATTGGCACATAACCACCACCCCAAAAGTTGTAGCGTAGCGGGGCTCCATCCATCGCACAAATCGCACATAATCATCGGCGACACGGCAGAAAAAGAGGAGACGGCAGTGCCGTGTCCCTACCGCAAAATGTCGTAGCGTAGCGGGGCTCCATCCATCGCCCGATCGCATAACCACAACCCAATTCCTTGTAGGGAAACGGCACTGCCGTGTCCGCATTTCTTCGCGCTGAGCACATAACCACCACCCCAAAAGTCGAATCGCCCTCTGAGGATATAATCATCGGCGACACGGCAGAATAGGAGACGGCAGTGCCGTATCCCTACCGCAAAAAATCATCGCAAATTTGTCTCAAACATCGCCCAAATCCCCCATTCCCTCCAAACGCAGGAAATGCACCCGACCCAACGCATCCCCCGCTACAACGGTCACTCCATCAGGCGCAAAAGCACAGCCATTAAACGCACCATCTCCGCTGAAACTAGCAACCTCTTTACCTGTGAGCAAATCCCAGATTTTCAGGGTTCTATCATCGGAAGCGGAAATCGCTGTTTTACCGTCTGGTGCGATCGCCACTGCTAGTACCCTGTCACTATGACCCCTGAGAGTTTTCAGTTCCCGCCCTGTCTCGGTGTCCCAGATTTTCAGGGTATTATCCCATGAAGCGGAAATCGCTGTTTTGCCGTCGGGTGCGATCGCCACTGCTAGTACCACGGAACTATGACCCGTGAGAGTTTTCAGTTCCCGGCCTGTCTCGGTATCCCAGATTTTCAGGGTTCTATCCTGGGAAGCGGAAATCGCTGTTTTGCCGTCCGGTGCGATCGCTACTGCAAATACTCTACTATGACCCGTGAGAGTTTTCAGTTCCCAGCCTGTCTCGGTGTCCCAGATTTTCAGGGTAGAATCCTCTGAAGCTGAAATCGCTATTTTTCCGTCGGGTGCGATCGCCACAGCACTTACCCAGTGACTATGACCCGTGAGAGTTTTCAGTTCCCGACCTGTCTCGGTGTCCCAGATTTTCAGGGTTTTATATGAAGCGGAAATCGCAGTTTTTCCGTCCGGTGCGATCGCCACTGCTAGTACCGAGTTAGTATGACCAGTGAGAGTTTTGAGTTCCCGACCTGTCTCGGTGTCCCAGATTTTCAGGGTTTCATCATCGGAACCCGAAATCGCTGTTTTTCCGTCGGATGCGATCGCCACTGCACGTACCCCGTCACTATGACCCGTGAGACTTTTGAGTTCCCGACCTGTCTCGGTGTCCCAGATTTTCAGGGTATGATCCCATGAAGCGGAAATCGCGGTTTTGCCGAGGAGTGCGATCGCCACTGCTTCTACCCCGGAACTATGACCCGTGAGAGTTTTCAATTCAAAACCTGTCTCGGTGTCCCAGATTTTGAGAGTATTATCCTCTGAAGCTGAAATCGCGGTTTTTCCGTCCCGTGCGATCACCACTGCATTTACCCAGCTACTATGACCCGTGAGAGTTTTCAATTCAAAACCTGTCTCGGTGTCCCAGATTTTCAGGGTTTTATCATTGGAAGCCGAAATCGCTGTTTTTCCGTCCCGTGCGATCGCCACTGCTTTTACCATAGAACTATGACCCGTGAGAGTTTTCAGTTCTGAACCTGTCTCAGTATCCCAGATTTTGAGAGTATTATCTCTAGAAGCCGAAATTGCTATTTTTCCGTCGGCTGTGATCGCCACTGCATTTACCGAGGAACTATGACCGGTGAGAGTTTTCAGTTCCTGACCTGTCTCGGTGTCCCAGATTTTCAGCGTATTATCCTGTGAAGCCGAAATCGCGGTTTTTCCGTCGCGTGCGATCGCCACTGCTTTTACCGTGGAACTATGACCCCTGAGAGTTTTCAGTTCACAGCCTGTCTCGGTGTCCCAGATTTTCAGGGTACGATCCTGTGAAGCTGAAATCGCGGTTTTTCCGTCGCGTGCGATCGCCACTGCTTCTACCCCGGAACTATGACCAGTAAGAGTTTTCAGTTCCCGGCCTGTTTCGGTGTCCCAGATTTTCAGGGTATCATCCCATGAAGCAGAAATCGCGGTTTTTCCGTCGCGTGCGATCGCCACTGCCTTTACCCAGCCACTATGACCGGCAAGCGTCCGCAGCGCACCTTCATTTGCCCGCTCTAAATTAGCCTTCAAAGGTCGCAACCAAGGACGATATTTCGACTGCTTTGCTTGTCCCAGCATCGCCTGAATCAGGGGCATTTCAAAATCTAACAACCTCCCCCATAAATGCTCTACCAGTTGCGTTTTATCCTTCTCCAAAACGTGCGCTGACTTGCGAATTGCCCCTTGAATCAATCTCAGACTTTGACTCTGCTCATCCGACAGCAACACATCAGAAATTCTCGCTAAATCGTAATCCTCAATCAGCGCTTGCACCCCCAACAATTCCAGTTTCGCCTCAATGAAATCGAAATCAGTTAACAACTCGTGGAAGCGTTGCCCTTTACTTCTCTCTGCTAGCCAACTTGGCAGAGTTTCCAGCATATAACGATGCTTTTCCGCCGATATTCTCGCCAATCCATCTTTTAACTTACCCATCGCCGTACAAATCTCTCCACATATCATCTTCCAAATCGTCGTCTATATCTGACAGAGACACCCCAGCTTTTTTGACAGCCTCCTGACTGTGGAGAAACTTCTGAAAACTAGCATGATAAATACTGTATTTCGGCGGCTTCTCAATGCTGGGCCGCACAAATCCCTCCCACCCATCCAACACATCCTGTACATCTAATTGATCTTCCTTAGCAAAATCCGCCAACAACTCGCAGGATACAGGCTTGCGAGTTCTGCTCAACACATAGATGACTTTCAGCTTGCGACGGCGCGACTCTTTATCCTTTACATCCATCCGATCCAAGTGCTTGTAATAATATTTCTCCAAACCCGCAGGTAAATCGTTCAAATTCACATCCCGATACGTGCCGCTGTTAATCTCCTTCAACACGTAGCGCAAATACATAAAATTGTTCTTGCTTCTTTCAGCAAGCACCCTCACAAACTGTTCCAGACTTAAATTTTGAGGTTGAATCCAATTCTCAATCCCCGCCGAATTCCTAGCCACTTTGTGAATGTAAGCCTTGACATCTTCCACACTTTCAGCATTGTGCTGCATCAAATCAAACAAAACGTAATTGTCATCTTCCGGCATCGGCAGAGATTCCGGTCGCTTCGAGACAATAAAATAAACATTATCCGGCAAATTATTCGGCAAATAAAGCACATTGCTGCCGCTACTTTGCAACTTCAAATCAGCTTCATCCAGCGCATCCACCACAAAAATCAACTTTTTGCGATCGCCCAAATTAGCGCTAACTTCCTCCAGCAACCTGCCCAGAAAGTTGCCATTTTCCAGCGCATTTTCCGGCAGTTGCGGGTACTTTTGTTTCAGATGAAAGCCTTCAATTAACTGAAGGCAGGCATTTTCCAGAAAAGTTTTGGCGCTGACAATGCCGTCAGGTTGCGAATTGAAGTGGGTAACGCAGCGTCGCTTAAACATCTCCACCACGCACTTTGCCATAATTGCGCTTTTCCCGACACCCGGTTCCGCTTCTAAAACAAAATAGCCCTTCGGATTTTTCCGCAAAAATTCGTTAATTGCCTCAAACACAAATTTGCGGCCGGTAAAGTCTTGAATTCTGTCCTGAATAATCGTCTCGGACTTCAAAGAAATCGGCAAACTCGGCGCAGCAGCATCGATAAATCTTTGCAGCAATTCCCGAACCTGCGCCAATTCATCCAGCCGCGCCATCACTTGACACATTTGTTCTTGAGTTGCCACAGCCTCCAGTTTTTGCAGAATTTCCACATTTTGCAGCCCTAAACTTTTGAGTTCCCCCAAAGCAGTTTCGTGCAGCTTCAACAGCATCGCCGCAAACTTTTTCCCACCTGTCTCTGCATCGTGTTTCAGCACTTCGCGAAACGCTTTCGGGAAAGTTGCGTGCAGTTTGTTCGCCATAAATTCCACGATTTCTGCATCCAAGGATTTGCCCTCACTGGCTGCGAGTCCGTTGCAAAAAATCCCCCAATCTTCCGGTGTCAATCCAGTCGCCCGATCGAACTCCTCAGCATTGCCGGAAAAAATCTTAGTAAGTTCGTCTTCAGAAATCTGAAAAACACTTGACGAATCAGCACCAACTGTGTTAATAGTCAACCAATATTCAGAAGTGCGATCGGCTAATTGATCGATCGCCCTGACAGACAAATTTTTGCTAAGGGCGATCGCCTTAAACTCAGGAGACTTGGCAACCTCATTTCTCAAAACATGAGCAATCGCCTCACCCGCAGCCCTAGTCAAATCGTGGTTATCGAGAATCTTGGGATTATTAGCCCATCGATCCATTTTGCTTCCCGCTTCAGTAGCGATGATATTACCAGTAATGCCAGTCGCGAGGGCACCCACAACCGAAATTCCCAAAAGTGCGATCGGATTGCCCACTATTGCCGTCAGCGATGCAGGCCCCGTGGCGGCAAGGGCATTAGTAATAGCTTGCCCGACTCCCAACACCGCAGTGCATCCGAGAACCCGAGTTTTAACATTAGCTAAATTGGCGATCGGCATAAATTAAATATTTCTCACTTTGCCGTAGTTTAGCGCGGCGAAAGGATTGCCACAACTAGGAACCAACAAAATCCCCGGTAGGGAAACGGCACTGCCGTATCCTAATTTCGGGTAACGGGTAAAATCAACCCTGCATCGTGAAATTGCTTAAAAGGGCGATGTAATTCTCTTCCGTCCGCGCAGGCGGACATTGTTTGTGTAGATGCGGTTTCAACCGCCGTCTTCATCTACAAAAAAAAGGACACAGCATCGCTGTGTCCCTACCCGTATTTTGTAGGGACACAGCATTGCTGTGTCCCTAACCATACCCTCGATATTCAGATTAGAATTCTTGCTCTTTAGAACAAGAACAATTCAGAATTACCAGAAACTCCCAAATTGACATTGACAGTAGCAAACAAACTGTTGCCACCAACCGTAGAACCGTTGCTATCGTAATACAGCTTAGTAGTATTAGCTACACTATCGAAGAGAGCAATAATCGACGGCGAAGTCAAGCTTGACTCGATCGCACTGACAGTAGCAACAGTGCTGCTGTACCGGTAGAAACTCGAAGTCAAAACCCCAGCTCCCAACCCGGCAAAACCAGCCTTGTCAAGGTTAATTACATCATCGACAATGCTGTAATCCGTAATGATATCGCCGCCACCAGCAGTAGTTCCGGTGAACACAAACACATCAGCACCAAGCCCGCCGCTGAGAACATTCGTTCCCAAACCGCCGATTAAAGTGTCATTCCCTGCGCCACCGTTGAGAGTATCGCTACCCGCGCCGCCGAAGAGACTGTCATTACCAACGTCGCCGGAGATGCTGTCATTACCAGCGCCACCGTCGAAGATATCAGCACCCGAGCCCCCGTTCAAAATATCGGAGAACTCAGTGCCAGTGACGTTATTAGCAGTTGAATTTCCGGTAAATAAGACAGGAGTGGTAAAGTTGTAACCGCCAACACCAGAACCGAAATTGTTAACTCCGCTTGTCGGGAAAGTACCCGGATTAGTGATTAAATTGACAGTGCTACCTGAGTTGGTAGAAGTACCAGCCGGAGAATTTGCGATCGTCCCTGTAAATACAAAGTCCGCAGTTCCCAAATTAAGAGCAGCAGTACCCAGATTCGCAATCAGTGTCGAACCGTCCGGCAGCGTACCATTCGAGTCAAACACCAACACTGTTTCGTTCGACGCATTCGTAAATGCGAAGAAACCAGCACTGGTTGAATTGCCCAGAGCCTTAGTTTGCGCCGCTTGCACACTCGCATAAGTTCCGCCAGTGAAAATCACCAACTCTTTCCCAGTAATGTCAGGAGTTGAACCCGTAATACCGTCAAAGTTAGTAGAAGTCAAATTGCCGAAAGCGTTAGCTACGAACTGGAATTTGTCAGTTCCGAAGGTAAAGTCAGTAATGCTATCCGTGCCTTCGCCGGGAGCATTGTAAACAAAGATATCCGCACCAGCACCGCCAGTCAGAACATCTGAACCGCTGCCGCCTGTGAGAATATCTGCACCGCCAGCACCGTCGATCGTATCGTTACCAGCGCCACCGCTGATGGTGTCAGCAAATTCAGTACCGATGACGTTATTAGCGCTGCCATTTCCGGTGAATAAGACAGGTGTGCTGAAGTTGTAACCCCCAACACCAGAACCGAAGTTGTTAACCGCGGCTGTCGCGAAAGTACCCGCATTTGCAGCATTTAAATCGACAATGCTACCTAAGTTAGTAGTAGTTGCAGCAGCCGGAGCCGAGCCTAGCGCACCTGTAAATACAAAGTCCGCAGTTCCCAGATTGCTAGCAGCAGTACCCAAGTTGGCAATAATTGTCGAACCGTCTGCGATCGTACCATTCGAGTCAAACACCAACACTGTTTCGTTGGACGCATTAGTAAATGCAAAGAAACCAGGAGTTGTAGAACTGCCCAGAGCCTTAGTTTGCGCCAATTCCACACTCGCATAAGTTCCGCCGGTGAAAATCACCAACTGTTTGCCAGTAATGTCAGGATTTGAACCGCTGACACTGACAAAATTAGTAGCAGTAAAATTGCCGAAATCCTTGGCGCTAAACTGGAATTTGTCAGTTCCGAAGGTAAAGTCAGTAATGCTATCCGTGCCTTCGCCGGGAGCATTGTAAACAAAGATATCCGCACCAGCACCGCCAGTTAGAATATCTGAACCGCTGCCGCCTGTCAGGATATCTGCACCGCCAGCACCGTTGATCGTATCGTTACCAGCACCGCCGCTGATGATGTCAGCAAATTCAGTACCAGTGACGTTATTACCGCTGGCTTTTCCGGTGAACAACACAGGTGTAGTGAAGTTGTAACCGCCAACACCAGAACCGAAATTGTTAACCGCGGCTGTCGCGAAAGTACCCGCATTTGCAGCATTTAAATCGACAATGCTACCTAAGTTAGTAGTAGTTGCAGCAGCCGGAGCCGAGCCTAGCGCACCTGTAAATACAAAGTCTGCCGTTCCCAAAGTCCCAGCAGCAGTACCCAGATTCGCAATCAGTGTCGAACCGCCCGCAGTCGTACCGTTCGAGTCAAACACCAACACTGTTTCGTTCGACGCATTAGTAAATGCGAAGAAACCAGCACTGGTAGAATTGCCCAGAGCCTTAGCTTGCGCCGCTTCTAGAGAGGCATAAGTTCCACCGGTGAAAATCACCAACTGTTTGCCAGTAATGTCAGGAGTTGAACCGCTAACACTGACAAAATTAGTAGAAGTCAAATTGCCGAATTCGCTCGCGCTAAACTGCAATTTATCAGTTCCCGACTTAAAGTCGGTAATTTTATCGCCGCCTTCTTTAGTTGTCGTGTAAACAAACAGATCCGTACCGCTGCCACCGCTGAGGACATCGGCACCGAGGCCGCCGGTGATGGTATCGTTGCCGTCGCCGCCCTTGATGGTATCGTTAAAATTGCTGCCGACAATGTTGTCATCGCCTCCTAAACCATCGAAATTAACGGCGGCCGGATAAGTGCCGAAATTAAAGTTGTCAGGGCCGGCAGTACCGACAGGAACATTTAGCGATGGGCCGGTGAAGACAAAGTTCTTGACTTGCAGGCTAATTTTCACCGAGAAACTGGTGACAATTTCAAAGCGCGCCCCAACAGAAAATACCACTACGGAACGGCCCGTAGCGGCATCTGTAAACTGACAGAAAACAGGCGCGTCCATGTTGCCGCCCAAAGCTGCAAACCGCGCTTGCAAAGTGGCGATGCTGGTAACGGTGATATCAGCGCTGAAGTCGAGCAAGTTAGCGCTGCCGATCGACCCAACAACAGAAGTAGCAGTAATCTCCAGTCGGCTCAAGCTAGAAACGCTGAGATTAGCAAAAGCAGCCGCAGACAACTCTAAAACATCGTCATCGACATTAAAGTCAGTAATTAAGTCAGCTTCTGCAACAGTTGTAATCTCTTGGCGAGAAGTGCGGTAAATAAAGCTATCTTTCCCGGCACCCCCAGTTAGAGTATTGGTTCCAATGCCACCTTCGAGCGAGTCATCGCCGTCATCTCCGGTTAATTTGTCATTGCCAATACCGCCGGTGATTTTGTCTTTAGCCTTACCCCCGACGATCTCGTCATCGTCTTCGCCACCGTCGAGATCGTTATCGCCTTCGCCGCCTTTAATTTTGTCCTTGCCTTTGCCGCCGATGATTTTGTTTTTGCCCTTACCACCTTCGATATCGTCATCGTCATCGCCGCCGTCGATATCGTTATCGCCGTCGCCACCTTTAATTTTGTCCTTGCCTTTGCCGCCGATGATTTTGTTTTTGCCCTTACCACCGACGATATCGTCATCGTCATCGCCGCCGTCGATATCGTTGTCGCCGTCGCCGCCTTTAATTTTGTCCTTGCCTTTGCCGCCGATGACTTTGTTTTTGCCCTTACCACCGACGATATCGTCATCGTCATCGCCGCCGTCGATATCGTTATCGCCACCGTCGCCGCCTTTAATTTTGTCGTTGCCTTTGCCTCCTTTAATTTGGTTTTTCTTGTTACCGCCTGTAATGTCATCGTCGCCGTCGCCGCCTTCGATGTCGTTATCCAGCGCGGCCGAACCGACAATAACTTGAGGCCCTGTATTGCCAGCAAACTTAAAGACATTTTGCTCGATTTTCAAGCTAAAACGCTGGCCGGTGATGACGCTTGTGCCTTGGCTAACTTCAAAACCAAAATTAGCCGCACCGATAAAACCTGTTGTTGCTTGGAAAGTTAACAAACCGAGGTCAATGTCTGCTTGAGTGAAGGTAACACCGATTGCTGTTACTGCGACTCCCTTAAAGAATAGTTGCCCAGTTTTAGTATCAGGGATCTCGGTTAGCTTGAAGACTGTGCCGCTAGCACCTTGTTGCCCGCCTCCAAACCGCAACAAGTCAGAAGTAATAGTTTGCTGCTTGCCGTCGGAGCCGACAGTTAGGGGATTATTAGCTTCCACTCGCGGGGGAATCGGCCTCGGGGCTGCAACTGGAGTTGGAGTTGGAGTTGGAGTTGGAGATGGAGAGGAACCATTAGCTCCCAAAAAGTCGCTAGCATCGAGAATCGTGGCGCTGACATTCAACAATAGCGCCAGCACAAAGCTGTTGCTGCCGCGAATTTCGGTATTGAGTCCGACTTGTACAAAGGACAAGCTGCTAAAGTTCAAGTCGCCAAACAGCAGAAACTTGTCGCTACCGTCTGTGTAGTCACTGATAACTGAACTGTTTGGAGTTGTACGGTTGCTCATGACAAAAACGTCATTTCCAGCACCGCCAACACAGGTATGGTTGCCAGTACCGCCGACGATCGTATCGTTGCCGGTATTGCCCATCAGCGTATCGTTGCCGTCGCCGCCGCCGACAACGCTGTCGTCGCCGTCGCCGCCGTCTGCCATGTCATTGCCGTCGCCAGTAACAAGAGTATCGTTGCCGGCACCGCCCATCAGCGTATCGTTGCCGTCGCCGCCCATCACGCTGTCGTTGCCGTCGTCGCCCATGCAAACGTCGTTGCCAGCACCGCCCATGAGCGTATCGTTGCCGTCGCCGCCCATCACGCTGTCGTCGCCGTCGTCGCCCATGCAAACGTCGTTGCCGGCACCGCCCATCACGGTATCGTCGCCGGCACCGCCCATTACGCTGTCGTCGCCGTCGTCGCCCATGCAAACGTCGTTGCCGGCATCGCCCATCACGGTATCGTTATCTTTGCCGCCGCTAACGGTGTCGTCGCCGTCGCCGCCGCTAACGGTGTCGTTACCCCGATCGCCCCTGACGATATCGTTGCCTTCGCCGCCCTTGGCTTTGTCGTCGCCTTTGCCGCCGTAGACGGTATCCTTGCCGGCGCCGCCGTCAACGTCATCATTTCCGTCGTTACCGTACACTACGTCATCGCCGTCATCGCCGTTGCAGGTATCGTTGCCGGTGCCGCCAGAAATAGTATCGTTGTCTTTACCGCCATAAACCTTGTCGTCGCCGCTGCCGCCGTCGCAGATGTCGTTACCGCGATCGCCTCTTACTTCGTCGTCGTCATCGCCGCCCTCACAATCGTCGTCATCTTTACCTCCGTAGATTTTATTTTTTTTGCCGCCCTTTCCTTTGATTTTGTCTTTGCCTTTTTTGCCGTAGAGCGACTGGTTATCACCTGTGGCGACAATTAAGTCATCGCCATCAGTGCCTTCGATCGTATTGCCATCGATGCCACTGTTGTCAGTTCTTTTGTTAGCACCTTCTTCGGGTACGACGTTAACTTCAGCGATTTTGCTGCTATCTTCAACAGGTTTCACGGATGTGTCGTTAGACGGGCTGACAACTGGGATCTTAGGGGTGTTGCTGCTGTTTCCGGATGCGCCGTTAGACGGATTGACAACTGGGCTCTTAGGGGTGTTGCTGCCGCTGTTTTCGGCGATCGCATTGTCAATTAACTTGACTAACCCGCTGTCGGAATTGAGCGCGGTGGCGCTGCGGAAATTCGTGAGTCGATCGAGATCGCTGGCTGATAGTCCGAGCTCTGCTTCGCCGTCTTCGAGGGCGGCGGGCACAGGACTTGTTAAGTTTGCATTTGAATTCGGCATATTTGACCCGGTAGACGAAGTGGTTTTTGTCATCTCAGGAATTGCAGTTTGAGGGCGATCGGGAAAAATTGTTCCCAATACATTTCCTAACAACATTTCTTCTGCCATCTTTGATTTTTTCCAAAAACGGCTGAGTTTCTTAGATTCAGTTTATCACCTAGCATCCGGCAGCAGAAGATGAAAATTATCACTTCGTACTTGCGCCTGCTAGATGGGATACTATTCACCTTTCTGTTATAGATGCTATTTAAACTGCAAGGGGTTATTTCGCTGGTCTTGCGAGTTCGATATTCGGCTATTGCGCACTCAATATAACTGAGCCGCTACTTATACTGCAAGCGCTGCGCCGAAGCGCACCTCGCTTTTGATGTTCTACGTAATTTCTACAGTATCCTGCACCGAAGTGCGACAGTTGTAGATTTTCTACGTAATTTCTACAGTGTATTAGCAGAATCTAAACTCGCCACTGACAACTTCCACATAACTACCCAAAACCTTTATCCCCAAAATTTTACCCTTGCTTTTTCTGCGATCGAGCCTGGGTGCATTGAAGTTTTTTAACACTCCCAGATTCGCCAAATCCTTCCCTGACTTAGGATTAGAATTCTTTCTGTAAACGACTGCACGCTGTTAATTTTAGTTCCCGATGATTAATTAGAATTTTAGATTTTTCGCCCGGGCAAATATTTGGCTTATTTTTTATTTACATAATTTTAATTCGCCGATCGACCAGGCGATCGAACTGAGCAAAAATATTTTTTTTAGCTTTTACCACTAATTATGCAAAAATGAATCTATCTCAAGACAGATTATAAAATTTAGCAACGAACAGAAATCAACGCAGAATTTGTGTTTGCTTAAAGTTGGCAGCTCGATCGGCATTTTGAGCGGGAATGACTCACGGCTAGCCAGAGAAAGGCGGTTTCTTTGTAGGTGTCTGGTTGCCTTTCCCCATATTTCTGGGAGCAACTGGCTCGACCCGGCTTAGTCTTTTAGAGAATAAAAAGTAATCCTGCGTCAGAGAAATGAAATATTTTAGATCCGCTGTATTGGGGAGCATCTCTTTGGGAGTGTAAAAAGCATTTTTTACTGAATAGCAAGCTTAAAATGTCTCACTATAAGAACTGGCGCGCTTGCCGTTGTATTGTCGCCAATATTGGCAGATTCACTCGATTATTCGGGCGGAATTTGAACTAAATTTACACCCAGAAACTAGAGAAATATCCTGATGATTTTATGTTGGTCTAGCAGACACAATAAAGGTTAGGTTTAGTCGCGAATCAGAGTATTTATCAAAAATATAGCAACCGCAACATCGGTGAGGACATATAGCAGTGGACAGTTGACCAGTGGACAGTTGACAGTTGCAGAATCAGGAAATTAAACCGTTTAGGCTATGGGTTAGGAAGCTCTATTCATGAGGTTATTTATGTCCTCAACGCTGTGGCGATTGCTATAAATAACCGGAATTAATAGAGCCGATACCCTTCATTCAGTTGACCGCTCGACAGTGGACAGTTGACAGCACTTGACCTAGAAGTCGGAGGATTGGAGTAATGAATAGTTTTTTTTTAATTTATCCCGATCAGGGTTCCGGCTTTAAACCAATTCTTTATGGTCAAGCATCAATGGTTTGATTCGGGTTATGTAACTGTCGAGCGGTCAACTGTCGAGCGGTCAACTGTCGAGCGGTCAATACCCGTACTGCATCAATGGTTTGATTCGGGTTATGCAACTGTCAACCCTTCGACTGCGCTCAGGGCGAGCTGTCCACTGTCCACTGTCCACTGTCAACTGTCAACTGCTATACAACGATGATTGCCGATCGCCGCTGACGGATGACCCCGCCCAAAAACGGATACAAGTTTCCGAGACTCAGAGAGTGGATATCTAAAAATTTTAGAGTCTGGTTGGAGTTCCCAGTTTAGATCTGTGGAGTAAATCGAAAATTGAAAATCAAAAATGCCAAATCGACTGACTGATCAGGGTAGATGGCTTACGGATGAGGAGCGGGCCCTGACCAATTAATTAATTGACACAAACTCCAGATTGCTGTTGGGGGGGGTGGTGGTAAAGGATAAGCGCCAGGAGAGAGCTACGGATCGGCCTCGGAAAAATTTTACTCAACTTTGCTTTCGATATTGCCCTGAAATCGCTTGGGGAGAGCCGAAGTAATTTTAATAAGAACTAGAGATCCGCCTGGTAAAGTGCCTCCTATTAAACTTTACTCAGCAACGATCAACTCAAGTTCGCGATGAACGTAAAGGGGTCTGCGGTAGAGGTGCAAAATGTTAAACATAGCAAGATTGGACAAAATTCGGCTTTCACTAAGCCAGAGAGCAATCAAAACTAATAAACTGTTATTAAAGTACAATTTTTATACCCTCAAAGTGTTTGAACTAATATATTTGAGTCCGGCGCTCGCCCGATCGGGGGAAGCGCATTCAGAAACTTTCATTCAAAGAGTAAAAAACAGTTTGTCGGTCGCTATTGCTAGCTGCAAAAACGCAGGCAAATTCAGAATTGAAGCGGGAGGGCGCTAAATCGGTGAGCCAGGAATTTAAACTCTCAGTCACCCCAGTTGGGGACGACGAATATCTAGTGCGGACAGAAAGGGTTGCACCCGGTGTACCCCTAGCAGAACAACAAGTCCGCTGGCCGATCGATGAATGGCTGGCACTGTCTGCTCAACTGATGAACGACCCGCTGGTGGGCGCGATCCAGGGAAAAGCATTACAGGGAACCAATGCAGCAGGTGGCGGACTCTCGCGCTCTCGAAACAATTGTGCGCCTTCTTTAGTAGCTCTCGGACAACAATTGTACGGCGGACTGTTTCAAGGAAACTTGCGCGATAGCTGGACTTGCGCTCAAGGCATTGCCCAGCACCGCCGAGAAGTGCTGCAACTTCGCATCGGGCTCAAAGGTCGGCGCTTGCCGCGGCTGCCGTGGGAAGTTCTGCACGCGGGCGATCGCCCTTTGGCAACCGGCACCGATGTCGTGTTTTCCCGCTACCAACCAGGTACAAGTTTGTTCAAACAAACCCGGATACTGCCCAGCGGTGGCCCACTAAAAATTTTAATGGCGATCGCCTCTCCGAGCGATCGAGATAGCTTGCAGCTTTCGCGAGAAGTGCTGCACCTGCAACAAGAACTGCAAAACCGCACCGCCAACCCCCTCAAAAACAGCCCCCATGCTCCAGAAATTCAACTGACAATTCTCGAACAGCCCGATCGAGAACAGCTTACCCAAGCCCTAGAACAAGGACACTACCAAGTCCTGCACTACGCAGGCCACAGCAACTTAGGTTCCAGAGGCGGCGAGCTCTACCTAGTCAGCAGGCGCACCGGCTTAACCGAAACCTTGAGCGGTGACGATTTAGCAGGATTGCTGGTCAACAACGGCATTCAGATGGCAGTGTTCAACTCCTGCCGCGGCGCCTACGGCGACCCCTCAGACATCGGGGACGACAGCGCGGAACGCAACTTAACCGAAGCTCTAGTCAAGCGGGGCATTCCGGTAGTGCTGGCAATGGCAGAAAGCATTCCCGACGATGTAGCCCTAACTCTGACGCGACTGTTTTACCGCAACCTGAATCAAGGCTATCCAGTCGATCTCAGCCTGAGTCGCGCCAGGGCCGGACTAATTTCTGCCTACGGTTCTCACCAGTTGTACTGGGCTTTGCCCATTCTCTACCAGCACCCGGACTTTGACGGCTATCTGACTGGCGCCCCAGCTCAAAGCGCGCCATCCGGGCTAGGGGTGCAAAATTTAATCGTGCCGGGAACGCCGCCTACAGGCTCGGGTACAGAATGGAAGGCGCCGTCTTCGCTCTCGGCGATCGCCCCCTACCCGCCCATCCGGGCCAATCGACCCCAGGAGTCAGACAGCGATGACGGCGAAGTCTGGGAATATTTTCCCGACCAATTAAAAAATCGCAGGGATTGGGTGAACCAGAGCGATCGACCTTGTACTGCTAATTCACCGAACTCTATTCCCGATAGTCAGTCTTCGGCGATCCAAGCAACTCGCGCCGCTGCACCGACTCAGAAATCGTTAACAAAACCGGGATTAAAAAAATATCTAGCCCTGACGCTTTGCTTGTTACCTGTTGCTAGTGCTGGCTTTTTTGGGTGGCGGCACTGGCAACACCGAGGCACGAAACCGGAAGAGTTACTGCCGGCGGTACGCACTCCCCTGTCGCAAAATTACTTGCAACAGCGCCACTAAAAGCGATCGCCCAAAAAGTTATCAAAAGTATGTTGCTCGATCGCCAGGAGGACTTACGAGAAAGAATTGGTTTAAAGCCTGTCCCTTGTAGGGAGAAATTAAAAGCAGACTATTCATTGCTCCAATCCTCGGACTTCCAGGTAGAGGTCGCCCTCAAGCAGTCAACCCAACGATCGGCTTGGGGGGCAAGCTGTCAACCCAACGACCGGCTTGGGGGGCAAGCTGTCAACTGTCACAGGTCAACTGTCAACTGTCAACTGCCAACTGCCAACTGTCAACTGTCAACTGTCAACTGTTAATCCCCCTCACTTCTTCTGAGCATCGGAGCGTCCCATCGGCAGAACATCACAGACAATCTTTGGCTGGCGCCGCAGCTTATGCCCCTGAATGCGGCGGCAGGATGTTTCTGCTGCGGTGCGGGTGCTTGTCGGATTTAAGCTATAGCAATCGCCACAGCGGTGAGGACATAAATAACCTCATGAATAGAGCCTCCTAACCCATAGCCTAAACGGTTTGATTTCCTGATTCTGCAACTGTCAACTGTCCACTGTCAACTGTCCACTGCTATAACACCCGTTCAACGAACAGGTGAAATTTGCTGCAATTTTTACCGGATTGCCCTCCGGGAACTGCGTTCTGTGCCAGTTATAGCAACCGCCACATCGGTGAGGACATAAATAACCGGAATGAATAGAGCCGATACCCGTACGGAATCAATGGTTTGATTCGGGTTATGCAACTGTCGAGCGGTCAACTGTCAACTGTCAACTGCTATATATGCCGAGCACCTTAATAGAAGATTGCGCCTGGGTGTTTGGCGTTTTGAGGGGATTGGCAGCCCGAAAAACAGGGTTTATACTATTTTAGATTTGAGATTTTATATTTTTGATTCAAGAATTGGGAATGACTTATTCCATAAGGGTTTGGAACACGGGCCTACAGTTGGATTCTTTTTGTAAACTGGGTTTACAAGTAGCTGGCAGCGGCATCTAGAACAAGTGCTGCCTCGCGTTGTTGAGGTAAAATTTCACCCACCGCGGGTAAATGCTTTCGGCAGATTTGCAGCGGTTGCGCTCTAGGTATTTCCATTCATGGCTGTCTTGATTTTTACGTTGACCGCAGACAGGAGCGGGGATTGGTGAATGTAGGGAACAGACTTTACTGTAAAAAAGTAAAGCATTTAATTTGCGGCAATAATTCCCCGGGCGATCGCTCGAAGGGCGAGCGAAGCATTTTGGCCCGGAGTAGCAAATCGATCGCTTTGAGCATCCTTCTTACTTGCACCCCCGGTTTTGAGACCGCAGAAATTTATCCAGAATCTTAATATTCCTAATTCTTAGTATTGACAGTGAAACAAAGTTCATCTAATGTGTTGTAATTGATATACGTAAACTCCAATAACCGAGGTAAGGTCAATGGCAGAAACAGCTACAGCACCCTTAACAGGAAAAGGTCTCCTTCAAAAAATCAAAGGCAGCGATTTGCCGCGCAGAGAACTTGCAAAGCTTTGCGGCTACTTCACCGTCAGCAAAAGTGGAGAAACGCGGATTAACTTGGCTGAGTTTTACGATGCAGTATTAGCTGCTAAGGGAATTGAGCTAGAGAAGTCGAAGGCAGACGGACGCGGACGAGAAGCGAGTTATCGCGCTAGCGTTCACAAGAATGGCTCGATCGTGATCGGGGCAAATTATACCCAAGAAATGGGATTAAAGCCGGGAGACGAGTTTGAAATTAAACTCGGATACAAGCACATTCGCTTGATTCAGATCGATGTGGACAGACCGGATGTGGAAGTGGAAGATCAAGAGGAGGATACAGAAGAATAGAGGCGATCGCGGTGCAGTCAGCCTCTGGCAAGGCGACTGGATTTGGCATTCGCTACACGAATATTTGCGCGTCACCCTTCGATTTAACCGATGAACTGTCTTGACTATTTCTATTTTCTCTTGTCCCGCAAAGACTACAGTGCCTCTGAACTTCGCAAAAAGGGGCAGGAGAAAGGTTTTGGCAATGAGGAAATATTGGAGGCGATCGCGCAAATTCAAGACCGGGGCTATCAGTCTGACACTCGCTTGGTGGCAAACTCGATCGCCAGCGCTGCGGGCAAATACGGGAAGTCGGCCATCAAGCGCAAGTGCCTGCAAAAAGGAATTAGCAGCGATTTGTTCGAGCAAGTCTGGGAAGAAGAATTTGCCGAAAATCAGGACTCGGAAGCCGAAAAACTGGCAGAATTAAAAGCCAAAGTCATGCGGAAATACAAGATCGATGCTTGGGCTAATGCAGATCGGACAACCAAGGGTAAAGTCTTGAATTACCTGCAATACAGGGGCTTTAATGGCTTTGAAATTTGGCAGCAGTGGCAAACAGAAGAAGATGATGAGTAAATTGTAGGAGCTGTCAAATCAATTCGGCCCCCAGATAGGCAAGCACAACTGCATTCCTACCCGGGGGCTAAATTGTCACTTCTGAGTTGTTGTATAGCAACCGCCACATCGGTGAGGACATAAATAACTTCATGAATAGAGCCGATACCCGTACGGAATCAATGGTTTGATTCGGGTTATGCAACTGTCAACTGTCCACTGTCCCAGGTCAACTGCTATAACTGTCTGTCAAGCCTCAGACTTGCTTGAAGAAGATTCGTACATCTGTCGGTGTCTGGCTAAAAGCTGGAGATATTTATCGTTGATTTTAGCCAGCATCCATTTCTCTTGAAAAATAGCAGCGGATTCTGCTTTCTGGGGATCTGCTTCTAGCGGCAAAATATCTTTTCGAGCTGCGGTTTGCTCTGCAACAGACTCCAGCTTCTGAGGATTCTGCTGGTATTTTCTGCCGCTTTTGTGGTTGGCGTAGCGGCGCGATCGAGTATACCCCATCTGCAAGAACTTGCGGGCCATGTCGGCTCCCACAAAATCATCGGCATCGAGATACTCTAAAAACAAGGAGTAAATTTTGCTGCTGGACTCCCTGGCAATTTCAGGAGTCTTAAATCTCCAAAAAGGCAGAATTTCACCTTTATACGGTTCCACCAACAGCACTCCCTGTTCTCCTTTTCCCACCCGATAAAATTCCGGGTGCTCTCGAAAGTCAATATTCTTAAAATCCAAAGAGTAGTCAAACTGCTTCATTGGGCGTTTTCGGTTGTATCTGAAACTAGAGAAGCCCGCGGTTTACCTTCGTCTGGTTGGGTATAAACCCAGGCCCAAGCAATCAAGACAGCTTGAAAAGGCAGCCTGAACCAATACAATAATGGGTTGTGCGGAATCCCTTCGATCGCAATGCTGTTGACGGCTTGATTGATATTAGCTGGAAACACGGCAATAAACAGGGCAATTAAGCCCCACGCCGCGGCTCTGCTAACGGCAGGAATTAACAGCCCAATTCCCCCCAAAATCTCGAAAAAACCGCTGATATAAACCAATGCTTCCGGGTAAGGAAGCTGAGGCGGCACGATTCTGATAAAGGGTACGGGTACTACAAAGTGCAGCACGCCTACAATACTAATAGCTACTGCGAGGATAACCCGCCAAATTTCTTTTTGAGCTTTCATGGGCAATCGGTAATTAATAATTGTTAAGTTGCTGCGAAAACCCTTGCTAAAATTCGCGATATGCGATCTTGATGACAAGAGGACTGAGGCATAAAAATTCCTGCCTTCCGGGTTTTTCTTGTCTTACTGGTGCTTGTAAGGATACATTTTTCGTGTAAAAATCAGGTTTCTCAGTAATACCAGTTTCCAAAAGCATCCCTTTGGAGGTTGGCGCTCGAAACTCTGGCAGTCATCAGTCATTCCCAATTATTCAATCTTCAATGCGCTATAAGTCCCGAACCAGTTTTTGCAGTCCCAGACTTGAGGAAGTCGGACTGGAATCGCAGGCTGGTGCGTTGATTGCTGCCAACAGATAGTGGCTCTTTTGATACCCAGATTTTAATGTCTAATTCCCGAATGCTGCATCTGTCTTCGGGTAGTAAAATTGGGGTTGGTTCGGGTGCTGGCGCACTCAGCAGACAAACGGGCCGGAGGTTTTCTCGATCGACATTCTGCGTCGCAGCTTAACATTAAATCATCAAGGGAATTGATGAGTGCGATTGCTGCTAAATTTGAAACCCGAAAAAAAGAATCCAACTGCCAGCCCGCGGTTCAAACCCTTAGTTAGTAAGTAATTCCCAATTTTTTACTCTCAAATCTTCAATGCGAAAATCTCAAATAATCGGATTTTTACTTGCACGCGACTCACCTAAATGCGAGTAATTTGTCAAGTAATTTTAGAATGTTTTAATATTTTGGGTTTAAAAATTATTTGTAGAGGCAATTCGGGAACGTTCTGTAAAGAAAGTTACTGTCTAAGTTTTGTGTTATGTCAACCGCCACATCGGTGAAAACATAAATAACCGGAATGAATAGAGCCGATACCCGTACTGCATCAATGGTTTGAGTCCCGTTATGCAACTGTCAACTGTCACAGGTCAACTGTCACAGGTCAACTTATCAAAGATGTTACGATGGATCTGATTAGGGAATTTGCTAAAAAGTGCGCGCTGTAGCAGCTATCACGAGCATGAATCGCCGTAACAACTAGCAAATCTTCCTGCTTGAATAGAAAGATTGTTACCAAGGGCAGGAACTTTCTTGCCGCCACATTATTCAAAAAGATTAAGCCGCTCAGTGCTGTGTCATTTTTTTCTACACGCAAGCAATCACCGACGCCCATGAACATCTCAACCAACAACTCTCAATTTCGCCTCAACCGGGTGCTGCGGCAATCGCTGTTCGCAGGCATGATTTCCGCTGCTGCTTTGGCTAGCGGATGGGCGCCCGGTTTGTATGCACAATCCCCAAGCCTCGTTTTCGGAGCTGCCGCCCAAGCTCAACCAATTAGCAACACCGAAATTACTAACTACGCTCGCGCTGTCTTGTCAATAGAACCCAGACGGGTGGAAGCTTATAAGGAAATTAAAGGAATGGCTGGAGGCTCGGTTCCCAGAGTAGTGTGCAACGAAACTCAGGAAATTAACAGGCTTTCTGGAGGTGTGCGCGGCGTGGCGGTGAATTACTGCGACCAAGCTAAAAAGATTATAGAAAGCAATGGCTTGACAGTTAGGCGCTTCAACGAGCTCACTTTGCTCCAGCAAGCGAATCCGGCAGTAAAACAGCAAATTCAAGCCGAATTGCTGCGGCTGCAACAAACTGGGAATCAATAAAATCGAGGGTTTGAGTCTTTCTTCCTCTCCCGTTCTATGGTTCGAGTTACTGGACGTTATGCAATAATTTTTGAGAAAAGGGCGATCGTCTGTAAAGAAGTGCTTGACAAAATGACCTAAATGTAGTGTGCAAACAAGAACGGGAGCGGTTCAGAGAGATGACAATTTTGCAACTCGCTGTAAATCGCAATTTGAGATTGAAAGATCTTCCTCAAAAAGTAGAGGTAAAGTGAATTACTATCTCGCAATAGAATAGGAAAATGCTAACTTTCACAAAACATTTGCCGGCAAATCCCGATGCTGTTGTCAGCTTTAGTTTAGCGATGACAGCGGACGATCGCACTCGCAGCCGCCACAGATTCGAGACAGATGCCGGAGAAGTGCTAAACTTGCGTTTGCCTAGAGGTACGGTGTTGCGCGATCGAGATTTATTGCAGTCGGAAGACGGTAGCTGTTTGGTACTGGTAAGTGCAAAGCCCGAACCGGTGCTGACAGCGCGGGCCTCGACTGGGCTGCTGCTGATGCGCGCGGCTTATCATTTGGGAAACCGCCACGTAGCTTTAGAAGTGGATGATAATTATTTAAGGCTTTCTCCTGACTCTGTTTTGCAGGGAATGCTGGAAAAGATGGGTTTGGAAGTAATAGAGGAAATTGCGCCGTTTCAGCCGGATATGGGTGCTTACGGGCATAGTCACTAGGAATTGGGCATGGGGCATGGGGCATGGGGCATGGGGCATGGGGCATGGGCCAAACAGGGCATTGGGCATTGGGCATGGGGAATTGGAACCAACAAATAACAACAGTCAACTGACAACTGACAACAGTCAACCGTCAACAGTGAACAATCAACTTTTATACTTGTTGCAGTTAGCTTTTGCACCTGTGGGAGCTTATAGTTATTCTGAGGGAATTGAGAGTCTGGTAGAAGCGGGTGCGATCGACAGCGAGATTAGTTTGAGGAATTGGTTGGAAAATTCCCTGGAATTTGGGGCGGTGCGAGTAGAAGCTGCTGTGGCGGTACGGGCTTTGAGGGCGGCGAAGATTGGGGATTTGAGGGCTTTGAGTTATTGGAATGCTTGGGCGACTGCTGCTAAGGAAACTGAAGAGTTGCGGTTGCAAAGTTGGCAGATGGGACGGACTTTGACGCGGTTGTTGCTGGATTTGCGATCGCCCGTTGTTTCTGCGTTAACCACAAGTGTAAAAGATTTGGTGGAAGTTGGCGGCAATCAGTGCAATTTTGCGATCGGCTTTGGGATTGCGGCTGCTTGCTGGCAGATTGAAGAGGAAGCGGCTGTGGTAGGATATTTGTACAGTTGGGCTGCAAATTTGGCGAGTGCGGGTGTAAAACTGATTCCTCTTGGTCAAACTGCGGGCCAGCAATTGCTGTTAGATTTACAGTCTCAAATTAACTCTACGGCGCGGGAAGTTTTACAATTAGAAGATGATGACCTTGGTAGTTGTAGTTGGGGATTGGGACTGGCTAGTATGGCTCATGAAACTCAGTATACTCGGTTGTTTCGCAGTTGAAAATCTGAAGGAAGTTCGGCAACGGATTATGTAACGGATTTAACGGATGTAAGGAAGCAGTCAGTTGTTACTAATAACCTTCCAGGATATGCTTTCAATGCCCCATGCCCTATGCCCCATGCCCAAAATAATTATGAGTGCTTTTCGTGTAGGAATTGCTGGCCCGGTTGGTTCGGGGAAAACTGCTTTGCTTGATGCTTTGTGCAAGTCGCTGCGCCAACAGTACCAGATTGCTGTGGTGACTAATGATATCTATACTCAGGAAGATGCACAGTTTTTGGTGCGGAGTCAAGCTTTGGAGAGCGATCGTATTTTGGGAGTAGAAACGGGCGGCTGTCCCCACACTGCCATCCGGGAAGATGCTTCGATCAACTTGGTAGCGATAGAAGAGTTGGAACACAAATTTACTAATTTAGATTTAGTCTTTGTCGAAAGTGGCGGCGACAATTTGGCTGCAACTTTTAGCCCGGAGTTGGTAGATTTGACAATTTATGTGATCGATGTGGCTGCGGGTGATAAAATTCCGCGCAAGGGCGGGCCGGGAATTACTAAATCAGATTTATTGGTAATTAATAAAATAGACCTCGCGCCTTTTGTGGGAGCTGATTTGGGTGTGATGGAACGGGATGCGAAAAAGATGCGCGGGGAGAAACCTTTTGTTTTTACTAATTTGAAAACGAAGGATGGCTTAGCATCGGTGGTGGATTTTGTGAAGTTGAATGTCGTATAGGGCGATCGAATTATTGAAAGTCGCAGCCCCCGGCCAGGACACGGCAATGCCGTTTCCCTACAGATATCTCGTAGAATCTATATATTACCCTACTTTTCAGAATTGGTATAAGTTATGCTGAGTTGTGATGATGCAGCCAAATACTTTTTGGCTCAGGCAAGTGAAGATGCTGGCGATCTGATATCTAATCTCAAGCTTCAGAAATTGCTTTATTATGCTCAAGGCTTTCATTTAGCTTTGTACGATGAACCGCTATTTCCTGAAGCGATAGAAGCATGGGCTCACGGGCCAGTTGTTCCTGATTTGTACCCTCATTATAAAAAGTATGGTGCTGGTGCAATTCCATATCCTGAAGATATAGACTTTTCGATTTACGACGAAGAAACTAAGAGCCTGCTTGATGAAGTTTACTGTGTGTTTGGGCAGTTTGCTGCATGGAAGTTGCGTAACATGACGCAAGAAGAATATCCCTGGAAAATTGCTGCTCAAAATAGCGGTAGAATTACTCATCAATCCCTGAAGGAATACTTCAAGACTCAACTCAATTGTGAAAAAGCAGTTTAAGGCAAATCAACGCCAAGAAAAAGGGACAAGAATTTCAGCTAGGGAAACTGTTGATTTACCGCCCGAGCAGCAGTCACCTCTATTTTCTTTGGGGTACATGAATAAAGATTACTCTCTTTCTCAATGCACTAAAGATGAAAAGGCTGCTTTTGCGGATACATTGTACAAGTTAAGTCAGCTTACCTGGAGTCAGATTAATGCTTCTCCCCGTCACGGATCTGGCTATGAGAAGATTGCCAAAAGTTCTATTAGAGTGGCTATTCCTAGCCATCTTAAGGATGATGTAAATTTTATTGCTTTTAGGTTTTTCGGGATGGCTCCGATGGTTGGTTATCGGGATGGGGCTGTGTTTTATGTTATTTGGTTGGATAGAGATTTTACGCTTTACCCTCATTAAAAATATCTCGTTCAATTAGCAGCGCTGTCAAATTGGCGCTACCGACTCAACAATTCCCTGACCAAATTTGCCAAACGTTCTGTACTGTCTGTCACTGCTAATTTAGAAGCTGCTTGAGACATTTTTGCTAAATATTCGGTATCTTTTAACAAATACAGCACTTTGCTTTGCAATACCTCTGCTGTGAGTTCGCTTTGACGGAATACCACGGCGGCGCCGGATGCGGCAAATACTTCGGCGTTAAATCTTTGGTGGTCGTCAGCGGCGTGAGGAAATGGAATTAAAATAGAAGGTACTCCGGTTACGGCTAATTCTGTTAGGGCACTGGCGCCCGATCGACTAATTGCTATATTTGCACGCTGCAACAAACTCGCCACATTATCATAAAATGGCATTGACAGATACTGTTCGTGCTTCAAACTTTCAGCATCCGGGTCATTATTTCCGGTGAGGTGAACTACCCAAGCACCCGCCTCAAACCAAGCCGGAGCACACTCGCGCACTAATTGATTGACTGCGACAGCGCCTTGGGAGCCACCCATCACTAAAATTACAGGTACGCTGTCAGGAATTGGTAACTTTAGAGGCTGGCGGGTGAGGAATTGCGATCGCACTGGCGTACCCGCAACCACCGTTTTTGCACGGGGTAAATGCTTGGCTGCTGCTGCAAATCCGATCGCCACAGCAGTGCAAAAAGGACTAAACCACCGCGTCACCTTTCCCGGAATTGCATTAGATTCGTGGAGAATTACCGGCAAACCCAAAGAGCGAGCCGCCAAAATTGCCGGTGCTGCGATGTAACCGCCGGTAGTAAACACTCCCTGAAAATTTCCCGCTTTGAGCAACTTCCGCACCTGAAGGATCGAGCCGAGGAGTCCGCCCAAAATCCGCACTGTACCGAGTCCAAATCGCTGCTGAAATCCTTCGACGGCGATCGTGTGGAGGGGGTAAAGGGATGAAACTAACTGCGTTTCCATGCGGTCGGGGACTCCCAGCCATTCGATCTGACAGTCGTGCAACTCCGCAGCGGTGGCGATCGCCGGAAATAAATGTCCTCCCGTGCCGCTAGCTGCAATCAACAACCGCAGGGGGGCTTTTGTCAAGGTATTTGTCTCTTTTAGAAGTTCCACAGGTCGATAGATTTTAGATTAGAGGTTTTAGATTATTATGCTTATTGTTCCGGCAGTTTCAGCCAATTTTCAATCAGCCATCTAAAATTAGATTGTGCCGTGTCCCTCCTTCCGTTGTCAGTTTTTCGTTGCAGGCGAACTGTTGCCCGCGCCGCGACTCCTGACAAATAACCAAAGTATCATCTAATGCGTAATTTTTTGAATTTAGTGCCAAGTGTATCTCAGTATTTTTTCAGCCGTCGGGACGAAAAAGCCGATCCTCTTCGTTGGCGTAGCCCCCGTAGGGGCGGGCTGCGCCAACGGGCGATCGTTTTTGGCTGGAACTGCGGGCAGTCGATCGCTCAAATGTTGTTATGTTTAACAGTGGTAAGTGCTGGCGTGCTGCATCCGAGTGCTGTCAGGGCGATGGTGGCGACTCCCCAAACGGCGATCGCCCAAACAAAGGCCAATGCGCCAGCCCCACTCACAAAACTGCTAACAGAAATTGATGCAGCAGGCAACCGACGCGATATCAAAGCAGTCATGGCATTTTACAGCCAGAATTTCACTCATTCTGACGGATTAAACAGCCAAAGCATGGAAAAAGCTCTTATCCAACTCTGGGGGCGATATCCGAGTTTAAATTACCGCACCGAGCTCAAATCTTGGAAAACCGAAGGTAGTGCGATCGTCGCTGAAACCGTAACTACAATTACCGGCACTCAGAAAAAGGATGGGATAGACTTAAATCTCAAAGCTACCATCCGCTCTCAGCAGCGCTTTGAAGGTGAAAAAATAGTTAAGCAAGAGATTTTAGCAGAACAAACTCAGCTTACTTCTGGCAAAAATCCTCCCACAATTCAAGTGAATTTGCCGGAGCAAGTTAAGGTGGGGCAAGAGTACCATTTTGATGCCATTGTGCGAGAGCCGATCGGCAATGACATTTTAATCGGAACTATTATAGAAGAACCCGTAACTGAAAAAAGTTTTTTCAAGTCCGCAGAAGTCGAGCTGGAGTTACTGAATTCCGGGGGGATTTTTAAAGTAGGGAAAGCTCCGGCTACGCCTGAGAATCGCTGGATTTCAGCAGTGTTGATGCGACAAGGCGGAATTGCAATGGTTAGTGTGCGATTGCGGGTTGTCAAGTAATAGATGTTACTTGTTATTGGTTATTGGTTATTGGTTACTTGTTATTGGTTAGTTGTTATTGATTGATTGATTGTTTGTTTGTTGCTTAGTTTTTACTTGTTGGCTATTATAACGAATAACCAATAACGAATAACCAATAACCAATAACGAATAACCAATAACCAATAACCAATAACCAATAACCAATAACCAAAAATGATTCCTATCCAAAATCAAATTGTGTTGATTACGGGCGCCAGTAGCGGTATCGGAGCCGCCTGTGCCAAGATATTCGCCACAGGTGGAGCCAAACTAATTTTAGCAGCCCGCCGCTTGTCCAAGCTCGATCAACTGGCAAGCGAACTTGTAGAGGCAAAATTGGTCGGCTCAGCGAACGAGATTCATTTGCTAGAATTGGACGTGCGCGATCGCCCGCAAGTCGAATCTGTCATAACCGCGCTTCCCGATGCGTGGAAAAACATCGATATTCTGATTAACAATGCCGGATTGAGCCGCGGTTTAGACAAACTGCACGAAGGCAACATTGAAGATTGGGAAGAAATGATTGATACCAATGTCAAAGGCTTGCTGTACGTGACTCGCGCGATCGTGCCGGGAATGGTCAGCCGAAACCGCGGCCACGTAGTGAATATCGGCTCAATAGCAGGCCGTCAAGCTTATCCGAAAGGTAATGTTTATTGTGCTTCCAAAGCAGCGGTGAGAGCGATTTCTGATGGGTTAAAACAAGATCTTTTGGGGACAGCGGTGCGGGTGACGGAAATAGAGCCGGGTTTGGTGGAAACAGAATTTAGTAATGTCCGGTTTCACGGCGATGCAGAAAAAGCCAAAAATGTCTATCAAGGATTGACACCGCTGACGGCTGACGATGTAGCGGATGTCGTGTATTTCTGCGCGACGCGATCGCCCCACGTCAATATTAGCGAAGTCTTGCTAGTTCCGACAGACCAAGCTACCGCAACTCTGGTTCACCGAAAATAGTTTTGAGTTTTTAGTGGTAAGTTTCCGGATTGCGATGAAATTCTCAGGAAGCTTAATTGGTAGATGCACCCTGATTAATTAACTCCCGACCAATTTTGGCCGGGTTTTTTTTTGCGGTATTGAGGCTGATGCTGAAAAAGTTTGAGTTTGTCCGGATTGCGATGGAATGCTTAGGAAGCTTAATTGGTAGATGCACCCTGATTAATTAACTCCCGACCAATTTTGGCCGGGTTTTTTGTGTGCGATCGAGCTTTTGCCACAAATTATCGCAAATTTTGCGAAACAGTCCTGAATGTGGTGCTGTCGAGGCGGAGATTAAATTAGTAGATGCACCCTGATTAATTAACTCCCCACCAATTTTGGTTTGGAGTTTTTTTTTGAGCGATCGAGGCTGAGCAATAAATTCTGGCAAATTCTGGGAAATTGTCCTGAATGTGGTGCTGTCGCGCCGGAGATTAAATTAGTAGATGCACCCTGATTAATTAACTCCCGACCAATTTTGGCCGGGTTTTTTGTGCGGTAGCGAGGCTGATGCCACAAATTCTCGTAAATTTTGCGAAACTATCCTGAAAGTGGTGCTGTGGAGGCGGAGATTAAATTAGTAGATGCACCCTGATTAATTAACTCCCGACCAATTTTGGCCGGGTTTTTTGTGCGGTAGCGAGGCTGATGCCACAAATTCTCGTAAATTTTGCGAAACTATCCTGAAAGTGGTGCTGTGGAGGCGGAGATTAAATTAGTAGATGCACCCTGATTAATTAACTCCCGACCAATTTTGGTTGAGAGTTTTTTTTTGTAGAACAAACGTATCACAACAGGTAGCGACAGTTGGAGAGTTCGCGCGCAGGGGCCGAGAAACCCGGTTTCTTCGAGTTTGGTGTGAAGTTCCGAGAAATCTACCAAGAAACCGGGTTTCTCAAATCGCCGATTTTGCGAAATTGTCCTGAAAGTGGTGCTGTGGAGGCGGAGATTAAATTAGTAGATGCACCCTGATTAATTAACTCCCGACCAATTTTGG
>NZ_JAUBVZ010000001.1:42758-92144 GCF_036702805.1 Microcoleus sp. A006_D1
CTGAAAGTGGTGCTGTGGAGGCGGAGATTAAATTAGTAGATGCACCCTGATTAATTAACTCCCGACCAATTTTGGTTTGGAGTTTTTTTTTGCGGTATGGAAGTGGCGCAGCAAATTCTCGCAGATTTTCCGAAAGTGTCCTGAATGATGTGCTGTTGAGCCGGAGATTAAATTAGTAGATGCACCCTGATTAATCAACCCCAGCCAATTAAGGCCGGGGTTTTTTTTTGATCGCAAGCTAGATTAATCTTTAGACCTACAACACATCAAAAGACTGCACCTCCAGCACCGGGCCGATCATCGCAAAAGTCATCACATCCTTGCGGATTTCACCTTTGACGCTGACTTTCAGACCAGCTTTTTTCAACTCAGAAGGAGCATCCTTAAGTTCGTAAGTTTCCCCATCTTCGCCAACCAAAGCCCAAGTGCCCGGGCCTAATCCTTTGCGTTCAATTTCGCCTTTGACTGTAATACTCATGCTGACTGCGCCTCTGTTTTAATCGCCAAACGTGCCAATCCAAAACACAGCAAAGCATTGACAATCAAGAATGATTGTGCTACCAAACCAGTTCCCAATCCCCAGACTGCGGGAGACACAAAAGCATTCACTGCTAAACTGCTGGCAAAGCCGATCGACATGGCGATCGCGATCCACTTCCACTGTTGATGTCCCAACAGCAAAACAATCAAAATCCCGGGAATCAAAACACTAGCAAACAAGGGATTCAGCATACTGCTGCCGTTAATTGCACCGCCGAGTTCGGGGATAGAACTGCCCATGATTCTCATCGGCCACTGCGGCAAGTCAAAGACAAACAAGTTCCGCAGGAAAAAGAACCCTGAACTTCCAGCCATCAAGCCGCCGGAAAAGCCCCAAGTCCACTGGAACGGAAAATAATTCCGCAAAATGAAAGCCAGCAGGTAAGAACCGAGCACCATGGCAATTTTCGGTAACAGGGCGACTGCACCGCCGTCAATCCAGAAGCGGGGGCTGAGATAGCCGTTGTCGCGCAGCCAGCGGAAGAAGTCGCGGAAGTTGATTTGTCCGCGCTGGGCTAGCTGAACTGCTGCGCCTGCGTCTAGATGTCCCGAACCAAAATGGTTTAACGGATCTTCGGTGACAATTCGCGCGGACTGCAAGAGTACGCTGCGAATTTCGTCCGGTTCTGTGATGCCGGAAGCCTTGATCAGTGCTGCAACGCCGGCGACGTGGGGAGCAGCCATGCTGGTGCCTTGGTAGCCTTCAAAGACTTCGGCACCGGTTTCTGGGTCGATCGTACTTTGCAGAATTTTGCCTAGTTCAGAACCACCGGGGGCAGAAATGTCAACACCCGCGCCGAAGTTGGAATAATCGGCTTTTTCTTCATTGGGGCCGAGGGCCGAAACGCCGATGACGTGGGGATAGCGGGCGGGATAGGACGCGGAACTGTCGCCGGAGTTGCCGGCGGCTGCGACGATGACAACGCCTTTTGAGTGGGCGTAGTCGATCGCCTCTGCCATTAATTGACTTTCGCCACCGCCGCCTAAACTCATGTTGATCACATCTGCGCCATTGTCAGCAGCAAATTTAATCGCTTCGGCAATGTCGGAAACCGTGCCGCCACCGCTGCCGCTTAATACTTTGAGCGGCATTAAAGCTGCTTCGTAAGCGATGCCTGCAACGCCGTAGTTGTTGTTAGTTGATTGGGCGACAGTACCGGCGACGTGAGTACCGTGGCCGTTGTCATCGTAGGCCTCGGCGCGATCGTTTACAAAGTCGTAGCCCGGTACAAATTTGGTTTCTTTTAAGTCGGCAACGGGGGTAATGCCGGTGTCAATTATCGCGACTGTTGTACCGCTGCCTTTGGTTTCGTTCCAGGCGGATTCTACGTTGATGCTGCGGAGATTCCACTGTTTGGTATACATGGGGTCGTTGGGAATCTCGAAAGCGCTGTAGACGTAGTTCGGTTCAATGTATTCGGTATCTTTAGCGAAGTTTGATTTTTTCAGGGCCGAAAGCAACGCGCGATCGCCCTTGACAACATACACATTATCTGATGCTGAGAATTCGCTGTTGAGTCGCGGTGATATTTGGTACTGCTGGGCGATCGCATTTACTTCTTTGGCAATCTCAGCAGCACCGATATCTTCGCGGAAATCCAGCACAATCGAGTCGTAAGTACCTTGAGTAGCCAGTCCTGGGAAATTAGAAATCGCCCAGCCGAGCCCGATTAAAAATAAGCACAAAAGGAAAAACTTTTTCATGGCCGATCGTCCGTTTAGGGAAGGCTTGTTCACCACAATAACCCAATTTTCAGTGCGATCGCCAGTTTTACGGGCGGCGGCTTCTGGATTGCTGGGGCGCGGGCGTTTGGTGTTTGGCGGCGCGGGCTGCCCATGCGATCGCCAATTGCTCTAATTTCTAGTTTAAATTGCCCAGTAAGTTTGAGGAGTTCAATCAATTGTATCATGAGAGGAGATGGCAAACAAAACCGGGAGTATTTTCAACAAGGATATTGCATGGAAAGAGGTTTAATGTGGCTGCCGCTGCTGGCAATTTTTATTTCTCTGGCGTGGGCGGGATGGAACGAGTATCAAAAGCTGGAAGCGTATCGCGTCTGGGCGGAACAATTCGCCAAGGCAAAGTACGATATTTATGCTGTACTCGGTCAGCAAGAAGACTGTTTGACTTGGGGGAAACCTACTCGCAGCGGGCCTGTGAATTTGCAAACTTTTTCTTTGAGAAATGTGCAGTCGCTGCGGTTGTTAGTTAACGGCGCTGCGGTAGATTTAGAGTCGCCGCCGAATTCTGGAAGTGCGATCGCCATAGAATTTTTGTTAAAAGATGCTGGGGCGGTGCAAGTTCCTTTTACAGAAGTTCCTCTAGCGACTAAATGGGCAAAGTATTTGCAGCAGGAATTGCAGCGATTTCTCTAAAATCATCCTATCAGCACAACTTCTGAATCTGGTAATTTCCGGTCGTTCTATCGCAATAAAAATGGTTCGTAGTGAGGACTTTAGTCCGCATAAAAACAGAGGACTAAAGTCCTCACAACAAACGTGATAATGGTTCGTAGTGAGGACTTTAGTCCGCATAAAAACAGAGGACTAAGGACTAAAGGACTAAAGTCCTCACAACAAACGTGATAACTGTTATTTTACCCGACTAGAAATCGTTTTTTTCCTTCCCCTTCCCCTTCCCCTGCGAATGCAAGTACATGAATTTTTACGGCGCTATCAAGAGGGAGAGCGCAGCTTTGCTCACATTGACCTCAGCGGTGCTAGTTTAAGCGGTGTCAATTTGCGAGAAATAGACCTCACTGGTGCTAACTTGACCGGTGCTAATTTGAGCTGGTCTTTTTTGAGCAATGCTAAGTTAATTGGGGCTTGTTTGCGCCGCGCGGATCTCCGCAGTGCGGGGCTGGCTGGGGCGAATTTGAGCGGGGCAAATTTGAGCGGGGCAAATCTGGCGAAAGCGGATTTGCGCCTTGCTTGTTTGGAAGCGGCAGATCTGAATTGGGCGGCGCTTCCGGAAGCGGATTTGGGCGGTGCAAATCTTCAAGGAGTTAAATCTGACAAAATTAATTTGTTAGGGGCTAAACTCGACGGCGCGCAGTTGATGGGGGCGGAATTGATGGAGGCGAATCTCAACCGCGGTAGTCTTGTCGGTGCTAATTTAACGGGTGCTAATTTGCGGGAAGCGCATTTGGTGGAAGCGAATTTGCGCTCGGCAATTTTGAGCGGTGTAAATTTGATTGAAGCTGACTTGAATGGTGCTCAAATGCGATCGGCAAATTTGACTGGGGCTGACTTGCACCGAGCCGTGCTGGCGGGGGCAGATTTGACTGAGGCGGTGCTGGATAACGCTGATTTGAGTCGAGTTAATCTGGCGGGTGCTTATCTGTTGAAAGCGAGTTTTAAGCAGGCGCTTTTGCTGCGAGCTAACCTGCAAGGAGTGTATTTGCTGCGGGCGGATTTGAGCGAGGCTAATTTGCGGAGTGCTGATTTGCGGAAAGCTGATTTGAGCGGCGCTTATTTGATGGATGCGATGTTGGCTGAGGCGGATTTAAGAGAAGCTTGTTTGATTGAGTGCCGTTTGATTCGGACGAATTTGGAGGGGGCGCAGCTTACGGGTTGCTGCATTCAAAATTGGCAGGTTCAAGATGTGGATCTGTCGAAAGTTGACTGTCGCTATGTTTTTACTGAGTTTGATTATACGGCGAAAGTTGCGGCAAATCGCTTTCCGGTCGATCGCGATTTTGAGTCGGGGGAATTGGGGCGGCAGCATCCAGAGGAAAGTTCGATTGTGGAGGTGTGTTTTGCTCAATCTCCTAATTGGGAGGCTTTGGTTTTTACGGTGCGTCGGGTGGAGTTGGAGAGCTGCGAACTTCAGTTGAAGGTTCAATTTTTTGAGTCGGCGGGAGAACAAAATTTACTGCGGCTGAGCGCGAACCGTTTGGTGAATGGCAAGATTTTGGGCGATCGCATTTTGGCGCTTTATCCAGATATGTTGGAAAAGGTTTTAGGGAAGGGTGCTGAAATTTTGAGTTTGCTAGGCTTGGCTGTTGCCCGCAGTTCCCAGGAGGAGTCAGCAACACCACAGCCGGCGATGCTGAGCCAAAAGGAGCAGTTGCTTAGAAGACAGGAAATCTATCAGCGAATGGTGCGCCAAATTTCGTTTATTTTGATGTCTCAAACGCCGGATAAATTCTCAGAAAGCGTGCAGCGGTTGTTGGATTATTTGAAGCAGCAAGGTATTCCCACAGAGCAGATTCAGAAGAAAGTAATCAGTCAGGCGATCGTGCAGCGGGCCAAGCAAGATGCGGGTTTTCGGGAACAGTTGCTGAGGTGGGAAAAAACGGCCTCGGCGAGTGTTCGTTGTTCGATGATGGGGGAAGCGGTGCGGTTTGCGATCGCCCTGTTGTGGGAATGAATCGATTGGGGATTTAAGATTGTTAAAAACACCGGCTCAGAACTAATAACTAAGGACTAATGACTAAGACTAATGACTAAGGACTAATGACTAATCACTAATTACCAGTCTTGGCTCCTCAGTCGGCGGCCCGCCAAAGCCCGCACTTGCTCGTCTGCGTCGGAAACTGCAAGCGATCGCACCAGCAGCAAAGTTTCCGCATTTTCGGGATAATGTTCGATAATTGCTTCGAGTGCTGTGAACCGGGGATTGTAAGCAAAAGAACCTGTTCGATCGTAGGGATCGGTAAGAGTGCGATCGCGCAAAAACTCAAACATTCCCGGTTCGTCCTTCCATCCCCGCATTAACTCTACCAGGGCGATCGCCCGCACCTGCGAATCCTCATCCTGGGCGGCCCTAATTTTCAGCCACTCAAAAGTTTGAGGCTCATTTGTCCGCCCCCGGGCTAACTTTTGCAAAGCGATTTGCCTGATCGCCGGACTCTCATCGCCCTCTGCTTTAGCGTGCAGTATCATCCAAGTTTCAGCAGCATCGGGCCAATGGCGAGCGAGTTCCGCCACCGCCACCTTCCGCACCTCATCCTTCCCCGAATCAAGCTGAATTTTCAACCAAGGCAAGGTTTCCGGCTCGGAGGGCCATCGCCGCGCTATTTCTCGCACCAGCACGCTCAGCAGGTGAGAATCGGGTTCCGACTCCGCCAGTTTTTTGAGAAAAGGCAGCGTCTCGCCCCTGTGCCCGTAGCAAGATGCTATCTGTTCCACAGCAGTTTCTCGGACGTTGAGGTGTCTGTCTGACTCGGCGAGATTTTTCAACCAGCCAAAGACTTCGAGACTGGCTGACGGCATCGTGGCTGCGGCTACTACTACTACTTGCCGTACAGTCCAATAATCGTCTGAGCTAGCAATTTGTTGTAGCAGGGGCAATGTTTCGGGGCTGTCGGGCCAACCGGAGGCAATCTGTTGCAGGGCGATTTCGCGCAGTTCGGCGTCGCGATCGCCCGTAGCTATATTTTGCAAAAAAGCCATAGTTGCGGGGTTAGAGGGCCAGCCAGAGGCAATTCCTTGCACTGCTGCCTGCCGGACGGTGGAACTCGGGTCGGACTCGGCGAGACTTTTCAGCAGCGGGTAAATGTCTGCTTCGCCCGGCCCCTTTCCTGAGGCCAATTCTTCGATCGAGGCTGTGCGCACTTTTTCGCTGCTGTCGGATGCCGCGAGGGTTTTCAGCAGTAAGCAAACCTCGTCATCGGCCCGCCAGCCTGCTGCCAATTCCCGCACCGCTACGGTTCGCAGGGTAGAACTTCCTGTGTGGGCGAGGTTTTTGAGCTGGGATAAAGTGCCTAAAACGCTGTGCCAACCTCTGGCTATTTCTTGCCACGCTGCGACTCGCACTCCCAAATTTTCGTCGGATTCGGCGGCGGTTCTCAGCATCAGCAGGGTATCTGTGCGATCGCCCCAATATAGGGCCAATTGTTCCAGCGCGCAGGTGCGGACGGCAGGACTGCGATCGGATTGAGCCAGTACCGTCAGCAGCGGCAAGGTATCGCTGTTAGAGGGCCAACCCGAAGCCATTTCTCGCACACAGGCCGATCGCACTGCCCAACTGCGATCGGATTTAGCGAGATTTTTGAGCATCAGGTAAATTTCTGGATCGGAGGGCCAACCGCAGGCTATGGCTTTGACTGCTGTGGCGCGGACTTCACCGCTGTCGCTGGAGTGAGCGAGTATTTTCAGCCAGGGGAGGGTTTGCGGGTCGTTTTTCCAAGTTTGGGCGATCGCGGCGATCGAGCGATCGCGAATTTGATAAGTTTCCTGCAATTCTTCAGCGCTTTGATAAAGAATCAGGAAACCCGTGCCGTATTGCGATAACTTTTTTAAAGCGTTTAACAGTTTTTTTTCGATTTTTTTATTGACACCCTCTTGAATTTTTAACAGGCATTCTGCTGCCAAAAACACATTAATGAATTTTTCTTGTTGACCGTTTTGAGCAGTCAAATATTCTATAATTTCGCTCGCTGTTTCTTGGTCGAGCTTGGCTGCAATTTCTTTCAGAACTTCGTGCAAACATTCGTCCCGCCAGTGCTGGACAAAAACTTGTGTTTTGAGTTGGGCCCAAGTAATTTGACCAGTTTTGAGTTGTGCGTCGATTAACTCTGCCACTGTCTGGGGATTATTTTCAGAAACAAGTTTTTTTAACAACATACTGATATCCTGCCCCCTGGAGTTTGTTTGCATTGAAAGAAGACTGGTTGAAACCGCGTCTATACAGGCAAAACCCGGATGGTGCGCGGGTTGAAGATATGGCGGTTAAAATACGTTATCCTCTTTACACCGCGGAGGTGGTCGCGCTCGCTTGTCGAAGTGCGGACATCGTTTGTCTAAACCTGGTTTCAACCCTACGTCCGATCTTTATTTTATAGCAAAACTACTGGCTCTGGATCGCTCCCATGCAAAATCCGCCACCACCGAATCGGAATGTCAGGTGTTGACGGATGGATCTCGCACAATTGAGCTACTGAATCTAGCTAACAGCTACTTGAACGCGATCGGCTGCAACCCGAACCCTAAAAGTCGGAATTTTTACCGTTTCATCGTCCAAACACTGGCCCGTAGCCAAGCTAAAGTTTTGCTTGTAAATCGGAGAAGCAACTTTCAGAGTGCCACTGCGATCGCCCACAAGCCCCCGCGACAACACAAAAGCCTTACTAAACGGGTCATAATTGCTCAAAGCATAAACTTCATCCCCGTTTCCCACTCGAAAAACTGCCACTTGTTCCCCAGCAACCAAAGCACAAACACCTGTATTCGGGGCGATCGCATCCAGCGAGCACACATCTACCCAAGTTGTCACAGTCTCAGAAACTTGTAATGATTGAACCATTTTTTTTCCTATTAATTAAATACAATTTTCTTCCCAATTTCCGACATTCATCGTATCAACAATTGGCTAAAACCCATGATCGCGCTCGTTTGTCTCCGAGTCTCGATCCCCCTAAATCCCCCTTAAAAAGGGGGACTTTGATAATATTCCTGTCCCCCCCTTTTTAAGGGGGGTTAGGGGGGATCGGGGCTTTGGCTAAAACAATCAAGCTGACAATACGTTTGAGTTCAAGTTGACACGCCTTGAGTTATTCCGCAACTCCAGCCAGAGACTTTTCATGCTCGTAAGCAGGGCGAGTTTGTCCCCGTTCCTCGACGCGAACAATACTCGGATCGGGCAAATCGGAATTCACAAAATGCTGGAACCGCTGCACCTTTTGCGGGTCTTCAATCGTCGTTTTCCACTCACATTGATAAGTATTCACCAAATGTTCCATCTGCGCTTCCAACTCAACACAAATGCCCAGAGAATCCTCAATTATCACCTGCTTCAAGTATTCAATTCCGCCCTCAAGCTTATTAAACCAAGTAGCAGTACGTTCCAGGCGATCGGCAGTGCGGATGTAGAAGATCAAGAAGCGATCGACATACTTAATCAAAGTTTCCTTATCGATATCAGACGCCAGCAAAACCGCGTGCTGCGGCTTCATCCCGCCATTGCCGCACACATACAAATTCCAACCATTCTCAGTTGCAATTATCCCAAAATCTTTACTTTGAGCTTCCGCGCATTCGCGAGTGCAACCAGAGACAGCAGACTTGAATTTGTGAGGAGCTCGCAAACCGCGATACCGCAATTCCACCTCGATCGCCAAACTCGTCGAATCCTGCACCCCAAAGCGGCACCAAGTGCTACCAACACAAGATTTTACAGTCCGCAAAGCCTTACCGTAAGCGTGTCCCGACTCAAATCCCGCATCAATCAACCGACGCCAAATTAGGGGCAACTGATCCACACGCGCCCCAAACAAATCGATCCGTTGTGCCCCAGTAATCTTAGTATAAAGCCCAAAATCCTTAGCAACTTCTCCCAAAACAATCAACTTATCCGGCGTAATTTCTCCGCCAGGTACTCGCGGCACCACCGAATAAGTACCGTCGCGCTGAATGTTTGCCAAATAGTAGTCATTCGTATCTTGCAAACCGACGTGAGACTTCTCTAAAATATGGTCGTTCCAAGTAGAAGCCAGCATCGAAGCAACAGCAGGCTTGCAAATTTCGCAGCCGTGGCCTTGGCCGTGTTTTGCGATCGTCTCATCAAAGCTTTTAAGCTCTTGAGAGCGCACCAAATGGTACAATTCTTGACGGGAATATTCAAAATGTTCGCAGAGGTTATTTTTGACTGCAAACCCGGCTTTCTTCATCTCGGACTTAAAGATGTCCGTCACCAAAGGCACGCAGCCACCACAGCCCATACCAGCTTGAGTGCATTTCTTGACGCTGGGGACATCAGTTAAATTGCGATCGCGAATCGCCTCACAAATCTGCCCTTTGCTGACATTATTGCAAGAACAAATTTGAGCTGAATCCGGCAAACTATCCACACCCAAACCCGCAGGAGTTCCACCTTCGCGCGGCGGCATCAACAAATCTTCAGGATGCGGCGGGAGAGCAATTTCATTTTGCATGAATTGCAGCAAAGTGCCGTAAGCAGAAGCATCTCCCACGAGAATTCCGCCTAAAATCCGGCTACCGTCTTGATTTAAAACTAATTTTTTGTAAATGCCTTGGAAAGTGTCAGCAACCACAATTTCTTTAGCATCGGGAGACTTGGCAAAAGCATCACCGAAACTAGCGACATCCACGCCCAAAAGTTTGAGTTTCGAGGACATATCCGCACCCGCGAAAGTGCTAGTGCTAGCATCTTGGCTGTCATCCGCTGCGCTGCTCAAAATATCGGCGGCGACGCTAGCCATTGTATACCCAGGCGCAACTAAGCCGTAGATGCGATTTTGATAAAGTGCGCATTCGCCGATCGCATAAATATCAGGATCGGAAGTTTGGCAGCTATCATTAATCACAATACCGCCGCGTTCACCTACTTCTATCCCAGAAGTTCTCGCAATTTCATCGCGCGGGCGAATACCAGCAGAAAAGACAATCATATCCGTTGCCAATTCCGAACCATCAGCAAACAGCATTTTAGTAACTTTGCCATTTTCGCTGACAATTTCCGTTGTAGATTTGCTGGCGTGAACCGAAACCCCCAACTCTTCTATTTTGCTGCGGAGAATTGCACCACCAACCTCGTCCACTTGCAAGGGCATCAGCCGCGGCGCGAACTCAACAACGTGAGTCTTCAAGCCCATATTTTGCAGAGCATTAGCACATTCTAAACCCAGCAAACCGCCGCCAATTACTACACCAACTTGGCAATTTTTAGCGTGCTCAGACATCGCCTCCAAGTCGTCAATTGTCCGGTAAACAAAAGTGCCAGCAGTATCTTTGCCTTTGATGGGCGGTACAAATGGATAGGAACCCGTGGCGAGCACAATTTTGTCGTAGGGAACCTCTAAACCGTTGGCTGAAGTGACTGTTTTTTGTTCGCGATTGATGGCGACTGCTTTGTCGCCGATGTGAATCTTTATGTCATTTTCTTGATAAAATCCCGGTGCAACTAGGGATAAATCTCCCGCTGTTTTGCCAGAGAAAAATCCGCTGAGGTTTACGCGATCGTAAGCAACGCGCGTCTCTTCACAAAAAGTAATTAAATTCCAGCGTTTGGCAGCATCCGAGCTCACCATTAACTCTAGGAACTTGTGACCTACCATGCCATTGCCGATTACAATCAGGTTTTTTTTGGCTGTCATTAGAATCTCTTTTATCCTGTTTATCAGTCGTTAGTTTTATTAATATAAGACTTTTTTGTAAATTTTTGTATGTATAGATACAAAAAAATTATTTTTATGCAATTGTCGAATGCTGGCGATCGCATTTTTGCATGATGTCTGGTGACAGTTGATAGTTGACAGTTGATAGTTGACAGTTGATAGTTAATAGTTGACAATTCACAGGGCCGGAGATTGTTCGGTAAATATCTATTGTCAACTGTCAATTGTCCCCTGTGAAGTTTCAATTATCCATTGTCCCCTGTAAACTGTCAATTGTCCCCTGTCAACTGTTTAAGCTCCCATACCAGAATATTGTTTCAAACCCTGCCGCCACAGCCACCGATTCCACACAAAAAACACCAAACCCCAACCCAGCATCACCAACAAACCGCGGCCAATATCCACGGGCAATCCTATCAAAATTGAAGCCGGAAAATGAATTAAATAAGGAAACGGCGTCCACAAAACGACTTCGCGCACGGGTGCGGGAAACACTTCCAGCGGCGCGATAAGTCCCGATAAAAACAGGTAAATTAAAAACCAGAATTGCTCGATCGCACTTGCGCGCTCAATCCAAAAAGCAAACAGTGCAAACGTATACTGGATCAGAAATCGCAGACAAAAAGCCAATGCAATTACCAGCAAAAAAAGCATAAATCTGCCAGCACTCGGCAACCAAAAAGACTGCGGGTAAAGTGCAAAAAACAGCAATACCAATCCGAATACAAACGGCAGCCTCGCCAACCTTTCGGAAACGTGAGAGGCAAAGTGATGCCATACTGGATCTAAAGGCTGCAACAACTTATTAGATAAAGTCCCTTGCACTACCTGTTTTTCAAACTCCCAAATCACCCATACAACATTTGTTTGTCTGACGATAAAAGCTGCTAAAAAGTAACGGGCAAAGTCGATCGAATTCAGCCCGAATTGCCCATTTTGAGCCGCCTGCATCCACACGCCCATCAAGATAAATGGCAAAGCTCCCGACAGAACCCATAAAAGCAATTCCGCCCGGTATTCGACCATATAAGCGTAGTAAGTAATCAGCAAAGTTTTAGCAATTCTGATGATTTTTTTCATAGAGCGTATCAAATCATGTAAATTTATACTTATATCGTGCACATTGAATTCCCGGCGCTCGAATTCTGTCCATTGGTGGGGGCGGGTTTATCTATATTCTGGATGTGAATTACAGATTTTTTGTGAACCCGCCCCTACAAGTATTGTGGTTAATTTTATTCACCAAAGCGGTCGCATTAATTACACTTTTCCGGTGCGAAAAACTCGACCGATAACCTCTTCTATTGGCGGATCAGTAACAGTCAAATCTACCACTTCTAACTCCGCCAACATCTTCGAGACGCTCCCTGTCAGCTCGTCTCTTTTTACCAAAAACCGTACTGAATTCCCCTCAATAGATTCTACCTCCCCGTAAGCAAAAGCGCTATCTTTTGGCAGCGGATGAGCTAATTCTACCTGAACTTGCCGATAAGGTGCAAATCTATCGAGCAATCCGTCCAAACTGCCATCATAGACTAATTGCCCTTCATGGATTAACAAAACTCGCTTGCACAAAGCAGTAATGTCAGCCATATAGTGACTTGTCAACAGCACCGTTGCTTGATAGCGCTCGTTATATTCTCGTAAAAATTGTCTGACGCTAAACTGTGCATTTATATCCAAACCTAACGTCGGTTCATCTAAAAATAATACCTCCGGTTGGTGCAGCAGCGCCGCCATGAATTCAGCTTTCATGCGTTCCCCCAAAGACAGCTTTCGTACCGCCTGATTTAGCTTGCCTTCTAGAGAGAGCATTTCTGTCAATTCTCCGATTCGCTGTCGGTAATCTTTGTCAGAAATTCCGTAGACAGCGGCATTAATTTTCAGAGAGTCGAGCACGGGTAAATCCCAGATTAACTGCTGTTTCTGCCCCATCACTAAGGTGATTTTTCGCAGAAAATCGGCTTCGCGACGGAAAGGAGTTCGATCGCATACACTGACAGTACCACCAGACGGATAAATCAAACCAGTCAACATTTTCAGCGTCGTAGTTTTGCCCGCACCGTTAGCGCCGAGAAACCCCACCACTTCCCCGGGTTCAATGCTGAAAGAAACGCCCTCAACTGCTTTGACATTGCGGTAAGTGCGGTTAAAAAAGTGCCGCACTGTTCCTTTGAGTCCCGGTTCTTTAATTGCTACCGGATAAACTTTGCTCAAGTCTTCAACTAGGATAATTGGCATCAGCTTAAGTTTTAACTTTTATTTTAATCTGTGATGTTGCGATCGGGCTTGTGCCAAGATGGAACAAGCTGTAGAATCTTACAAGATATCCATTACCACATCGCACCAAATTTACAACTATGGTACTCAAACCCGATACTTCCGGCATCTCTCGTTTGGTAGGAGACAATTCTCCTGAAAATATTACACTTACACCGGGACAACTTGCCAGTTTTCCTGGGGGAGTTTGGATGCTGGGGGGCAATGATACTGTCAGGGGCGCGTCAGATGCAGAACGGATTTTCGGCAACGATGGTAAAGACAGTCTGTTAGGTGGTGCCGGTAATGATTCTATTTACGGTGGCAAAGATGATGACGACATTTTGGGAGAAACAGGCGACGATTTCTTGACAGGAGATAGAAATAGCGATTTCCTGGATGGCGGTGCAGGAAATGATTTACTGCGCGGCGGACAAGGTGTTGATTTGTTAGTTGGCGGTGACGGTAACGATACTTTAATTGGCGACAGAGATGTGGATATTTATAAAGGAGGTGTGGGAAGTGATGTGTTTGTTTTTCGAGTTGATCAAGCTGGAATCAGAGTAGTTGGGATTGAAGTTCCTGACGCAGTAATTGTGGATTTTGATAAGTCTAGCGATTCGATTGGAATTAGTGTACCATTTACTAGCAATAATATCTCATTTGAACAAGTAAGTTATAGCTTGAACGATCCGAGACTGTTGCTGATCGATCCAGGAACTATAGCGGGGGGAACGAGTTTGTTAGCCAAGGGTGGCATCTCGCAGCAAAGTCTCGATCCAGATGGCAACGGGCGCGTGGAAGCTACTAATATTAGATTCGGTGTTACTAATGCTTTGTTAGGAACTGTGTTGAATGTGACTCCGGCAGATTTAACCGGCCGTTTTATTAATGCTAGTTCTTTGCTTTAATTAGTAGGTGTAGGGTGCGCAATGCGCACCTTACTAGACTTGAATTAAATAAATCTGACCTTAATACAGAAACCGCAGATTTCAGTTGACAGTTGACAGATGAGTGCGACCTCTACCTAGAAGGAAGAGGATTGGAGTAATGAATCGTCTGATTTTAATTTCTCCCTAAAAGGGAGAGGCTTTAAACCAATTTTTTCTGGTAAGGCAGACAAACACAGATTAACGCAGATATTTTTCAGATAATTAGGAGTGAATGCAATATTGTCTACTAATAACTGATGACTAATGACTACTGACTACTGACTACTGACTAAGGACTAAGGACTAAGGACTAATGACTAATTATAACTTGCCCTTTTCCATTGCCCACTGCATCAAACCGGGGAACAATCGATAAGCTTCCGACGCCAAAAAAGCAGGGCCGACGGTAACTTCTGCACGCTGATTTTTTACAGCATCCCAGATAGCTTTAGCAATATCTTCTGGCTGAGAAGCCCAGTCAGATTTCAGCATTTCGGTCATTTGCTGGCGGCGCAATTCGACTGCGGGCTCGTCTCGATCGCGAAATTGAGCTCTTTCGAGAAAATCGCTGTTAATCAAGCCCGGATGCACCGCGCAAACGTGAATGCCCTGGGGTGCCAATTCCAATCGCAAAGATTCTGTCAAACCCGTTACTGCATATTTGCTGGCGCAATAAGCAGTCATTTGAGGTAAGGGCATTTTGCCGCCAATAGAGCCAACATTAACGATTGTACCCATTTTTCGGGCGAGAAAATGTGGCAAAAGTTCTTGAATTGTGTTAACGCAGCCCCAAAAATTGGTATTCATTAATTGCTGCCAATCTTCGGAGGTGGTTTGCTCGATCGCCCCCGTGAGACAAATCCCAGCATTATTCACCAAAACATCAATATTTCCACAGGCATCCAGGGCTTTTTGGACGATCGCCCGCACTTGTTGAACGTCGCCCACATCCCCCGCAATCGCGACAGCCGAAGTGCCTTCACGCTGCACCTGAGCCGCTGCTGCTGCCAATCTCTCCGGCTCGCGAGCCACCATCACCACATCGTAACCTTTGCTTGCAAATAACAGTGCTGTTGCTTTGCCGCTTCCTTGAGAAGCGCCTGTAATCAAAACTGTAGGAGCCATAGATAGTTATAATTTGTAAGTTGGGATTTCGTTTGCTGCTCTATTGGAACTATAACAGATGCACAGTTTTTTGGGCGCGCTCTAGATTGATAGTTGTTGTTGAAAATAGCAATTTTTCATGATTGGCGATCGGGCTTTTTTTAACCAACCGCGAAGACGCGATGAAGAACAGGCGTCCCGCCTGTTCCACGAAGCAAGAGACGAGAAGAGAAGGGCAGATAAAGAGTTTACGACTTATTATGCAAAAATTGCTATATAAATGTTATTTTTGGCAATTCCCAATTCCCAATTCCCAATTACCAATTCCCAATTACCCCAAAAATGAATATTGCGAAAAAACCGCCGAATTGGTCGATCGCCCTTTTGTTAATTATCGGCGTTTTAGCAGTCTCAACCTCATCGATTTTAATCCGGCTGGCCAACTTGAAAGCAGGCGCGGGCGGCTTCGGTTTTAGTCTGGTACTCGCCGCATCTCGCTTGACTTTATCTGCCTTAATTCTGCTTCCCGCTTGGCAGAAAATTCAGTGGAATACCCTGCGCCCCGGAGCTCGGCGCTATGCTGCGGCGGCGGGTTTGTGTCTCGCCCTGCACTTTGCTCTCTGGATTACCTCACTTTCTTATACTTCGATCGCAGCTTCCACAGCCCTCGTCACCACAAGTCCCGTTTGGGTAGCGCTGTTGTCGCGCTTCTGGTTTGGCGAAAAACTCAGCAAAATGTCGATCGCAGGCATTACTATAGCTCTTGCAGGCGGAATGGCGATCGCAGTCGGGAGTGCAGGCGCAGAAAGTGCCGGAAACAGTCAACTACTGGGGGATTTCCTTGCTCTGACTGGTTCCTGGGCTGTCAGCTTATATCTATTGCTAGGCCGGGAAGCTCAACGGCGGGGATTGGGTATTGGCGGCTATATCGCGATCGCCTATACTGTTAGTGCGATCGTCCTGCTGCCTCTCCCCTTCGCCTTCGGCACCAGTTATGCAGGCTATCCAAACATTGTATATTTGTATATTTTGTTAACCGCCGCCTTGCCTCAATTAGTCGGCCACACTATTTTAAACTGGGCTGTAGTGCAGATTTCCCCGACTCTGGTAACTCTTGCCATCTTGTTTGAACCCGTGGCGGCGAGTTGTTTGGGTTATTTGCTGTTTGGGGAAATGCCAGCCCCGGCGGTACTCACAGGTGCCGGAGTCCTCTTGTTTGGGGTAGCCGCGGCCACTTTCGGAGCCCAAAAATCTCAGTGAAAAAGTGAAAAGCAATAAAATATAGCAAATATCTTCGCTTGTCAACTGTCAACTGTCCACTGTCAACTGTCAACTGTCAACTGTCCACTGTCAACTGTCAACTGTCAACTGTCAACTGTCAACTGTCAACTGTCAACTGCTATAAAAACCTACTTTCTGTCTCGGATTGTAAAAATCGCAATGGGATGTTGCACTTTTTGCATAAGTCGTCACAAAATGTAATATTTGTGACAAACTGCTAAAAAAAGTCTTGATATGTTTCTTTTGGTAGATGACGCAGTAAAACATATGCGTGTGTAAAAAACATATCGAGGCAGGAAAAAATGTCTAAATTAATTGTTGGTTTAAGTGCTAGTTTATTGGCATCTGGATTATTTGGCGGCGTTGGTGAATTAGTTCAACCTCCTACTGTTAACAGTACAATTATTGCTCAAGCTAACGAACAAGCTCTCATCCAGCAAAATCGAGATTTGCTATTAAAAAATGGTCAAACAGCTAAGAATATTGCTGCTAAAGTAGGCGCAGCAGTTAGCAAGGATGGAGATCCCTCTGGTAGCAATCCTTTGCAAGTTAACCAACAGCTAATCTTACAAAACAGAGCTACTTTTACCAGTATCGCTACAAAAGTAGGCGCAACTGTACCCAGCGTAGCAGGCCCAGCAGGTGGTGGTGACTTAGCCGCAGAAAACCACAAATTATTGTTGGGAAATCGACAAATTGTCCGTGCGATCGCTGAAAAATTAGGCGTTAAACTGCCCGCTCCCCCAGAATTAAGCGGCAGCATGGTGCAGAAAAATAACGCGCTGCTGCAAGCCAACCGCAACGCTTTAGCCGCGATCGCCGCCAAAGTCGGTGCCACAGTCGCTCCATAGGAAAATTCGAGCGATATAGCCGTTGTTGTTATATCGATCGCGCTCTGGCAATACTAATTCGCTCCCTCGCACTATAAGTCTTCTAGGGTAGGCATCTTGCCTACCCTAGATTTTGTTTTGGAGAATTTTAATGACAATCTCTTGCGAGTTTGCACAAGCGATCGCCCTTTTTGGCACTATATTTGGCATCATAGATAGTTTAACAAGCCTCTGCGGTTCGGTATTTGCCACCGCCGTTATCGTGAGGCAGGATAGATATCAAGTAGAAATAATATGGTTTGCACTGGCATCCGTATCATGATTTTCCGAGTCGAGCGCTTTTCGCTCGCACAGCGAGCGGTATGCCGTATGTAACGCCGCTGTGATACCACCAGTCAGTTAAATATTGACTCAAAATTAAAAAATATCAGCATTTTTACTTTCTGCTTTCTGCTTTCTACTACTAGGGTGCCTTTCGGAGAAAAAAGTTATGCTCCCAGAACAACTACAGCGCATTATCGGCTACTTTCTCGAAGAAGCCGCAGAACACATCCAAATCATCGAACAAGGCTTGCAGGGCTTGCAAAACACCGTGCAAGCTCCTCAAAGGATACACCAACTGATCCGAGCCTCGCACTCGATTAAAGGGGGAGCTGCTATGCTCGGATTTAGCAGCATTCAGCGCATAGCCCATCGCTTGGAGGATTATTTAAAACTGCTCAGAGAATGTCCGATCGCCATTGATAACAGGCTGCAATCGCTGTTAACCGCAGTTTTTGATATTTTAGCAGCCCTCGTGTCCAAGGTTTCTAAAGGTTTTGGGCTCAACCACGAAGACGCAAACCAATTGCTGTGCGTCGCCGCACCTGTTTTTGACGAACTCGACGCTTACCTGAGAGTGCTGATTCCCACTCGCCTGACTGTGAGAGCTACTACCGACGAACACATTCACGTTTTCTCCGGTTACTGCACATCGCTGGCCGAATTTTTGTCCGCTATTGCCGAGCGCGTCGGTTTGCTGGGAGGCACTATTACCCGCCACGAGCAGGAAGGCTTGGGCGTGCGCCTTTATATTGACATTTACCTGCCGCCTTACAGCAGGATCGAAAACATCCGCCAAGCTGTCGAACTCTCAGGCGCTATTATCGGCACTGTGCAGACTCAGCGCGACTTTTCCCTGCTGGCGGCTGCGGATTATCCGGTTTACCAAAGGGCGATCGCCCGTCCCGCAATTTGCAACGGATGTCGCTACTATTACGGTAGAAGCGATGGTGGCAACCTGCTCAACTGCACGATCCATCCGGGCGGCCCAGAAGCAGAAGATTGTCGCGATCGCGAACCGGAATAAGCATGATAAAATCACGACTCATAACTAATATTTGAAACCAGGGAAAACTTTAGTTAAAACTAATATTCTCCCTGACATTTTTCACATTTTTCGCTACCAACTTCTCTCCTAAATCACTAAAACCTTACTCCATAACATCCGTTAAATCCGTTACTTGCATCCGCTGCCGAACTTCCTAACATCCGTTAAATCCGTTACTTGCATCCGCTGCCGAACTTCCTAACATCCGTTAAATCCGTTACTTGCATCCGCTGCCGAACTTTCTAACATCCGTTAAATCCGTTACTTGCATCCGCTGCCGAACTTTCTAACATCCGTTAAATCCGTTACTTGCATCCGTTGCCGAACTTCCTTCCTTCTTCTCACAAATCCCCTAAAAGCTGATATCGCAACTCCAATTAATTGCATCATGCTGTCAGGATGTCCCACTGCCCAGACATTGATTGTCAGACAAATGATTCCCATAGCTAGCAAGATGTATGTCGGAGGCATTACTACCCCGATCGCGAACCAGGTAAAAACGTGAAAGATCATTGCTGTAGCCCAAAGCCCGGCCACAACCGCAGACGCCCAAACTTGCATTCGAGGTCGGTTTAGTCCGGTCAAAATCCCTGTCTGCAAAGTAGTCAGCAAGTTTGCCGGAACTAAAAAGGCACAGATAGCTATGCAGTAGCTATGCGAAAACTCATTAACAGTATTGAAGTCGAGCATCTGTCTAATTGTCGGGCCTGTTGGATATACTCAAAGAGCTTAACGTGACTTGACTTTCACATCTTGTCACCCTTAGTTTAACTTAATAGTTTCCTCAGTAGGCCAGTCTGAAGACCCATTTCTCTCGCCTTTTTCTTGCTGGCAAAATTTTACCACAAATATTAATTTGTGGATAAGTATTAAACCTACTTGAATAATGGTAGCAGTTGCTGCAATAATTAAGATCTGGTATAAAGCGTATACAAGAGCCAAGTCCGTAAAAATATCTAGAAGGCTGAGGCCGGTGTCGCAGCAACACAACGGCAGGCTAATTTTCGACTCAATCATTTTCGACACGCAGATTCTCGGATGATGCCTTGTCAGCGTCGGTCAAGGGAGCAAGCCGTTGTGCGATCGAACAATATGAGATTATTGACAAGCCAATTTGAGCTCAAAGCTAAAATCGATAGAACCCAAAGAGAAATTTTACAGCGGAAAACAGAGACAATGAATCGACAAATCACAATCCCAGCACTCGAAGAAGTTGACTTGACCAACTGCGACAGAGAACCCATTCACATATCAGGGCAGATTCAGCCGCACGGGGTGCTCCTTGTTGTACGAGAACCTCAACTAGAAATACTGCAAGTCAGTGAAAATACGCAAGATTTGTTAGGCTTCGATGCCAAAAGTGCGATCGGTCAAGATTTAAGCTTATTACTCGATCGCACTCAGCTAGAAAAACTCAAAGCCTGTTTGCAGAATGAAAACTTAAAAACCGTCAATCCCATTAAACTGTCTGTCGAAAAAGCAGGCAAGTCTTTAGAATTTGACTGCATCCTCCACCGAGGAGAAGGAGTTTTGATGGTAGAGTTAGAATTAGCCACCACCCAAGAAAATCTTTCAGTTTTTAGCTTTTATCATTCAGTGAGAGCCACTGTCACCCAAATTCAAAGCGCCAAAAATCTCAAGGAATTATGTCAGCAGACTGTAGAAGAAGTCAGGAGAATCTCTGGATTTGATAGAGTTATGGTCTATCAATTTGACCCAGAAGGCAATGGCGCTATAATCGCTGAAGACAAAGCAGAAAGCCTGAGTCCTTTCTTAGGATTAAACTACCCCAGCACAGATATTCCCAAACAAGCCAGAAAACTGTATTCGTTGAATTGGCTGAGGTTAGTACCAGATATTAATTATCAACCAGTCCCCCTCGTTTCAGCAAACAATGCTATTACCAACCAGCCCGTAGACCTCAGTTTCAGCGTGTTGAGAAGCGTTTCTCCCATTCACCTAGAATACCTGCAAAATATGGGCGTTGCAGCTTCGATGTCAATCTCGTTAATAAAAGATCAAAAACTGTGGGGATTGATTGCTTGCCACAACTATACACCAAAATACCTCAACTATGAAGTGCGCGCAGCCTGCGAATTTATCGGGCAAGTAATGTCCTTAGAACTGCAATCCAAAGAAGGAAACGAAGACTACGACTACAAGCTACACTTAAAATCAATTCAAACCAAGATTTTTGAAGACATATCAACCTCCGAAAACTTGTCAGAAGTGTTAGTGAAATGCCAGCATAATTTGCTGGAAGCAGTCAACGCCCAAGGCGCAGCAATAGTATTTGGAGACAATTGCTATCGAGTCGGGCAAACACCTCGCGGAGAATCGCTCAAATACTTAACTAAGTGGGTGCAAAAACACTTAAACAAAGAAATATTTTATACAGACTCTTTGACCAAGTTTTTTCCAGAAGCTGAGGAATTTAAAGACACGGCCAGCGGGTGTTTGGCAATCGCAATATCGCCGACTCAACAAATATATGTTTTGTGGTTTCGCCCGGAAGTCATTAAGACCGTAAATTGGGCGGGAAACCCCAACAAACCAGTTGAAATAGATGAAGATGGCAGCCAGAGACTGTCTCCTCGGAAATCCTTCGAGCTGTGGAAAGAAAATGTGAGGTGTAAATCGTTGCCTTGGAAACAATGCGAAATAGAGGCTGCATTGGAACTGAAAAAAGCCATGATTAATATCGTGCTGCGCCAAGCCGAAAAACTCGAAAAATTAAATACAGCACTAGAAGCATCAGTCGCCAGAGAACGGGAAAAAGCTGCTCATTTAAAAACAGCTATGTCCGAGCTTCAGCGGACGCAAACTCAATTGGTGCAAAGCGAAAGAATGTCAAGTTTGGGACAGTTGGTGGCGGCGGTAGCCTATGAAGTCACTAACCCGATTAACTTCATCTACGGAAATCTGAGCTATGCCAACGAATACAGTGAAAAACTCATCAATTTATTGCAGCTTTATGAGCAGCACTATCCGTCGCCTTTGCCAGAAATTCAAGCAGAAACAGAAGCAGCAGAATTAGAGTTTCTAGTTGAAGATTTACCGAAGTTGCTAGGTTCAATGAAAGTAGGAGCTAACCGCATCCGCGAAATAGTTCAGTCGCTGCGAAACTTCTCTAGAATTGACGAAGCAGAGATTAAACCAGTTGACATTCATGACGGATTGGACAGCGCTTTGCTGATTTTGAGCAACCGACTCAAACCGAAGCCCGTGAAGCAAAGCTATCCCGTAGGGAATCGCCCGGTAATTCATCTCATCAAAGAATACGGCTCTCTGCCATTGGTTGAGTGTTACGCAGTTCAAATCAACCAAGTATTTATGAATGTACTGACAAATGCAATTGATGCTCTAGAAGATGCCTTTCTCCACAAAAACTTATCGCTGCACTCCGGAGCCGAAGCAGAGCCAGCCAAGAGCGGACAAATTCGGATTGTGACAGAAGTTTGTCCGGGAGAAAAAGCCGTAGCAATTCGGATCGAGGACAACGGTTGGGGGATGGAAGAAACAGTTCGCCAAAAAATATTTGAGCCGTTTTTTAGCACAAAAGCAGTGGGAAAAGGTGCGGGAATAGGTTTGGCGATTTGTCACGAAATTGTGGTGGAACAACACGGCGGCAAATTGAGCTGCATTTCCGCCCCCGGAGAGGGAACAAAGTTGATTATTGAAATTCCCTTGAGCCAAACTCATCTCAAACCCATTGTCAAGTGAAAAAAAGTCCGTTCATCGCTCAAATTCAAAAATCGAAAATTCGATTAAAATACAAAAGCAGCTAAATAGTAAGTCAATACGGTTCAGTTAAGCCAGATCCCCCCTAGCCCCCCTTAAAAAGGGGGGGACAAGAACTCCATCAAAGTCCCCCTTGCTTTCGGGGGATTTAGGGGGATCTCCGGGGAATAAATAGTGTGAACCTAAGCGTATTGAATAGTAAATAGATTTAAGCCAACTCTGAGGAACCAACTGTGACTGAAAAAAAAACCGCCCAATGGGATGCCGGCAGATTTGTCAAAACCTTGGCTTATTTCGGCGTCATTCCCTTCATTGGCAGCATTAGCTGGCTGCAACAATTGTTCGGAAGCAGCAGCAACATTAAAAAAGACAAACCCAAACTAATATTAGTAGCTGGTGCCACCGGTGGTGTGGGGAAGCGAGTTGTCAAGCGGCTGCAACAGCGGGGATATCAAGTCCGCTGTCTTGTTAGAGATACCAAAAGAGCAACGGAAATTCTGGGCAAAAATGTTGAATTAGTCGAGGGAGATATCACTGTCGCCGAGACGCTAACGCCCTTAGTAACCGAGGGCGTAGAAGCAGTTATCTGTTGCACCGGCACGAAAGTTCAACCAGTAGAAGGAGACACCCCAACCAGGGAAAAATACTATCAAGGCATCAAGTTTTATATGCCGGAAGTTGTGGATGTTCCCGAAATAGTGGAATACAAAGGCTTGAATAATTTAGTGCAAGCTGTTCGCAGCCAGCTAATTAAAGCAGGCGAAAAATTCATTTTTGATTTCACAAAACCCAGCCAAGATTTAAAAGAAACTTGGGGTGCCCTCGATGATGTTGTGATGGGCGGGACTAGCGAAAGTTCGATCGCACTTACGGACAATACAGCTATATTCACAGGCAATGTTTCCACCGCAAACTCCGGTGGCTTTGCTTCCGTGCGGACTCGCAACTTCGATTCTCCGCTCAATCTCACAGGATTTAGCGGCCTCCAACTGCGCGTCAAAGGGGACGGTAAGCGCTACAAGTTGATCGTGCGTAGCGAGGCTAAATGGGATGGTATTGGCTATTGCTATTCTTTTGATACTGTTTACAATACCTGGATTACGATCGCAGTTCCCTTCGATAAGTTGATTCCCGTATTCCGCGCGAAAACTGTGAAAGAAGGCTCGAAATTTGATGCCAGCAGTATTTATTCTTTTCAGTTAATGCTGAGCAAGTTTGAATATGATGGCGCGCTAAATCCGAAATTTACACCGGGTGTTTTTCAACTGGAATTAGAATCTGTGAAAGCTGATGGTGGGCAGACTTTGCCGCGATTTGTGATGGTGAGTTCGGCTGGAGTTACTCGCCCGGGCCGCCCTGGACTTATTTTGGAAGATGAACCGCCGGCTGTCAGGATGAATGATATGTTGGGGGGAATTTTGACTTGGAAGTTGAAAGGGGAGGATTGCGTGCGATCGAGCGGCATACCTTATACTGTTGTCAGACCTTGTGCTTTGACCGAAGAAGCGGGCGGCAAAGCTTTGATATTCGAGCAAGGAGACAATATTCGGGGTAAAGTTAGTCGGGAAGATATTGCTGAGTTGTGCGTGCAAGCCTTGGAACAACCGCAAGCTTCTAAGGTGACATTTGAGGTGAAAGAGGGGGAAAATGGTAGTCCTCCCGGAGATTGGCAGGGTTTGTTCTCTGGCGTTAAATAACAATTGTTTGTAGGCGTCGAAGTCTAGATCCCCCCTAACCCCCCTTAATAAGGGGGGGACAAGAAATGTTTTCAAGGACTCAGCGCCGGTGCGCCGAAGAGCACCCTACAAATGCGAGTTTTTGAGTAGGGTAAGGTGCGCCGAAGAGCACCCGGAGGACTAATTACCAATTACCAATTACTAATTATTATGTCTTTTAGTTTTGTTCGCCGCTATTCGACGCCTTATTTGTTTTTGTTTCCGGCTTTATTTATTTTGAGTTTGACTGTTTTGTGGCCGGCTTTGCAGGCTTTTTATTTGAGTTTTACCAGTTACGAATATGACTTGACGCAAGCGCCGCAGTGGGTGGGGTTGAAGAATTTTGAGCGGTTGTGGAGCGATCGCACATTTTGGCAAACTTTGACCAATACGCTGCTGTATCTCACCTGTGTTGTGCCTGTATTGGTTGTTATACCGTTGGGAATGGCAATTTTGTGCAATCAAAAGCTGCGGGGGATGAACTGGTTCCGCGCAGCATATTACACGCCTGCGGTGATTTCGATGGTTGTCGCTGGGATTGCTTGGAAGTGGCTGTTTGCTGAGACTGGATTGCTGAATCAGTTGGGAGAATTGTTGGGTTTACCTCCGGTTTCTTGGCTGGCTAATCCGAAGGTGGCACTGTTTAGCGTCATGGCAGTTACTATCTGGAAAGGATTGGGTTATTACATGGTAATTTATTTGGCAGGGCTGCAATCTATTCCGGCAGAACTTTATGAGGCGGCTGCGATTGATGGTTCGGAAGGTTTGCGGAAACATTGGGATATTACTGTGCCGCTGATGAAGCCTTATTTGGTTTTGGTGGCGGTGATTTCGGCTATTTCTGCTACTAAGGTTTTTGAAGAAGTTTATATTATGACTCAGGGCGGGCCTCGCAATAGTTCTAAGACAGTTGTTTATTATCTTTATGAACGGGCTTTTAAGGATTTGGAAATTGGTTATGCTTGTACGATCGGGCTGGTGTTGTTTTTGCTGATTTTGGGTTTGTCGATTTTGCAAGTTAGCCTTCAGGGTTTAACCCGCAATGATTGAGAAGGAAGAAGGAAGAAGGAAGAAGGAAGAAGGAAGAAGGAAGAAGGAAGAAGATAAGAAGATAAGACGGCGGTTTCAACCGCCCGTTTTTCAACCCGCGGAGGCGGGTTTTGTTTGTGTAGACGCGGTTTCAACCGCCGAGTCAAATCTAGCACATTATATCTACGCAATATTACGCAAGTGCGATCGACTTAAAGATTAAGCTAAATAGCTAATGACAAAGCTGTGGGCTTTAGACTAAGGTTGGGTATATCTCACGAGTTTGGCCGATCGCCCGATCGATCACTCCTTCAACACAGGCGATCGACTTCCGCCCACAGCACAACTTTTGCAAATTTGCTACAAACCCTTTAAATTCAACTTTCTTAAACTATGATTTCCCTAACAGGCTATCAAATCACCGAACAAATTTACTCTGGTGTCAATACTGTAATTTATCGGGGAATCTGGCAAAAACACAACCTGCCAGTCATCGTCAAAACCCTAAAAAGCGAGTATCCAACTCTGGAAGAGATTACCCGCTTGAGACACGAGTATAAAATCCGCAAAAATTTGAGAAATCTCGAATATATTGTCAATTGCTACCGCATCGAAACTCATCAAAATGGTGTATCGCTGACATTAGAAGACTTTGGTGGCTTGGCTTTATCTAGTTTTTTAACATCAACAAAAATCAACTTAACACAATTTCTCGAAATTGCCGTGCAGCTAGCGCAAAGTTTGGGTAAGATTCATCAAAATCAAATAATTCACAAAGATATAAAACCGCACAATATCATCATCAATCCAGAAACCTATCAGGTTAAAATTACAGACTTCAGCATCTCGTCGCGATTGGTTCGAGAAAACGCAACTTCCAGCTATCCCAATTTGCTGGAAGGTACGTTAGCTTATATTTCGCCGGAACAAACTGGTAGAATGAATCGGGCGATCGACTATCGCAGCGATTTTTACTCGTTAGGTGTCACTTTTTACGAGATGCTGACTGGTGAATTGCCATTTAGTGCGATCGACCCTTTAGAATTAGTTCACTGTCACATCGCTAAAATCGCCCCCGCGCCCCGCAGTTTGCAGCCCGAAATTCCCGAAGCAATCTCTGCTATCGTGATGAAGTTGTTGGCTAAGACGGCGGAAGACAGGTATCAAAGCGCTGATGGGCTGAGGTTTGACCTCGAAACTTGTCTCGCACAACTACAAGCTACTGGTAATATATCTGATTTTACTGCCGGAAATGCCGATCGAGCCGGTCAACTCCTCATCCCCCAAAAACTCTACGGTAGAGAAACCGAAGTCGCCGCTTTACTGGCAGCATTTAACCGAATTAGCGGCGTAGAACCCCCCCAACCCCCCCTTGCTAAGGGGGGACTTCAAGAAATTTCTTCACCCTCCTTAACCAGCAAAACAGGCGGAGTCGAAATGATCCTGGTTTCCGGTTACTCCGGCATCGGCAAATCCTGCTTAGTAAATGAAGTTCAAAAACCCATAGTTCGGCAGCGCGGCTATTTCATCTCCGGTAAATTTGACCAATTCAAGCGCAACATTCCCTACGCTTCCCTGATTCAAGCATTCCAGTCATTAATTCGGCAGTTACTAACAGAAAGCGCAGCATCTATCCAGACTTGGAAAGATAAATTGCTAGCCACTTTGGGAAGCAGCGGGAAAGTTGTCACAGACGTGATTCCCGAAGTCGAACTAATTATTGGAAAACAGCCAGAAGTCCCACAATTAGGGCCGACAGAATCGCAAAACCGATTTAATTTGGTGTTTAAACAATTCATTAGCGTGTTTACCGCCAAGGAACACCCGCTGGTGCTTTTTCTCGACGATTTACAGTGGGCAGATTCGGCATCGCTGAAATTAATTGAACTGCTAGTGACGGATTTAGAAAGCAAATATTTGCTGCTAATTGGAGCCTATCGAGATAACGAAGTCAGCGCCACCCATCCGCTGATTCAAACTATCGAAAATATCCAAAAAGCTGGAGTAGGACTTCCCGAAAAAATCAGCAATATTGTTCTCGCTCCATTAGAATTGAGTCATGTTGAACTGTTAATATCCGAAACTTTAACCAGCACAATTTCAGAAAAAGTCAAACTTTTAGCAGAGCTACTTTTCAACAAAACCCAAGGAAATCCCTTCTTTTTAACTCAGTTACTCAGAACTCTTTATCAAGAAAATTTGTTAGTTTACGATTTTCCATCCTGTGCGTGGCAGTGGGATCTCGGCCACATCCAAGCCATTGGGATTACTGACTGCAATGTCGTAGAGTTAATCGCTAGAAATATTCGGAAGTTGCCTGTTTCGGCGCAGTCAGCATTACAATTGGCTGCCTGTATTGGCAACCAGTTTAATTTAGAAGTCCTGGCAATTGTCAGCGAACAATCTCAGAAAGAAACAGCATTAAGTCTCTGGGATGCTCTTCAGGCAGGTCTAGTTTTGCCGCTGAGCAACGATTACAAAATTCCCCTGGTTTTTGAGGGTTCGGAAACGGGGCTGTCCGGGCTGCAAGATGTCAAGGTTAGTTACAAGTTTTTGCACGATAGAGTGCAGCAAGCAGCTTATTCTTTGATTCCCGATGGCGAGAAACAAGCAACGCACGTCAAAATCGGTCAACTGCTGCTCAATAATACTCCCGCTTCGGAGATTGAAGAAAATGTCTTTGATATTGTCAATCAACTGAATTTCGGTGTTGAATTAATCGCTGAAAAAGCCGAAAAATATGAACTGGCAAAACTGAATCTGATTGCTGGTAAAAAAGCTAAAGCATCCAATGCTTACGAAGCGGCTGTCAGATATTTGAATGTCGGTTTAAAACTCATTAACTCCCCTCAGTCCCCTGTTAGTATGGGGTCTAGTTGGGAGACTGATTATGACTTGACGCTTAACCTGCACGTAGAAGCAGCGGAGGCGGAATATCTCAATACTAACTTTGGGCGATCGCAAGAATTAGCAGATATCGTGTTACAACAAGCTACAAACCTGCTCGACAAAGTTAAGGTTTACGAACTGCAAATCCAGTCTTATATATCTCAAAACCAGATGCCAAAAGCCATCGATACTGGTTTAAAAGCTTTGGAAATATTGGGATTTTCCCTATCAGAAATCCCGCCAGAGGGTTTGGCTGGAATTAAGTTACCTCAGCTTGAGGAAATAGAAAACATTCCGGTAATGACTGATGCCTATCAGTTGGCAGCAATGCGGATACTCTCGGTTATTCTTACTCCTGCTTTTGTGGCAAAACCAGAACTCTTGCCGCCGATCGTATTCACAATGGTTGATTTTTCTATTGAACGCGGTCATTCAGCACTTGGGGCAATTGGCTATAGTTGGTACGGCTTGCTGCTGATTGGGATATTAGGAGAGATAGACGCTGGATATCATTCTGGACAACTAGCTTTGAAGCTATTAGACCAATTCAATGCTAAACAACTTAAATCCAAAGTTTACACTATGTTTAACAGTTTTATCCGGCACTGGAGAGAACACGGCCGGGAGACAATTGCACCCTTAATAGAGAGCATTCAAAGCGGCCTCGAAACTGGAGACTTAGAATTTAGTAGTTATTCTGCTTTCAACAGTTGTTCTTATCCATTTTTGATCGGAGAACCGCTAGAAAACGTAGCCGAAAAACAAGTTCAATACTTCAATTTGGGACAGAATCTAAAACAAGAAGTTTCGCTGGTATTGCTGGGCATTTGGGGGCAGCTTGTTTTAAATTTGCGAGGAATATCCGCAAATAAATCTCAATTGATAGGCGATCAATTTAATGAAGAAGAAATGTTGCCTCGGCTGCAAATAACTAATAATCGTATGTCAACTTTTAATGTTTATTTTGCTAAAATGCTGCTTGCTTACTTATTTAAAAAGCCCGAAGAATCAGTTACTAGCGCATCTTTAGCTGCCGAATATGCACAAGCAGCAATTGGCTTCATGATGATCGGTACGCACAATTTTTACTATTCGCTGGCACTGCTTGCTGTGTATCCAACTGCTGACAGTGCAGAACAAGAAAAACACTTGATGCAGGTAGCAGCAAATCAGGAAAGAATGCAGAAATGGGCGCACCATGCACCAATGAATTATCAGCACAAATATGAGTTGGTTGAGGCTGAAAAAGCGCGGGTGTTGGGAGATAAAGACCGGGCGATCGATTATTACGATCGCGCAATCCAACATTCCCGCGAACAGGGATACATTCAGGAAGAGGCTTTGGCTAATGAATTAGCCGCTGAGTTTTACCTGTTGGCGGGCCGGGAAAAGGTGGCTAAGGTTTACATGACGGATGCTTACTACGGGTATATCCGCTGGGGTGCGAATGCTAAGGTTGCTGATTTGGAAGAACGCTATCCGCAGTTAATTGTACGGATGCCAGAAAGCGATATTTTAACAAGTAGCAGCCCGACTCTGACTGTAACTTCTGCAACTGTTACTGAGAGTCACAAAGCTTTGGATTTCGCTACTGTGATCAAAGCATCTCTGGCTATTTCTGGCGAAATTGTCCTCGATGCTTTGCTGCAAAAATTGATGCAGATTGTGCTGGAAAATGCGGGTGCTCAAACTGGTTGTCTGATTGCGCCTAAAAACGGTGAATTTGTCATTGAAGCTGCGGGAGAGGTGGACGGCGATGTGCGGGTGCTCTCCGGCGCGGGCTTGGATTGTGCGTATCCGCGATCGCTAATCAATTTTGTCGATCGCACTCACGAAGATATTGTCCTGCACGATGCCCGCAACGAGGCTATTTTCAACACTGACCCCTACATCGCCACACACCAGCCCAAATCGGTGTTATGCGTGGCGATCGTCTATCAAGGCAAATTAACCGCGATCCTTTATTTGGAAAACAATTTGATAACGGGTGCTTTTACGCCCCAACGATTGGAAGTTTTGAAGCTGCTTTCTTCCCAAGCTGCGATCGCCCTGGAAAATGCCCGCCTTTACGCTAACTTAGCAACTGCCAACCAACAATTAGCAGAATACAACTTTACCCTAGAAGCAAAAGTTAAAGAGCGCACCCAAGAATTACACGAAAAAAATACACTCCTTTCCGAAGAAATTCAAGAACGCCAAAAAGCCGAAGCCGCCGCCCGAGATGCCAGTCGCGCCAAAAGTGAATTTTTAGCTAACATGAGCCACGAATTGCGAACCCCCCTCAACGGCATTTTAGGTTACGCTCAAATCTTTAAGCGCGACAAGCATTTGACCTCGCAACAACAGGATGGAATTCGCGTTATTCACCGCTGCGGCGAACACTTGCTCGCTTTAATCGAGGATATTTTAGACCTTTCTAAAATCGAGGCTAGGAGAATGGAACTCGTGCCGACAGAGTTTGATTTTCCCGATTTCATGCAAGGCATAACTGCCATTTGTAGCATCCGGGCTGGTCAAAAAAACATAGCTTTTAATTGCGAATATCTTTCGTCTCTCCCCACTGCAATCTTGGCTGATGAAAAGAAGTTGCGCCAAATTTTGATTAATTTAATTGGCAATGCTGTGAAGTTTACTGAAAGAGGTGGGGTTACTTTTAAGGTTTCCGCAGTGGATTGTGCCAGGGATGGAACCCGGACTGAAGTCCTTACTACGAACGTGAGGATTCGGTTTCAAGTTGAAGATACAGGAATCGGTATCGCTGCTGATGAATTGCCAAAGATATTTGCACCTTTTGAACAGGTGGGGAATACCCGCCGCCATACTGAAGGAACAGGCTTGGGATTAGCGATTAGCCACCAATTAGTGGAGATTATGGGCAGCGAATTACAAGTAGAAAGCACTTTAGGCAGAGGTAGCATTTTCTGGTTTGAGTTGGAGTTGCTAGCAGTTGACAGCCCACAGACAAATAAAAAGTATTCCGAAAAATTTATCAAAGGTTTCAAGGGTACTAAGAAAAAACTTTTGGTGGCGGACGATATGCGGGAAAATCGCTCGGTTTTAATTCATCTGCTGCAACCGTTAGGTTTTGAAATAATTGAGGCTGTTGATGGTCAAGATTGTTTGAATAAAGCCCAGGAATTTCAACCGGATTGTATCTTGATTGATTTGGTGATGCCGGTGATGGACGGATTTGAAGCGATGCGACAAATTCGCAAGTTGCCCCAATTGCAAAATGTGGTGGCCATCGGCACTTCTGCTAGCATTATGGAAACGGAAAAGCAGGGAAGTTTAGCAGCAGGATGCAATGCTTTTCTGCCAAAACCGATCCGGGCTGAGGAACTTTTAAATTGCTTACAAGTCCATTTGGAGTTAGAATGGATTTACGAGGAGTTGCTGGATGAGAATGCTGAATCTAAAGTTTCCGATAACCAATCTCAAATTCAGCATCAAGAAATAATCGCTCCAGAGGGAGAGGAAATAGCTATACTTTTTGAATTAGCGATGATGGGTGACTTAGGAGGAATTCAAAAACAAGCAGAAAAATTGGTAATAATGGATGCAAGATATGTCTCTTTCGCCAGCCATCTGAATCAATTAGCTAAAAATTTTGAAGAAGAAAAGATTCTAGAATTCGTAGAACAATACAGGAATCAGTGAAAATATGAGCATTTTACCTTGGGAAGAGAGCGTTATCTTGATCGTCGATGATAACCCAAATAATTTGGCAGTGCTGTTTGATTTTTTGACGGCATCGGGGTTTAAAGTGTTGGTGGCGCGGACGGGCGAGAGCGCTATCAAAAAAGCTGAATACTCGCCGCCGGATTTGATTTTGCTGGACGTATTGATGCCGGGAATTGATGGGTTTGAAACTTGCAGGCTTTTGAAGGCTGGCGATTTGACCAAAGAAATTCCGGTGATTTTTATGACGGCGCTGGATGAGACGGAAGATAAGGTGAAAGGCTTTAGTTTGGGGGCTGTTGATTATGTTACTAAGCCGATTCAAAATGAAGAAGTTTTAGCTCGCGCTAAGGCGCATTTGAGCATCCGCAAGTTGACTCAAAAACTTCAGGAGCAAAATGTCCAGATGCAGCAGGAAATTGTCGATCGCAAACAAGCTCAAATTAACCTGGAACAACTGGCTGCTGAGTTGGAAAAACGGGTAGAATGGCGCACTGTTCAACTTTCTCAAGCCAACCAGCAGCTACAGGAAGAGGTGAACCAGAGGCAGCAAATACAGGAGAATTTGCAGAAGTCTCTACACGATCTCCAGCAGGCTCAATCGATGTTAATTCAAAGCGAAAAAATGTCGGCTTTGGGGCAAATGGTGGCGGGAATTGCTCACGAAATTAACAATCCGGTGAATTTTATCTGCGGTAATCTCAATTATGTTCGCGATTATGCTGAAGATCTGCTCAAGGTGCTCAATCTTTATCAACAGCACTATCCCGATCCCGCACCGGAAATAACATCAACAGCAGAAGCGGTGGATTTAGAATTTATCAAGGAAGATTTACTGAAAATGCTAGACTCGATGCGGGTAGGTGGCGATCGCATTCGCGATATAATTCTGTCTCTGCGGTATTTTTCGCGGCAAGAAGGGCGGGAAATGCAGCCGACTAATATTCATGAAGGTATTGACAGCACGCTGATGATTTTGCAAAATCGGCTGAAATTTAAGGCGAACCGTCCCGCGATTGAGGTGATTAAAGAGTACGCTCCCGATTTGAAAAATGTAGAGTGCTGCGGCGGGGAGATTAATCAGGTATTTATGAATATTTTAGCTAATGCGATCGATGCGATCGAAGAATCCAGCAGTCAAAAAACTTTCGAGGAAATTCAAGCAAATCCCTACCAGATTCGGATTTGTACGAAAGTCAGCAACGTCAACACGGCAATTATTAGAATTTCTGACAGCGGGCTGGGAATCAGTGAGGAATTGTGCGATCGTATTTTTGACCCGTTTTTTACGACAAAGCCGATCGGCAAAGGTACGGGAATCGGGTTGTCAATTAGCTGGCACATTGTCACAGAAAAGCACGGTGGAAGTTTGCAGTGTTGTTCGACACCCGGCCAAGGTACCGAATTTGCGATCGAACTGCCAATTAGACAAAAATTGCGAGAAATGGCGGTCTCCGGTTCCAAACTTGGAGGCCGCTAATTATTCGTGTCAACTTAAGACTAAAAAATTACTCCAAAACTCTAACAAATAAACCTATAAATCCGGCTGTTCCTGATGATCTTCCGCAGAACTAGGGTCTAATTCCCACCGATCTTCATCTCGGCGATCGAGCATATCTGCGGTGTGCAAAATAGCTCCGTCGGCCATTTCTATGCCCGCCGCAGCTCCGAGTTCATCAACCATATCTTGGTCGGGAGTTGGAGCGCTTCCCCCCACCAATTCCTCGCCAGTGGCACTTTCTTGTTCCGCCGCAGCAACCTCGCCATCGTCGCCGCTGATTTGGGAACTGGTAGAACCGTATTCCGAACTGCTGTCATCCAGGGTTGTGATGTCGTCTTCGCTCAATCCCGGTTGAGTGATGACGCCAGTGCCGTAAGATTCAGTGATTTCTTGAGGCAAATCGCCCGAATTATCGCGTTCTTCTGTTGCTTTTTCTGCTCGTTTCTTTGGCTGTGCCACGATGTTTTCTCCTGAGTTTTTTTAATTTAATTCAATTAAATACTTCGGAATTTAGCTATTGGCTTTAGCTGAACACGGTTCAATTAAAACTGTTTAGTCCTCGGAGATCCCCCTAAATCCCCCTTAAAAAGGGGGACGCAAGAGCAAATTCTTGTTCCCCCCTTTTTAAGGGGGGCTAGGGGGGATCAGGCTTATCCCAAGCGTATTGGGCTTTAGCTGAATTGTTATTGATTGCCAATGGCTGTAATTAAGTGGCATAATAACTGCTATTTAAGCTTTCAGCTTCTATCCCAAGAAATATATTGATTTTGATCAGCTATTTAATTGGGAATACAAAAAGCATCGCCCTTTCATAAGGGCGATGCTTTTTCAAAAGAACGGTAATTTTATTCGGGGAAATCAGGGATGATCCACTTGGGAGGTTCCCTGCGTTTCTTTCTCACCGCTTCCTCGGCTATTTCTAGCATTTTGTCGAGAGAAGTATTTTCAATAAAGTTTGACGTTGCCGCCGCATATTCCCGCTTCGGGCACTTGTCGCCCAAAACGCAGCCGTTGACACAAGCTACAGCACAATCGACAGTGTTCTCCACCATAACTTTTTTCCTTTCACGGTTCCAACAACTAGCAGGCAGATGCTCTGGGCGAATTTGTCAAGAGACTGCCCTCTCTGTTCATTTTACTTGACAAACTGGCATCAAATGTCGATCGCCCGGACAAAACTGTTATAAAATCAAAGCAACCTACCTAATTTGCCGATTATGAGCAATTTTCTGCGCCGCTTAAAACTTTTACCCTGGCGAGAAATGCTGCAAATTGCTGCCCTCGTCAACTCAATCGTGATGGGAGTGGAGCTATTTTTAGCCTGGGGTTTCACGCAATCGCGGGTAATCCGCAACATCCTGACGCTTCTCTACAGCCCCTCCCTGGGACTCTTGATACCTTTCGCCGCCGCAGTGGGGATGGGAGCTTTAGCAGTGTACTTTTTAGAGTATTGGCAGCAACAATATTTACTCAATCGGACTAATTTGTGGGTTTTAGTTTTGTGCGTGCTCTTCGGTTTGGTATTAAAGTCATTTTTGCCCGTACCTGCTTTGTTAGCAAGTTTATCAGAAGCTGCGCTAATAGGAATTACTGTGGGAGTTTTTTGGAAGGGCCGGCCTTATTGGCGATAGTTTTTAGTCAGTAGTCAGTAGTCAGTAGTCATTGTAGGGTGCGTAAGGGTTGAATGTCTTGAGTATAAATTAATAATTTTTGCCCTGACGCACCCTACGATTAGTTACTATTTATGCCCCGGATATCCCCCTAAATCCCCCAAAAGCAAGGGGGACTTTGAGAGCTTTCTTGTCCCCCCCTTTTTAAGGGATATCTGTCTTAAGTGAACCGTATTGCGCTATGAGTGATTGTAGGGTGCGTCAGGGTTGAATGTCTTGAGTATAAATTAATAATTTTTGCCCTGACGCACCCTACGATTAGTTACTTATTCCATCCGTTACATCCGTTACACAATCCGTTGCCGAACTTCCTTCTGATTATGGCAGCCAAAAATCGGGAAGCAAAGTCTTAGTCAAACCGCGAGCAAACTGATTAATCTGTCTCCCGATTTGAATGTGCGGTTCATCAGCCTCAACGGGAATAATTGCCGCTTTCTTGCCGATTCCGAAACGAGAAACTACCAAATTAGCCGCCTCCAAACCAGTAACATAAGCCTTTTCCTGCGACCAAGAACCGTGACGGGTAACAACCCAATCGCCGCTCATAAATACATTATCATAACTTGTTACCGCAGGCAACAAATACTGATAACTTCCCGGTGCAAAATGCGTCACCGCCCGCGACAAGCGAATCGCGCTGCTGTCAATCACCTTAGCATCCCGAAAAGCGGGAATGCAAGTCGCTAAATCTCGCTGAACTAGGGAAACAATTTCCTCATCTTTTAGGGGAATTAATTGATTGGCGTGATAAAAGTCAGCTTCGACAACTGTTCCCGGTTCGTCGCGGAACTCGTCGTGCAAAGCATTCAAATCAAAAAATGTCCATCCAGTAGTTGAGCTAAATCCAAAACAGGCATTGGAAGGCAGCGGAATGTCAATTTTTCTGTCAAACCACAGGCGAACAGCTAGCACGTCAACAGCGCCCAAATTCATCGCGTCCCGAAATTCTTGGCGGCTTTGCAAAGCTGGGCTGCTGCTGATAATTTTTTGCATTCCCGTGACACCAACTGCAAAAATAACTGCATCTGCATCGAAGGTTTCGTCGCCGCAGACAACGCCCGTCGCTCGGTTGTTGCTGTCAATAATTAAATCAGTAACTCGCCGATTTGTCAATACTTTTGCGCCGAGTTTTTCCAGGCGCTCCACCCACGGGCGAAAGATTTTTTCTCCGACTGTGCCGCGACACCAAACTACATCAAAATCCGCTTGGTGTGCTAGAATGAAATAATAAAGCATTCCCAAAGCTGCGGCGGCAGAACATTGTTCTCCTGGTGCAAATAAACCTACTAATAACATTGGCTCAAAAGCATCGCGGTACAGCCTTGCAGAAACGCCAAACTGTTTGAACAACTCGCGGGCTGTAACGCGATCGTACCGGCGCCAAGCTGCGTCGGAATTGTCGAAATCTAGGACGGCGTAGAGTAAGGGTAAGGCTGACAGGCGATCGACTAATGGCAGTCTTTTAAATCGGGTGTACAGAAAGGTTCCTAACGGTGTGGGAAGTCGTGGTTCGTCCTGAAAAATGGGCGATTCGACTTCCAATCCGGCGGGGGAATACTGACAAGAACGAGTCCAAGGTGTGAATGGATCGAGTCCTAATTGCTTGACCAATGAAAAAATGTTTTTGTAGGGATACCAGAAGCCATGAATGCCTGCTTCTACGGAACGCCCGCCAGCGGTTTTCCACCCCGCGACTAAGCCTCCCGGCTGAGGGCCTGCTTCTAACAAAGTTACGTCATAGCCTTGCTGGGCTAGGTGATAGGTGGCGCCTAAACCGGCCCATCCGGCACCGACTATGACTATTTTGGGGGTTGGCGATTTTGCTGACATTGCGTACCTCTTGATTCTTTGTTAATCATGACATAATTGATAAAATAAAGTGAGATGCGAGATAAATTTTCTTAAGGTTAGACTGGTTTTTTTGAGGGCGAGAGCTGTTATATTAAAACGTTAAGGTGAGTTTTTTCCATGATTGAAAGCTAAGTAAAATACACAAAGTGAACGGGTTGTCAATATGCAATTAATTAATTATTTGACTGCTGTTTTTGGGGTGATTTGGCAGAACAGCATTTTTCACTGGGCGGCGCTAATTTTGCTGTGCGTGGCTGTTTGGGGTGAGTACACTTCTGTGAAGCAGTATCAGCGATATGTCGGTGCGAAAAGCCGATCGACTTTTGAGGCTGTCAACTATTTGAGCTCGAAGTTAGAAAGCGGTACCTCAGGGGCGATCGAACTACGACAGTGGGAAGCAGCAACGGATACTTGGAAACTGCTTGTAGACTGGTTTAGCGAACACTTGGCGGGCGACATAACCGCTGACGGCGAGGCTTACAGGGCGCAGGTAAAATCCGGGCGGTTTGTCTTATTTCAGTATCCGGCAATTTTAGGGCGATCGGCACCTCGGAGTCAGTGGCGGTTTGTGCCCAGCGTCTTAGTAGCCCTCGGGGTTTTGGGCACATTTTACGGCATTCAAACTGGCTTGCAGGATGTTAACTTGGGTTCGCTGCAAGATACAAAAGAATTGCTACCCTCGATTAGCACGTTGCTGGAGGGGATGAAAACGGCGTTTTCGACTTCTTTGATGGGTTTGGGATCTTCTAGCGTATTTACGATTGTGTTGGCTTGGGGCGATCGCACGCGCGTTGCTAATCAATCCAATTTACGCAACAAATTAGATAAAATCGCGAAATTGCAAACGCCAGAACAAATGTTTTCCCGCGCCAATTCTAGCGGCGATGCTGAAAGTGCGATCGCCCTTGCAATCGAGACAATGAGAAGCGGATTTGCTCAAATCGTCGAGGCGCAAAGCAATGTGAACTCGCAGGCGATCGGACAACAAATCGGTTTAGCAATGACCCCAGTTTTCCAAGACATTCGCCAAGAATTATCCGTACTAAAACAGATTAAAGCAGACCAAGGCGAAGAGATATTAAACAACCTGCTTTCAGGACTCCGCACCGAAGTAATTGAACCCGTAGTTGGGCGATTAGATCAAAGTGCTCAGTTAACTCAAGAAGCATCCGAAGCTGTCAGAGAACTCAAGAACGAACTAGGCGGAATATCTTCTAGTTTAGCACAATCTATCCTGACAATTCAAACTTTCCAGCAAGATACATTAGTACAGTTGCAGGAATTTGCCAACAACTTGCAGCAAATTTTAGGACAGTTTCAAACTGACACCCACGGCGTTTTGCAGGAAATGGCCACCGAAATACGATCGGGAGTTGGAGAAAGCATTGAAGGCATGAAAGCGCAAAGAACAGCCTTTCAAGAAAGCGCCCAAGAAGCCGCCGATACATTTAGAGGAATTCAGGACAATTTGCAAGCATCGCTGCACACTCAAGCGGCACAAGAGAAGGAAATGCTAGAAGGTGTCGAAACCCGGATGACCAATATTTTAAATGCAACGCATACAGCTTTTCAAACTCAGTCAGACACGCTCAAAGTAGTAGGCGACGAAGCTTCGGAACTGATGGATAAAGCCCGAGAAAATTTGGTTGGTAGCTTACAAAATGTTGACGCAATGTTGCAAAATACTCGCGTCACTGTTCAGCAAGAGTTAGATAACTTCCGAGTGACGTATCAATCGTCTCTTCATCAATTCTTTACCCAACAAAACAATTTACTAGAAGGTACTTTAGGCAAGCAACAAAAAGGCTTAGCACAGGTTGTACTCGGCTTGCAGAAAGTTTTTCAGGAAGAATCGGAGAAGCGCAAATTAATGTCGCAGCAAGTTGACCAAAGTATGAGCCAAATTTTGACAACCGCCGCAGAAGTCAGTCAGTTTGCTAATTCTGTAGGCTTGAATTCCAGCCAGCGTTTGGCACAGTTGCAGGAATTAGCGAAGATCACCGGACAAGAAGTGCTGCGGGTAGAAAGCGTGTATGAAAAAATGGCAAATCAGTTCAATACAGAAGGGGAAAGGTTGCAAACTACCTATACAAATTTGGTGAATCAATTAAATGCAGCTTTGCAAGCGGAACAAGAACAAGTGCAGCGGGTTGAAAGTGCCTATCAAAACATGACAAATCAGTTCGATCGCGCGCTGGAGTTGGGCAACAATCAATTAGTTGGCTATTTGGAAAAAACTACGTCCTCGCAGCACAAGTTTTTTGAAGAAGCTGATACTTCGATGGCGAAAGTGTGCACGGGATTGCAAGAAAGTTCGGACGGTTTGATGCAGGTTGCTCATTATTTGGTGGCGGCGGCTGATAATTTGGGAACGAAGAAACCGTAGGGGCGGGTTTTACGAGAGATATTGGAAACATATCGCAGGTCTAATAAACCCGCCCTCCATAGTTGTAATGGCTTGAAAGTTGGCAATTAATCATCTTTCACCATCCACACTAACAAGCTCAAAATATGCTCGACAGGAGGTAGCGGATAGTCGGTTAGGTCGATCGTTACTATTTGTCCCTCCAACTTCAAAAACCGCCATTGTGTCCCGCTGGTAACGCAACCGTAGACAGCCCTAAGCGGTTGCTCTTTTGCCTGATTAAATTGCCCTACAGCCAACATTTCTGCAATGCACTGTCCCAGCCCTGATTTCAGGTCAGATTTTTTTGCCTCAACCACCACAATTGCTGGCGCTTCCACCGTAAGTTGTTCGGGAGAACGGCTAATCAGGAAATCACAAACTCCGTTTAGTCCAACACTCGGATCGACATTAAATTCTTCACCGGAAAACACGCTAATTTGACGGTTGAGAATTCGTCGCACTTCCAGCAGGACAGGATTAATAATGACTTCAGAGCGAGCTTTTTCGGTGTCTACAGCGATCGCCCAAGGTACATCTTCTAAAATCGCTAATAACTTAGAACTCGCAGCGATCGGCTCAACAGAGTCCGGGAAAAATCGGCTTCCCTCAACTATTGTCAGGTGAAAATCTCGCTTCACCTTGTCGATGCTAAACTGACTGTAGGGCATAATATTTTTTTGTTGTTTTTATTCGAGATTGTCATGTAAAATGGCAGAATCTATCAAATAGTCCACAGTAATAATTATAGGTCAAATCTGACAGTATAAAAAAACTAACACCTAACAACAAACATGAGAGATTTATCAGATTTAGACAATGCACCGGAAACAGAAGAAGAGGAAGATTCCAGCGTCCTGCTGTCGATCGGCGATTTAATGTCCGGCTTGCTGATGTTGTTCGCCCTTTTGTTCATCACCGTGCAAATTCAGCTCAGCGAAAAGGTGAAAATGCTGGATGAAAAAATCCTTCAGGTGGAAAAGCTGCGCCAGGAATTGCAACAATATCAAAGCGCATTTAAAGCACTGCCGCAGATTATTGTCAATGCTTTAGAGGGGAAAGTTGGAGACAAAGATATTTTTACTGTTGACCCAGGGACGGGAGATGTCAGCATTCGCGATCGCATTTTGTTTGATAATAACAGTTCCGTCCTCAAACCCGAAGGAAAAAAGTTTCTCCAAGCCTTCATTCCCATTTACAGCCAAGTGCTTTTTGCTAACAAACAGTTTGAAAAACAAATTGCTCGCGTTGTTATCGAAGGGCATACCAGTTCCGCAGGTTCCGAACCAAAAAATCTGGAACTGAGTTTGCGAAGAGCTTTAGCTGTTTCTAATTATATGTTTTCCGATGAGGTTAATTTTCCTAAAAAAGCAGAATTGCAGCAGAAAGTATTAGTTTCGGGACGGGGAGAATTAGATGCGAATCCGACTCAAAATGCAGCGGGCGATCGCAAAGTCGTTTTCCGCTTCCAATTCCGCCGCGAAAACTTGAATGTAGACTTAAACCGCCAGTTACCCTCGCCCGAAGCCAAAAGCCAGAATTCTCCCCCTAAATAAATGCTGCGGCTTGACCTGCGGATTTGATATAAAATGTGTTGCATTATTAGTGCTATACGCACGGGTAGCCAAACACCCTTATGAAATCGCTCTTTCCCGATCGCAAATCGAACATCGAACATCGAAAATTGTATAGCCTGTTACTGCTATTATTTCCAGCCACCGCATGGCTGATAATTTTCTTCATTCTGCCGGTGCTAATTGTACTTTTGTACAGTTTTTTAGAACGCGGTACTTACGGCGGCGTTACTTGGATATTTACTCTCAGCAACTACCAGCGTTTGTTCAGCGGACTTTTTTTAGGCGTAATTGGGCGATCGCTCTTTTTAGCTTTTTTGACAACCGCCGCTTGCCTTTTAGTTGGCTATCCCCTAGCATTTTTCATCGCCACCCGTCCTCCACGCTGGCGAAATGCCTTGCTGTTGCTGGTAATTATTCCATTTTGGACTAATTTTCTGGTGAGAACCTACGCCTGGATAATTCTGCTGCGCAGCGAAGGAGTAGTTAACACAGCCCTCCAAAGCTTGCAAATTATTACCGAACCGTTAAACTTGCTGTTTACGCCTTTCGCTGTGGCGATCGGTCTTATTTACGGTTATTTACCTTTCATGGTTTTGCCTTTATATTCTAGCATAGAACGCTTCAATTTTGTATTAGTAGAAGCTGCTCAAGATTTAGGGGCAAACGATATTAGGACTTTCTGGCGCGTATTTTTGCCATTAACAACTCGCGGCATTGTTGCAGGTTCGATTCTAGTTTTTGTTCCCGCAGTTGGTGCTTTTGTTACACCGGATATATTGGGCGGTTCCAAAACAGTTATGGTGGGAAACTTGATTCAAAATCAGTTTATGAAAGCTCGGGATTGGCCTTTTGGTTCGGCGCTTTCTATGCTGTTGACTGTAATCATATTGATTCCTGTTTTAATTTACTTCCGTGTCTCTGATGAAAGTTCATAAATGGTGTGCATCGCGCACCCTAAATTTAAGATAAAATGCCCAATGCCCAATGCCCTGTTTGGCCAATGCCCAATGACTAATGCCCAATGCCCAATGACTAATGCCCAATGCCCAATGCCCAATGCCCAATGCCCAATGCCCAATGACTAAAACAAAACTAGATTTGCTCGTGCGCGCGATCGGCAAAAAGTGGCTTTGGGTACAAGCGACACTAGCATTTGCCTTTCTCTACTTGCCAATTCTGATCTTAATTATTTACTCCTTCAACGCTTCCAAATTTAACGCAGTTTGGCGCGGTTTTACCCTCGATTGGTACGGTAGCTTGTTTAGCAATGCAGGCGCGACGATTGCTACCAGCAGCAGCGCCGGAATTTTGCCAGCACTTAGCAATAGCTTGCTAATTGCAGCTATTTCGACTGTGTTAGCGACAATTTTCGGTACAATGCTAGCGCTAGCACTCGAACGCTTTCATTTTCCTGGACGCAAAGCAGTGGAAGCTTTACTGTTTTTGCCGATTATTATGCCCGAAATTACGATCGGCATTTCGCTGCTAGTTTTCTTTACCCTCGTATTTCGGATCGTAGAAAATCTCACGGGAATCCGCCTCAATCTCGGCTTACCTACAGTAATTATCGGTCACGTTGTCTTTAATATTTCCTTTGTGACGATTACTGTCAGGGCGCGTTTAGCCGAACTCGATCCTCAATTAGAACAAGCAGCTTTTGACTTGGGCGCCAACGAATGGCGGACTTTTTGGCGCATCACTTTCCCTCTAATTTGGCCCGCTATTTTCAGCGCGGCACTGCTGGCTTTTACGCTGTCTCTCGATGATTTTGTCGTGACATTCTTTACCACAGGTGTCGGTTCGATGACGCTGCCGCTATTGGTTTACGGCATGATAAAATTTGCAGTGACGCCAGCGATTAATGCCATCTCAACTTTGATGTTGTTGGCTTCCTTGTTGCTGGTTGTATCATCACTCAGGGTTCAAAAAAATTGACTAAGGATCGCAAATTAAATAATTTACACAAGTTTGTGGGATGGGCGTCCCGCCCGTCCATAAAGAACGGGCGGGACGCCCATCCCACAAGAACAATAAAGATTGTAAGTTATTTAATTCTCATTCCTAAATTGCTTTTTATGTCATAATTATTGTTTTATGTAGCCAACAAAACCCATGAAACGCCTGCTGACTTTCCTACTTTTGTTTGTGATGAGTGCAACGGTGGTTTTCGGCTGTAGCCGCACAGGTGGCAACCAGCAACAAGTCCTCAGCATTTACAATTATGCAACTTATATCGCCCCAGAAGCGATCGCCCAATTCGAGAAAGAGAACAATGTTAAAATTCAATACGACACTTTCGAGAACAGCGACGCACTCTATGCCAAACTAAAACAGGGAAATCCCGGTTACGATGTCATATTTCCCGCCGATTACATGGTGAAAATCATGGCAGCCGATAATATACTTGAGCCGTTAGATTTAGCAAAAATTCCCAACCAAAAAAATCTTGATTCCAGATGGCTAAACCAAACATTTGACCCTGGTAACAAATATTCGTTGCCTTATCAGTGGGGAACAATGGGAATTGGCTACAACATCAAAGCAACCAAGGGCGAGATTAACAGTTGGGGGGCGATGTTCGATCCTAAATATACGGGAAAAGTAGCATGGCAAGATGATGCCAGATATACTTTTGCAGTGGTTTTAATTTATCTAGGATTTGACCCAAATACAACTAATCCTGAAGAAATCAACAAAGCCCGCGATTTGCTGATTAAAAATAAGAATATCATTGCCGCCTTTGTCCCCGACACTGGTCAAACTCTGCTCGATCAAGGAGAAGTAAATCTGACAATGGAATGGAGCGGCGATATTTTTCAGGTGATGAAAGAGAATCCCAATCTCCGCTATGCTATTCCAAAAGAAGGCACAATAGTCTTTTCTGACAACATGGCAATTCCCAAAGGTGCGCCGCACAAAGAGTTAGCTGAGAAATTTATTAACTTCATTTTGCAGCCAGAAATAGGTGCTAAAATTTCCAATTTTACCCACTATGGCTCGCCGAATAAAGCAGCAATAGACAAAGGTTTAATTGACCCGAAAGATTTGAAAAATCCCCAAATTTACCCGCCTGCTGAGGTATTTGGCAAACTGAAATTCTTGCAGGATGTCGGGAAAGCAACCGCATTGTACGATCGAGCTTCGACGGAAGTTAAAGCAGGGGCAGGAAAGTAAGCTGTTTCACATTTAAATTGCCGATTTGGGGTGATGCTCGGAGCAACGCCCCACAAGAAATAGTTTGATTATTTTTTGACAAGCAACTTAAATGCACAATAGATTAATCGCCGAGCTCATTTTAACAATCTTCTTTCTTAAAACTCTTGTGGGCAGTTGCTCCGAGCATCACCCCTAAAAATTAAATTCAAATGCACAACACCCTATCAGGATAGACAATGCACGCCGTAGAAGTTTTAGATATTTCCAAAGTATTTAAAAGTGTCCGCAGTCAAGATTTCTTAGCTGTAGACAACCTTAACCTGCAAATTGGCGATCGCGAATTCTTTTCTTTGCTCGGCCCTTCCGGCTGCGGCAAAACCACAACTTTGCGAATGATCGCGGGTTTTGAAATGCCCACAGCGGGGGAAATTTATCTTCACGGCCAACCGATGCAAAATCGCCCGCCATTTCACCGCCCAGTGAATACGGTATTTCAAAACTATGCTTTATTTCCGCACATGACTGTAGCACAAAATGTTGCATTTGGGTTGGAAATGGAGAATTTGCCTCAGCAAACAATTGGCGATCGCGTGGCGGAAACTTTAGCATTAGTACAGTTAACAGATGTAGAAAAACGCTATCCCCGCCAACTGTCGGGAGGACAGCAGCAGCGAGTTGCGCTGGCGAGGGCGTTAGTCAAACAGCCTTCTGTTTTGCTGTTGGACGAGCCCCTAGGAGCGCTGGATTTAAAATTGCGTAAAGAGATGCAATTAGAATTAAAAAAAATGCAGCGAAAATTGGGAATTACGTTTATTTATGTGACTCACGATCAGGAAGAAGCACTCACAATGTCGGACAGAATTGCAGTGATGGAGGGAGGAAAACTGCAACAAGTCGGGACGCCTGTTGATATTTATGAATATCCTAAAACGCGGTTTGTAGCTGATTTTATTGGGGACAGCAATTTTTTAACCGGGCGAGTAGTAGAAAAGCAACAGGGTCAAATAATAGTGTTGGTTGACCAACAGTTGCCAGTATTAGTTGCGACAGCAGAAGATTGGCCCGCTGGGAAAGTTGTTACGCTGGTGTTGCGGCCGGAAAAAGCTGCTATTTATCCGGCTAATTATGAGGCTGAAAATAGCTGGCCGGGAACAGTAGAAGAGGCGATTTATATTGGCACTGATACGCGCTATACGGTGCGCCTGACTGCTAAAAGCTCGATCGCCCTTCGCCGACAAAACTTGCACAGAGATGACTTGCAGCGGCACAAAGTTGGCGACAGCGTTCGAGTCGCCGTGCCGCCGGAAAGTATCTGCATTTTTTGAAACCTCCTGCTGAATTCGCTCTCCTTTACTGCGGTGATGGCGAGGGACTCTCGGCCCCGGGCGCGGGAATTTCCGCAGGAGTTGATTCTGGCGACGGCGAGGGACTCTCCGCAGGAGTCGATTCTGGCGATGGCGAGGGACTCTCAGCAGCGGGCGAAGGAATATCGGCACCGGGCGAGGGAATATCCGCAGGAGTTGGGGCGGTAGTTTCCGGCGGTGGCGGAAGTTGTTCGGGATCAGGCTGCGGGCTTTGGAGGCGGCGCACCCACAAACCTAAACCGGCGAAGGCTAACATCAGCACCAACAGCCCCAGCAAAGGCAGCCAACGCTTGGATTTCTGTTTTTGAACTGGTTCCGGGGCGGGGGCAGTTTCTGGGTACAGCAACTGTTTGGACGATTCAGAAAGCTGAGATTCTGGCATCCTGCCGGTCTTCTGGAGGGATGCCGACCCTGACACAGACGGTGACATCGGCAGCGACACCGGCGCTGCTGACACCGGCGCTGACGCACCAGCCGTATCGAACAGTACCAATCTCTCCGGCGACATCCGACAGTAAGTCACCACCACAGAGGTGTTATCGTAACCGTTTTTCTCGTTGGCGAGGCGAATCCAAGACTGAACCGCAGCTTCCAAAGACATTTTGCCCTCTAGCACCTCTGGGCCGTAATTCTCCCAAGATTGCTCTACCCAATCGTTGTCGCTCAAACCGTCGGAACACAGCAGCAGTAAGCCTTCCTCTTCGATGATAAATCGCTGAATCGTCGGGCGCAGAAAATCGCCGTCCCGGGTGCCCAAAGCTTGAGTCAGGGCTCCTGCATCCGATCGCAATTGAGTCTCCCAGTATAAACTGTGTCCTAAGTGCACTTCCCTGGACGCTACATCGTCGTCCACAGTCAGTCGCTGACAGTAATTTTTGCCAATCCAATAAGCGCGGCTGTCTCCAACATTAACTAAATAAAGTTCGTGGCCGTTATTCGACGGCAAATCCTCGGAAACTTTCACTTTTTGAGGCAACTGGAGGGCCATCACCAAAGTCGTCCCCATCCGCTGGCGCAACTCTTTTCCCTGCTCGTTATTTTGAGCGGAAATCACATTATTCACAACTCTGACTATTTCTTCGAGTTGCTCGGTCACCATTTGTGGCGTCATCAACTCTTGTTGTTCAGCGATTTCTGCGAGCAAATTTTGGATTAAAGCTTTCAGGGACTGCACGGCTAATTGACTGGCAACTTCTCCACCTTCGTGGCCTCCAACCCCGTCGCAAACCATTGTCAAGTAAGGAATTAGTTGGTCGTTCCCTGAAGTTTTGCTTGATTGAAAATCAGCAGCAGTCGGATAGCAACTGTCTTCATTTTGGGAGCGCTGCGGCCCAGTATCGGTGATGCCGACTACTTCTAAGTGCAGGGGCAATTTAGCAGCTTGTTCTAATAGTAAATCGTTTAGTTCCAGGGCGATCGCATCGAGATTCATGCTGCTGCGGCGCATAAATACACAAATCTCTCCGAGTCTCGACTGCACCTCGGGTTGTGCCGATTCCACCAAACCCGACCACACGTCTCCCAAATCCTTCAGCGTCGGTACAAAATTGCCGGGGTGCAGTTGCAGCAGGCGTACCCGCCAACCTTCCACGCGCAAATTTTCCGGTACCAGCAAACTCGCAGCGACTCCTTGTTCTGAAAGCGCCGTCCACATTTGCAGCATTTGCCACAGCCAGTAAACTTGGCGGGCGGCACTTGTCTGAGCCCAAGCTTCTAGAATAGAAGGATACAGGCGACCGAAATTATTGACTGGCACATTTTCCAACAGCAGCACCTCTACCGCTTCCGCTGCTTCCCCGAGGGAACAAAAGCCGTATACTTCCGGCGTGTGCAGCCGCTGGGGATACAAATGCAAGTAAGGCATAATCGTATCCGGCAGTTGTTCGGGGACGCTAGGAGGGATAGATGGACGGCTGTCAAGCCAGATTTGGGGTGCAATCACAAAATATCGATCGGCGATTACCTTACCCGTCGCCACTTCATCGGCTGCTGGGCCCACCGCCCACAAATAGCGATAAATTAAATTGGTTTCGCAAGCTGCACACTGCTGGCGGCCAAAGGTATTGCCGGGATCGGGACAGCTCAGATTCGGGCAATAAATGGGTTGAGAGAAACTACTGATCATATCGAAATAGTTTGTGTAAAAACATTCTGAAGATATATGATTCCCAGCTCCAAATTCACGAGCTTGAGAATAAACTGATTTTAGCCCCGATCAATTTCTTAAAGGCCTTGGGCCCCTAGAAATTGTAGTTGCGGCCGGTCTCGATCGGCTAAAATTGTCATCTAAGTTACTAAAGCTCTGATTTTGAGTAAGAGCGAAGCATCAACCGGAGGACTGCGGCGCGACAAATCGCGATCGGGCTGGCAAGTCGCAAACCCTTGCAGAGTAAGTCGTTGATAATTCTTAAATTTCCAATTTTAAATCTAAGAATCTAAATAGTATCACCTATTCTTTTTACGATCTGGATTTCCGCGCTCCTTTGGCTGCTGGCTGGGGCTTTGCGATGTTTGGGAGAGCTATTTTTCTCAATTGCTCGTTTCCGTTTGTATGGGAATCATAATTTTTCGAGTGTTGGGCTCTTGAGTGCAAGTTCGATCGAGTGGGATGCTCGCACTCCGATATCATTAGGGTTTTACAAGATTTCAGATCAGTCCTATTTATTTCTTTGTCCTTTGTCCTTTGTCCTTCTTCCTTTGTCCTTCGGTCAACTGTCAACTGTCAACTGTCAACTGTCAACTGTGATGCTTGAGCGAGGGTACATCGATCGCACAATCCGAAAAACTCCAAAGTGTGATAATAAATCTTGAAAGAATGAGATTGTTGCAGTTGGCTTTCTAGGTGATGGACGGGGCATTCGTCGATCGTAATGGACGTGCCGCATTCGAGACAAGTTAGGTGATGTTGGTCTTGGTGGGCGGCACCGTAGAGAGATTCGCCGCTAGCAAGGGTTCTGACTTGCACGAAGCCCTCCCGCTTTAAACCGTCGAGGGAGCGGTAAACGGTTGCTAAGCCCATGCTGTGGTCGCTCTGGCGCAGTTCTAGGTAGATATCTTGTGCTGAGAGCGATCGATTCAAGGTCTTGAGCAAGTCTAAAATGCGCTCCTGACTGCGGGTGCGGTTGGTTCTCATAATTTTTTTGTGTAGTCTGCTGGAATCACATTTGTCCCTGTTTCTAGGCTATCTCACTTGGGGAAGTCAAAGGTCGATCGCGCGCAGGTCGGTTGTAGAATACAATGGCGCTAACTTGCACATCACCTACCGCAACATTCCCGTGACTCAGAAATATCTTGCCCAAATCTATGTTACTCTCCGCCCTTCGGTTTTAGATCCCGCTGGCACTGCCGTACAGTCTGGTTTGCAACACATGGGATACGACAATGTTGAGGGCGTGCGGATCGGAAAGTACGTTGAATTGACGCTGACTGCTGTTGGCGAGTCGGAGGCCCGCGAACAACTCGATCGCGTTTGCGACCAACTTTTGGCGAATCCAGTTATTGAGAATTATCGCTTTGATTTGACTGCAATTGCTGTACCTGTCGAGACAGCAGGGGTATAAAAATGAAGTTTGGAGTTATTGTTTTTCCGGGTTCAAATTGCGATCGCGATGTGGTGTGGGTGACTCAAGGGTTGCTCAACCAACCGACGCGGATGATTTGGCACGAAGATACCGATATTTCGGATATTGATATCATTGTAATCCCTGGTGGTTTCAGTTACGGAGATTATTTGCGGTGCGGCGCGATCGCCCGTTTTTCTCCGGCGATGCAGGCTACGGCGGAACACGCGAAACAAGGAAAGCTTGTACTGGGCATCTGCAATGGTTTTCAGGTGTTGACTGAAGCTGGTTTGTTGCCGGGTGCTCTGGTGCGGAATGCGGGATTGCATTTTATTTGCGATCGCACTTCCTTGAAAGTTGAACGCGGTAATACGCCGTGGACTTCGGCTTATACTTCGGGTGAAATCATCGATTTGCCGATCGCCCACGGGGAAGGCAACTATTATGCTGATGCGGATACTTTGGCAGAGTTAGAAGAGCACGATCAAGTGTTGTTTCGCTACTGTACAAGTGCCGGAGAAATTAGCGCTGCTGGTAATCCAAATGGTTCGTTAAATAATATTGCGGGCATTTGCAATCGGGCAGGCAATGTGTTAGGAATGATGCCACATCCTGAACGGGCTTCTGATCCGATGTTGGGCGAGACTGATGGGATGAAATTGTTTCAAGGGTTGCTGATGGCTACTGTGGCGGCTGTTTTGTAGTAAAAAACAAATATTCGGATGAGGACACGGCAGTGCCGTTTCCCTACAGATGGATATTCGGGTGATGATGGCATTTGATCGCGCGCCGGAGATTTTGGGGTAGGGAAACGGCATTGCCGTCTCCTCTTTTGCCGTGTTGCCGATGGTTGAATT
>NZ_JAUBVZ010000001.1:92244-306664 GCF_036702805.1 Microcoleus sp. A006_D1
CCGTTACCCGAAATCAGGACACGGCAGTGCCGTTTCCCTACAATCATTAATCCGGTGGTGGTTGGAGTCGATCGCGCGCCGGAGATTTTGGGGTAGGGAAACGGCATTGCCGTCTCCTCTTTTGCCGTGTTGCCGATGGTTGAATTCGATCGCACGATGGCTTACGCCCCGCTACGCTACAACAATTTCACCATCAAATTCGGTTGATTTCACCCGTTACCCGAAATCAGGACACGGCAGTGCCGTTTCCCTACAATCATTAATCCGGTGGTGGTTGGAGTCGATCGCGCTACGACAATTTCACCATCAAATTCGGTTGATTTCACCCGTTACCCGAAATCAGGACACGGCAGTGCCGTTTCCCTACGGGGGATTTAAGGAAAAGGACACGGCAGTAAGGAAAAGGACACGGCAGTGCCGTTTCCCTACGGGATTTATTTCGTGAGTGCGATCGACCTTGTGGCAATTCTGTCACCGCGCTAAACTACGGCAAAGTCAGAAAAATATTTAATTTATGCCACAGATAGATTTAGCAATATTTAAAACTAGGTTGGTTGGATGCGGCGCGGTGATGACTGTCGGGCAGGTTATTGCTAATGTCCTGAGTGGATCGGGGCCTTTGGCTGAGGCCGCAGCCGGGATGATTGGTGGCCCGATCGCAGTTGTGGGTGTTTCTGCATTATCGACGATTGCTGCTAGTTTGGCTGGAGATATGGTGTCTGCGGATATCGGCAACAAAATGGTCGATCGCTTGGCTAAGAATAAGCATATCCTGGACAATCACGATTTGACTAGGGCGGCGGGTGAGGCGATCGGCTATATTCTCAAGTCGGTGGCGCGATCGACTGAATTAAAAGAACTTGCCAAATCTAAGCATCTGCCTTCGCCTGAAACAGAACTCAACCAATTAGCCGAGGAAAGTATTACATATTGGCTCAATATTAACACACAAATTACAGATTTGTCAAGTGTTTTAAAGATTTCGGAAGACCAACTTACTAAGATATTTTCTGCTGATAACTTTGATGAAGTTACGGGATTGACTGCGGAAGATTGGGGGATTTTTGTCAACAGATTCGCGGCGAGTGAATGTAAATCCTTCGATGGTGAAATTGTACAGTTTGTGGCGCAGAAACTGCACGCAACTTTCCCGCAAGCGTTTCGGGAAGTGCTGAAACAGGATGCCGAGACTGGTGGGCAGAAGTTTGCGGCGATGGTGTTGAATCTGCATCAAGTTGCTTTGGCCGAGCTCAAAGATTTGGGGCTGCAAAATCGCGAAATCCTCGACAAATTGGAGGCTGTGGCAACTCAGCAGCAGATTTGTCAAGTGATGGCGAAATTGGCATCAATAGAAATTGGCATCCGATCCGATTTAGGGCAAATCCAGGATTTGCTGCAAAGATTAGTTGATACTTCCGCGCCCCGATTGCCGCTTCCCTACGAGTGCGAGACGATTATTAATGAGAAAGTTCAAGACTTTACCGGCCGGAAATTTGTGTTTGACGCAATGATCCGCTTCTTGCTGGACAATCCGAAAGGCTATTTTGTTTTAGAAGCCGAACCGGGAGTCGGCAAAAGTTCAATTATGGCGATGTTTGTGTTGCTGCTGAAGCGCCACTGTATTGTTCATTTTAACTCGCAATCTCAAGGCACTGTCAAGCCAAAGCAATTTCTGCAAAATGTCTGCACTCAGTTAATTCAAGTTTTCAAACTGGATTATCCAAGATTGCCGGAGAATGCGACGACAGATGGCAATTTTTTAAGTCGGTTGTTGGGGGAAGTTAGCGCTAAATTGGGCGGGCAAAAGTTGATTTTTGTGGTGGATGCGCTGGATGAAGTTGATTTGACGGATCAGGGAAAAGGTAGCAATGTCCTCTATTTGCCGGATGCTTTGCCCGATAATGTTTATTTTATTGTCTCGAAACAGCCGAAAACTCTGCCTTTGCCAAATCATCAGGTTTTCGATTTGATGCAATATAATGCCGAAAGTCTGGAAGATGTCAAGGCTTATATTGAAAAACGCACCAGCCATAGTTTGTCAATTCAGGATTGGATTAATCGTCAAAATTTGAGCCGGGAACAGTTTGTGGCAGTTGTGGCAGAGAAAAGCCAAAATAATTTTATGTACCTCCGCTATGTGCTGAATGATATCGAGAGAGACAAGTACAGCGATGTCAGTTTGAAAGATTTGCCGAGGGAGTTGGAAGGATATTATCTGAAGTATTGGGGGCGGATGGAAATGGCGGTTAAGGATAAAGAATTGCGCCGCCGCAAGTTGAAGGTTATTTATTTGTTGACTAAAGTTCGCAAGCCTGTTTCCTGCGATATTGTGGCGGATTTTGCTGAGGAAGATGCCTTAGACGTGCAGGAAGTTCTGGATGATTGGGAGCAGTTTTTGCGGCGCAGCAGCGATACTTCTCCTGATTACAGTATTTATCACGCGAGTTTCCAAAAGTTTCTCCACCGCATAGATGTGGTGCAGAAAGCTGGGGTGTCGCTGCGGGATATCGAAACGGCGATTTCTGATAATTTGTGGGAGGATTTGTACGGCGATGAGTAAGTTTAAACAAAAGTTGGGGAAAATGTCGCGGCAAAAGCGGCTTTATGCTTTGGAAACTCTGCCGGGGCATTTGGCAGATACTGTTCAAGGGGAAAGGCTGCATCAGTTGTTGACGGATTTCGATTTCATTGAGGCGAAGTTGGAGGCGTTGGGGGTACAAGCGCTAATTGAGGATTACGATTTAGCGATAATTTCTGATGTGTTGCTGTCGGGGGAGCAAGGTGAAACTCTGAGATTGATTCAAGGGGCAATTCGCAAGTCGGCGCATATTTTGGAAAAGGATAAAACGCAATTGGCAGTGCATTTGTGGAGTCGGTTGGTGGATTTTGAAATACCTGAGATTCAGGAAATAGTGGAACAAGCTAAGCATTCGAGAAAAAGTCCCTGCCTGTGGCCTTTGAAGCCTAATCTGGAAAGGGCAAATGAGGGTGCGCTGCGGACGCTTGTCGGTCATAGTAGCGTGGTAAGTGCAGTGGCGATCGCACCAGACGGTAAAACCGCGATTTCCGCTTCAAGGGATGAAACCCTGAAAATCTGGGACACCGAGACAGGCCAGGAACTGAAAACTCTCACGGGTCATAGTAAGTCGGTAAATGCAGTGGCGATCGCACCGGACGGAAAAACCGCGATTTCCGCTTCAGAGGATCAAACCCTGAAAATCTGGGACATCGAGACAGGCTCAGAACTGAAAACTCTCACGAGTCATACTTTCTGGGTAAGAGCAGTGGCGATCGCACCAGACGGAAAAAGAGCGCTTTTGGCTTCAATGGATAAAACCCTAAAAGTCTGGGACATCGACAGCGGCACCTTTCTTACAACCTTCACAGGTCATACTGACTATGTAACAGGAGTCGCGATCGCACCGAACAGCCTCACAGCAATTTCGGCTTCAAAGGATAGAAGGCTAAAAGTCTGGGATTTGCTTAGTGGCAACGAACTCATAACTCTCACAGGTCATACTGGCTATGTAAAAGCGGTCGCGATCGCACCAGACAGAAAAACAGCGGTTTCTGGTTCATCCGATAAAACCCTAAAAGTCTGGAACGTCGAGAGTGGCACAGAAATTAGAACTCTCATCGGTCATACTGAGGAGGTAACCGCAGTGGCGATCGCACCGAATGGCAGAACCGCAATTTCCGCTTCATCGGATAAAACCCTGAGAGTCTGGGACATCGACAGCGGTGAGGAGGTTGCTAGTTTCAGCGGAGAGGATTTGTTCAATTGCTGTGCTATTGCATCTGATGGAGTGACAGTCGTAGCGGGCGATGCGTTGGGCTGGGTGCATTTCCTGCGTTTGGAGGGAAGGGGGGATTTGGGCGATGTTTGAGAGCAATGGGCGATGAATTTTTGGGGTAGGGAAACGGTACGGTGCGGTGTCCGACTTTGCGGTGTTGTCGGTGGTTACATCCGATTGTGCGATCGGGCGATCGATCTTTCGGGGAATGGGCGATTTTGGGGAAAATGTGCGATCGGGCGATCGGGCGATCGGGCGATCAGGCAAATTCATGATTCAGTGCGGTTAATTTTACCCGTTACCCGAAATTAGGACACGGCAGAAATTCGGAGACGGCAGTGCCGTGTCCCTACGGATGTGGGTGGTGATGTTTGATTTTTCGTGAAGAAATTCGGAGACGGCAGTGCCGTGTCCCTACGGATGTGGGTGGTGGTGTTTGATTTTTTGTGAAGAAATTCGGAGACGGCAGTGTCGTGTCCCTACGGATGTGGGTGGTGGTTTTGTGCGATCGGGCGATCGGGCGACATTTTGGGGGTAGGGACAAAGGCCAAGCCGTCTCCTCTTCTGCCATGTTATCGATACAATGATTAATGAAAGAGAGACTATTCTATTTTAATATCATGCCTTACGACCCCCAAAAACACCACCGCCGTACTGTGCGTCTTAAAGGATACGATTATACTCAACCGGGCGTTTATTACATTACCATTTGCACCAATGAACGACAATGTATATTCGGCGAAGTAATTGACGGTAAAATGCAATTAAATCTTTTAGGTCATCTTGCCCACACTTGTTGGCTAGACATTCCCAATCATTTTCCCCGGTTTGACTTAGATACATTTGTGATTATGCCCGATCATGTGCATGGACTTTTGGCGATCGTTGACAATACCCCCGTAAACACACAGCCAAGGCCTGTCTCTACCCGCGAACAATTTGGTCAACCCGTTCGCGGTTCAATTCCTACCGCAATCCGTTCCTATAAAGGTGCTGTTACCAGATTCATTCATAGGTTCTGCGAAACAACAGAAGTTCCTGTCTGGCAAGATGGTTTTTATGAATCAATTATCCGCGATGAAGAAACTTTGAATTGCAAAAAGCAATACATCACCAACAATCCTCAACGTTGGAGCGAAAATCCTGATAAATTAGAATATCATAAAAATCACCCTAGTTTGTTAGATTCGCGTTTTTAAAGAAATTCGGAGCAAAAATTCATAAATTCGGACACGGCAGTGCCGTTTCCCTACAAATTGGGCGGTGGTTAAATATGATTGTGCGATTGACAAATTCACCCCGGTTAATTTTACCCGTTCCCCGAAATTCGGACACGGCAGTGCCGTTTCCCTACAAATCAGGCGGTGGTTAAAGATGATTGTGCGATCGATTATTTTGGGGTAGGGACAAAGGCCAAGCCGTCTCCTCTTCTGCCGTGTCGCCGATGGTGATGTGCGATCGCGCGATCGATTATTTTGGGGTAGGGAAACGGCACTGCCGTGTCCTCCTCTCCTCTGCAGTCACATCGCCCAAACAATTAAATTTAAAGGCAAAACACCACATCAATCAACCTTAGACTCATCCAATCCCAGCGGCACAAAATATTGACTGTAAACCACACTATCCGGCTCCCAAAGAGGCCGCCAATAAACATTTTGTATCACCGCTTTCTCACCATCACCCTCAGCAGGCCACTGAAAACTGACGATCGCAATATTGCTATATCCCACAATCTCATCACCCTCTTGCAGCCAGCGATTGCGCCACAACAGCGATATCAAATTCCATAACCTATGCAGCAGCGGCAATTGTTTATTTTTATGCGACCTGCTTGACGGCTCACCATTTTCATGCTGCAAAAACAGCCGAGCTTTTTGCCGTTTCACCCAATCAACTCGATAACCCCAATCAGGCAAAGATTGCCTATCCCTCACAGGAGCAGCCAAAGCTTTCTTCCTGCCAAATTTCGGAATAGTTACCAACTCCAGCGGCTCATTCCATCCCAAACATTCATGCGATCGCTCAGGAAACAGCGACTTAATCTTAGTATGAACAACATGAGTTTTCCACTCCTCATTAATAAAAGCACTAGCAGTCAACTGCGCCAACACAGACGATTGGCGATTCAACTTAGATCCAGGTGGCAAACACTCAATCTCAGGGCGACAATCGCCAAAATGACAATCCGACCAATAACTCAGCCGCACCGCCGCAGCATAGTGAATATCCCCCGTCAAAACAATCACCCGATCGCGCTGCCGAAAAAACTCCGACAACAGCTTCACAAAAGCCAACTCATGAAAATTCCAAGCATCCCCCGCATCACTATTAAAAACCTTCCCCTGTTCCACATCCCGCCTTTGCACCGCATCAATAATCCACAAACCCACCAAATTAGTCGGCACCACAACCAGCGTCGCCTCGATCGCAAATTCCCCAGTTTTATTCAGCAAATCAGTCTCCCGCAAAGGCTGCTGAATTTGCTCCTCAAAACCCTTGTGAGTCAAAAGCATCGGTGGATCGATCGCACTTTCCACCGGATAGCCCCGCCAAGTCCGCGTATCCAGCACAATCACCTCATGCTTAAAACTTCTCACAGTAAAATGCCAACTCAAAACCTCACCTACACCCTCGCCATCCCGATCCAAAATCAAAACATCATCATCTAACTTAAACTTCGGCAAACCAGTCTCAATATCAACCGCAGGAATCCCCAAATACGAAGCCGCCTCCTCCCAAACAGCAACATCAGTCCCCGCCGAATCCGACCACTTTTCAGTAGCCTTTAATAACTTATCTCCTACTCTTCCATCCTCGAACTGTGCGGGCATATTTCCCCAACCTTGAAACACAGCATAAGCCAGCAAAGCATTCTGCACCACCCGGCGGCCCAGCGACTTACCCAGCACCCGATAACACCACTCCCGATTCAAATACCAATCATCGCTAACATCATGATCGTCACAAATCATATAAGTAGGAATATTTGCCAGCGCCCGCCTCACCCTCCACAAATTGCGAACAAAACCATCAAGTTCAACAACTTCTTTGTCCCAGATTTTCACCTCCTTAGACTCTTGACAAATATCCTTACCCTTCGGAAAACTCGCGCACCAAAGCACAGGAGACCAAACTAACAAATACATCGCGCAATATTCCCCCAAACCAAACAAGTGACTTTTAGACTTGTCGGGTTTATTTACCAACATCGCCGTAAAGCCACCAAAATCTCTGGCAATATCGCTGCGAGTCCCCGGCTGTAACTCAATTGGTTTTTTGTACCCAGACTCAGCATTAGACGCTTTCTGAATTGGCGCCTCTCTAAAAATTTCCCTTTTTGCGCCAACTACATTTTCTTTTTCCAAATTTCTAGGTATACTGGTACACAAATTCTTTTTAATTTGGGCATCATTCATCAGGGGCAGATTCTCTTCCCAGCCCAACAGCGTATCGCCAGCGTCAGTCAAAGCCCACAGCATCGCATCAGCAACGTCGTCGCCGTAAATTTGGTCACCTGTTAAAAACAGTTGGTGGGGCCGGAAATTTGCCATTCCTGCAAATTGTTCGATCGCATTATCCAAAATTGGCAGCGCATCTCTGCCACCTCCGTGGGGCTTGCGACAAGAACCATGGACTATACGCAAATAGTTTAAATCCCTCGGTGGCAGGGCAAAAGTCGGCAACCCGTGAGCGAAATAACCGATCGCCTCCGGGCCCAAAACCGATAAATCAGGGGAAGTCGGCCACAGACAAGAAAGGAGATTTTCCTTCTCATTTTCTGGGACTCCCACCGACGACGACTCGCGATCCCGATCAAACTCAATGTCATAAGCATAAATTTGTCCATATGTCAAGACATTGCTGTTAATTGGTTTAGCCGTCACCGCCACTACGTGCAGATATTTGCCAAGCTGCACAGTAGATTTTGCACCTTGCAGCAACGGCACATCGACAATTTCGCCGATGCCGCCCTTAGTCGAATAAACCTTGAGTTCGACTTCCCGCGCTGCTTTCAGAGCCAGCCAAACTGTCACTTCCCCAGTTTCAGTCCGGCGCAAAATCGGGCCCGCAAGGATCAGCGGCAAGTGATGAATTCGATGACTTAAGGGCGTCCAAGACATAGGCATTAAAAAATAAAAATTAAATCAGGGGTTTTCTAGCAATCAGATTTTAGGCGATCGAACATCTGTCACTCACTTAATTAATGCTAAGTCTGCCCATCCATGTCCGCCAAATTGTAACAATTCATTAAGTAAAATTAATAATCAACCATGCTACAAGAAAATTTACAACATTTCTTAGATTCAGTTCCGCAGCTAGCAATTAAAACATCAGAACCCCCTGTAGAAGCCAACAGCCCACCAATCTACTTGTCACCTTTAGATCGATCGATCGATCGCCACCCGCTGACAGTGGCTCCAGAAACCCCGATCGCCAAAGTCTTAGCTCTCATGAACCCGATGCGCGTCTCCTGTCAGCTTTGCGGCGAAAAACAAAAGGGTGTTCCCACCCCCGCCAAGCGCAGTTGCGTCTTAGTCGTGGAAGACTCGCGCCCGATCGGCATTTTTACAGAACGAGATATCGTCAAGCTAACTACCCTTGCCAATTGTGCGATCGGACTGACAATTGCTGACGTAATGACTCGATCGCCCATTACCCTCACACAATCCGAGTCTCAAGATATTTTCACAGCCATCTTCACCTTGCGCCAGCACCAGATCCGGCATTTGCCCGTAGTCGATGAGGAGTCGCGACTGATCGGCATTATCACCCGCGAAGCCATTCACGAAGCCCTGCAACCGGTCAACTTGCTGACCAATTTGCGCTGTGCTGCCGATGTAATGACAAAAGAAGTCATTTCGGCGCCCAAGACTGCCTCAGCCCTCGATTTAGCCCAACTCATGGTCAAACATCAATCCCGTTGCGTGGTGATTGTCGAAGACCAAATTCAGCATCCACAGCGGATCGACAAGCGAGAAAATTACCCAATGCCGATCGGCATTGTCACCGAGCGCGACATTGTGCAGTTTCACGCCCTGGAATTAAACCTCTGCCAAATCTCGGCGGCTGAGGCGATGAGTGCGCCTTTATTTTGCATATCTCCCACCGATTCTCTCTTCCGCGCCCACCAGTCCATGCAGCGGCACGGAGTCCGCCGTTTGGTAGTAGTTGGCAGTCACGGAGAACTTTTGGGCGTTGTCTCTCTCACAAGTTTGCCGCAAGTTTTTAACCAATCGGAAATGTACGGGACGATCGAGCTTTTGCAGCAAGCAGTAGACGATAGAGCCGCCCAATTGCAGAAAACCAACGAACTTTTGCAACAAGAAATTTTAGAGCGGCAGCGCGCCCAAGAAGCCCTGCGCCAAGCTCACGACGACTTAAAAAAACAAGTAGAAGAGCGCACCGCCCAACTTTTAGAATCAAATGAATTATTGAGACGAGATATTATCAAGCGCCAGCGAGTCGAAGAAGTGCTGCGAAAAAAGCAAACTTGTTTGAAAAATCAAGCGCAGCAATTAGAGGAAACTGTGCGAAAGTTGCAGCAAACTCAAAGTCAATTAGTCCAAACCGAAAAAATGTCTTCCTTGGGACAAATGATTGCCGGTATCGCTCACGAAATTAACAATCCGGTTAATTTTATCTACGGCAATCTTTCCCACACCAGTCATTACATCAAAGAATTGATTCAACTCTTAGACCTTTACCAAAAGCACTATCCCGAACCAGCCTCGGAAATTCAGGAAGCAGCAGCAGAGATGGAAATCGATTTTTTGGTGGAAGACTTATCTAAGATGTTGTCTTCGATGCAATCGGGCACCGAGCGCATTCGCCAAATAGTTTTGTCGATGCGTAATTTTTCGCGATCGGATCAATCTAACATCAAGCTCGTTGACATTCACGAAGGACTCGACAGCACTTTGCTAATTTTGCAGCATCGGCTCAAAGCTCAAGGCGGACATCCAGCTATTCACATTATTAAAGAATACGGCAAGCTACCCCAAATCCAGTGCTGTGGCGGCCAGCTAAATCAGGTGTTTATGAATATTCTCGGCAATGCGATTGATGCTTTGGATGAAGAAATCCACAACGGGGAATGGGCTAGGAGAAATGGCAAAAATTCCCCGCCGTCAATTCCTAGTTCTCCATTGACTCTTCCGGCTATTACAATTCGCACTGAAGTTGTTGGGGATTTTGTAGCAATCCGCATTTCCGACAACGGCGGGGGCATACCGGATGAGATTCGCCGCCAACTATTTGACCCGTTTTTTACCACCAAACCAGTCGGTAAGGGTACGGGGTTGGGACTGTCGATTTCTTACCACTTAGTTGTGGAAAAGCACGGGGGGCGGCTCGACTGCGTTTCGGAAGTTGGACTGGGCACTGAGTTTGCGATCGAAATTCCGATCGTCAGAAGTCAGTTGGCAGTTGACAGTTGACAGTGGGCAGTGGGCAGTGGGCAGTGGGCAGTGGGCAGTTGGCAGTGGGCAGTGGGCAGTTGGCAGTGGGCAGTGGGCATTAATTAATCAAAAAAAACTGAAAACTGACCACTAACAAATGAAAACTGTATTTCGCGATCGCACTTGCGCCCTCAGAAACCAGGTTTCTTAGTATATTTCTCGTTACCCAACGCAAAACTCGCAGAAACCGTGTTTCTAGCCACCGATGTGTAATCCGTAAACAGACAACAGAAAACAAACAACAGAAAACTGTCAACTTTTCGCTGCCCATTGTCAACTGTCCACTGCTTACTTACTGTCAACTGCCCACTGCCCACTGCCCACTGCCCACTGCCCACTGCCCATTGTCAACTGTCCACCAATTCCTAAAAATTCACAATTTTTTACACAAAACTCAAAACCCTACCAAAATCACCCCCAACAGCCGAAAGCTAAGATCACTTTGCCCTCCCCAGCCCCAATTAATCCAACTCACTCTCGCCTTTACCTCATCCACCAGCGCCTTTGTACCCCTTCGAGTTACCCGCACAAGCCATCAAATGCCTGCATCAAGGCCCCAAAGCCAAAAGCCGAGATTGTTTGATAAGTTAATTTTTGTTTTATTTTTGTACCTCTTTATATTAAAAAAATATTCTAAAATCTATTTAAAATCTAAAAAAAATCTAAAAATAGATTCGTAAATCAAAAAAGCAGCTAAGATTCCCAAAGAGGCAAAATAAACACAATTACTAGCATTTTCATTTTGATGCCCCCTTTCTTTTCCTCGCAAGTTAGCTAATAATGCTTTCAAAGAGGTGACGCAGGCCTGCTCGTAACTTGACAGTAAGGGCATTGCAGTTAAGTGCAGTTGGGCGCAGTTGGTCGGATTTGGGCGATCGCAACATCAAAGCGTCAAACCCCAGCCCCGATAGTTTTGATAGAAACCTATAGGAGAACAAACAGTGAAACTCGCAGTTTACGGAAAAGGTGGAATTGGCAAATCGACAACAAGCTGCAACATCTCCGTTGCCCTAGCCAAGCGCGGCAAAAAAGTTTTGCAAATCGGTTGCGATCCAAAGCATGACAGCACATTTACCCTCACGGGCTTCTTGATCCCCACAATTATTGACACCCTTCAGGAAAAGGACTATCACTACGAAGACGTTTGGCCCGAAGATGTCATCTACAAAGGCTACGGCGGCGTTGACTGCGTAGAAGCAGGCGGCCCCCCCGCAGGAGCTGGTTGCGGCGGCTACGTAGTCGGCGAAACCGTGAAACTGCTCAAAGAACTCAATGCCTTCGAGGAATACGACATCATCCTGTTCGACGTGCTCGGCGACGTAGTGTGCGGCGGTTTTGCAGCCCCATTGAACTACGCCGACTACTGCATGATCGTCACCGACAACGGGTTCGACGCCTTATTCGCAGCCAACCGCATCGCCGCCTCAGTCCGCGAAAAAGCCCGCACTCACCCGTTGCGCCTCGCCGGTTTAATTGGCAACCGCACCTCCAAGCGCGACTTGATCGACAAGTACATCGAAACCGTACCCATGCCGGTGCTGGAAGTGCTGCCGCTGATTGAAGACATCCGCGTTTCTCGCGTCAAAGGCAAGACTTTGTTTGAAATGGCCGAGAGCGATCCCTCCCTCAACTACGTCTGCGATTACTACCTCAACATCGCCGACCAAATCTTGGCAATGCCCGAAGGAGTAGTGCCCAACGACACACCCGATCGCGAATTATTCTCCTTACTGTCAGATTTTTATCTAAATCCTGTTCAACCAGTGGTCAAGAAGGAGGAAGATGAGCTAGACCTGATGATGGTTTAATAGGTCTAGCGATCAGGATGAGGATAAAGAGGTTATGGCTTTTTTTGATACTTTTTCAGTTGCTCTCAAACAGAAGTGGTTGGACTACTACCAGGTGAATCGAGCTTGGCTGCTCCTGCACATGACGGCTGACAACACGGTCGCCACACCCGACGGCGGGAAAAGGCCTGTTTCTTACCTCATCCTGGGAATTGCGGCTGCCCTGGAGCCGGAACTCCAGCAATTAATGCTGCCCTTCTCAAGACTCAAGCCGGATGCAGATAGCCTGATCGAAGTGTTGGGGCTAAATTTTGACCCGGACATCGCGCTGGGTATGCCCTCAGCTACCCTGCCACAGACTGCTGGCCAATCTCCAACTCTCACACCACCCGCAGCAGCTCAAACTGCAACTGCTGCACCCGCAGCTCAAACTGCAACTGCTGCACCCGCAGCTCAAACTGCAACTGCTGCACCCGCAGCTCAAACTGCAACTACTGCACCCGCAGCAGCTCAAACTGCAACTGCTGCACCCGCAGCTCAAACTGCAACTGCTGCACCCGAAACGGCCAAATCTAATAAATTAGGCGGTGCGGCCCTAGCAGCAGCCGGAGTAGTCGCCGGAGTCGCCGGAGTCGCCGGTCTGGCGGCTGCTGCATCAGCACTCAGACCCGACGAAGAAGCAGTCTCCGACTTTGACCTAGACGATGACGAAGAAGAAGCAGTCTCCGACTTTGACCTAGACGATGACGAAGAAGAAGCAGTCTCCGACTTTGACCTAGACGATGATGAGGAAGAAGCAGTCTCCGACTTTGACCTGGACGATGACGAGGAAGAAGCAGTCTCCGACTTTGACCTGGACGATGATGAGGAAGAAGCAGTCTCCGACTTTGACCTGGACGATGACGAGGAAGAAGCAGTCTCCGACTTTGACCTGGACGATGATGAGGAAGACGAAGCCTCGGCTTTGGACAATCTGAGTCTGGGCGACGATGACGAAGACGCCGTATCTGACTTCGATATGGGCGACGATGACGAAGACGCCGTATCTGACTTCGATATGGGCGACGATGACGAAGACGCCTTATCTGACTTCGATATGGGCGACGATGACGAGGAAGAAGAAGCCTCGGCTTTGGGCGGTCTCGACCTCGGCGATGACGAGGAAGACGAAGCCTCAGAATTTGGGACTTTGACTTCTGGGGATCTCGAATCGGGGATATCCGACCCGTTTGGGGAAGAAGATGCAGATTTTGTCGCCGAAGAAATACCCGATCCGTTTGGGGCCAAGACCTCTGATGACCTAGATCTGGATCTGGGCGACTTGGACGAAGATGGTCTTGACGATTTCTCTGTATCTGATGACGATGATCTTGACGATCTCGGACTTGACGATCTTGGGGAAGCAACTACCGGAGATCCTGATGAAGATGATTTAGATGCTCTAGGTCTGGGCGATTTGGACTCTGAGGATGAGGATGAAGAAATTTCGGGCTTTTTGTCGGATTTTAAGTGAGGTTGTGGCGATCGCCCAAATCTCTCTTAGTCTTCAAGTTTCCCCATCTATTGGTGATACCCTTTTTCCCCAAGAATCCAACTGTAGGCTCGTGTTCTAAACCGCGAGCTTCATCAGTCATTCCTAATCGAAAATCGCCAATCGAAAAGCGAAAATGGTATGAGTTGTGAGTTGCGAGTTGTTAATTTTTAATTAACTCAAACTCACAACTGCCACAAGGCTTTTACCTTAGCAAGTTGAAAAACACTAAATCCCTGCTGTGAGGGATTATTCACCCTCGCGCAGAATTTTTTATCTCAAATTTTGGCGGCGGTTGCAGAAATATTGAGTGGGCTGCATCTATTTTTCAGAGTAATTAGGGTCTGCACTAGGTATTTCTATTATTGTTTGCTGCGTCGCGATCGCCAAAAACAGATATTTGCTCGATCGCGCACAAGTCCAATTCGATCCAAAAAACAATTTAAAAGGAGAACATTTGAGATATGACTGCTATTACTACTACCGAACCAGAAGCTTTAAACTTTGAATGCGAAACAGGCAATTATCACACATTTTGTCCGATTAGCTGCGTAGCTTGGCTTTATCAAAAAATTGAAGATAGCTTTTTCCTAGTCATCGGTACCAAGACTTGCGGCTACTTCTTACAAAACGCTATGGGCGTGATGATTTTTGCCGAACCGCGCTATGCGATGGCTGAGCTGGAAGAGGGCGATATTTCCGCTCAATTAAACGATTATGACGAGTTGAAGCGGCTGTGCTTGCAGATTAAGCGCGATCGTAATCCCAGTGTAATCGTCTGGATAGGCACCTGCACCACCGAAATCATCAAAATGGACTTGGAAGGGTTAGCACCGAAACTCGAAGCAGAAATCGGCATTCCCATCGTCACAGCCCGCGCTAACGGCCTAGATTACGCTTTCACCCAAGGGGAAGACACCGTTTTAGCAGCAATGGCCGCTAAATGTCCTGAGAAAGCGCCCGTGATGGAATCTCAGAAACAAGAACGCAATGCCATCTCTCAACTGCTGAATTTCGGTAAGAAAAAAGAGGAAGTTGCAGCAGATGAATCCGAATATGTCAAGCACACGCCGCTGGTACTTTTCGGTTCATTGCCCGACCCAGTTGTCACCCAGCTAACCTTAGAATTGAAGAAGCAAGGCATCAAAGTTTCCGGTTGGCTTCCTTCCAAACGCTACACTGAATTGCCAGTTTTGGAAGAAGGCTATTATGTATCTGGCATGAATCCGTTCTTGTCCCGTACGGCTTCTACGTTGATGCGCCGTCGTAAGTGTAAGCTAATTGGTGCTCCATTCCCGATCGGGCCAGACGGAACTCGCGCTTGGATTGAAAAGATTTGCTCTGTTTTGGGCATTGAACCAAAAGGTTTAGACGAAAGAGAAGCGCAAATCTGGGCTGGTTTAGAAGATTACCTGCAAATCATTCGTGGCAAATCAGTCTTCTTTATGGGCGACAACTTGCTAGAGATTTCTTTAGCACGTTTCTTGATTCGCTGCGGCATGACTTGCCCAGAAATCGGCATTCCTTACATGGACAAGCGCTATCAAGCAGCCGAGTTAGCGCTGTTAGAAAAAACTTGTCACGAGATGGGTGTTCCCACACCTCGGATTGTCGAAAAACCAGACAATTACAATCAGCTTCAGCGGATTTACGCGCAGAATATTGACTTGGTGATTACTGGTATGGCTCACGCTAATCCTTTGGAAGCGCGCGGGATTAATACTAAGTGGTCTGTTGAGTTTACTTTCGCTCAGATTCACGGCTTTGGTAATGCGCGGGATATTTTGGAGTTGGTGACTCGTCCGTTGCGCCGGAATAATTCGCTGAAGGATTTGGGTTGGGGTAATTTGGTGAAGAATGAGGCTAAGGTTTAATCGCTTTTAGCCTTGATTAAAAACCCGGTTTCTCCAAGAAACCGGGTTTTTTTAGTATAAAATTACTGGACATTTAATGAACAACTGTTACTACAACAGCCATAGGTCTTTTTTTGAGTCAAGCCAATTTGCGGGACTCGTCCGTTAAATAGTGCGATCGCCCGTCTGTTGCTGCGAGGAGGGGGGATTAGGTGTGCGATCGAATTGCCACTGACGCTCCTCCTCATCTCCGAGTATGGGCTATACCCAATCTTGCAAATCTCTATCCTGACATTTTCTGTTATTTTTCTAGCTTAATGGTTGACATTGGCAGAAAGATTGGCTAGCATGATAGAACCCAACTCCGAGCCTTGGAGGTTCGATCATGCCCGACGGAGATATCGTTCATAGTCAGCTTTCCGGGCTTTACCAGAAGCCGTATAAGTGGCTTTGTGAAGGAAAAGCCAACAGCAGTGAATATGCTTGGGTTGTGAAGGATGCTCTGATACGGGACATCAAGACAAATTACGGTATTGTGGCGGTCAAATACGCCAAGCAAATGGGAGAGATGTTGAGACAGATGATGAAAAATGTTAGCCAGCATAGCTCTGTGAATTGGGCTGCTTTAAGCACGGAGATCGATCGACAGGTAGGACAAGCGAAAGTTAAGCATCATGTCCAAGAACTACTCCGTCGTGCTGGAAAGGGAATCCTCCATGAATGTCGCTACAACCATAAAGCAGAAACTAGCAATTTGCCGGAAGCTGTTGTAGAGCGGTTATTCCAAGAAGTGTACAAGGCAAAATTTGAGCAACGCATTCCGCTGACACCCAATCACCATGCTGATGTTGATAACGCGACCGTTACAGAGCGTGTTGAGGCCATCCGTCCAGATATGTTAGCCGATATCAGTAAATGGGCGAAGAAGGCTACTGCGAATGAGGATGTGAAAAACCTGCGACGGTCTCCACCCGAGAAGGTGAAAGAGATAGACCTTGATGAGGATCTGCTATGAACTACAAACCTTCGATTGAGCAGAGCCTTGACGATAGTGATTGCAGCAATTACACCTTGCAGTTTGAACCTGTATCGAACAGTAATGGATCTGTGCGCTTCATAGATCGCTCTCAGGGTAAAGAGGTAAATGTTGGCATCAATGTGGATGATGAGGCATTCGGGTATCGGGTTCAGGCAGAGTTTCCAGCCATCATTGCCGACCTCGTTGACCTCGCCGTTGCAATCCATGCTTCAGACCGCCTTGCGCCCCAAAATTTGAGCGGAAAGCCACGTCGTCTTCAAGTGGTGCTTCCAGTACGTCATCCGGAATTACTGAACGCCGAACCGTTCCGGACAAAGCTGGAACACCTTCTTGGATGGGCGACTGGGAGCGAATGGGTTTTCGACTTCCAAAGAAGGGTCACACCGGAACGTTTTGTTAAGCAGCAATTAGTTTTGCCAATAATACCTCAAGGCTGTGAAGTGGCGCTTTGGAGTGGTGGACTTGATGCCCTTGCGGGTCTGTACACTCGTCTTCGGATATATCCAGAAAAGCCGTTCGTGCTGTTTGGAAGTGGCAGTAACAATAGTGTCTATGCCCGCCAGGGACGAGTAGCAAAAAAGGTTGAGTCCATCTTCTCGGGTCGTTGTCATCTTTTCCGCGTCCCGATCCGCTTCCACGATAGCGATGTGCAACACAAGAACAAACGTTCGCGTGCGCGAGGTGTTGTATTCACTCTGCTTGGTGCCGCGTGTGCCTACCTAATGAATCGGCGGGTTCTCTGCGTGTATGAGAATGGGATTGGGGCGATCAACCTTCCTTACCGCGCATCTGCTGTAGGACTGGATCACTCTCGCTCTGTTCACCCACTGACTTTACTTATGGTGAGCGATGTCGTCTCAGAACTTTTGGGAGAAGAGTTCCGCGTAAAAAATCCATTTCTCTTCTGGACTAAAGCCAAAATGTGCAAAGCATTGGCTGAAGACGGGAGAAACGACTTGCCGCCGCTAACTATGTCATGCGACAGCCCACATCGCCAGCAGCCGATTCAGTGTGGTTACTGTTCCTCTTGTCTTTTAAGACGACAAGCGCTTGCTGCTACCTATATAAAAGATCGAACGCGCTATGTAGTGCTTCACGGAAACCGCCCGCCAAAGGAGTCCAGTTTGCATCTCGATCATATGCTTGTGCAGGTTAACACCCTCCGAAATTTGCTTGATGTATCAGATGAAATGGGTATTCAGTGGGAAGCTTTAACCCGAGAATTTCCAGTGCTTGATGATATCGTCGATCGCGGCGCTATCTCAGAAAGCCTACTGCCCGCTGATATGCGGAGCCACCTGATTCAGCTTTATCGAAACTATGTTTCTGAATGGGATACAGTCAAATCCGAAATTGCGGTCGATCGATTGAATCAACATGGCAAACAACAGGTATTGAACAGACACGCAGTCAAAGCTCAGTAAAGTTGAGGAAAAATGTATGACTAGCAACATCCTTGACAACATCGATCTGCGAACGCTTGGGGAACTCCTTCAACAGGCACGTAAAAAATGCGGTATGACTCAGTCTGATGCGGCTAACATCATTGATGTTGCACGTACCACTATAGTTGCGATCGAGAAAGGAGAACGCCGCCTTAAGGCAACCGAACTGATTAAACTCGCCCGCGCCTATGGGCGCTCCGTCAGCGACTTTGTTCGATCTCGTCCGGTAATCCAACCTTTTGAGATGCAGTTTCGGGCAGCCTATCAGCGCAGTGAAGGGGAAGAGTTACACATTGAACCAGCAATCATGCGTCTGGAGGAGTTGTGTCGGAATTATTTAGAGCTTGAAGAGATGATGTCCGCACCGCTTCCCCAGAACTATCCTCCTGAGTATCAAGTAACGAATATGCCACTCAAGGCTACTGCCGAGAGCATCGCAGTTGCAGAGCGCCAGCGGCTTGGGCTGGGAGATGGCCCTATTTTACGTCTGCGGGACATCTTAGAGCAGGATGTGGGACTCCGCATCTTCTATCTAGAGATGCCAGCAAAATACTCAGGGGTTTACAGCTACGATGAACGCCTTGGCGGTTGCATCGCAATCAATGCTAATCATCCAGAGGAGCGGCGGCGTTGGTCACTGGCTCACGAATACCTTCACTTTCTCGCACATCGTCGAAAAGCCGTGTTGGAATTTGAAGGTCAGTATCAGCGAGTTCCAGAAAGCGAACGACTCGCCGACACTTTCCCAAAATATTTCCTGATGCCGACTAGCGGCTTGTTCAAGCGATTCAACGATATGTGCCGCACGCATGGCAAGTTCACTCCGACTCATCTATTCACACTAGCGCATTACTACGGTGTGTCCATAGAAGCGCTTGCTTATCGGTTAGAAGAAATGGAACTTGTGCGGGCTGGAACTTGGGATCGATTGCGCGATCGCGGGTTGAAAGTCAGAAAGGTACAAAAGGATCTTGGCTTAGAGGACATCCCACAGCGCAGTGATACGATCCCTCTCCACTATCAGCATCTGGCGATTGAGGCCTTGGATCAAGGACTGATCACTGAGGGGCGCTTTTCGGATTTCCTGAATGTCGATCGCCTGGACGCCCGTCGCATCGCAGCAGCATTGCGGGAACATTCAAGCGGAATGATGGAGGAAGCCTCTGATTTTGACCTGATCAATATGCCGGAGTAATGGGAGAAGTCAAATTATGCAAATTGTTCACTCCCACCTGATTCTTGATGCCTGTTGCGTTCTCAACTTTTGTGCTTCGGGTCAATTACTGGCAATTCTGAAGTCTATTCCTGTTCAGGTTGCAGTCACCCAAGTTGTTCGAGAACAAGAGTTAAAAACGCTCCAGCGTCTTGAGAGTGAGGAAAATGATGGTGCAACTCAATTCGAGGCAGCGATCGCACAAAGTTTACTTATAACCGTGGATTTTGAGTCAGAAGAGGAGGCTGAATCGTTTGTGAATTACGCCGCTATTTTAGGTGACGGCGAGTCAGCGACCGGTGCGATCGCGGTTAACCGAGAATGGGCAATTGCGACGGATGATAAACGGGCGATATCGTTTTTTCGGAAAGAGACACCACAGATTCAGGTTTTATCAACCCTAGAGATAGTTAAGCATTGGTCAGAGGAAGCAGGTGTTGATTCGCCAACACTACGCTATGTACTCAATTTAATTCGAGTTAAAGCGCGATATATGGCACCTAAAAGCGACCCTTTGCGAAGTTGGTGGGAAACGGCGATGAAGTGACGCTGAAAGTTAAAGCTGAGCAGTAGTTGAAGGGCAAATATTAAAAAATTAATGTGAAGGCGAGAGAGTTTTTTTGTTGACCCCTGATTAACGCAGATAAAAAGGTCGATCGCGCTTTCCCCCCAACCCTTCCAGAATAAGAGCCCAGACATCTGTAACACGATCGCACAAAACGCCGCCTATAATCAAAACTAGCCTCTCATCACTTACAGAATCGCCATGAATCGAGACAACCAGAAAATCAGCTATTCAGAGAAAACAGAACGTCTCAGAGTCATCACTAAGTTTATCAAAACCGTGACACCGATGATTTGGACGATCGTCATTCTCGTGGTTATTATTCCACTTGCAGGTAATTTTATTATTTCCAAGTCACTAACAAATACTGCAACCACAGCAGTTGTAGTCTCGCCGCCCCACGATTTCAGCAAAGTCAACCAAGACGTTAAAAACGCCATCCAAACAGCCCATACAACAGCCGAGACTTTCGCATCAAAAGAATTGGACAAATGGGAAACCGAAGTAATTGCACGAGTAGACAATAGCTTTCTCGATTGGTACTTCGATTACTTCAATCAAAAAAAGATGGAATTTACAGTACCTTTCAACTTCGTCAAATCAGCCGTACTCAACCGATTTGACATGACAGCAGCATCTCGTGCTGTTTCCGAAAAATTAACCGAAGACTTCCAAAGAGAATTTGCTAACCGCGTCCTGCTCCCCAAAAACGCTCAATTGAAATTCCAATTAATTACTCAAGATACGGCTAACTTGTACATAGCCGAAGTGAGCAATAACGTAAAAGTAGTTCAAAACAATTATAACATACCTCAAGTACAATGGGACAAATATCTCAACGATATTGCCACCACAATTAGCGACAAAGGAAACATCTCAAATTTATCATTAAAAGCATTAGTGGGCGGCAGCGGTTACTTAATTGCTAAACCATTAATATTGGGAGTAGCAGTCAAAGTCGGCAGCAAAGTTACGGCAAAAGTTGCTAGCAAAGCCGCCGCGAAAGTAGCAACAAAAACAGGCGGTACAGTTGCTAGTCAGTTGGGAGTAGGTTTAATCGACCCGATTGTCGGCATCGGCATTATCATCTGGGATTTGTGGGATTACAATCACACAGTCAAAGTAGAAAGACCAATTTTGCGAGAACACATTGTAAGTTACTTGAAAGATGTGAAAAAATCCCTACTCACACATCCTGAAACCGGAATCATGGCAGCAATTTATCAGTTAGAAAGTGGCATTCTCAAGTCACTTTCATAAGCGGTAACTCCCTAGGGTTTGCCAGCAAATCTCTCTAGCAAATAACAGCATCATCTATGAACAAAACTCCTGCTAAAAACGAAATCCGGGAAATGCTGCAATGGCTAAATCGGAATCGCCAGCAATTGCAACAGTATGCCCATCAATATGTTGCTTACAATGCTAACGGTACAATCGCGAATAGTGAAAACTTGCGCGAAGTTTTAGATTTAGCAGAAGCATCAGGAGAGATTTTTTCAATTTACTTAGTTCCTGGTTTTACAGCCTCTATTGTGATTTTACCGATTTATTTCCGCACGGTAAGCACCCATGAGTGGTCGCCTACCTATCAAGTAAATCTCAAGCATAAAGACTTAGCAATCAATGCTACTATGGTCGTAGATTCAGGAGCAGATTTTAGTATAATTTCACTGAAAGCAGGTCAAGATTTGGGATATGCCTTAGCGGATGGAGAACACATATCAATAGGTCAAACAATTGGGGGAACCGTTGAGTATGTTTTGCGACAGATTGAAATGACAATTGACGGACAAAATTTGATGGTTCCTACTGCTTGGATACAAAATAATACAGCAGATGTCATGCTCTTAGGGCGAGAAGTTGTGTTTGATAAGTTTAATATTGAATTTCGGCAAGCCGATGAGGAAATTATATTTACCAAACGTGAAGATGCTCTCGCCCTTTAATTATCTCACGTCCTCAAAAATAGTTTCAACCTGGTAAACAACACCACAATTAACGCCAAAATCGCCGTATATCCAAAACCCCTCAAAAACCCCATCAACGGGTCGGTTGAAGTCATCTCAATAATCACCGGTTCCCATTTATTTAAAACCAGAATCGGCCAAATAATGTTAGCAAATCCCGCATAGCCAATCATCGGATTGACCCCGTTATCAATAAATAACTGCAAAAACCATCTCTTCTGAAACACATCGATAATTATCGTCAACCCAATCAACAGAAAAATCGCCATTCCCGCCGTTACAAAAAAGTAACTCATCGTCGCTGAATCTTTCTTAATTCCCCCTTCATAAGGCTCAAACAGCAAACCCAAAACGAGCCAATAAAACCCCCATCTATAAAGGCGATTCAATAAATTTTCCGTGACATTCCCAGGCTTTCTCAACAAAACCAAGCCCCACAAACATAGCCCCACCGCCACTAATCCAGTTTGCCACATCCATCTAGCTTGCAGTCCAACTAACAAGACTAAATTGACAGCAAACATCAAAACCATAATGCTGAAATAGCGCCAACTCTTCCAGCGAGCATAATTTGCCTCTTCCGGCGAAGAATACTCTATCCACCGACCGAGCAAATCCCCGACAATCGTACCAGGAATCACCACGAACAAATACTTTAAATAATCAAATTGAAACAGCCAAGGTGCAGGAGAGTACAGCCAAACAGACTTAATCCAACCAGCATCATGGGAAGACAGCCGCGCCGCCAACAGCAAGCCCAAAAATCCCACTCGCAACCACACATTTGAACGAGTAAACAGCCAAATTATCGAGCCGAAAACGGCTACATTTGCCAGTACCATTAAGATAATATCGCTGCGGTTAAAAGAAATTCCCCTACCGTCGGGATATTTGATGTGAGATATGAAGCCAATCCCGGCACTCCAAGCAGCAAGGGTTAACCCTCCGCGCAGCCACGCCGACCACTTTTGGGGCCAGCGAACGTACATCAAGAATAATATGAAAAATCCGCACAAAGCCAGCCACCACTTTTGCGGGCTGGGTTCGTCGGGGTTAATTGTAGTTGGGCGAATGTGTTGGAGAAATATCGCAAATGATGCTAAGAAAAAGCCTCTTTGCAAAATAGAGAAAATTATTTTTTTTGTATCCCATCCCTTGGCGATGCGGCGCGACAAAGCTAGCGGTATGGCGGCGCCCATTGCAAACAAAAAGAAGGGGAAAACTAAATCAACCCAGGTTAATCCCGGCAGTTTGTTATTAAAAACGTGGTCTGGTGGTGGTAATTGAGCGTGATACATCCAGGCTGGTAAGGTTTTGCGGGCTATTGTACCTGATAAAACCATCGCTAACACTGCTAGTCCGCGCAGCGCATCCAGCGCGTTGGCGCGTTGGGAAACCGCAGCAACTGCAAAAAGGTTTTCGTTTTTTACCGTGTCTTGTGACTCTGATGTTGTGTATTCCAATGTACCTACCGATTTGTTTTAAATACTATATATTTGCAAAAATTTACTTGCGTATTAATTTGTGCAGCCAGCTTCCTGAAGCTAAGCTGCTGAGTCTTTTTGCGGAGTGTTTGGTATTGACTGTTAACCTCGAAATCCGGTATTTATTGGGTGGAAAAAACCGCAATTTTAATTTTAAACTGTCGTACAAGTAGCCGGATTTGTAGTATTTAGCAACAGATTTTTCAACTTCTTTGTTTACAGCGCCAAATGGGTAGGCTATGTGAGACGCAACTATTTGATTTGGGTCTAAATCTTGGGTGCATTTCCTCAGTCTAATTTGGTCTTGAGATAATTCTCTGTCTAATGCTGTCAGAGAAATTTTTGTGAGATTTTCGTGGTTCAGTCCGTGGGATTGAATATCATAAAATCCTTTTTGCATTCCGTCTCTTAAGTCTTGACAAGTTACCTTTTTTATGAGTGAATCTTGGCGGCCCAAGAAGCCGGAGTTGATAAATACAACTACTTGAGTTTTTTTGCCGTATTTATTTTCGAGTCTTTCTAAAATCGGCAGTAAGTGCGTATAAATGCTTTTGTTTCCATCGTCAAAGGCAATCATAACTTTTTTGCGATCGCGATATTCACTCGGCACCGGCTTTTGTGGATTGGCGATGAAATACTCGTAAAGCTCTTGGGTTGACAAAAACCAATAGTTATGGCTGACTAAATGCTCTAAAAAAGGTTCCAAATTTTGCTGGCTGTAGTCGCCGGGAAAGTCTCGCCGCTGCGGCGGTATTTCCTGGGGATTGCGAAGGTCAACAATATCGTGAAAGCCGAAAATCGGAATTTCTACTGTAATAATTTCTAAGATTGCTTGATACGTGATGAAAGTTAGGAGGAATGCTAGTAAAAATCTAATAATACGTTTTTTTCGCGGCGTCATACCGGGTTTAAAATACTCCGGCCATTTGTTGACTAAATAATTTACCATTGACAATTACAACTTCGTGAGGTATATAGTTCAGGCGGCAGTATGAGGGTTTTTCTGGTGCAGGTGCTGGAAGCCTCTAGGTTGTCGATCGCCCGTATCTGCCTTAAAGATGAGCTAGGTCAAGTCTAGCATGATACAATTTATGTCGATCGCACTTTTCCCGCAACCCAGGCCCAAACTTGACAATACTTATTTTTTGAGACTAATTTTCCGTGTGATGTCCTTTACTTGTGATTTCCCCCCCGAAGTGATAGCATATTTCTGCGAAAGCCCGATCCCACAACCATGATGAAGATAGCAGTAATTCTGCCTGTTTACAACGAAGCAAATTGCATAGAGCAAACCTTTGACAGAATTTTAGAATTTTCTCAAAAAAATCACGCTTACAATTTTATCATTGTTAATGACGGCTCGACCGACAATACACTGGAAATTCTCGAAAACAAACTCAAAGCTTTCCCCGCACATCACATCAAACTAATTTCCTATAGCAACCGTAAAGGCAAAGGCTATGCCGTTAAAAAAGGATGCGAAGATGTAGACGCAGACTGCATTTGCTTCATGGATGGCGACTTAGCTTACTCCTTGGAACACCTCGAACCCTTAGTAGAAAAACTAGAAAAATTTGATGTCGTAATTGGTTGTAGAAACCTCGATCAAGAAAACTTCCGAAATCTTACCTTACTGAGAAAAATATCCGGCAAAATTTTTAACTTAATTTCCCGAGCCATCCTCAATCTCAAATATAAAGATATGCAAGCCGGACTTAAAGGCTTCAAAAAAATACCCGCCCAAGAAATATTTAAAAGACAAACACTTACTGGCTTTTCATTTGATGCAGAACTGCTATTTTTAGCCAAAAAGAAAGGATATACAATTGGCGAAATTCCCGCCAGAGTTTCCCAGCAACACCTCTACAAAATTTCTCAAGTAAATATCCTTAAAGATTCCCTAAAAATGCTAACCTGCTTGTTTAAAATTAGATACAACGACCGCGCAGGCTACTATGAATAAATCAATCTTGTTAAGCTTTGATATAGAAGAATTTGACATACCCGAAGAATACGGTCAACCTCTAACAGACGAGATTAAATTTGAAATTTCTAGCCGAGGATTGTCACAGATTATGGCACTTCTCGACAGATTAGAGATTACAGCCACATTTTTTGTCACAGCTAACTTTGCGCTCCACAACCGAGATACAATCAGAGAAATCTCAAAACACCACGAAATTGCCTCCCACGGCTTTTACCACTCTCAGTTTTGCCTAGCAGATTTACAAAAATCTAAGCAAACCTTAGAAGAAATAACCAATACTCAAGTCACCGGATTCAGGATGGCAAGACTTCAGCCAGTTGACGATATAGAAATAGAAAAAGCAGGCTACGAATACAACTCGTCAATGAATCCAACCTACATTCCCGGCAGATACAACAACCTATCTAAACCCAGAACTGCATACTATACAAATAAACTGCTCAACCTTCCCATTTCAGTTACTCCTCTAATCAGATTTCCCTTATTTTGGTTGAGCTTTAAAAACTTCCCCCTGTCAGTGATACAATTAGCGACAAAGCTAACCCTAGAAACAGACTCCTATCTGAACATCTACTTTCACCCCTGGGAATTCACAGATATTTCCCACTTTAAATTACCAGGTTACGTCAAAAAAAACTCAGGCAGTAAAATGGTTGACAAACTTGAAAAATACCTTACTAAGCTGAAAACCCAAGGCAAATTTATTTCTATTTCCGAATTTAAGCACAACTTCCGTCAACCTGAGAAAAAATATCTGCTTCAGCCAAAGCCATGAAATTCAAACCTCTCGACTCCTGGAACAATCAAACAGGATTGCGTCAAGTTACAATCCTAGCCACCATCTTTTTTATAATAGTTTTATTTTTTAGCATCATCCGCTACGAAAGCTTCTTATCTACCTATGATCACGGCTTATTTAACCAAGTATTTTGGAACAGCATACACGGCAGATTCTTTCAAAGTTCAATGTCCTCAGCCGCCTCCAGCGCCTCGCTGATGGACAGACAACTGTCATACCCATCTTACATCCATTTAGGGCAACACTTCGTCATAGATTTTTTGATTTGGATGCCGATTTATGCCTTATTTCCATCTCCAGTTACCCTGATAGTTTTGCAAGTAGCTTTAATCGCCGCCGCCGGAATAGTGCTGTATTTCTTAGCAAGACATTATTTATCTGTTCCACTGTCAGTAATGATAGTAGCCAGCTATTACGGAGCAAACGGTGTCATCGGCCCGACGCTGGGAAATTTTTACGAACACTGCCAAATTCCACTATTTATATTTAGCTTGCTCCTAGCTTTGGAAAAGCAACGGTGGCCGCTATTTTGGGTTTTTGCTGTTTTAACCTTAGGCACTCGTGAAGATGCTGGAATTAGCTTGTTTGGCATCGGAGCGTATTTAATTGTCAGCCGTCGCTACCCGCGCGCAGGTCTAGCTTTGTGCGCTCTCAGCTTTAGCTACGTGGTGTTCGTAACTAATACAATTATGCCGATGTTTTCGACTGACAGTTCTCGCCTGTACTTAGCTAATTACTTTAGGAAATTTGTCAAAACAGAGAATCCGTCAACACTAGAGCTGCTGTGGGCGATTATCAGCCAACCTCAGATAATTGTTGAAGTGTTTTTTAAAGATGCCAGCAGGCGCATTTTATATCTTTTAGGTCATTGGTTGCCGCTAGCATTTGTACCTGTTATCACTCCTAGCGCCTGGTTAATGACTGTTTTTCCTTTAATGGTGCTGCTGCTGCAAGTTTTTAATCAAGCTGCTACTTCTATCAACACTCGCTACACCTTTGCTGTAATTCCGGGCTTGTTTTACGGTACAATTCTGTGGTGGTCGCAGCATCAAGATAAATTTAAACCGAGGTTCCACCGCTTCTGGATTGGGTGTATTGGTTTGTCAATATTACTTACATACACTTCTAATCCGCATCGAGCTTTGTATTTTATTTCTCCTTATTCTTTCCAACCTTGGGTTTATCAAACTTTGCCCGCTCAACTCGGACACGCAGCTAATATCAAAAAAGTGTTTAGCTTGATTCCCCAAGATGCTAGCGTTTCCACCACCGGTTATATAGTTTCTCACCTTTCGGGCCGCCGAAACCTGATCCGTTTAGAAGTGATGCAGATGAAAGATGAACAGGGAAAAGTAGTGGAGGTCGATTATGCGCTGTTAGATGTGTGGCAGTTGCAGCAGCATAATTTAAAAGGGCCGATTGATAGAGGTAGAGTTCGGGGGGCCGTGCGTTTTACAGACGAAGCTCTGCGAATTGGTGCTTACGGAATTGCTGAAGTATTGGACGGAGTGGTTTTAGTTCAAAAAGGTATAACTTCTAAGCCTTTCGTTTTGGCGGCTTGGTCGAAATTGCGGCAAGAAATCGAACCGTTGATGAAACCGTCGAGCAAATAGTCCAAAGCAAACGATCGATCGCCCTCCTCGACTAAAATTAAGTAAAATTGCCAGTATTGGTCGATCGACCGCCGTAGCTCGACTATATTTGGATTCAAGGTTTGCTATACTCCAGAAATAGACACAATATTAACCTTTAGAAAATCAATAGGCCGGAGCTATGACATCCTATGCAACCTCTACAGCAAGAGCCGAGATGAGTGAGATCCGGCGCTTGAAAAACATACTGCCCCCAGAACTCCAAAGTTGGGTAACAGTAGAAAAAACAATAGAAGTTAATCCCACCCTGATCCGCAGCGAAGAAATAGGCAAAGACCAGGTAGAAATACAGATAGACCTGATCCGCTGGGAACAGCTAGCAATGGATCAGCGCAACCTCCTATTTTGGCACGAAGTCGCCCGAATCCAAAACGACACCATCCCCAGAGACGGTTGGGAAATGGCAGCCCTTGCCATTGGTTTAGGCGGCGCCGTCGGCGAACTTTGGGTGCAAGACGGCTTGCTACTGGTATTGGCCCTATCCCTGTGCGGCGTCTCCGGCTGGAGACTTTACCAAAAAAACAACGGAGACAAAAGTTTAAAAGAAGCAGTAGACGCCGACGAAAAAGCCCTCGCCCTTGCCACCCGCTTCGGCTACACTCTCCCAAACGCCTACAAAAGCCTGGGCAGCGCCTTAAAAACCTTAATCGAGCAAACTTCCAAAAAACAGCAGCGGGCTAAATACGAAGCTCGTCTCCAGGCCCTCAAACGCAACGCAGCCAAAGCCAAAGCCCAAGTCAAACCCATCACCCGCGAAACCTCCCAGTCAGAAAACGTCTACAATTCTTAACCTCATCCCCCGGCGCTGGGTGCTGGGTTTTCAAGTTAACGGTTAACTGTTGACTTTCCTGTTAACTGTTAACTGTTGACTGGGGTAATAAGTTGTTGTGCCTTTAAATTGTTGTATATTTCGATGACCATCAAAAATGGTCAAATCCTCTCCCCCTCGCTCTCCCCCTTTCCCTCCTGGTAGACTCAAGTTAACCCTAGCCTGTAAGCTCGGGGCGATCGGTGTCAGATTGTTCAGGCATTTTTATAAAGTTTGTATAAAGCTGGCCTGTTGATAATAACAATATTTGATAAAGGTGGAGCGGCTAGGACAGAATAGGCTAAAGACATCAGCTTGAAATTTGAAACTAGGACTTCATGGTCAGCCAAACCCCAGAGGCAGATTTTCGGGTTACGTACTTGGACGAGATTCCCTCAGTTCACATACCCGTGCGCTTGAGCGTACTTGAAGCCGTAAACTTCAAGACCACCTGCCAGCAACTTTTCTCTGGAAGCACCCTTCCCAGCAAAATTGTCCTAGACTTCAGTCAGACGACATTCATCGACAGTAGCGGGATCGGTGCTTTAGTCAGCAATCTAAAATTTGCTAAACAGCGCGGTAGCGACTTGGTGCTGCGGAGCCTCAAGCCGCAGGTGATGGCAGTATTTGCTCTCACCAGCCTAGATCAAGTGCTGACGATCGAGCAGCCTTCTGCAACCTCAACTCCCACAGAGACAGACCCCTCGGACAATCTACTACCGATGACGCACCCCTCGGTGCAATCGTGGGTAAAACGACTCATCGACATCGTTGGGGCAATCGTTGGTTTGATAATTACAGGAATATTGTTCATACCGATAGTCGCAGCTATCACAATTAACGATCCGGGCCCGATATTTTTCGGTCAAACCCGCTGCGGCTGGATGGGTAAAAGATTTCGGATTTGGAAGTTTCGCTCGATGTGTACCAACGCCGAAGCCATGAAATCCCAAATCAAAAACCAAGCCTCCGGCGCTTTTTTCAAAAATGACAATGACCCCCGGATTACCAAAGTCGGGCGCATCTTGAGAAAAACCAGTCTTGATGAACTACCACAATTTTGGAACGTACTCAAAGGCGAAATGAGTCTAGTCGGCACCAGACCCCCGACTCCAGACGAAGTTGACCGCTATGAAGTACCTCAGTGGCAGCGTTTCGATGTCAAACCTGGGATGACGGGTGAATGGCAAGTCAACGGTCGCTCTAAAGTCCGCGATTTTGAAGATGTCATCCGTTTAGATTTAAAATACCAACAAGAGTGGAGCCTGATATATGACGTGAAACTAATTGTTAAAACCGTAACTGTGCTGTTTAACAAAAATAGTGGGGCTATGTAACGGCGGTCAACAACTCACCGCGGAACTTTGGCGTTGCTGACCGGTGGCGGGCGGCGGCAACAAAAAACAGATACGCAAGTCAAGCAGGCGATCGATCGCGATACCTGCGTTAGCATTAAGTGTTAAAATTCACACAGAAAATGCGCAGCTAGTTGCCAGCTCTCTCAACAGAGCATGAATTAGCAATTTGCGAGTTCGAGGTCGTACTCGAATGACGCCAGCAGCGTTTTCGAGGACGACAAGAACTCACGAGTGTTTAGAAAAGTACCTACTGCTAACACGATCGCAGATCGAATTAACACCTCGCAAGCTCACCCCGCCCAAAAACGGATACTGACTTTCCAACTGCTGTCGTGATCAGCCCCTAATTTTAGACTCTTGTTCAAGCTCCCAGATTCATCTGTGGAGTAAATCGCAAATTTCAAATCGAGTGAGTGGGGAATTTTCCCTATTTAAACGCCCTACCGAGGCGGGTTACAACAGTATCGGAAGTCTCTCATGTACTGTGCGAGTAAATGGTGCGAAAGGAATGCTCACCTTGAGGCAAAATGAGCTTCTTCAACTCAAGCTTGACTTAACTAATATGTTGCCAAGACCTTGCCCTCCTTTTCCTCTCGAACCTGCGCTGAGTACAGCGGTGGTGGGGGCAGACCAGGGGAAAGAAAGATGAAAGACAAGCAACCAAAGGCAGAGTCGCACCTTCAGGTTGAAACAGACCTCAAGGCTTTAACATCCGTTTTGGAATGGTTGGAGAATATCGTTTTGCCACTGCTTCCAGGAGATTTCTGGTGGCAGTGCCGGCTGATCATCAACGAAGGCTTTACAAACGCTGTCCGCCACGCTCACCAGAACTTGCCCCCCGCGACGCCGATCGACATTGAGGTAAAAGTGTTTGCCGATTACTTAGAAATTAGGATTTGGGACAGGGGTCAACCCTTCAACCTGGAAGCAAAGCTGCACTCGATCATGCAAGAGCAGCGCGATCCCTTGGACAGAGAAGGAGAAAGGGGACTGGTGTTTATGTACAAGCTCACAGACGAGCTTCGCTACATCCGTACCGACGATGGCTGCAACTGCCTGATCATGCGCAAAAACCTTACCTGAGGGCTAAGAGTGCCCGCCCGCTCCCGGGCGGCTTCTTTGGCAAGGACGGTTCGGCAAAAGCGCCGGCCCCTGAGATGCTCCCGGAAACCCAAGCACATCCTCTGCAATTGGGGGAGCGTAGGCTGGAGTTAGTCGCGGCAGGACAATTTGCTTCACACTAAATATTATGCGTATTCTAATTTATTGCTATAACTACTATCCAGAGCCGATCGGCATAGCCCCCCTGATGACAGAACTAGCGCAAGGCCTAGTCAAGCGCGGCCACCAAGTCCGAGTCGTCACAGGAATGCCCAACTATCCCCAGCGCCGGATTTATCCGCAATATCGGGGCAAATTTTACCTCACCGAAGAACACAAAGGCGTCACAATTCAGCGCAGCTACCTGCGTGTCAACGGCCCGCATCCCAGCCTCCTAGACCGACTTTTGCTAGACGGCAGTTTTGTCGTCTCCAGCGCCGTCCAAGCCTTCAGAGGCTGGCGTCCCGACGTGATTTTCTCGACAATGCCCCCTTTACCGATTTGCGTCCCAGTCGCCTTTTACGGCTGGATTCGCGATATCCCGATCGTCCTCAACGTCCAGGATATAGTCTCAGAAGCAGCCGTGCGCGTCGGCTTGGTGAAAAAAAACGGACTGCTAATTAAGATTGCTGACGCCCTAGAAAAATTAGCGTACAGCACAGCCAGCCAAGTCAGCGTCATCGACAGCGGTTTTATCAGCAAATTGCATTCTCAGGGAGTACCCCCGGAAAAAATAGTTTGCCTTCCCAATTGGGTTGATGTAAATTTCATCGGCCCTTTACCGAAAGAAAATAACCCCTTTCGTGAAACCCACAAACTCAATGACAAATTTGTGATTCTTTACGCTGGGAATATTGCCCTGACTCAGGGTTTGCAAACAGTTGTCAAAGCAGCGGCTCGTTTGAAACACATACCGGAAATTGCTTTTGTGATTGTCGGAGAATCAACAGCACTCGCGCGCTTGCAACAAGATTGCGAAACTTACAAAGCTACTAATGTAATGTTACTGCCTTTTGAACCGCGAGAAAAATTGCCCGAAATGTTAGCTGCTGCCGATGTTAGTTTAGTCGTACAAAAGCGGCGCGTTACTAACTTTAATATGCCTTCAAAAATTCAAGTGCTTCTCGCCAGCGGCCGGGCAATTTTGGCGTCGGTTCCTGAAACTGGTACAGCCCACAAAGCAGTGCAGCAAAGCGGTGGCGGGGTGGTGGTAGCGCCGGAAGATCCGCAAGCTTTGGCTGATGCTGTTGAGGATTTGTTCGGGAATCGCGATCGGGTGAATGCGTTGGGCGAGCAAGGTAGAAAGTATGCTGTGGAGAATTACGGATTTGAGGAAGCTTTGAATCATTATGAGGCTTTATTTGCGGCGGTGGCGGCGAGTCATGCTGAGAAAATCTTGGCACCTTTGCCAAAGTAATCAGATAATTAGGTTAGTAACCACCGAAAATATTTACTATGCCAGCAAAAGATACCTACCACAATGAAGTTAAAAATGCCTTACTCAAAGATGGTTGGATTATTACGGCTGACCCTTATTTCATCAAATATGAGGATGCTGAGTTATATGCCGATCTAGCTGCCGAAAAGCCGATCGCGGCAGAACGAGAGGGACAAAAGATCGTTGTTGAAATTAAGAGCTTTATTGGGCGATCGCTAATGTATGATTTTCACAGCGCACTCGGCCAATACATTGTCTACCGAAATCTCATTCAACTCACTGCTCCAGAATACACGCTCTATTTGGCAATAGATGATGTCGTCTACACAAACTTTTTTCAACGGAAGTCGATACAAGTAATTACCAAGGAAAATCAGCTTCTTTTAATAGTTGTTGAAATGGAAAAGGAGGAAATTCTGGAATGGATAAATTAGAAGTTTATCGCAAGACAATTAAAAAGATATTGACTGGATATTATGAGATGACAGTCAAAGGGGCGATCGGGTCAGATGAAGTAGAGACAGCAGCTCGTCTGGCATTTGATGAAGAACGAGATCAATATTTATGGTTTCGCTCTGGCTGGGATGGCAAAAAACGACTCTGCCATATTACCATGTATCTTCGCATTAAAAATGACAAAATTTGGGTGGAAGAAGATTGGACAAATTTGTGCATAGTTGACGATTTACTAGCAGCAGGAATTTCTCATGGCGATATTGTTTTGGGGTTTCATCATCCTAGCAAGAGAGCTTTGACAGAATTTGCCACTGTTTGATGATAGACAAAAATTTAGAGAATCATTTCCTACCAAATCCTAGAATATACGGCGGTTGAAATACCTTATTTTCTTGAGTCCGCGTCGGCGGACTTCGTTTGTGTAGATGCGGTTTCAACCGTACGTCCTATCTTATAATTGAAATTAAAGGCTCGTTTCAGACAATCTCTGGGATTAAAATAATACTATGAAATTTACCCTTGATGTAGAAAACAACCCTACAGGCTGGCCAGACCACACTCAGCTACCAGAATCCGACGGTACTTTTGTGAAGAATTTTCAAGAACATCCCCAAAGCATTCTGTTAACGGATTCCATTACTCCCGTCCTCGAAAGAATTCATCGAGATGGTAACTACTGTATCGGTCAAGATAGCGGCATTTATTGGCGATTAACTGAGCCGCTAGAACGGGGCGCGGAAGCACCGGACTGGTTTTATGTGCCCAATGTCCCGCCAACGCTTGACGGTCAATCGCGCCGTTCTTATGTGTTGTGGCAAGAATTGATTTCACCATTAATTGTGTTAGAGTTTGTATCGGGGAATGGTGCCGAAGAACGGGACATAACACCTTTATTGCGAACTGGTAAACAGGAAACTAAGCCTGGTAAATTCTGGATTTATGAAAATGTGATTCATGCGGGATTTTATGCTATTTATGAAGTGAGTAAGGCGAGTGTTGAAGTTTATGCTCTGATGGAAAATAGCTATCGATTGGTTGCTGCAAATGAACGCGGTCATTATCCGATCGCACCGTTGGGTGTTGAATTGGGAATTTGGCAGGGAAGGTATCAAAATATGGAATTGCCTTGGTTGCGCTGGTGGGATAGTGAAGGTAATTTGCTGTTGGCGGGATCTGAAAGGGCCGATCGCGCTGAACAAGAATTAGAGCAATTGCGGGCTCAATTGCGATCGGCTGGAATTGAACCGGAGTTGTGAGGGGAATATGGCCGATTCCATTGGTGTCAACTTAACGTCAAATGTAGTACCAGTCTACTGTTTAGCGATTAAGGCCAGATCCCCCCTTAGCTTGCCCCCTACTCCCCCTTAAGAAGGGGGGGACAAGATTCTTCTCAAAGTCCCCCTTCTTAAGGGGGATTTAGGGGGATCTGGCCTCCGATAAAAGCGAGATTTATAACGGTTTCAAGCTTAAGTTGACACCAATGGTAGGGGCGGTAAATCGTGCGTGCCCACCCTCCGACTTTCTTATCCAAATCAGCGCGTAATACTTGTGAATCGGCGGCAAATCCTAGCAATTTCACTGTTAATAACAGGCATATCTTTGGGTTTAGCGCGAGAAAAGCTTGAGCCTGTCAGCATTCCATTGGCTGCGATTTCTCAGGAAATTAACCCGCAAGTAACCGAAATTGCTAGTCAGGTGACAGTAAGAATTATATCAGATTCGGGAGCAGGTTCTGGGGTAATTATTCAGCGGGCAGGGCAAGTTTATACTGTATTAACTAATCATCATGTAGTTGCAGACAATCATCACAATTATAGCATATTGACGGCGGATGGAAAAACCCATCAGGCTAAGTTGGGTTTGTCTCGGTTTGGTAAGTTAGATTTAGCTTTGGTGCAGTTTTATAGTCCAGAATCTTATCGAGTGGTGGAGATGGGAAATTCCCATAAACTATCTGTCGGGGATGGGGTTTTTGCGGCGGGGTTTCCGAATTGGCATTGGTTGAATGCTCAGGCGATTGAGGATACTCGGAGTTGGGGGTTAAAGGCGTTTCGGTTGACGGCTGGTAGGGTGGGAATGTTGCCGGAAATGTCGTTTTTGGAGGGATATCAGTTGGGATATACGAATGACATTGCTGAGGGGATGAGTGGCGGGCCGGTGTTGGATAGTCGGGGGAGGTTGGTGGGGGTTAATGGGCGGTTGAAATATCCTTTGGCGGGTATTGATGTGTTTATGTTTGTGGATGGAAGTGTGCCTTCGGAGGGGGTTTTTAGGGAGATGGAGGGGTTGAGTTGGGGGATTCCGATTGAGAGGTTTCAAGAGCAAAGTTTGGTAAATTTACTATTTTCTCATCTCTATCAATTTGCATTTTAGCTGTCCTAATTTTTGTTTTTTGTCAAAAGTTTGAGTGATAGTTTATCCTGGGATTAATCAATAGTTTAATCAGATAATCCAGGACCACCAAAAAACAAAAAAACCTGGAAGACAATATAAAAATACCGTAGACCAATGGACCCAAAAATCATTTTCTTGAAATATATCGTCATAATCAACGATCATCACAAGACACCATAGCATAGATACCCACATACCAATATTCTTCACCCACCCACGAGCAAAAGACCACATCTGGGTGAATATATTATCTGGTTGAGCTTGTTGCACATTATATTGCTGAACCATCGCAATTGCTTCCTTTTTTAGCTGAGCAGCCTTTGCCTTTCTCTTTTGCTCTTCAGTTAGCTGTTTTTTCGGGGAAGGAGAGGGAGCGATCGCTGTCTGCGGACTAGGCACAACAGGTGATACAGTTGGAGGAGCTTGCGATGTTAAAAACGTCTTAATAGGAATCGCCAAATTTAGACCTGACTTACTCCCATCTTGCTGATCTCCCTGTCCGTGAATGCCAATTACTTCCCCTGCTTCATTCAGCACCGGCCCACCACTCATTCCCCGGCGTGTAGGATTCGTATAAATCAAAGCATAGCCATCTTGAGGCTTTTGTACCCCAACAATACTACCAGGAGTTACTATCACAGTACGTTGCGGAATAGTCTCATTTGGTTCTGGTGCGCCAGCGACATAAACAGTGCTACCATTCGTAGCTTGATCAGAATTACCCAACTGCGCTACCTGATAAATTTTATCGCTGGTAAACTGCGCCACCGCCAAATCTACCCCATTAATAGGTTGAACATTAGTAGATTCTGTCTGGTGTCGCTCTCCATCAGGTGTAATTACCAAATAAATCACATCCTCTGCGTTGACAACGTGCTTCGCTGTGAGTACAGAATAAACATTACCAATTCGCTTGAAAATCACCCCAGATCCTGACTGGTAGCCATCAATTAAAACAGTAACTTGCGTTGCTATTTGATTTACCTGCTGTGGAGAAAGGGCGAAAGCGATATTAGGTATCACCACTGCAAGAACCGATATTATCAAAATTGCGAAAAATCTACGCATCATAATCAACAACTTTTATCCTTGCATAAATCACAACTACAAAACTGCAATTGCTCTGGATTAATCCCTATTCTTCTCAATCGCTCCGCCAATAAAGCTAATCTAAAACTGCTTCCTTAGCTTGCTATTTTCACTCGGCTGGTTGCTATGGTATGGTGAGCTAATTGCCATCAGCATCGTACTACCTATTGATGTCAACTTGAGCTACGAATGTAGTGGCAGTCTTCTGTCTGGCGATTAAGGCCAGATCCCCCCTAGCGGGCAACCACGGGGGGATTGCCCCTACGAATGGGGGGACAATAATCTGATCAAAGTCCCCCTTCTTAAGGGGGATTTAGGGGGATCTGGCCTCGGATCAAAGCTAAATTTTTCAACAGTTTAGGCGATTTTTGTCAACAATCGCCTGAAACCGCAACCATTGCCCGCAGTGATTGTCAATTCCAATTACTCACCTAGAGTTAAAAACCGCTTTCCTTTTCCAAGACGCGATTGACTAATGTTTCCAAAGGAATAAACTGAGGACTGCCATTTTCTGCCACTGGACTGTTAGACGCAGCACCGCTAGCAAAATTAGTGATTTTTACAAGTATCTGACTGGGGGCTTGCGTGTTCTGCTTATTCAAGGTAAACAACATATTTTGGCGATCGCAACTTTTTTGCCCGGCCCCGACTACACACACAACTGTATAACCATTGTCTACCTTTCCAGTAGTCAAATCCAAGCCGCCCAATCTTCCCCCATTCTTCGCCGCTGCGTCTGTCAATCTTTCCGACACAGTTTGGCAGCGTTGCTCTGCCGTCCACTCAGGGCCGAATTCTGCGCTATTCCAAGTTAGTAGAGGAGATTGGGAAACACTATTTCCTCTTTGGGCAATAGTGGCCCAACCAGTTGTGTGCTGAACACACTTGAAAGTTGTAGGGATTGTCGGCTTAGAACTTGTCGGCCCGAAAGCTGGTACACTGGGCGATGTCGCTACTGGAGAAGCTGCCGGACTGTTGCCTGTGGCTACAGCAGGCTGGGTGTCAGGGCTAGAAGCTGTTGATGTCGCACACCCTGCCATCCCTAAAAGCAAAAGAGCGAGCCCCCATCTTTGCGAAATTTGCCACTTCCCTTGTCTGGTCATAGGTTTTGTAATCATATATTTACCTGTTTCCGAAAAATAAATTTCCATGCAGATTTTTCTGGTAATGCTCACACTATCTTGCTGAGCATTTTGCTGAGTCTTATGTCAAAATAAAACCAATCTCATGATTGCACTATGATTATAGGACAAATTTTCGGCGGACACTACCGGGTTATTAATTCATTGGGGAAAGGAGGGTTTGGAGAGACCTATCTCACCGAAGACATTCATCTGCCCGACCACCCCCAGCAAGTGCTAAAGCTCCTAAATCCTGACTCTGATGACCCTTTTGTGCTGCAAACGGCTCGGCGGCTGTTTGAAACTGAGTCAAAAGTGCTGTACGCATTAGGAATGAACGATCGCATTCCCCAACTTTTCAGCCATTTCGAGGAAAATGGAGATTTCTATCTCGTCCAAGAATTGATTGTAGGTCACGATCTCAGACAAGAAATCACCCCCGGAAAGTGCCTGAGTGAACATGAGGTGCTGCACCTCTTACACGACATTTTAGAAGTGCTGAGTTTTGTCCACCACAAAGGAGTTATTCACCGCGATATCAAACCTTCCAATTTAATGCGGCGACAGTCAGATGGTAAAATTGTCCTGATCGACTTTGGAGCGGTTAAGGAAATTGGTAGTCAGCTACAAAATACCCAAGCTTCAACAAATCCAACAATTCCCATCGGCACAGATGGCTATATGCCTTCGGAACAAATGAACGGGCATCCTAAATTAGCCAGCGATATTTATGCAGTGGGAATGGTAGGTATTCAAGCTTTAACTGGGGTATCTCCTGAGCAGTTACCAAAAGACCCAAACACCCTCGAAGTAATTTGGAGAAATAGAGTATCAATCAACTCAAATTTAGCAACAGTGTTAGATAAAATGATCCGATATCGTTATCAGGATCGTTATTCGTCAGCCGAGGCAAGTTTACAAGATATCAAAGGAATTATTTCTGCTTCCCTCTCAAATACGGTGGTTTCCAGTACCCCAAAATTCAATTTACTCAATTTTTTATCCAAGTTACCCTTGCCAGCGAAACTAGGAATGAGTGTAATCAGTTTAGGATTGGTAACGATAACTATCATGGCTGTTGCTGCTAACCGATTTTCTCCCTCACCACAGCCGACTGTTTCTCCTGAACCAACTGAAAAATGGAAGTGGTAATTGCTCACAAAAACTGCTAAATTAGTGACAAAGCTGCGGTCAGATCAACAGTATTCTTAACAATCAACAATTGCGGAATTAAGGAAATCCTATGAGTTATAAAAAAGTTGAGCTAACATTGACAATTATTGGCTTATTACTTGCCTCTGTTACTGCTATACCCACAGTTTATAATTTTGAGAAACAAACATTTTTCTGGCAAGTAAATTCAGAACAGAAAGAAGCTACAAAAACCACAAATTATCGGTGGTAGCTGCGACTACACAGGGCCCCCACTCACCACACCGCTGCTACCCGACACCGCAATTCATTAAAACAAAACGCTAAAATAGTAGATCATACAATTTGGGAGTTAATATTTGACACTTGCACCTACGCGCGAAAACGTCCTAGCTTGGCTCTCACACCGCGTTCCTGCCGCCCGCATCACACACATCCTCGGAGTCGAACAAACAGCAGGAGACTTAGCCCGCCATTACGGCCTCGATGAAGCAAAAGCCCGATCGGCCGGACTGTTGCACGATTTGGCAAAATACTTCAAACCTCAACTGCTGCTGCAAATGGCTCAGAAGGAAGGTTTAGAGTTAGACTCAGTGTTGGAGGCAAACCCGCACCTGCTACACGCAGACGCCAGCGCGATCGTCGCTAGAGACGAATTCGGGGTGGTCGATCGAGAAATCTTGGACGCCATCGCCAATCATACCCTCGGCAGACCAAACATGAGCCAGCTCAGTTGTACCGTATTTATAGCAGATACTATAGAGCCGAGCCGCGGCAACACAGCCGAACTAGCAGCACTGCGCGAGACAAGCTGGCAAAATCTTTATGCAGCCGTGTGGCAAACTAGCGATTATTCTCTCAAATATTTGCTGGAAACTCGCTGCTACATTCACCCGCGCACCGTACTTACGCGCAATTGGGCGCTGCTTATGGCTCGATCGCCGGAAACAGGAAATTCGACAGGGAAGTCGATCGAACAAATCACAAGTTAACAGTAAAATTTATCAGCAATCCTGTACTTACTTTTGGCTTGAACCTAACTCCTATTTCCCGTCTCAATCTGCCAACAATCGATCGCGAAAATGCACCCATTCTCCCTTACCGTATCAACTAGGAACTTAAACACTTAATGTCAGATATAACCCAACTCGAATATTCCAGAACTCAGTCTACAGTAACCGACGCCACCTCCCCAGACGAAGCGCGCGGTTTGATCCTCACCGCTGCGCAAGCAGCCGATGACCGCAAAGCAGTTGATATTGTATTGCTCCAAGTGTCAGAAGTATGCTATCTGGCAGACTACTTTGCGATCGTCACCGGATTTTCCAACGTGCAAGTACGAGCCATCTCCCAAGCGATCGCAGACCAAATAGAAGAGGAATGGGGACGCTTGCCGCTGCGTACACAAGGGCTATCAGACGCTAGTTGGGTCGTCATGGACTACGGCGACGCGATCGTCCACGTTTTTAAACCTCAAGAGCGCGAATTCTACAATTTAGAAGCGTTCTGGGGACACGCCGATCGCCTTGACTTTTCTCCCGCAGAGGAACGCTAATGTGAAAAACGCTTCTGTTTCTATTTGTCCTGTTCCCCAAGAACAGCGACCGGTTAATGAATACCAAGAACTTACAGAATCCTGGTTTTTTAGCTGGGTAACTCTCGATTGGCCCGCATATCTGGCAAAACTGGCTTGGGTTTTGGGTTGGAGTTGCTTGGTATCCGCCCCGATAGCTGCTTCTAGCTTTGCTCCACTCAAGTATCCAGTTCAGTTTGCCCTGTGCGGTGCTGCCGGTGCCGGTTTTATTCTAGGATTAGCTTTGCTGCGACTTTACTTGGGTTGGTTCTACGTGCGATCGCGCCTTTCAAATCCCACCGTCGTCTACGAAGAGTCTGGCTGGTACGATTGTCAAGCTTGGCCTAAAACTCCCGAAGTTTTAGCTCAAGACAAGTTGATAGTCAACTACGAACTAGAACCAATTCTCAGGCGTCTGCGGCAGACATTTTATGGTTTGACAGTATTGCTGGTTGCCGGGGGAATAATTTGGAGCTGTTTGTAATCGAAAATGGTAACAAGAGAGTTTTGAGTTGTGGGGGGGTGCCAAGAGTGTCCGCCCCGCAAGTTTTGAGTGAGAAACGATCGCCAAAAGATTAACCAAGCAACCCGCAACTCACAAATTACAACTGGCAACTCAAAACTTTCACGGGCCCCAGTCTAAAATCTAAAATCTAAAATCTAAAATTGATATGACAAGGGGAAAACGAACCCAAGCTCCCGAACTGGAAGTCACACTGCTGCGCGAAGGTATTGTTGAATCTAGGCACCGCGCCCAGGCCGCTGTCTGTGACAAACGCGGCCGCGTTCTGTCCGTTGCCGGTAACTCGGAAACGGCGACATTTGTGCGTTCTTCTCTCAAACCGTTTCAAGCTTTGGCTGTGACGGCGAGCGGCACCTTAGAACGCTACGAATTGACCGATCGAGATTTAGCGATTATTTGCAGTTCTCATCAAGGTACGATCGAGCAATCGCGGCAGGTGTTTAACGTCCTGTGGCGCTGTGACATTGACCCATCCAAACTTCAATGCCCCATTCCTGAAGGCAAAAAGAGCGCCCTGCAATACAACTGTTCCGGCAAACACGCCGGAATGCTGGCTGTCTGCCAGCAACTGCACTGGCCTCTGGAAACTTATTTGCGCCGCAAACATCCCGTCCAGCAGCTTATTTTGGGCAAAGTGGCTGACTTGCTAGCAATGCCCGCTGAAGAGTTTATCGGCGCTCGCGACGACTGCGGCGCTCCTACCTATCTGTTGCAGTTGGGACAAATGGCGTCTTTGTACGCTAAATTAGCCTCCGGTGACAATGTGGATATGGAGCGGATTGTCCGCGCTATGACTCATCACCCGATGATGGTTGCCGGTGAGGGCAAATTTGACACGGAACTGATGCGCTTGACTCAAGGGGAATTGGTGAGCAAGTCCGGCGCCGAAGGGGTGCAGTGCATTGGCCGGGTTGGCGAAGGCATGGGCTTGGCAATTAAGATCACCGATGGGGGAAAGCGCGCTCAATTTGCTGTGGCGATTCACTTGCTCAAGCAGTTGGGGTGGATTACTCCGACGATCGCCGAAACTCTCTCGGACACTTACCTAACTCTCAGCGAATTTAAGCGCTTGGAGGTAGTCGGCGAAGTTTCGATGCTTTAGTGCGATCGAGACTCTGAGCTGATTTCAGCAACCCCTCCCACAATCTCAAAAGTTTTTTTGATTTAGGGGTTGCAATTTTCAGAAAGATATGGTTATATTAAATAGAGACAAACAAAGCGACGCGGGATAGAGCAGCCTGGTAGCTCGTCGGGCTCATAACCCGAAGGTCAGTGGTTCAAATCCACTTCCCGCCACCAAATTAAATCAGATAAGCCCCAACAACCTAAAAGTTGCTGGGGTTTATTTTATGGCGTCTGGATCGATAAAACAGAACATCAACCTCAACACTCAACCCTATACTTTTCGACTACCGTTTGTGCAAGCTTTATTTCTCAAAAATCGGCAATCCGATATCCATATTTTTAAACTCTGAATTTTCAATTGTTAAGCCGATTGAGCTTGCAGCCAATCAAAAATCAGGTTTAACTGTTCTAGCGTAACTAACCCGTACTGCCACAGAACCATCGGCAGTTGGCTGGCATCTTGTTCACCGTGTCTCAGAGCAACGGCGATCGCCGAATTCGAGATCGCCAACTCCCCCCGCAAATAATCGATCAGTTGAGCCTTTCCCATCACCTTCACCGCCAGTTTTATGCGTTTCTGTAAAGATCTGTAGCTAATCGGGATGAATCGGAAGTTTAATTGCTCTAATCTTAGATTCAGAATACGGCATCGGCTGTGATGGAAACGGCACAAAATTTGTGATCTAACTCATAGAAAAAGGCGATCGCAATCACAAGATCTCCGCTCCTCAAAAATTGGGTCGCTTGATTCCAATCAATTGATTTAAAATGGCTAAAGTCCTAGCTGAAGCTGAACTCCCGCTCCTGTGCCGCTGTCGCTGGGCCTGATAGGTAAGGGATTTCCTTGGCGCTGGGCGTCGGAAGGAGTAGTGATAAATTCCAATTCCGGGCCGACTTTCAGGCGAAATGTATCGCCCAAGCTGCGCTCCCGAATAGCAGCATTAGCCGCTGTTTCTCCTTCACCAATCAAGTTTTGGTAATCCGAGTCTACGGTTCTGTCCTCCACACTCCTGAGGGAATCCCCAGATAAAGTCGTTTCCGAATTTTGGGGCGCTGGTTGCAGTCTTTGTTGCGCGAGAACCGCCGGGGTAAAACCGATAAAAATTGAACTCAGTCCGAGAGCAGTGCCAAGAGTAGCAATAACTGCGTTCATCATCCATGCCTCCGCTAGTTGCATCCCACTATGCTTATTGTACCCAGCCAGATGTAACTTGCGCTCTATCAAAAGTAGCTGGTTGTGGAGATATCAATTAAAGTTCCGGCGAAAACTTGTAAATTGCGATCGCGAACTACCCATTCTCAAATCTCAAATCTCAAATAGTATCAGCCCAAAAGAGTCAGAACTCGAAATGATGCTGTAAAAGGTCGATCGCCCGTGTTCCCAAAGTGACCGATCGCGCTAAGATGGCGGTGGCAGTCGTTAAAAATTCAATTACCAGCGGCAGATTATAAGTTCTTAACAGCAGATTGCCTACTAAAACCATCTCAACTTCAAAATCTGCGCTCATCAGGTTGTACTTTACCAAAATGTTGTGGGCTCGTAATATTTCTGCTTCACCATGCCAATCAGATATCTGACCGACAAGATTTTAAAAATGTCGGGCAAAGTGCCAATTCGCGTCGTCCTTGTCGTGCCTTTTGCCCTCCAGACTTTCGCTGCGGTAGGGCTGACAGGGTGGCTGTCGCTGCGCAACGGGCGCATAGCTGTTAACGATGTTGCCGCACAACTGCGGGCCGAAGTCACATCGCGCATCCAGCAACACATTCATAGTTTCATCGAAACGCCGCACCAAATCAATCAGCTCAATCTCGATGCCATCCGTCTCGGCATTTTGAACGTGCAGGATGAAGCCAGTTTGCGCCGCTACTTCTCCAAACAAATCAAAACTTTTGATAAAATTAGCTACATTCAATTCGGCTCCGAACAAAAAACTTTTACTGGAGTTGAAAGTCTTGACGATGGCAATTTGCAAGTTCGGATTTCTAATAAATCTACTGGCTATAATTTGCACAGCTACACGCCGTCCAAGTTCGGCGAATCAACCAAGCTATTAAAAACTACTCCTAACTACGACCCCCGCACCCGACCTTGGTATATAGCTCCGGTGCGGGCCCGCAAGCCGATATGGACTCAAATTTATACTTATTTTGACACTCCCAAACTAGCGATTACGGCTGCTCAACCAGTTTACGACAAGGATAACAAACTGATTGGAATCCTGGGTTCTGACTTGACACTTTCCAAGATCAATCAATTTTTGGAAAGTCTCAAAATTGGTAAATCAGGGCAGACTTTTATTGTGGAAAGGTCTGGGCAATTGGTGGCAAATTCAACTCCAGAACCACCGTTTATTGTTAGCAACGGCGTTCCGAAACGGATTGCGGCTCGCAGCAGCAACAATGTTTTGATTCGATCGACTGCCCGCTATTTGAAACAACGCTTCGGGGATTTGAGCAAGATTAACAGCACTTACCAGCTAGATTTTGCGATCGACGGAGAACGGCAATTTCTACAGGTGACGCCCTTCTCAGACAGCAGAGGCCTTGATTGGTTGATTGTGGTGGCGGTTCCGGAAGCCGATTTTATGGAAAGGATTAACGATAACACTCGCTACACAATTTTGCTGTGCTTCGGTGCTTTGGTGGTGGCGACGGCTCTAGGGAGCGTGACTTCGAGGTGGATTGTGATGCCGATTCAGCGTCTGAGCAAGGCTGCGGAGGCTTTGTCGCGGGGAGAATGGGACTCGATGGCGGTAGATCCCCGCTTGATGGCGTCTGTAGAGCGGGAGGATGAGGTGGGTGTCTTGGCTCGCTCTTTTAATACGATGGCCGGTCAATTGGAAGAGTCTTTTACTACTCTCGAAGAGCGGGTGGAAGCTGCGATTGCTGATAAAAATAAATTAATTGGCTCTCTGAAAAAATCTCAGCAAAAACTCGCTCTCCATCTCTATCAAACTCCTTTGGGGGCGATAGAATGGAATCTAAATTTTGAAGTTGCCGACTGGAATTTGTCAGCAGAAAGAATTTTTGGATACAACCGCTTGGAAGCAATGGGACGCCACGGAGTCGATCTAATAGTTCCTGACAGTGCTAAGGAGTATGTCAGGCAACTATCTATAACTTTGCTCACTAATCAAGGAGGAGTTAGTAGCATTAACGAGAATATCAGAAAGGACGGCAAAATCATTCTTTGCGAGTGGTATAATACCACTTTGATTGATGCTGACGGCACGATCATCGGGGTGGCATCGCTGATTCAGGATGTAACCGAGTTTCACAGTGCTGTGGAGCAGTTGCGGGCCAGCGAGGAGCGGTTTCGCCAGTTGGCGGAAAATATTCATGAGGTATTTTGGATTAGAGAACCCAATCAACAGCACATAATTTATGTGAGCCCTGCTTGCGAGAAAATATGGAATTTGAGCTATCAGAGTTTGCTGTCAAAACCGGAGGCTTTTTGGGATGCTATTCACCCGGAGGATGTCGATCGCGTCAAGGTTGCTTTTGAGAAACAGGTGCGGGGCGATTATGATGAGGAGTATCGGGTAGTGCGATCTGACGGTTCAGTTTGCTGGGTGCGCGATCGGGCTTTTCCAGTCCGCAACGAAACCGGAGAAATTTACCGCATCGTCGGCATTGCTGAAGACATTACCCAGCGCAAATTAGCAGAAGAATTCCAACAAGTCGCTCAAACCGCTCAAGCAGCCAGCCAAGCTAAAAGCGCCTTTTTAGCCAATATGAGCCACGAATTGCGGACTCCCCTCAACGCCATTATCGGTTACAGCGATATGCTCAAAGAAGACGCCGAGGATTTAGGCTGCGAAGATTTTATCCCCGACTTGCACAAAATTCAAACTGCTGGGAAGCACTTACTGTCTTTAATTAGCGACATTCTCGATATTTCTAAGATTGAAGCGGGGCGGATGGAACTTTATTTAGAAACTTTCAACCCTGTTAATTTAATTGACGAGGTAGTTTCTACTGTCGCACCCTTGGTAGAGAAAAATTCTAATAAATTTGAAGTTAATTGTGCTAGCGACTTGGGAATGATGTATGCTGACATTACCAAAACTCGTCAAATCTTGCTCAATTTGCTGAGCAATGCAGCAAAATTTACCGAACACGGCACTATTACCCTCTGCATTGAAAGAGTTAAACATGACAGCTTAACAACTCAAGAAATAGCAGAAAATTCCGATTTAATAATTTTCCGCGTAGCTGATACGGGCATTGGGATTACCCCCGAACAAATGCAGCATTTATTTCAAGCTTTTATGCAGGGCGACGCCTCAACTACGCGCAAATACGGCGGCACGGGTTTGGGATTGACTATTAGCCGTCACTTTTGCTTGATGATGGGCGGCGATATGCAAGTTCAAAGCCAATTAGGTGGCGGTGCGGTTTTTACAGTGTACTTGCCAGCGCAAGTTGAATTATTAGTAAGCAGTTAGTCTTTAGTCTTACTTTCAGGGACGCAATTGTTACCAAATCAACGGGGTTTCTTGACAAAAAACCTACACTTTCCGATTAGTTTTGGGCAAGAAACCAAGGTGACTATACCATGCAGCATAAGTCTTATTTTAGTTAATTTGCCGTTTCGGCCGCCCCAAAAGTTGAGCTGCTAATACGCCGCCGACAAAGCCAAAGAAATGTGCTTGCCAGGAAACTCCCGGCTGCGAGGGCAAAACTCCCCAAATTAAACTGCCGTAGAAGAAACCGACAATTAAAGATATCATGATAGACGTAAAGCTGCGTTCAAAATAGCCCCGCAACAGCAAAAAGCCGAAGTAACCAAAGATTAATCCGCTGGCACCGATGTGCACGGAATTGGGCGCGCCTGTCAGCCAAACTCCCAATCCGCTGATGAGTACAGTAACCGCACTCACTATAAAAAAGTCGCTAACTTCTCGCAGCATGATTAACCAACCAAATGTCAGAAAAGGAAGGGTATTGGCGGCTAAGTGAGCAAAACTGCCGTGCAGAAAAGGCATCAACAGGATGCCTTCAAGTCCGTCGATGCTGCGGGGGCGGATTCCGTAGGAATTCAGTGCACCTCTAAACACGAATACGTCGAGAATCTCGATCGCCCACAGGAGGGAGACGAAGCCGCCGAGAATGGCTGCGTGGCTTTGCAATTCGCGGGTGATAGATTTGGTTTCTGGGTTGCTCATGGGTGGTGAGGGCGGTAATGCCGATTATTTGTAATTGTAGGAGTTTCTGGGCGATTCCCTACGGGATAGCTACGCTTCACGCGAAAAGCGACACTTGGCGCTGGGTTTCAAGGTTTTTTGCGGCAGAGCTTATTTGAAACTATTATAACTTTGATTGAAAGTTCCGCATTTTCACGTATGGAATAATTCACCTCAATGCGCCATGATCGTAGAGGAACTACAAAAGGAGAGTCAACTGAAGGAAAAAGGCAGAGTTTTTACCCGATCGATATATCATCGATCTTGCAATGAGGACAGTTTTGCGATCGCACACCGTCTCTCAAAAAAACTCAGGAACTACTTTTCTAGGATCGAGTCATTAATTCAAGAAGTTTAATCCGGTAAAGCAAAACGAGCTGCTGTAGGTACTGATTGTAGACAAAATCTCGCACAAGCTCTACAGAGAGTTCTTGGCACCTCGTTGTAAAAGAGGAACAGAGCAAAATGAACGTATTTGAGCATACAGTACCCCATCGAATTCTGCCAATTTGGGTATGGCATGGCAAAGAAGAAACCCCTGTTAGTGTCGCTACAAATTCTCAACCTTACGGTCAAAAATCGCGTTTTGACCTGTTGCATCCGCTGAAACAGTGGCTTGACAATACTGCAATTAAAAGTCAAAAGTTAGCTCGGTTTCTGTGCAAATTTATTCCCAGCCAGTGTCCGTTTGAGCGGGAAGTCAAAATTGGCGATCGCACTTTATTTCACATTCCGCCGCTGTGCAAGTTAAATCCGCTTTACGAGCAAGTGGTTGGGCTGCGCTTTCGTGCTTTGTGTTATTTGGCTGACGAGTGCGGCGTGGATGTGACTCCCTATTGTTAATTAGGGCTTGCTGAAAAAGTCAGAAAACAGCATTTAGAAAGAGGAGTGAATTCGCGCTCGCCTTGATGAGATAAGTTTTATTCAAGCTTTCTTGGGTAAATACGATTTTTGCTAATCAGTAAAGGCAGAAAACCTGAACAAAGCTGTTTGTTCTGAAATAGACACAAAAAAGCCAAAAAGCCTGCCGCAGCAGGGCAGAAAGATTCATCACCAGAAAAGTTATGGCGATGGTTGTTTGAGAAGTATTAGAAAGTTTAGCCATCACTCTACCAAGGCTGAATCTTCTTTTAGCTTCTCCAAATTTTCCTTCAATCGAGTTGCGAATTCTCTCGTCTAACTGAGCCTGTTTCTTCGTTGATTTGCTGATATTTGTGGGGGGTCTTCCTAGAGGGGGGCCACTCATTCTAATCCCTCTTTCTTTGCACCAAGCTCTATTGTCTCTCGTTCGATAAATCCGATCTACATGAATTGATTCGGGATAGAATCCCGTGAACCGTTTAAATTCTTCTACTTGTCTTTTTAAGTCTACAGACTCGTTAAAATTATCCCAACTAATTCGGTCTAAAAACACGTAGCCATTACGACAACTCGCTGACAGTTTTGCCCCAAATTCAACGGATTTCCCGGCTTTTCCTCTGACGATGGGGCGGATATGTGGTTGTGTTAAGCTTACTATTCTGTCCTGAATACTCTGTTCTTTCTTTTCATACATCGATAACTGTTGACGGTATACTTCTGTGGCTACTAGCAGCTTTTTATAATCAGATTTACTCAGCAACTGTAGCTGACCCATTTCATCGATGTGAGCCAAATTTCTTTTGATATATTGAAGTTGTTTTTTAATTCCTTTTCTTCGTACTTTTCTTGATGGTTTCCGGTTTTTTGCTATTTTTAAGTATTCTTTTCTAGCTGTGTTTCGATAGGTTTTTGGTTTTTTTTTTTACGGGTGACTGAATTTGAGTGTGTAGAGCATCTATGATTTTTTCGGTATGTTCCCTAGCTTGATTTAATAGTCCTAAGTCTGTCGGATATTTAATATCTGCTGGCGCGCAAGTTGCATCTAATATTAATTTTCCTTGATTTTTAGGCTCATTTATTTGTGATGACTTTTTTTCGACTACTTCGCCTGGTACTTCGGTCTGCTCTTTGACCATTTTTTCGTTGATTTTATTGACTAGGTTCACACCTATTCTCTGCCGAAAATGAACGAACATAGATGAGTCGAATGGTGCTTGACTACTATAGGTTGTCATGCCTATAAAGTATTGTAGGTATGGGTTTTCTCTGATTTGTTCTATTGTTTCGCGATCGCTGGTTCCTAACCTTTCTTTAATGATTAATGCTCCCAATGCCATCCGAAAAGATTTCGCTGGAGCTCCCATATCTACGGAAAAATTTAGAGCATATTCTGCTTCAAATTCTGACCACGGAATTAGTTTTGCCATGATTACCCAGCGATTATCATCTGCCAATTGCCCCTCAAAAGGCAGGTCAAAGTTGGACGGTGGGTTTGGGGTTGGGTCAACTTTTCGGTACATTACGAAAGTGATGGTGTGCCAGGGTTTTGAGTCATTTTAGCTCAAGAGCTTGCACATGACAACGACTACAAAGAGCTAAAGTCTCTTGATGTAAGGGTTTCAGCTTTTTTCAGCAAGCCCTAATTAGGCAAAAATTTAAATTTCTAACTCTCTTTTCGCCCTCCCTTCTCCTTGTTGGGGAGGGTTTTTTGTTGTTTTGTGCGGGCGAATCTGGGTTCGGAAGTGCGATCGCCCTTTCGGAAGCAATACAGTAGGGACACGGCAATGCCGTGTCCGGCGCGGGGATTAGGACACGGCATTGCCGTGTCCCTACGGTTCGATTTTAATAATTGGTATAACATTGAGGATTGTAGCAAGACTTTTTTAAATTTGTATTATTCAGAAACCGGGGCGGTGCTAAGAGTTCCCGCCCGCGATCGACCTAAAATTTGCTCAGACGATCCAACGGAGGACTAAAGTCCTGACTACGAACCTATTTGGAGTGACTATCGCTGTCTTCCTCTTCTTCCCTAATATCCTGGAAAATATGCCAAACCAAGCAAACAATACCAATCCAAAATCCTGAAACTGGATCTAACCACGAGATTAAATTGACGAGGCCAAACTCGGTCAATTGTCCCGAAACGCAGGTAAATTTGTGATTTTTTACAATATCTTTGAACTCCTGGGAGAGTGATTTTTTAGTCGATTCCAGGCTTTCTAGTTCTGCGTCTTCGATGAAAGCCAGCAAAATCCATAATTGAATTTGCGGATTTTGAGCCAAGATGATTTTGAATTGTTGTGTAGTCATGGCGGGTTTTCTCAATGGGTTAATTCATAAATAACCGAATAGCTGCGGTAGTACCAGGCCAATCAGGGACAGATATTAAGTTCCCCTTTCTGTCCCGATCGCACATCTCGTAACCAAGACACAGTAAGGACACAGCAATGCTGTGTCCCTACCGAATATCTGTTAGGACTTAAGCGCGGGTGGCCAGAAACCGGGTTTTTTACGAAAATCCTTCGTCGTAGTCCATAGATTAGGTAAAAAACCCGGTTTCTTTGGTCTTAATGCGTCAAGGACTGATGTGTATTCCACCCCAGTGAAAACCGCTATAATATTTGAAATCACATCAGTCTGATACCTATGGGCGAAACGCGCGATCGAGGAATTCCGGCGACTCCAGACGGAATTGCCAAACTCAAAAACGCCAAAAATACTGGAAAAGACGATAATGGCAAACCTTGGACATTTCCCAGTATTGCCGAAAAGGCTGATATCCAAAGTCACAAGACAGTTGGGCGGTTTTTCAATGGTGAAGGAATTGATAAAGGTAATGCTTACGCAATTTGCCAAGCTTTAAATTTAGATATAAACGAAATAGTCGATCGCCACGAATGGAGCCCACCCTCACCGCCAGCAACCCAAATTGACTGGCGCGAAACCTGCCGCGCCGCAGCCCAAGCCAAGCGACAAGCGGCCAACACTTTTTTTGCTAACGACTTAGGGCGAAAAATCGACCTCAACGAGATTCACGTCCCCTTGGGATTAATCGAACGCCAGCAAAAACCCCAGCGCCGCGATGATTTTTCCCCTCAAGCAGGTTCCCAAGCTTATCAGGAAGCCGAAAAACTCATTCCCCTCAGTTACGACGAATTTTGCGAAAAAGTCCTCACAAACAGCGATAGCCCTAAAAGCAAAGGCAAACGCCTTGCAGTCATCGGCGAACCGGGTGCGGGAAAAACTACTCAATTGTTGAAAATTTGCGATCGCATATTGGCGGAAACTGAATATTTGCCCGTATGGATATCCTTAGCAGAGGTGAAAAAACCTTTGTGCCAATATTTAATCGAAGATTGGCTGCGAATAGCGGCGGGAAAATTGGATGCTGCACCTGCGGAATGGGTGAAAGAATTTCAGGAATTACTGAGTGAAGGAAAAATCTGGTTGCTGTTGGACGGCGCGGATGAAATGGGAATAGCCGATTCCCTGGGAACTCTATCGCCACAGTTGAGAGAACGGGTATTTGATAAGGTACGAATAGTAATCAGTTGTCGCCTGAATATTTGGGAGGCTACGGGGAATGCCCTGTCTGATTTTGATACTTATAGAATGCTCGATTTTAGCTATGGAGACGGCGATAATTGCGATCAGGTGAAATTGTTTATCGATCAATGGTTCCGATCCCCCCCAGCCCCCCTTAAAAAGGGGGGAGCCGGAGAAGTTTACACTATTGAAAACGAGCAAAATTCTGTTACTTCTCTTACTCCCCCCCTTCTTAAGGGGGGGTTGGGGGGGGATCTCCGCGCCGCCTTAGACGAACCGGGAAAAGAGCGAATCAAAGATTTAGCACGCAATCCCCTGCGGTTATTCCTGCTGTGTTTAACTTGGGAATTCGGACAGCAAAAATTACCGGATACTAAAGCCGAACTTTATGAAGTATTTGTCACAGCGCTTTATGATTTCAAAAAACAAGCTTTCCCGACAACAGCAGCACAGAGAAGAGACTTAAATACTGCCTTGGGAAGGTTTGCACTGAAAGCAATTGAAGCTGGATATAAATCGATATTGCCCGATTTGTTTGTGAGCCAACATCTGGCGAAACCGCATCCAGAGTTATTTGAAAAAGCAATTGACTTAGGTTGGCTGAATCGAGTCGGAGTTGATGCCAAAAACCCGCTTAAATCTGTTTATGCTTTCTATCATCCTTCTTTTCAGGAATATTTTGCAGCGTGTGAGATTGAGGATTGGCACTTTTTCTTGAATCATGTGCCGCAGAATCCGCAGCAGGGGATTTATCGGATTTTTGAGCGGCAGTGGAAAGAGGTGATGTTGCTGTGGATGGGGCGAAAGGATGTGGATAGGGGGGAGAAGGAAGCGTTTATTAAGGCGTTGGTGGAGTTTGATGATGGATGCCAATATTTTTATCGGTTTCGAGCTTATTTTCTAGCTGGTGTCTTAATTGATGAGTTTAAGGATTGTTCTTTGGCTGATGCGATCGTTACGACAATTGTTAAGTTTGCATTAAAATATTTCAATATTAAAAAACAGGAATCTGAGCGATTGCCATCTCAAATTTCACAAGGAGCAAAAATAGTATTACCAGAGATCCCTCGTACAAAAGCGATCGCAGCTTTAACTGAGTTAATTCGCACCTCTGATGATGAATCTACCCGGCGGGAAGCATTAGAACAATTATGGAAAATAGGCAAAGACAACTCAGATGGAATCACCGCTTTAACTGATTTAATCCGCACACCTGGGGATGAATCTGTCCGGTGGCAAGCAGCATATATATTAGCGAAAATAGACAAAGACAACCCAGATGCGATCCCCGCTTTAACTGATTTCATCCGCACATCTGGGGATGAATCTGTCCGGCTGCAAGCTGCGTATAGCTTAGAGGAAATAGACAAAGGCAACCCAGATGCGATCGCCGCTTTAACTCAGTTAATCCGCACATCTGGGGATGAATTTATTAAGTGGCAATCAGCATATATCTTAGGAAAAACAGACAAAGGCAACCAAGATGCTATCGGGGATGCTATCGCCTGTTTAACTCAGTTAATCCGCACCTCTGAACATAAATACCTCCTGCGGGAAGCAGCATATAGCTTAGGGAAAATTGACAAAAGCAACCTAAATACGATCGCCTATTTAAGTGAGTTAATCCGCACCTCTGGTGATGAATCTGTCCGGCTGCAAGCAGCAGAAATATTAGGGGAAATAGACAAAAAAAACGTAGATGCGATCGCCTGTTTAATTGGGTTAATCCGCACTTCTAGTGAAGAAGATATCCGGGGGCAATCAGCAGAAATATTAGGGGAAATAGCAAAAGACAACCCAGATGCGATCGCCGCTTTAACTGAGTTAATCTGCACGTCTGGGGATGAATCTGTCCGGCTGCAAGCTGCGTATAGCTTAGCAAAAATAGGAAAAAGCAACCCAGATGCGATCGCCGCTTTAACTGAGTTAATCCGTACCTCTGAGGATGAAGATATTCGGTGGCCAGCATTAGAAACTTTAGGAGAAATAGGCAAAAATAACCCATATAGTATCGCCTATTTAACTGAGTTAATTCGCACCTCTGGGGAGGAATCTATCCGATCGCTAGCAGCATATATTTTAGGGAAAATAGGGGAAGGCAACCCAGATGCAATCGACGCTTTAACTGAGTTAATCCGCACCTCTGATGATGAATCTATCCGGCTGCGATCAGCACAAAGATTAGGGGAAATAGACAAAGGCAATCCAGATGCGACCGCCGCTTTAACTGAGTTAATCCGCACATCGGAAAATGAATCTCTCCGGGGAGCAGCAGCATATAGCTTAGGGGAAATAGACAAAAACAACCCAGATGCGATCGCCACTTTAACTCAGTTAATATGCACCGGTCGTGATCCATCTTTCAGAATGCGAGCGCCAGAAAGCTCAGGGGAAATAGACAAAGGCAACCCAGATGTGTTCCCTGCTTTAACTGATTTAAATCGCCCATCTAGGGAGCAATTTATTCGACGGGAGGCAGTAACAATCTTAATCAGAACTTTGACAGAAACTCAGCAAATGACAGGGGTTGTCACTGCCTTAAAGCATTGCCTATCGGATAAGACTTATAAAAATTACCTTCGCAGAGGCCACAAGTCCTACACAGTCATCTGGCACTGTGCCCAAAATCTCCCTTACCCCACCTTCTATGACGCATGGCACCATCCACCCACCACACCCCATCCCGAAGTTCCCGATACAACCGCAGTCGGTTTCACCTCAACCACATCAACCCTCAACTGGCAAACTTTCCCCCAAGACATTGCCAGAGAAATCAATAATCAAGCCGAATTATCCAATCAAATCCAACTCCTGTGCATCGACAGCAAAAACTTCATCAACCCCGACAACCCCGCCACCAAGATTTACACCGAAATGCTGAAACAAGGCTGTCCAAAAAGTGAGGATGCCACGAAAACAATGGCAGATTTACAAACTTATTGGGATTTGCGGCTGATGGAAAGCGAAAAATCTTTCATCTTAGTATTCTACAACTCGCGGGGGGAAGAGGCGACAGGATTTAGCGAGATATTTGTCAATGATTTAAGCAAGTTTGACGGCAATATTGCTATTGTTAGCGAGAATAAGGCGGATTCGCTGAAAGCTTTTTCACCCAGTCAATCGGATTTGATTGGAGCGATTGTGCGGTGGATTTGCCAAGTTGTATGGGAAAGTTAATCGGAGCATCTCAGTTTTGCTTTCGTAGTGCTGTCCCCGCTAGCGAGTCTTGTATAGCTCGCGAGCGTATAAAAAAATGCTTTTTACAAAAATGAAATGCTCCCAAGTTATACCATTTTGACAAATTGTTGCTACGGTTATTAATCGTAGATAAATTATCTGTCATGAGCATAAATTACCGGATACGGCAGTGCCGTGTCCCTACAGGTAAAAACCTCTATTTTTTTTGTAGCAAGGTTTTTTTAAATTGGTATTATACCATTTATAATAAGTATTGCTACATAAATTAGAGGATATAATTTGTAGGGAAACGGCATTGCCGTGTCCGGCGGAGGTTATGCAAATGACAGATAATTTTTATAAAGTAATTGTAGCTTATTCAAGGACTTTGATGATAGTGGCGATCGGGATAAAAAGTGAAAGTTCATCATCCTCTAACGGTATGAAACCGTATTTCAAATAAAACTGTTTTGCTTGCTGATTTTTAGCATCGACTGTCACCGCAAATATTCCCACTTCTGACGAGAATCGAACTGCTTTGCGAAAAGACTCCATCAGTAGTTCTCCTCCTACTCCTCTCCCTTGCATGGATCTATCTACAGCAAGTTTGCCAATACGCATCCCTGGTACTGGATAGCGTGGCAATCCTCTCCGATAATTTTCGGGTAGAGACTCGCGTTGAATTTCAGCCATACTGACAGAATAATAGCCTGCTACATCTGGGCTGCCAACTTCAGGAATTGCCACAAAAGTTTTAGAGATGCCTCTTTTGTCATTTTGTTTGGCATATTTTTTAATGTACTCATTTAACTCTGGTACACCGCAGTCGAAAGCTTCTCGCTTGATTCGGTTATCCTCAATGGAGCAAAAAAATAATTCCATTGTTTACCACTTTCCATACTTTTCTTGATGCTCTTTAATGGCTGCTTTTAGTGCTTCGTTGGGCTCCGGTGGGTTTTCGATCGCAGATGCGAAGATTTCCCAGTCGCGCTCGCTCAACACAATCTGCTCTACTTCAGGAGTTTCTTTGGCTGCTTTCAGTGCTATGTCTAGCAAATATTCGTTTAGGCTCAAGCACTTCGCAGTGGCGGCTTTTTCGAGAATTTCTTTATCTGCTTGGCTGAGGGTGAACTCTATTTTTGTTTCGGTATCGGTTGGTGTTGACATCGTTTTGTTACCAAAGAGCGATCGACTAATTTTATTGTAGCAATTGTCCTCGCGGGCGATCGGCTCTGCGTACCGATTACTGGAAATCTGGGTTACTATCTAAAAGGGCGATTCCCTACGGGATAGCTTCGCCGCGCGTACTCAAGAAAAGTATTTGTTCAAAATCCTAGTGGGAGAATAGCTTAATGACAACCACTTTGCCAACAACCGAGCAACATTACTTCACAGAAGAGCAATATTTAGCACTTGAAGAAACAGCCGAAGACAAAAGCGAATATCTCGACGGGGAAATTATTCCGATGACAGGCGGATCTACCAATCACAATCGGCTCGCAGGAAACGTTTACATTGCTTTAAATTTGGCTCTTCCAGAACAAGAGTATGATGTCTTCATCGGTGACGTGCGTCTGTGGGTTCCAAAAGTGCGACTTTACACTTATCCCGACGTAATGGTAATTTTGGGAAAACCTGAGTATCACAACAATCGCACAGACATGATTACTAATCCTCAAGTGATTGTGGAAGTTTTATCAAAGTCTACTAGAAATTACGATCGAGGTGACAAATTTGCATTTTACAAATCTATTCCTACTTTGCGAGAATACATTCTGATTGACCAAACAAAAATTAAGGTTGAGCAGTATTCTAAAACTGAGAATAAAAGATGGTTGTATTCCGAGTATGACGAGGAAGATACCGCATTAGTGTTTAATTCGTTTCAGCTAGAAGTTCCTCTATCGGCTATTTATAAGAAAGTCAATTTTGAGGAAGTTGAGAAAGAAAATAATCAAAGTGGGGTGTGAGGGCGATTCCCTACGGGATAGCTACGCTTCACGCTCCTGGTTCGTGTTAAACTGAATCTAGCGGTTGTGTTAAGCAAGGAAAAAATAGCCGTGATACCTCTCACAGAAAAAATTGTTGAAAAACTGAAAAACTTCTCTGAAATCGAACTGCAAGAACTTCTCAACTTTGCGGATTTCCTGTTATGGCAGCGGAGAAAGCAGGAAGTAACTTCGCCACCCGATGAAACTGGCAACAGTCAACCAGCAAATATGGATGAAGAGTGCGAGGTTCATTATGTTGGTGGAGTCTTAGTCGTCAAAGCATCATCAATAAAAACTGAAGAAGTCATTAATTGGGATACAATTATTTACGATCTGCCAGAAGATGGAAAATATCTAATTGAAAAGACATGACTCAAAATAATTTACTGTCTCGCATCTCAATCGACTCGAATATCTGCTTTGGCAAACCCTGTATTCGCGGCCATCGCATCTGGGTTTCTCTGATTCTTGACTTTCTCGCTAGCGGCATGACTTTGGAAGAATTGCTTGAGGAATATCCGGGAATTGAACGAGAAGATGTTTTGGCTTGCATTGCTTATGGGGCTGAGTTGGCAAGAGATTATTATGTCGAAATTCCTCTGGGGGAAAAAAAGGTAGTTTTAAAGTGAAGTTAAAACTTGATGAAAATTTGGGCAGCATCCGCGTTGTTTCGATGTTACGTTTGGCTGGCCATGATGTTGCGACTGTACGGGAACAAAATTTGAGTTCCACACCGGATGAATTATTAATTGATATATGTCGGAGGGAAGATAGATGTTTGGTGACTTTGGATAGGGGGTTTGGCAATCGCCTCCGCTACAATCCTTCTGATTATTCTGGGATTGTGTTACTGCGTCTGCCTTCTCAATCGAAACCGCAAGATTTGCAAGCGGCAGTAGAAATATTAATTCGCGGATTGGATGCCGCAGAAGTTGCAGGTAAATTGTGGATTATCCGAGGGGAACAGCTTTTGGAATATCAAGCAATATCGGAAGATGAATCTGACTAAAGGCGGGCAGAAATAATGGAGAAATTTATTCAAAAATAAACTTTTTATTGGATACATCCGTACAGCTAAACCTTTTGACCGACGCTGTTTAGGTAGCACTGCCTTTTCCAACATTTCTGCGAAATATGCAATTAATGGGTTTCCAAGTAAAGGTAAGGCTGCGATAATATCTCGGTCAATGCGATAAACTCTATAGCAATCCTAAATGATTATACTCGTTACCAGGAAGAGCCTGGTAACGCAGATTCGGAGGCTCTGCCGACCTTTTCGCAGGCGAGGCAGATTAATTCTTTTTGTTCCTGATTGATTGTGATCTCAATGGTGGTTGTTTGGGGGACTTGGGTAGGGGTTGACATGATTTTTCTCATGGGAGCAAGATTGGCTCATCTGATATTATAGCGATTTTTCTGACTGGCGATCGCACTTTTAACTCCCTGCATCTAAACACTTTCCAAACATTCACGTTTCCCCGACTCAGACTCGCCCAGATTTCTACGCTGTAACAGCGCATCTATCGCGGGATTAATCACTTCCTCAACTTCCCCATTTTCACCATAAATTACTACCTCAAGCCATCGAGCTTTTGCAGAACCCACTGCATATTTAAACGCTGCTTCCTGAGTAGCAAACACTTTCTCACTTGACTCTACATTTTCCTCACTCACCGCCCACCCATTTGCATGAGGTACTACGTGCAGTTTTTGATTTAATTCCTTCAATACCCGCTGCCGCAACCCAATTAAAGTAATACCGACAATTGTTTCACTATCCTCATTGTAACGGGCGATAACTCCATCGCTAATATCCACAGCTACAGCCTCTCGCGGTTCTCCCAGCGAGAGATAGAGAACATCCGCTTCCTGATCGTAGAAACCTGTAATAGTTGTGGAATCTTCGAGAATTTTTACTGTTGTGTCCATATTATTCGCTTATTTGATGATGGCTGTCTTCTGAGGTAAGCTGTTGTGATAAATCCATCATAATTATTTATTTCGAGATACACCACTATCACAAATCTCCTACTTTCGGGAATCAAGGGATAGAAGCGCAGGGCAAGTAAGCCGCCTGTAACGTCATCTACTTGAATCAGATCGGGGTTCTCTAAAGTTTCTAAAACCCGCCCATACTGAGATTGCATTTCAGGGTGTTCTTTCAAGATATGCTGCCACCGCTCTCTAGTGAGGCGTATTGGAACATTATTGAATGAATAACCAGTCCAAAGTAGATTACTATCCTGTGTCATTTTATCTTAAATTTGCTAAATAAGCAAGGGCATCCACAACAGACGCCCTCACCAAACTAACTACGCGCCGACAGATTCCTTGGCCGCGTACAGCACCTCGGCATTAATTAAAGCAATACCGCGCTCGCGAGCAAACTTCTCAGTATTTCGCTTCACCTTACCCCGCACAAAACCAGGGATTTTATTCAACTCAGCTTGTCCGTCTTTCGTCCAATTCATATCAGAATCAGCCGAAATACCCTTGGTAATTACTTCCTTAGTATCGTGGCCGCCGAAGATTTCCAGCAAGTGGTCTTCCATTCCCAAAGTAAAGGAATTGTAGACCAAATCTACGCACTGATTCGTGCCTTCATAACCCAAAAATGGCTTGTAGCCGATCGGGAAATTCTGAATATGAATCGGCGCAGCAATCACACCACACGGAATATCAAGCCTTTTACCCACATGGCGTTCCATCTGCGTGCCGAAAATCGCCGAAGGTTCGGCTTTGGCGATCGCATCCCCGATTTGCCCGTGATCCTCAGTTATAATCACCTCATCACAATACTCGCTCACCTGTTCCCGGAACCAATCAGCATCGTGTTTGCAGTAGGTTCCAGCCCACACAACGTGGATTCCCATCTCGCGAGCCAAAATCTTCGTCATCGCCGCAGCGTGCGTATTATCGCCAAATACGACCGCTTTTTTGCCAGTTAAGTTTTGGCAGTCGATCGACCTTGAGAACCAAGCAGCCTGAGACACAAACCGCGTTTGTTGGTCAATAAACTCTTCATAATTAACATCCGCACCTTGAGCATTCAAAACTTGCTGAATCTTGCGAATACAGCGCGCAGTTTCCACCACACCCATCGGCGTAATATCCACGCAAGGAGTGCCAAATTCTTGCTCCAAATAGCTCGCCGTCATCATCCCTAATTCCCGATAAGGAACCAAGTTAAACCAAGCGCGCGGCAGTCTTTTCAAGTTATGAACCGAAGCACCTTCGGGAATAACTTCGTTGACTTCAATTCCCAAATCTGCCATCAAACGCTTCAACTCAGTACAATCATGCTGGTTGTGGAAACCCAGCGTAGACATACCGATGATGTTGACAGATGGTTTTTCGCTTTTTGTTTCTAAATCGCCTTTTTTGCGGGCTTTGTTGATGTAAAATTGGACGATTTGATCTAAAGTGCGATCGGCAGCTTGCAGTTCATTTACCCGGTAATGGTTGACATCGGCTAGCAATACATCGCCTTTCGCATCCAATTGAGCTCGCTCCACGAAGTTTTCCAAGTCTTCTTGTAGAATGCTGGAGGTGCAAGTCGGAGTCAAGACGATTAAATCAGGGTGTTCTTCTCTGTCTTTGCGGGTGATATTATCCACCACCCGTTCCTGCGAACCCCGCGCCAGTACGTGTCTGTCAACGACGCTGGTAGTTACTGGGGTGAAATCCCGTTCCCTCTCCAGCATGGAGCGCATGACGTTGAAGTAGTCGTCTCCAATCGGTGCGTGCATGATTGCATGGACGTTTTTGAAGGAAGTCGCAACGCGCAGAGTGCCGATGTGGGCCGGCCCTGCGTACATCCAATAAGCCAATTTCATAGGTATTTTTCCTGGTGCTGGTTGAGATTTGCCCGATCGGGCAATTACTGATAAATTTTAAGGTTGTTTCCAATCTTCTCACCGGATGAATCCTTTAGAAATAGTAACTTTCTGAGGATTTACAGATTTGGGAGATGCTCAAACGCTTTTGCTGCTAGGATTTGACTCGCAATTAAAACAAATTTACCTTTGTTTTATGGCAATAATTCTTAATGTATTGTCAAGTTTCGTTAAGAAAGCAGCAAAATTTATCAATGTAGGGTGTCCTCGATGTACCTTACACCTAGATTGCTGGCAGGATTTTCACAAACCTACATTTGTTGACGTTTTAGCCAACTCAGAATATACTATTAATTAATCCAATATTGCCTCCACAGCAAAACTGGCTTTTTTGGGGGAGATATTGATGTGAAATTAATCCTTGACAAATCCCATGAAACTATCGAAAATTGACTTGAGCAACGTATTGGCAGTCGGTCACTCAAACGGCCAGTTAGGACTTTTAATCGATCGCGGGGAATGCCTCGAATTTATCGAAATTGCGGCTCCCGAAGCTGCAATGCACGGCCTGCAAATGGTTGATTTCATCGCGAATACAGATTCAACCGAACTCAGTGCCGGCATTGAATCACAAGAAATTGCTCCCTGCGGCGAACCCATGGCGATGATGCCGGTAGATTCGGAAATGGCTAGCGCGATCGGATACAATGAAGAGGATCGAGTTTTGCAAATAGAATTTAGCAGCGGGTCTGTCTATCAATACAGCGACGTAGAACCGGAAATTTGGGAATCTCTGCAAGATGCTGATTCTACAGGCCGATTTTTTAACTCTGAGATTAAAGGTTATTATTCGAGCCAGCGCGTAGATGACCCAATAGATAGGACGTACGGTTGAAACCGCGTCTACAAACACCAAGTCCGGATGGTGCGCGGTGTAAAGAAAACAACCTAATTTTAAACGCCCGTTCTTCAACCCTTGGCAATGCGCGTGAGAGTTTGTGTAGACGCGGTTTCAACCGCCCGGTCTCTAAAAGCTGAGATTGTTTTTTGTCCGTGGTGCGATCGATCGTGTCACCAAATCCTTGCACAAATCCTGTATTTGTGCTTTTCTTTACCTAAATGCTGAGGTGACGAAAGCCCCAGCGCCCGAAGTCAGCAGCAGCTCTTGGCTGGATACACTATGTCTTGCCACACATCCCAAAAGATAGGTCTTGAGCGATAATGAAGGATAATATAGGATTTACCAAAACAAACCCGGTTCATACGAAAAAATCTGCGGTTTGTCAACGACTAACAACAAAGAAACCGGGTTTATAGCCCGCCGCGCGTATTAAGTCCTATAACATTGACCAAGCACACCTAATTTGAGAGAACCCAACTATGATGGCAATTCCCGGCGTTGCAGTTCTCGCTCTCATTTATGAAAGCAGCACTTCCCTTGTTTACCGCGGTCGCAACGAGCAAGACAACCAACCTGTTATTATCAAAATTATCAAAGAAGACTATCCGACTCCCGAAGAACTGAATAGATACAAGCGCGAATATGATATTACTGCTAACTTAAACCTCCTGGATGGAGTAGTTAAAGTATACAAGTTGCAGCAGGTTAGAAATAGTCTGGCAATGATTTTAGAAGATTTTGGAGGCGAATCTTTAAAAATCTTTATGAATTCTCAAAAATTCACCACTTTAGGATTTTTGACTACTGCCATCAAAGTTGCTGAAACTTTAGGTGAAATTCACGCCAAAAATGTAATTCATAAAGATATTAACCCCTCTAATATAGTTTTTAATCCGGCTACAGGACAAGTTAAACTCATAGATTTTAGCATTTCAACTGCATCAAGCCAGGAAAATGTTCCCAATAAAAATCCCAATTTTTTAGAAGGCACTTTAGCCTATATGTCGCCGGAACAAACCGGGAGAATGAGCCGGGTAATCGATTACCGCACGGACTTTTATTCCCTCGGCGTCACCTTCTATGAAGTGCTAGCAGGACAGCTCCCTTTTACCACTACCGATCCGATGGAGCTAGTTCACTGTCACATCGCCAAACAGCCGGTACCTCTGTGTGAAATTGCACCAGAAATTCCTCAAGCTATTTCCGACATTGTGATGAAATTACTAGGAAAAGCCGCAGAGGATCGCTATCAAAGTGCTTGGGGACTGAAAGCAGATTTGGAATCCTGTCTGTTTCAGTTGCAAACATCTGGGTTTATTTCCGAATTTGCTCTAGGCAGCCAAGATATTTCCGACAAATTTCAAATCCCTCAAAAACTTTACGGCAGACAGCGAGAATTTGACACTCTTTTAGCGGCATTTGAACGGGTAGCAGCCACAAGCAATCGCTCCTACCGCCTCGAACATTCCCAAATTTCTGTAATCAAGAAAGAACTCACACCGAGAAAAGAAAGTTCCCTGTCAGTGCTGACGAGAGGACAGCATAAATCCCGCAGCGAGATGATGCTGATTGCTGGTTATTCCGGCATTGGCAAATCGGCAATGGTGAAGAATTTAGACAAACCTATTACCCGCAGGCGCGGCTATTTTATTTGGGGAAAATTCGACCAGTACAAGCGGACTATTCCTTACTCTGCCGTTGTTAGCGCCTTTTCAGAATTGGTGCGGCAACTTTTAACTGAAAGCGAAGCTGAATTAGCAGTTTGGCGCGAAAAACTCCGTAATTCTTTCGGTCAAAACGGGCAAATTATTATTGATGTAATTCCCGAAGTTGAACTGATTGTCGGAGCTCAGTCTCCTGTGGCTGAATTGGGGCCGACGGAATCTCTCAACCGCTTTAATTTAGTCTTTCAAAATTTCATTCGCGTGTTTTGCCAGCCAGAACATCCGCTGGTGATTTTTCTCGACGATTTGCAGTGGGCAGATTCTGCTACTCTCAAATTGATCGAGTTGATGATGACAGATGAAGCTACGCAATATCTGTTTTTGATTGGCGCTTATCGGGATAATGAAGTCAGTCCCACTCATCCTTTGATGATGACTGTGGAGACGCTGCGAAATCAAGAAGCTATCATTAATGAGATTTCTTTGTCGCCGCTGGGGGTGGACAACATCACTCATTTGATTGCGGAGACTTTGCACAGCGATCGCGAATCTGTCAAACCCTTAGCTGAACTGGTTGTCAGCAAAACAGACGGCAATCCTTTTTTTGTTAATCAATTCCTGCAAACATTGTATCAGGAAAACTTGCTGGTTTTTCACCCGCCGCAGTCGGGGAGCAAGGGCGGCTGGCATTGGGATATGAATCAAATCGAGCAGTGCGCCATCACTGACAATGTAGTAGATTTGATGGTGCAGAAGTTGAGAAAACTGCCGAGTCCTACGCAGCAAATTTTGCGTTTGGTGGCTTGTTTGGGCAACGAATTTGACTTAAATACTCTGTCTTTAATTAATGAAAAAGAAGCCTCGGAAACTTTTTCGCAGTTGCTGCCGGCGATTAAGTCGGGACTGATTCTGCCTACTTCGGAATTGGAAAGCAAGTCATTAGATTACGTGATGTTTCCGCTGTTGATTCTGAATTACAAATTTTTGCACGATCGCGTGCAACAAGCAGCTTACGCTCTGATCGACGACTCGCAAAAAAAAGACGTTCACCTGAAAATCGGCCGGCAAATCCTGGAAAACACTCCGGCTGAGTATCGCGCTGACAGAATTTTTGAATTAGTCGATCACTTGAATGTCGCGCGATCGCTAATTCGAGACGAGCGAGAATTAATTGAACTGGCAACGCTGAATTTAGACGCCGCCCGCAGAGCCAAAGATGCCACTGCTTATGTTGCTGCCTTGCAGTATTTAACCGCAGGCATGGACGGTTTGAGCGCTGATATTTGGGATTTCCACTACGACTTAGCCTTTGCCCTGCACATGGAGCGGGCAAATGTTGAGTATTTAAACGGTTATTTCGAGCATTCAGAAGAATTTATCAACATAACTTTGCAAAAAGCGCGATCGCCCTTAGAAAAAGTAGAAATTTACAACCTGCTGATCGTGCAGTACACCCTGCGGGCGAAGTACGAAGAAGCCGTCAAAGCCGGAATCCAAGCCTTGAACTTGTTGGGAATTGACTTGCCGCTAGACGGGCTGCAAACAGTCATCTCCGAAGAATTTGCAGCAGCCACAAACTTTTTAGCAGGTAGAGAAATAGCTTCGCTGATTGACGCTCCCGAAATGACAGTACCCGACAAAAAAGTTGCTGTCAAATTAATCACAAACTTGTTAACATCTGCTTACCTCAACAATCCCGACTTGTGGAAAGTCAGCGTTTTAAAAGGAGTCAATCTTTCTCTCACCTACGGTTTAGTGCCCGAAGCATCTCTCTGCTACGCGGGCTACGGTATGTTCTTAAACGCTGTTTCGGGAGATTACAAAGCAGCTTATCAATTTGCCATACTGTCGCTGAATTTGAGCGAAAAATCGGGAAATATCGGCTTGAAGTGCAGAGCTTGTTCGTCACTGGTTAGTATTTTTCATTACTGGTTTAATCACATCAAAGAAGCACACGCGATCAGCAATGAAGGATATCAAGCAGCTTTAGAATCAGGAGATTTAGAATATGCGGGTTATATTCTGTCCAACCGCATAGCTAATTACTTTTTTCAAGGTAAAGAAATTTCGCAAATTTTAGCCGACACGAGCAGGTATTTGCAGTTCAGCCAAAAAACCAAAAATCAGCTCGTAACCGATACATTATTAGGGGTAGACTTAATCCTACGCAATTTGAGCCAACTCACTGTTGAAAAGTTTGTATTTGAAAGCGAAGATATCACCGAAGCTGAATACGTACAAAACTGTCAAGAGCATCAAAATTTGTACTCGCTCTGTCTTTATCAGATTCGCAAATGCCAGGTAATGTACTGGTACGGCAACTTCAACGAAGCGCTGCAACTAGCTTTGGAAGTAGAAAAGCAGCTATCTTTTATTACCGGAGCAATACCCGCTACCGAATGGAACTTTTTCTTTTCTCTAGTTTTAGCGGCTGTTTTTCCAAATGTTTCAGAAGAGAAGCAAAAGCAATACTTGGAAAAGTTAGAAGCCAATCAAAAACAGATGAAAATTTGGGCAGACAACTGTGCCGAAAATTTTCTGCACAAGTACCTTTTAGTACAAGCAGAAATAGCCAGAATTTGCAAGAAAGATTCAGAAGCTGTAGAGTTGTACGATTTTTCTATAAATTTAGCTCAAGATAATGAGTTTGTCCAAAATGAAGCGCTGGCTAATGAACTAGCAGCCAAGTTTTGGTTGAGTAAAGGCAAATATCAATATGCCAAAATTCACTTGCGCGAAGCTCACTCGTGCTACTTGCGCTGGGGAGCAGTCCGAAAAGTTCAAGATTTAGAACAGAAGTATCCGCAGTTGCGGGAAGTGACGCCGCTCAACGGAAGTTTCCAAAACAATCAAACTACCACAACTATACATACTTCTACTGGCAGCGATGCGAGAGTGCTGGATTTAGCAACTGTAATGAAAGCGTCCCTAGCGATTTCCAGCGAAATTGTTCTAGACAAGCTGCTGGCTTCTTTGATGAGGATATCGCTGGAAAATGCGGGCGCACAATCCGGTTTTTTAATCTTGCTGAGAGATGGAAAACTGTTGATTTCAGCGAAAGCGTCAATAGTTGCTGAAGATGTAGCGGTGCTGCAATTTACGCCTGTTGAAGAATGTCAGGATTTACCTGTGACGGTGATTAATTTTGTGGAAAGGACTCGCTCGGATGTGGTGTTGAGCAATGCGGCGGCTGAGGGGCGATTTACGGCAGATCCTTACGTAGCAAGACACCAGCTCAAATCTCTTTTGTGTACGCCCATAGTCAATCAAGGCAAACTAATCGGCATTCTTTATTTAGAAAACAACTTAACTGTCGGGGCGTTTAATGCCCACAGATTGGAAGTTTTAAGGCTGCTTTCTTCCCAAGTTGCTATTTCTTTGGATAATGCTCTGCTTTACAATTCGGTGGAGCAGAAAGTGCAAGAGCGGACGCAGGAGTTGAATGAAAAGAACGAACGTTTAGAGCAAACTTTGCGCGAGCTAAAACTAACTCAAGCTCAATTAATCCAAACGGAAAAAATGTCGAGCTTGGGGCAAATGGTTGCTGGGGTGGCTCACGAAATTAATAATCCTGTAAGTTTCATCTACGGCAATCTCAATCCGGCTAGCGAATACGTTAAAGATTTGCTGAAATTGATTGAGCTTTACCAGCAGCACTATCCTGAACCTGCCGATGAAATTATCGATGAAATTGAAACAATTGAACTGGAATTTTTGATCGGCGATTTGCAAAAATTGCTGGATTCCATGAAAGTGGGAGCAGAAAGAATCCGGGATATTGTGCTGAGCTTGCGGAATTTCTCGCGCCTCGACGAAGCGCAAATGAAGTCGGTTGATATCCATGAAGGCATCGACAGTACGGTGATGCTGCTGCAACCGCGCCTGAGGAAAGAGGGCGGGCGTTTGGGTATTGAGGTGATTAAAAATTACAGCAAGCTGCCGTTAATTACTTGTTATGCGTCGCAGTTGAATCAGGTATTTATGAATATTTTGACAAATGCGATCGATGCGCTGCTATTGGCAAGAGATTGCCCGGAAAGCTCTCAAAAACAGCCTGCTATTGCAATTTCTACAGAGGTGACAGACAGGAATTCAGCGATAATTAAAATTGCTGACAGCGGCCCGGGGATGAACACTGAGGTGCTGCACAAAATATTCGATCCGTTTTTTACAACTAAACCGGTGGGTTCGGGAACTGGTTTGGGATTGTCGATTTCTCACTCGATTGTTGTTAGTTCCCACGGCGGAAATTTGACTTGTGTTTCGGCACCGGGAGAGGGAAGTGAGTTTATTATTGAAATACCGATCGCCCCACGGCAAGTTTTGTAAAGAAAGAAAGGCGAATATAAGGCGAATATAATTCGTTTTTACACATACAATCCACACAAACGGGACGGGCTAGAAGCCCATCCCACAAGAGGTTAATTATTTTATACACAATTTTTAAATGCAGAACAGCTTAAGAGACTAAGAAAACTGTACTTGGCGGTATAAATCGCCGATCGCAATTTCGACATCTACCGATTCAAGTCGCAAAGCATCGCCCAAACCATATTCTGACAGCACCCATAGCCCTTGTTGATTGCGCCGAAACATCTCTACTCCGGGCTGTTCAACTTGCACCAAAACATACTCTTGCAGCGTTGAAAATTGGCGATATTTAGCAAATTTTGTGCCGCGATCTAGGGCTTCTGTTGAAGGTGACAAAACTTCGACAATCAAGCAAGGAAATTGTACCAATTGCGGATCGTTATCGCGATCGTCGCAAGTTACGACAACATCAGGATAAAAATACTTTCGCCCTGGTTCTACCCGTAGTTTCACGGCTAAGATGTAAATTTCGTAGGGCAGATTAAGCCGATCGTCTAATAGCTTGAAGAAGTTGAAGGTAATTCGATTGTGATTGCGGGTTCCACCGCTGATGGCGACGACTTCGCCATCCCAATACTCGTAGCGTTCCTCTTGGGTGGGTTCCCAAGTCAGGTATTCTGCTGCGCTCATCAATTGGCGATCGGGTAAGGCAACCATAAGTGCGATCGGGGAATGAAGTATGTTTCTAGGATAACAGGAAGATTGGTTTTTTTGGATACTGTTGAAGTATTGAGAATATTAAGCGATCGCCTACAATAATACTATCCCAATTTAAAATTAAAAATCTAAAATGGTATGAATACACTCATTAAACCTAAGCCCACCTTAGAAGATTTCCTGAAACTTCCAGAAACCAAGCCCGCCTCAGAATTTATCAATGGACAAATCATTCAAAAATCTATGCCTCAAGGTGAACATAGCACATTACAGGGTGAACTCTGCACTGTCATCAACCAGATAGCTAAAGTACAGAAAATTGCTTGTGCATTTCCAGAGTTACGCTGCACTTTTGGCGGTGCAGGAATTGTCCCTGATGTGACTGTATTCCGATGGGAAAGAATTCCCTTTTTGCGATCTGGAAGAATTGCTAACCGCTTTGAAATTCATCCAGACTGGTCGATTGAAATTCTGTCCCCGGAACAAAGCCAAACAAAAGTGTTGAGTAAATTACTGCATTGTTCCCGAAATGGTACTGAATTGGGGTGGTTGCTCGATCCTGAAGAAGAAAGTGTTTTAGCTATATTCCCAGGGCAGAAAGTGGAATTGTACACAGGTGCAACTCAGTTGCCAATCCTCAAGGGCATCGAGTTAGAATTGACCGTTGAAACTATTTTTAGGTGGTTGAGTTTTAGTTGAGATTGGGTAAGCGATCGCACTCAAATATCAAGTTTGTTTGACGCTCATGAATTATGATCTAATTGACAAAAAACACCTTGAGGAGAAACAGATGAAAGCTGTTGAAGTATTGGGAACCATAGATGAGAAAGGTCAATTATTTCTCGATCGCGCGATCGCAGAATTCCCGCCTAGCCGCGTGCGAGTGATTGTACTTTTTTCTGAAGTAGCAGAGGAAGTCGAAATCGATCCTGATGATACTCCTATTGCCGAAGTGAAAGCAAGTCTCAGGAGAGCATTACAAGAAGCAAAAGCAGGGAAAACCCGACCAATTTCGGAAATGTGGGAAGGAATAGATGTCGAATAAAATGCTTTTCGTACAGACTTAAAGAGCTTGCCGCTGAGCCTCCAACAATTGCTGAATGCCTGTTTCTGCCAAATCCAAAATTTGATTTAACTGAGGGCGACTAAAACTTCCTTCTTCCGCAGTTCCCTGAATTTCTATGATGTTCAAATCTCCATTCATTACCACATTACAATCAATTTCAGCCGCCACATCTTCCAGATAATTTAAATCTAAAAACGGCTCGCCTTCCAAAAGTCCGACAGACACGGCCGCCACTTGACGAATAATGGGCGATCGCTCTAATTCACCTTTTTGTACTAACTTGTTCAAAGCGTCAGCCACAGCCACAAACCCGCCAGTAATTGAAGTTGTGCGAGTTCCCGCGTCTGCTTGCAAAACATCCGCATCGACAAGTATCGTGCGTTCTCCCAACAGTTTCATATCCAAGCACGATCGCAAACTGCGTCCGATCAACCGCTGAATCTCTTGAGTGCGTCCCGATAATTTCATAAATTCCCGCTCTTGTCGCTGCGGCGTAGATCCGGGTAACATTCGGTACTCCGCCGTCAGCCAGCCTTGTCCGGTATTCTCCAGAAATCTCGGCACTCCCGGCTTGATTGTAACGCTGCAAAGTACCTGAGTATCGCCACTTTTGGCTAGCACGGAACCGCTAGCAAATTTGTTGAATTCGCGATCGAAACTAATCGGACGAAGTTGATTTGATTTTCTGCCGTCAGGACGCTGGAAAGACATAATATTTAGGTAATTGGTAATTGGTAATTGGTAATTGGTAATTGGTAATTGGTAATTGGTAATTGGTGATTGGTGATTGGTAATTGGTAATTAATCTTCCTAATGACTAATGACTAATGACTAATGACTAATGACTATTAGCTTCGAGAAGTTTGAGAAGATCCTGCTGGACTTGTTCGGGGGATTGATCGCCGTTGATAGTTAACAATTTGTGGCGGCGTTCGTAATAATCTAAAAGAGGAATAGTGCGTTCCTCGAACAAATCGAGCCGACGCTGTAAAATTGCTGGCTCGTCGTCCTCTCGCGCGCGATCGAGCGATCGCCTCAGCAATACCTCAGTAGGCACTTTCAACCAAACTGCCCAATCTAGCTCCTGCGCCAAATCCTCTAATAAAAAATCCAATTCCTCAGCTTGAAAAGCCGTTCGCGGATATCCCTCCAACAGCCAGCCATTAAAGACATCCCATAGTAGCAGCCGACGGCCGATAAATTTAATCAAAATTTCATCGGGAACTAGCTCCCCGGATTCCACATAAGACACCGCCAACTTGCCCAAGTCTGTCTCACCTGCGATTTGGGCGCGGAGAATATCCCCTAATGCCAGTAAAGGAATGCTCAAATTGTTGCACAGTTGTTCTGCCTGCGTTCCCTTTCCCGCTCCCGGCCCTCCCAGAATCACTAATCTCACAGTCTCTGCTCCTAGTGCCGCGACATTCAAATTTTACGCGATCTGTACCTTTTATTGACAGTCCTGGACACAGCAAGGTTCTGATCAACCGGGTTTTTCACCCTCTAACTGCATAACTGTCGCACTCCCCGCCGTATTTTGGTAAAAAAAAACAGGTTTCTGCGTAAGTGCTAATTTAGTTCAAAAATTTAACAAACGACTGCGAATGCCACTGCCGCGAGCTTTTGACAATTTGTGTATCTAGCGTTCGATCGGATGTGCGATCGGCCCAGTACACTATATATTGTTAAGCAGGCTTCATCCGCGCCAAGGTCGGAGCCGCACTCAAGACTTACTTACTAATTAAATATTGCCCTATGATTGCTCAGTTACAAACCCCTAAACTTAATTTAACCCACAGCTTGCCCTACACAGTTGAAGGGCTGGTGCAAGTTTTTACAGGCCCGCACCGCTGCTTTTTTACCAGTGTCATGGCTCAGGCGCTCCGAATTGCTGGACAGGGAGCTCCGGTGTTGGCGGTACAGTTCCTCAAAGGGGGAATCAATCAAGGGCATCAGCATCCGGTGCGGCTGGGGCAGAATTTAGATTGGGTGCGGTGCGATTTGCCCCGCTGCATTGACAAGGCGGATTTAGATGAGCTGGAGACGCGATCGATCGCACAATTGTGGGAGTACGTTCAAAATGCGGTGCTTTCCGGCAGTTATGCCTTAGTTATTCTCGACGAGTTGAGTTTAGCGGTGAATTTAGGCTTGATTCCCGAAGCAGAAGTGCTGGCATTGATTGAGAGCAAACCGCACGATTTGGATATTATTTTGACTGGGCCTTCTATGCCGACAGCAATTTTGGATGTTGCCGACCAAGTTACGGAAATTCGACGCAGTTAAGGACAATCATAAAAATTGCGATCGTCCGCGCGGGCGATCGCAATTTTTATGTAAATTTTTATCTAAAAAAAAGTCGCGACCGCTGAGTTCACGCGATCGCACGCCGATCGATTTAGCAGCGAAATTACGCTGGAACTACGGGATCGAACACAACACTCAAGCGGTCAGTCGGAACCATCCGTTTGAGAATTTTTAAGTGACCGTCTGCATCAGACCAACTGCGAAACTGACCCACAATCACCTTTTCTAAATTCGGAAGCGATCGAACTATAGTCCACGGCTTGAGACGTTTTTCTTGCAACATAGTAGATATATATCCTTGGTAAATTGCAGCCAAAGCCCGTCCTGATACTTTTCTACGGATCAGGACTGGTCTGTAGCTTTGTAAACTTGCCCTTCTCTCAAAACATATCACAAAAAAAATGGTTTGGGATTAGATCTGATTTTCTGTTATTTTTCTACCTAATTTCTACAGAACATATCGCCAAACTGTACTCAGTAGCTACCTAGATCGAGCACCTGTAGGTAAGTCCAGGGAAGAAACGAAGGCGGCGAGAGAATTTGATGCTTTTGCCCCATTGATTAAAATATGTAATTCCCATGCAGGACAGCTTCTTGAAAAATGAATTAAAAATTTGTTAACTCTTTAAATAATTACCAGCTTTGCCATGATTTCCCAATTCTTCCCCTTAGCGCCTTCTTCCATTCCTGGCTTTCTTCCCTCGCACCTCAAAATCCATCCCTTAAATCCGTTAAATCCGCTAAATCCGTTATAAAATCCGTTGCCGAACTTCCTACAAATCTCGGCGCGACAGCAGAAACCAGATCCCACCCAAACCCAAAACACCGCACAAAACCCCACCTTCCCACCCAAAAACAGTCCCTCCCGGCAAATGTCCAGGCAAAGCCTTAGAAGTAAAATTTAGTTCAGAATAGTATACCCACTGACCGTTAACTCGCCAGCCGACTCGATCGCCAAACTTCTCCCAAACTGTAGCATCATAAACACCAGGCTTTCCCCCCGACTTTACCCACAAACCCTTTTGCACCGAAAAACCGAACCTACGGTGACTGTGCTTAACCCAAAGTTGGTCGATAGTTTGCAAATCTTTAGTGGGAAACTTCCTAATATCTTCCTCGCTCAAATAACCCCTTGAAATTTGCTCCATCACCTCCAGCATTTTCACAGAAGTTTCCTCATCAGCACCCCGCCAATTTTTAGCAGCCAGCAGCCTTTCCAAATGAGAATAATCAATCCCTTTTTCCGACTCTAAATTTACAGAAACTAGCGGCTCCTGACTCACTGGTTGAGTGGGCATAGAAGGACTAAGAACAGTTGCCTGCTGCTGCAACTTTTCTGGCGCTGGTGAGATGACAACAGCAGGTTTTAGAAACTCCAAAACTTCCAGAGAAGACTTGTAGCGGTCTTTGACATATTCCTGAATCAACTTATCCAAAATCCCACCTAAATCCTGGCTAATCTTTGTGCCTTTCGGCAAAGCCTCCCTCCAAAGCCAGCGACCTTCTAGCGGGTCGTAAAGGTCATCGTGAATGTCCCCGTAGATATCCAAATAAGGCATAACAGAAGTCAGCAAGCGAATGCAAGTCACCCCCAGACTGTAAAGGTCGCTAGCCGGAACAGCCCTACCGTGACGCTGTTCTAGAGCCGCATAGCCGGGAGTTCCCAACTTAGTTCCTGTTTTGGTCGGAGCCTCAGCTACTACCTGTTTGGACACCCCAAAATCTATTAATACCAACTTGCGATCGCGATTGCGGCGGATCACATTCTCAGGCTTAATATCGCGGTGAATCACATTACGTTCGTGAACAAAATTCAGCAACGGCAACAGATCTAACAGCAGTTCCCTAGTTTTTGTTTCGCTATAAGCACCGTACTTTTCCAACTCATCCTTTAAATTATTGCCATCAATAAACTCTTGCACCAAATACAAGCGCCCATCTTCCTCAAAATAAGAAATTAACTGAGGAATTTGCGGGTGTTTCAGTTCGTAAAGCCGCCTAGCCTCTTGTTCAAACAGTCGGACATACTTTTTAAAGTGAGCGGGTTTCCGCTGAAACTCCTGCGGCGGCGACAACTGTTTGATAACGCACAATTCCTCAAATTTTCCATGATTGACAGCCCTAAAAGTCCTGCCAAATCCTCCGTCGCGCAGCGGCTCAGTTGCTGCATAAAGGTCTTTGAGAAGCAGCTTAGAACCACAGTTAAGACAATACTTGGTGCCTGGTGGGTTCTGACGCTTGTCTTTTGGGCAATCGAGATTAAGGCAGTATGTCATATATTAAAAAAATGCGAACAAAATTATACTCAGGGTGTCATTTTATTCAAGAGTCCGATCGCAAGTTGGTTTTTGTGGAGGCGAGATCTCGAACCTGACGGAGGTGGCAGCTATCAGGAGCGCTCGGGGGCGCTCTCGCCAGACTGCCCCTGAGCAAGTATAACCCTCTTCAGGCTTTGACCTCAAACTCGAAGTCCAAATCTAGCCTGAAACTGCGATCGACGCAATACATTTAATTTAGCGGTCAAATAGCCAGCCGATTCAACAAAAATAGTAATTTATTACCCACCAGTGAGCTCTACAACACCGAAAATAAACTTATGATTCCGCCTGAGATATAATTTTATTGCCAGAGAGAATCAGACTAACGGGAGCTGCGGCTGCTGTCAAGTACGCGGGGCGAAGCTATCCCCTAGGGAATAGACCTTAATATTTTTCTAGTATAAATTTTTCCCCAACCAGGCCCGATCGACAATCCAAAACTCTCCAACTTTCCCCGCGTTAAAATAAATAATAGCTTGCTCGAACGCAATCCGATCGCGCTGGCGACAATTAGCCAGTTTAAGCTATTTCCTTTTTTCAGCTATTACCAGTTACATTTCTTGCGATCCGTGTACTTAATTAGGAACTGCCAGTGACACCAAAATTACTGCCCTCTCAAACTTCCAACTCCCGCAAACAATCACCAAAAATTCCCTGGTTCGAGCGGTTTATGGCACTGGTCGCCCTAGGAAATCTCAGCCTAGTATTGTTCGATATCAGTTACATCCCCTGGCGAGATTTCTACTTTCGCAAACTACCAGTTATCACCCAAGTATACGATCAATTTAAAGGAATTACACCCCACCGAGACACCCAGAAATATCTAGAAACCTTAGAACAATTAAAAAATCAAGTAGCACAAACAGGCTTGGCTTCTCCCCAAGTAGCAGCAAAATTGCAGGAAATAAACAATCTGAGCACGAACATGATCGACGAAGATCCGTTTCGAGTAGCATCAAAAAGCGGTAGCCTAGAAAAAATTAAAGACCGGCTGCGCGATCGCACCCCGAATCCGCAACAATCCGCCAAACAATCATTCAAAACATTCTGGAGCCCTGAGTATTTAAACAAACAAGGCTGGCAACAAGAAATCAACTGGTTTGACGCCAAAATCAAGCCGTTAATCGCCATCAACTATTACCGCACGATCGGAGAAAACGGCGAATTTACCGACAACTTTTGGCAAATCGACCTGCCATTTATGGCGATATTCGCGATCGAATTTCTCGCCCGCACCTACTCGATCAGCCGCCGCCACCGCAGCGTCAGTTGGCGAGCAGCCATGCTCTGGCGGTGGTACGACATCTTCCTGTTCCTCCCATTCTGGCGCCTGTTGCGAGTATTACCCGTCACAATTCGCATCCACCAAGCCAAAATGCCCGACCTCCAACCGATACGCACCCAAATCAGCCGGGGTTTCGTCGCCAACTTCGCCCAAGAATTGACCGAAGTAGTAGTAATTCAACTCATCAACCAGATGCAACAATCAATTACCACAGGCGAACTAGCTCGTCAACTATTTCAATCCCACAAACAGCGCTATCTAGACATCAACAATATCAATGAAATAGAAGCGATCGCCACCCACCTAGTCCAAATCACCGTCTACAAAGTCCTGCCCCAACTCCAGCCCGACCTAGAAGCCTTGCTCCGCTACAATATAGAATTATTTCTCAAACAATCCCCTCTCTATCAAGGATGGAAGCAAGTACCCGGACTGGGAAACCTGCCCGCACAGCTAGCAGAGCAATTAGTTGCAGAACTATCCAAATTAGTCACCCTCGGCCCCCAAGATGCCTACGAAGCCTTTAAAATCGCCAGCGAAGACCCCGTAGGCACTAAACTCTCAAGCCAGTTAGTCCAACATTTCGGGCAAGCTTTAGGAGCAGAACTGCAACAGCAGCAAACCTGGCAAGAAATACAACTGCTGCTGTGCGACTTCCTAGAAGAGTTCAAAATCAACTACATCCAGCGGTTGAGCGAAGAAGACTTCGAGAAAATTTTAGAACAAGCGAAAGAACTGCAACGGATAGCCCCGCGTTAAGGTGACGGATATTGCAGCAAGTTCGGCAACGGATTATTTAACAGATGTAACGAATTTAACTGATGGATGTGGAGGGATTGACACTCAAGCGTGAATTGGGAATTGGTAATTAAGCAATTGTCTCCCTCTGCCTCTTTTCCTGACAGGTGTATGTTTTCTACAGCTCAAAAAAGTAGATCCACAGAACTGTAAATTTATCCCCAATGCTAGCGGCATCAATTGCCTCAGCAATTTGCATAATATTTTTCGGCAATCAACCGATCGCCCGCAACAGCAATGGGGCAGAACAACTACTCAAATCCAGCTCTGGGCGCTGTTGTCCTTTGTTCGCTGCTGCTTGTTGATAGCATTCTTTTAGTCGCTGAGGATTGATAAAACTTAGGGGCAGTATAGCCGATCGCACCAAAAAATCGCGCCGACTCTCGGTAGCGGGTGTTAAATAATACAAAAAAGTCAGGCTGGCTTACGAAATTTCCAGTAAACAGGAAATTTTGCATCTGCCTAGAGAAAGGGAACTAAACTAAATGTATCTAAAGACTTAAAAATAGACCTGAACTGCTGGCAAATGAAATACTTTAAAATTAACAAACTTCTAATTTCACCGTATTTAGCAGCAATTTCGGCATCATTAGCCATATTGGCCGGAGTTGGTATTTTAGAGCGATCGGAACAAGGGCGATTTTGGCAGTACAACCGCGCTAGCACGCTCGATCGGCTCACCACAGTGCGTTCTAAGCTGGAAGGCTCTTTGAATTCCCGGCTGTTTTTGATGCGCGGTTTGGTGGCTGACATTTCCCACAACCCAAACATCACCGAAGCCGAGTTTGCAGCGACGGCGAGAATTCTGGTGGCAGACCAAACCGGCATTCGCAACATCAGTTTAGTTAAAGGCACGACGATCGCTTACATTTACCCGCTGCTGGGAAATGAAAAGGCGATCGGGGTTGACTTGACAACGGTACCCAAACAGCGGCAAATAGTCGAAGATGTCATCAACACCAGAAAAACTTTGCTTGCTGGGCCCGTGCAATTATTGGCGGGGAATGTGGGGTTCATCGGTCGATCGCCCATTTTTCTCACACCCCCCGGCGCAGAACCCGAAACAGGGGTTTTTTGGGGCTTGATAGGGGTTCTGATCGACCAACACGATCTCTTACAGGAAGCGGGACTCAACGACCCCTCAGCTAAGCTGCAATACGCTCTGAGGGGCAAAGATGGGAAGGGAGCGATCGGGGAGGTATTTTTTGGCGACAAGGCGATTTTTCAGAAGAATCCGGTGCTGCTGGAAGTGACTTTGCCCAACGGTTCCTGGCAGTTGGCAGCAATTCCGGTGGGAGAATGGCCCGAGAATTCACCGCTGCGGGGATGGTTGCTTTTTGGTGGTGGCTTGCTGGCTGTTTTCAGCGGGGCGGTGGCGTTTAGCTGGGTGTACGGCCCTGCGAAATTGCGAGCCAGCGAAGCTAAGTATCGGCAATTGGTTGAGAATGCTAACAGCATTATTGTGCAGTTAGACAGTGAAGGCAGGATTACTTTTTTTAACGAGTTTGCGGAAACTTTTTTTGGGTATTTAGAAGCGGAAATTATTGGCAAAAGTGCGATCGGCATAATTGTAGATCCGGCCAATTTGTCGGAAAATGACTTAACCATCATGATGCGAGACTGTTTGGCACAGCCGGAAAAATACTTCAAACACGAAGATGAAAACATTCGCCACAATGGGGAAAAAGTCTGGGTAGCGTGGAGAAACCAACCTTTGCTCGATGCCAAAGGACGATCGATCGGGCTGTTGTGCGTCGGTACAGACATTAGCGATGCCGTGGCGGCAGCTACGCAACGTAAAAAAGCTGAAATCTCCCTGCAAGCTTCTGAAGCAGAATTGCGGGCTTTGTTTGCGGCCATGAACGACGTAATTTTCGTAATTGATACGGAGGGACGCTACCTGAAAATTGCGCCCACAAATCCCGAACTTTTGTACAAACCGCCGGCGGCACTTATAGGCAAAACTCTGCACGAAATCATGCCGCTAGAATTAGCAGATTTTTTTCTCAGTCAAATTCAACTCACCGCCAGCACAAAGCAGACACATTCACTAGAATACAGCCTGCCAATTGACAACAAAGATATTTGGTTTGTGGCTAACATTTCGCCAATGCAGGAAAATACTGTCATTTGGATAGCCCGCGACATTACGCAGCGCAAGCAAGCAGAAAATTGGTTGACTGGTCAAAAACAAATTTTAGAAATTATTGCTAACGGCGCTCCTCTGGGCGATACTTTAAATACTTTACTTAAACTGATCGAACAGCAATCTAAAGATGTCATGGGTTCGATTTTGCTGTTAGATAAAGACGGTCAACACCTGCTGCACGGAGCCGCGCCGAGTTTGCCAGAAAGTTACAATGCTGCTATTCACGGCGTAGCAATCGGCCCGAATGTCGGTTCCTGCGGCACTGCTGTCTATCGCGGCGAACAGGTGCTCGTTACAGATATTGCCAGCGATCCTTTGTGGAAAAATTATCGAGATTTAGCCTTGAGTGTTGGGCTGAGAGCTTGCTTGTCTACTCCTATTCTCTCATCTCAAGGTCAAGTTTTGGGAACTTTTGCAATGTATTACACCCAACCGCGCACTCCCCAAGATTTCGAGCTGCAATTGATCGAAGCGGTGAGGAATTTAGCAGGAATTGCGATCGAGCGCAAACAAGCAGAAGAAAGTCTCAAACAGCTCAATCAAGAACTAGAAAATAGAGTCGAACAAAGAACTGCCCAATTGAAGCAAACAGAAGAACGGTGGCAGCTAGCACTCAAAGGCAATAATGACGGTATTTGGGACTGGAATTTGCAAACAGGGGAACTCTTTCTGTCCGAGCGATTTCTGGAAATTACCGGATATAAACACGTCCAAAATCTCCAAGGCTTTGACCGATGGAGCCGCGCCACCCATCCCGAAGATTCAGCCGCAGTAATGCAAGAACTCCAAGACCATTTAAACAAAAAAACGCCGCATTACATCATCGAATACCGCTTGTGGTGCTACAACAGCGCCTACAAATGGATACTCAGTCGGGGACAAGCTTTGTGGGACGAATCTGGAAAAGCAGTCCGCATTGTTGGTTCAATTACTGACATTACGGAGCGCAAAGAAGCCGAGTCAGCACTGCGGGAAAGCGAGGCAAAATTCCAAAACCTCTCGGCTAATTTGCCGGGAATGATTTATCAATGTTTGTTGCGTGCAGATGGCTCTTTCAGTTTCCCTTACATGAGTCCTGCTTGCCTAGAAATGCTGGAGTTAGAACCAGAAGCGGTTTTGCAAAATGCGGCTTTGGTAATAGATTTAATTCATCCCGAAGACCGTCAAAATTATAACGAATCTGTTGCTATTTCAGCGCAAAGTTTGCAACCTTGGCATTGGGAAGGACGGCTGGTGCTGCCTTCCGGCAAGATGCGCTGGTTTCAGATAATTTCGCGTCCTGAAGCTAAAGAAAACGGCGATATTCTTTGGGACGGCATTGGCATTGATGTGACGGATCGCAAACAAGCTGAATTAGCTTTGCAAGACAGCCAGCAGTTTATTCAAAAAATTGCCGATGCTACTCCCGGTATTTTGTATCTCTACGACTTGGAAGAACAGCGAAATGTCTATGCTAATTGTTCTGTTGGCACGATTTTGGGCTATAGCTTCGACGACATTACAGCCATGGGTGCGTCACTGATAGCTCAGTTAATGAACCCCGAAGATTTGTCAAAAGTTGTGGAACATCACGCGAGCTTTGCAGCAAGAGAAGATGGCGAAATTAGGGAAATTGAGTACAGGATGCTGGCGGCAGACAGCCAATGGTTTTGGCTGCAAAGTCGGGATACAATTTTTAGCAGGAATGCTGAGGGTCAGCCCAAGGTGATAATTGGATTTGCCCAGGATATTACGACTCGCAAACAAGCAGATGAAGCTCTGCGACAAAGCGAGGCGCGAGAAAGAGAAAAATCCCGAGAGTTAGAGTCGGCGCTGCGGTCATTGCGCTCTACTCAAACTCAACTTATTCAAACTGAAAAAATGTCTTCTTTGGGGCAGTTGGTTGCTGGGATTGCTCACGAAGTTAATAATCCCGTTAACTTTATTCACGCTAATATTGATTATCTCAAGCAGTATACAAAACAGTTGCTAGATTTGGTGAGTCTTTACGAAGATGAGTATCCCGAACCTAATCCAAAAATTCTCGATCGCATTGAAGAGATTGATTTGGATTTCATGGCTGAGGATTTAATCAAAATTGTGGGTTCGATGCAGGTAGGAACCGATCGCATCCGGCAAATTGTGTTGTCCCTGAGAAATTTCTCGCGGCTGGACGAAGCGGCAATGAAGCCAGTCGATATTCACGCGGGAATTGACAGCACTTTGTTGATTTTGCAACACCGCTTGAAGAGTCACGACAGCCGCCCGGAAATTGCAGTGATTAAGGAGTTCGGGAAACTGCCGCCCGTTGAGTGCTATGCCAGCCAACTGAATCAGGTGTTTATGAATATTATTGCTAATGGAATTGATGCTATTGAAGAACGATATCACAAGTTATCGGTTCCGGGCTCAAAGACAAATCCTGGCCAGATTACTATTTGGACTGGTGTCACCGCGCACAGCACTGTGATGGTGAAAATTTCCGACAGCGGTACGGGAATTCCGCAGGAAATAGTCGATCGCATTTTTAACCCGTTTTTTACGACAAAAGCTGTGGGTAAAGGTACCGGCTTGGGAATGTCGATCGCGCACTCGATTGTGGTAGAAAAGCACAAGGGCAAGATTGGGTGTATTTCGCAAGTCGGGTGCGGAACCACTTTTGCGATCGAAATTCCGATCGGCAAAAACTATCAGTAGCAGCGTGCATCAGCCAGCAGCCGCTACCTGACGCACCCTACAAGTTAACCTAAGATAGATCCAAGCTGCTAGGGAAGCGGTGCTGCATCAACCTTTAACTGGATAAAAACTGACATGATGGGATTAATCCTGGAAGCGCTGGGAGCAATGGGACACAATGTCCGCTGGATGTCTTGGAATTTGTTTTTAGGTTTAGTACCCCTGGGCCTGAGTTTTTGGCTGTTCCGCAAACCTCGATCGCGCTGGCTGCTGTGGGGTACGGGCTTTCTCCTGGGCGCTACTTTTTTGTCCAGTACGCGCCCTGTTTTTGCCTATCTGAAGCACATAGTGCAAGATGTGGGCAAAACTTACGTTTTGGGGGCGATCGCGATTACACTGGCACTGATGGCTTTAGACATCTGGGTACTGCGGCAGCGCGGAGTTCGCTCTCTCCGCTGGTGGGGCGGTTTTTTCTGGTTTATTGCTTTTTTGCCGAATGCACCCTACGTTTTAACTGATATCATTCACCTGATCCGCCAGATTAAAGAGGGGAATTCGGTTTGGACTGTGACTCTGGCTTTGATCCCGCAGTATCTGGCGTTTATGCTGCTCGGGTTTGGAGCTTACGTGCTGTCGGTGATGAATTTGGGTTACTATTTGAAGCAACAGGGTTGGAGTAAATTTATCCTGGCAACGGAGATAACCATACACGCACTTTCGGCGATCGGCATTTATTTAGGGCGATTTATCCGCTTCAACACTTGGGACATTCTGACTAACCCCGATCAGTTGGTTAACACTGTAATGAACGATTTGATTGGTAAGCGTCCGGTGGTCGTAATGGCTGCAACTTTTGCGGTAATTGCCTGTTTGTATTGGGTAATGAAACAAGTAATTTTAGGGATTAGCCAGCGGTTTTACAGCAGCCAATCGCAGTCGGAGTTGTCGGGCGAAAGCGCGACTGCTTCCGATCCCCTAGATTTGAGATTTTAGACTTGCTCCACAACTAACGTACAAACTTTTTGGCTCTCCACAATTTAAATCGGAAAACAAGTATTCCTCTGTGGGTGATATCATGTCCGGTAAAATAACCCATATCTGGTTGATCGTTCGGACTTCAGTCCTCTAATTTTCATGAGGACTGAAGTCCTCACTACCAACCAATTTAATTGCGATCGTTCTTTTTGGACATGATATGAGAACAACTTCTTCGCTCAACTCTCGAATAGATTACTAGACTTGAATTGCAAAAATAATTAGGACGCTGCTCAGAGCAACGTCCCACATTTTTTTTTTCTTGTGGGACGTTGCTCTGAGCAGCGTCCGAAAATTTGATTAAAAGGACTTTTGCACTCTTGTCTACTGTGGCAATGGGGAATAAAACTTGATATGTTAGAACAGTCGAAGTAGTTTTGTAAACAGCAAAGATGAATCGATTTGACCGTCAGTTATGGAAGAGATTTATTGCGATCGCCCAACCTTACTTTTATCCTTTAGAGCCTGGGGGAGGCAGGGTTTTTCTGGGATTAGTGGCGCTGTTGTTGATATTTCTGTTCGCTGCGATGTTTGTGGCTGTGAGCGCTGTCTGTTTGCTAGGTCAAGCTCTTTTTCCAGCTTTTGTCAATAATATTGCTGCTGGGTTAGTTAGTTTGTTGCAAGGAATTATTAATTCCCCGACAATGCTCATTATTGCCTTGATGCTAATTATTCCTTTCAGCATTTTTTTATTAGTCAAAGGCAAATTGAGACCGCATTGGCAGTCGTGGGCATTATTGGCTCTATTGCTGTTATTGTCCCTGTCTGTCAGCGGCTTGAATGTAATAATTAGTTACGTCAGCAACTTTTTCAACACAGCACTAGCAAAAAAAGACCAGCTCAATTATTGGAAGTATCTTTTTGTCTATGCGGGCGTCTTTGTAGTCGGCACTCCCATTGTGGTAATTTACCGCTACACCCAAGATAAATTGGGTCTCTACTGGCGGGAATGGATGACAAATAAGTTCCTCGATAAATATTTTCAGAATCGGGCTTATTACGAAATAAATTCACACAAGGAAATCGACAATCCCGACCAAAGAATTTCTGAAGATGTCAAATCGTTTACCCAGACAAGTTTGACATTTATGCTGGTGATCCTGGGTTCAATAGTTGATATTATATCTTTCACTGGTATCCTGTGGTCTATCTCGAAACAACTTTCAATTTTCCTGATTGTATATGCTATTTTGGGCACGGTCGCCACTCTGATTTTTGGTCAAAGATTAGTGCCTCTGAATTTCGAGCAACTTAAAAAAGAAGCTAATTTCCGCTACGGACTGGTTCACATTCGCGACAATGCTGAATCTATTGCCTTTTATCGGGGGGAAGAGCGAGAATCGATGCAAATAAAGCAGCGCTTCGTGGAAGTATTCCGCAATTTTAATTTGCTAATTGGCTGGCAGCGAAACTTGGATTATTTCACAACTGGATACGGATATGCTGTTGTGATTATTCCGGCTTTGTTTCTGGCTCCAGCTTACTTTGCCGACCAAAGCGGTACAATTCAGTTTGGAGATATCAGTCAAGCCGGTTTCGCTTTCAGTCAGGTTTTACGAGCTTTTTCTGTGATTGTCAGTCGTATTGAACCGCTGAGTTCTTTTGCAGCTAGTATCAATCGTTTGACTGTATTTACAGATACTTTGGAAGCAGAAAGAGCGGTATCTCGTGCACCAGGAACTGCGATAGATGTCGTAGTTGATTCTGAGTTGATGCTGGAACACGTTACTTTAGATACTCCGCAGCATGAAAAGACTTTGATTAGGGATTTGTCGGTGGCGGTGTCGCCGGGGGAAGGACTGTTAATTGTCGGTCAAAGCGGTGCTGGGAAAAGTTCTTTGCTGCGGGCAATTGCGGGTTTGTGGGACTCTGGAACCGGCCGTTTGGCGCGGCCGGAACTCGGAGAAATGCTGTTTTTGCCGCAGCGTCCTTATATGATTTTGGGTAGTTTGCGATCGCAACTTCTCTATCCCAACACCAGCAGCGATGTTGATGAGATTAAATTGCGTCGGGTTTTGGCATCAGTAAACTTAGCAGATTTGCCGGACAGATTGGGCGGTTTTGATGCGGATTTAGATTGGGCTGAGATTTTGTCGCTGGGAGAACAGCAGCGTTTAGCTTTTGCGAGATTGTTGCTGACGGAACCGCGATATGCTATTTTGGATGAGGCGACAAGTGCTTTGGATTTGAAGAACGAGCAACATTTATACGAGCAGTTGCAAGCCACTAAAACTACATTTGTGAGTGTCGGACACCGCTTGAGTTTGTTGAAATATCACCAGCAGGTTTTGGAACTTTTGGGCGATGGGAGTTGGCGGCTGCTTTCTGCCGAAGAATACCGCGAAAGCGCGATCGTGTTTGGTTTATAGAGGGCTGCTAAAGATGAGATCGTGTCTGGTAAAATAACCCATATCTGGTTTGATCGTTCGGACTTCAGTCCTCATAAAAACTCAGAGGACTGAAGTCCGAACGATCAAACCTATTTTACAGATTCAATTGTTCGCCAGCGAGAACTCACATAATATAATAGAAGATAGATTTTTAGTACAGGCGAGATTCCTACCTTGACTACTCCGATTCCTCAAAACTTTGTGCAAACGATCGCCAAACAGCGCGGTGTCACAGATGCCGAGTTAGAGACTGTGTTTATGGCTCTCGACGGTCAATCTACGGCTAACATCGCAACCAAGCTTGGCATTAGCGACATCGCCGTTCGCAAAAGACTAGGCGAAGTTTACAAAAAGTTTCAGATTGCGGGGAACGGCCCTGGAAAGTTGTCGGAATTGAGACATCAGTTGCTGTTTTCATACCACACTGAGCAGGGATCGAGCGATTTTAGTCGAGGTAAAGGTTCTGTATTCAAAATGGCTAACGGGCGCCGACAAGAAGATTGGGGCCAAGCACCCGATGTCTCGGTTTTTTACGGGCGGACTGAAGAATTAACTACTTTAAAGCAGTGGATTGTATCGGATAATTGTCGCGTCGTATCGGTGCTGGGTTTGACTGGTAGCGGCAAAACAACTCTGTCGGTGCAGTTGGGAAAACAGCTACAGAATGAGTTTGATTTTGTGATTTGGCGATCGCTGCGATCGGCACCAACACCATCCGACTTCCTAGCGAGTTTAATTCCACTTTTTTCTCACCAACAAAAGCCGGATATGCCGTTAGCGGAGCCCTCGAAGAGGATCGACCTTAACGGCAAAATTTCGCGCTTAGTCGAATATCTGCGCCAGCAGCGCTGTCTGCTAATTTTAGACGATTTGGAAGCAATTCTCAAACCCGAAGAACTAGCAGGACACTACCGCGAAGGCTGCGAAGGATATCGAGATTTAATTGTGCGGCTCTGTGAGGTGAATCACAATAGCTGTTTGGTGCTAGTTAGTTCAGAAGAGCCTACGGAACTGAGTTTGCTGGCTGGAGAAAAAGTGCGGTCTTTAAAACCTGCTATTTCCGAGGAAATTGCCCGGGAGATTTTCCAAGAAAAAGGCTTGTCCGCCCACGATCGAGAATGGGAAATCTTGTTAGCGCGGTACGGAGGCAATCTGTTAGCTTTGAAGATTGTGGCGACAACGATTCACGAGTTTTTCGAGGGGAATGTTTGCAAGTTTTTGGAAGCGACGGCGTTATTTATTGAAGAACATATCAGCAATTTGCTCGCGCAGCAGTTCGATCGAATGTCAAGTGCTGAACAAGAGATTGCCTACTGGATGGCTATTGCTCAAAGTCCGATTTCCCTGACGACTTTGCGAGAGCAGATGTTGGTCAATTCGTCGCTGTCCGATTTGCTAAAAAATCTCGATTCTTTGAGCCGTCGCTCGCTGATTGACAAAATCAGTGAGGGCGGGGAAACGGTTTTTCTGCTTCAGCCTTTGATTGTGCAGTATGTGAGCGACAGATTGGTCGATCAGATGCGATCGGAGGTTTTGGAGACAGTTAAGACGCAAGGAATAGAAAGAATGCGACTGCTAAAAACTCACAATTTTAGCCAGATTATAGCTGAAAATAAAGAAAGTAAAGAAACTAGAACTCGCTCAATTTTAGAAGTAGTTAAAAATCGGCTGCAATTGTTGTTCCTGAAAACAACAGGTTCGGAAGAACCGCTAAATATCCTGACGAAAGTTGCCTCTGATTTACAGGATAAATCGATGCTTGAGGTGGGATATGCTAGGGAAAATCTAGCGCAGATTATTGCAGAAATTCAGCGCTAATGTTATTGCCAAGAAGGTGAGGACATTCTTAGGAATGAGAATTAAATAAACTGCAATTTTAATTTTTTTTGTGGGATGGGCGTCTCGCCCGTCAAAAAGGGGCGGGCGAGACGCCCACCCCACAAGCGATCCTTAATTGCTTATTTTTTCTGCCTTCTTCCTTAACAAAAAAGCGATCGCCCTTTAACAAAAGCGATCGTCCAATTTTCAACGAAAACAGAATCGGATAAAATTACTTGACAATACCCAAAACCGAGGCAGATTCAGAGCCTGTAATTTTGCCCAAAGCAGGCGCTGTTTGAGCTTGTGCAATCTTGGGCGTCAAAAATCCCTTCGCATAAATCTGAGGATTTTTTTGAACGATTTGGGTGTAAGATTCGCGGACTATTGCGTTTACCGCCACAGTCTTCGCGTCGTAAACTTGCATCGCCATGTTGGGATAGAAACCAATGCCGACAATCGGTATCAAGAAGCAAAATGCGATCGCCACTTCCCGAGGTTTAGCATCCATAAACACTGCATCACCAGGCAAAATGCAACTATTACCGAAACAAACCGCTGCATCCAGATTATTTCTCTGATTCAGCAAATTTAGATCTTCGATGTCGCAAGCAGCCAATGTTCCGCAGTTGTAAAATAACTGTCGCAGCATCGAGAGCAAATAAATCGGCGTCAAAATCAGTCCCACTGCCGCCAGGAACACTGTCACGGCGCGGAAAGAAGTGCTGTACATATCGCTAGTTGCGACGCCCACAAACACTGATAGTTCGCTAGCAAAACCGCTCATTCCCGGGAGTGCCAAAGATGCCATCGCGCCTGCGGTAAACAAGGCAAACACTTTCGGCATGACTTTCCCAATCTCGCCCATCTCGTCCATGATCATTGTATGCGTGCGATCGTAGGTAACGCCAGCCAGGAAAAACAAGACTGAGGCGATCAAACCGTGGGAAATCATTTGCAGCAGCGCCCCGTTGATTCCCAAATCCGTGAAGGAAGCAATACCCAACAACACGAATCCCATGTGAGAAATCGACGAATTCGCGAGGCGGCGCTTCATGTTCGTTTGGCCGAAGGAATTCAGCGCGCCGTAGATAATGTTAACCACGCCGAGCACCGCCATAATCGGTGCAAAGTAAACGTGTGCTTTGGGAAGAAGTTCTAAATTCAGGCGAATCAGTCCGTATCCGCCCATTTTCAGCAATACGCCAGCCAGAATCATCGACACCGGAGAAGATGCTTCGCCGTGGGCGTCAGGCAGCCATGTGTGAAAGGGGAAAATAGCGAGTTTCACGCCGAAGGCAATCAACAATCCCGCATACAGCCAGAGTTCTAAACCTAGCGGGTAGTCTTTCAAACCCAGTTCTACCATGTCGAAGGTAACGTTTCCTCCGCCGTAGAATCCCATTGCTAAGGCAGCGATGAGAATAAAGATAGAAGCGCCGGCGGTGTAAATCAAGAATTTGGTAGCTGCGTAGCGGCGGTTTTGTCCGCCCCAAATCGAGATTAGCAGGTACACCGGAATTAGTTCTAGTTCCCAGACAATGAACAGCAGCATGATGTCTTGGGCGACAAATACTCCGATTTGTGCCGAGTACATCACCAGCATCAGGAAGTAGAACAATCGCGGCTTGCGATCGACCTCCCATGCAGCAAAAATAGATAGCGTCGTCACCAATCCCGCCAACAACACCAGCGGAACTGACAGCCCGTCAACGGAAACAGACCAGTTGAGGCCTAAAGAAGGTATCCAGGAATATTTCTCGACAATTTGGAAAGTAGAGATGCTTGGATCGTAGTGTGTCCAAAACACCCAGCACATTAATACAAAGTCTGTAATGCCTACGCCTAGGGCATACCAGCGCACGGTTTTGCCGTCTGTATCGGGCAAAAAAGGGATGGCGAGGGCAGCGATGAGGGGTAGGATGACAATTGCGGTTAGCCAAGGAAATTGATCCGCTATCAAGATATTGAGCATAAATACTTAGTTGGAACTTACCACGATTATAATACCCAGTTTAATGAAAAATTAAGATTTGTAAATATTTTTTGAGATCAATGGCAAGAAAATATAACTCATAGATTTCCCAAAATGTCAAGATACTTAGTACGTATTTATGCAGCTTGCTGAAAATGATGGAACAGTCTCTGTAGGGCGCGTCGCCATTCTTTAATCCCTTGCATGGCGATCTGAGAGCGACGCACCTGTTCCGCGTACTCCCCCTAATGATTGTTCTGTAGCACGAGTTTTTATGGCAGGCACTGTGACTCAGGGTTTGGGGCAAGTCTTATTGGCGAAGTCACAGCTATAAATGTAGGGTTTCTGCCAACTCAGAGGAATTTCTAATAAATCGCGGGTTCCGGTCATTCCCTGTCCCAGAAACAGCAGCACAGCGATCGAGTTCAAGATGACATGGACAGTGCGCCAGCGATTCGATCGATCTTTGTAAATGTCTTGAATAATGGCAAGGGAGAAAACCATCAGTAGCGCAGCGGTGATCCCAATGTAGTAGTGAGACCAATACCATTCATCGGTGCGACGATAAACGCCATCTTGAGCGCCAAGAATCACCAAACCAGCACCAGTCAAAGTCGCAAATATGCCACGCCATAACGCCGGTGTCGATCGATACAACATGACCAAAGAGGCAATAGTGGCCACAAACATCAGCACAATGAAAATGACTTGAAATGAGTTTTTGCTCCAAACATCCTTGCTCAAAATATGCTCAAAAATCGCGTAGCCTAGACCCAACAGCGTCACTCCTACCACAGATCCAGACAGAATTTTACCTGCTTTGACGTGTTCTGAGCCGACTACAGGGGGAATTTTGCTCTTATCCCCAGATGCAATTTGCTGGCGGCGCTGCATGGTTTGCCAAGCCATATTCAGCACAATACCCAGCATCGGAAAAACGATCGCTACAGCTACAACGGGATGCAGCAAAGCCATAAAATCTTTAAATTCCATAAAGCACCTTTTTGTTTTTAAAGTCGATCGCACTAAACTTTTGAGATTTTCACGAAATCAATCGCCCGATCGCGATCGAACAAAACCCGAGGCTTCAATAAAATCCCAAATAACAGGAACAGAGACTTTAACTCACCAGGAGCGCAAGAGCGTTTCCATTGATTCGGACGACAAAACAACATTTCCACCAGACATCGATGTTGCGGCAAAGCCAATTCATCAAAGCGGATATGTACCGAGGGAAATTCCTGACTAAAATCAACGCGAGTTATCTGTCCTTGTAGCCTCAAATTTTCTTCCAAAATTTTCAGCGTAACTGGGAAGGTTTCTCCTGGAATAAGTGAAGGGAATCCAGCTTGAGTTATCTCTAAATGAACCCCCACTTCAGAAATGAAAGTAGTCACGCCCCACATAATTTGTCCGTCGATCACTAGCCGTACCAATCGACGCAAGTCAAACCATTCATACCGATCGGATTTAGGAGCGTCTAACAATATTAACAGCGTAATGCTGATAATTAAAAGGTTGTAGGCGCTCCAAATCCAACCAATCCCCAACCCTTTGAGCTGGTGGATGATTTCCGGTTCTGAGGCGTGCATCTGAAATTGAATCAAACAGGTGCCCAGAACGTGCCACAGGCTGATGGCATTGGGAATAAATAATAGCAGCAACGGTAGCGCTAACTTCCAGTTGAAGGAAAAGCGATCGCTCACAGTACCTTTGGCTGTGACATTAAATCCTTTGGAGAAGGGAGAAAGCATCACCTGAAAGACCGTCAAAACTAGCGGGAATGCTAGTACCAGTGAATAAATATCAGAGAGTAATGCCGATCGCGATCGATGATTCAACCAGGAGAAAACCGTCAACTGCACTAAATAATAGGGCAGAAAGAAGTACAACATTTCTGGAACAGTGGCTCGGATGGGAATCACGCCCAAAAACGAATAAGCTAAAGGCATCAACAGAAAGCCGATACGCGGAATGCTACCAAACCAATTCAGGAGTCCTTCTAAATGCGCGAGTCGCTGGAGGAGGTTTAATCCGGGGATAGTCAGGGGATTGGAATCAATAAAAAAAGCTTGTAAAGTTCCCCGCGCCCAGCGTAGGCGTTGAGTGGCGTAAGCAGAAATATTTTCGGCCGCCAAACCAGCGCTAAGTTTTTCATTGAGATACACTAAGCGATAGCCTTTAGCAGAGAGTTTAATGCCTGTGAAATAGTCTTCACTGAGGGATTCGGTGACAAATCCTCCGGCATTTTCTAAGGCGCTGCGTCTCACCACAAACGAGGTTCCAGAACAAACTACACTGCCGGCACCATCTTTGAGCGGTTCAATTTGGCGGTAGAAAACCTCTTCTTCCGGCGCGATCACGTTATCCAAACCTAAGTTACGGGCGATCGGATCGGCATTGTAATAACTTTGAGGCGTTTGAACCAAGGCAACTCCGGGATCTTGGAAAAAACCAACGGTGCGAATCAGAAAGTTTTTGGTAGGGATAAAGTCAGCATCAAATACAACAATGAACTCTCCTTGAGTATAAGTTAAGGCATGATTCAGATTTCCTGCTTTCGCATGGTAATTATTAGCTCTAGTGCGGTATTCACACCCTAATTCTTCTGCAAGTTGCCGGATTTCTTCACGGCGCGTATCATCGAGGAGATAGATTTTTTTGTTGGCATAGTCGAGGGCTTGACAACCAATTACCGTGCGTTTGAGAATATAGGCAGGCTCATTGTAAGTGGGAATCAAAACATCAACCGCTGGCGTGAATCTACCCTCAACGACATCGATCGCCAACCGATTCGCTTCGGAACGGCGATCCTTGACCAGCAACATCAAAAATAACTGAAGGATGTTGGTCAGCAAGAGGAAAAGTTCTAGCAGAAACAACCCAATGCTAAAGACTCCATCTAAGGGATCGGATACATTTAAGGTGGTGAGCGATCGCCACAGCAGATAACGAGTCACCAACACCAACAAAATTCCCACAACTACCACCCGCGACCAGGTTCGGGGTACGGGCGAAACCCGCATAATCAGCCAAGAAATCGCCAGCAGAGCGATCGTAGGTGTGAGCAAAGACTCCCCCATTACCATCGGCACTTCCAGCCACATGGGAGGATGATTCTGCATTGCTTGGAGTTGGGCAAATAGATGATTTAGAGTGCCGTTACCAGCAAACCAAGCAGCAACCAGTCCACCGGTTACGATAACTGAACCTAACATGACGAGGGTGGCGATCGGTATTCGGTTGCTGCGGGTACTCTCTCGACGACGCCAGCCCAAAGAATTCAGCCATGAAGTCATATTTTTGTTGAGGATAATTTATGAATGGGTGTGGGGTGTCCCGCCGGCCCTTCTCGCAGCCACAGGCAAGATGCCTGTGCCACCAGAGATCAAATTGCTTGTGGGGTGTCCCCCCTGACCTAAGTTCTATTTGAATTTAACGAAACAGTTCTTTGTTATTCAGAATAGCTGGCCAATTCTTGTTTGCTAAAGCAATGTGACCGGGAATATCACCTATCCACTGTGCTTGTACCTTCTTGTCGTAGTTGAGATAAAGCTTCCCATCAACAATTTTCCAGGCATCAGGCTGGGTGGCAACAAGATTGCCTTCACTCGCAGCTTGGGCGCAATATCCACCGTATTGAGGAGCATACTTTTCAGGATTTTTAGCAAACAAATCGCGGTTTGCTGCACTAGCAAATATCCAAGTTGTTCCACCCCAATTCTGTTTAAATTGGCTAACTCCCATCACTAATTTGCTTTGGGTGAAATAGGCTACAATATCCTGACCATCGAGGGCTACGCCTTTCTCGGTATAATACTTAGGATGAACAGTTGTTGTGCTGCTTTTTCCTGCACAAGGATTGGCTTTACCCGCGCAAGGATTGGCTTTACCAGCACAAGGATTTTTACCAGCGCAAGGATTGGCTTTACCAGCGCAAGGGTTTTTACCAGCGCAAGGGTTTTTACCAGCGCAAGGATTTTTACCAGCGCAAGGATTTTTACCAGCGCAAGGATTGGCTTTGCCAGCGCAAGGATTGGCTTTGCCAGCACAAGGATTGGCTTTGCCAGCACAAGGATTGGCTTCTGCAATCTTGGATGAAACGGTTGTAGAGTTTGAGTTTGTTGAAGCCTTGAGATTGGCGTAGCTAACATTAGCTGTTACCAAACCTAGAATGGTGGCAATGGCGATCGTGGTAATGTATTTTACTTTCATGTGTTTAATTTCCCGATGAATAGTTAGTAGTTTCAGACCAGATATTTGCTTGAGAGTTCTTACTCTCTGGCAAGTCTGCGGCTTTTTGTTGTCCTCAAGATTTGAGGTTATTTACATTAACACTCAAGAATATGAGCGCTAGATGAGGAAGAGATGGATGGGAGATAAAACTCTGAATGCCCGATCGGTCGGTTTCTTCAGCAAAAATTCATCTGGGAATTAGGAACGCATCATCTAGTTAGCAGGAATATCTTATAGAGTGGAGATCAACCCCGATCCTTAGTGTCAAATTTATGACAGGAAAAGACTTGTTAGTGACGGATGATGGACAGTACCAGGTTTGTGAGGCTACCAATCAAATTGAAGATTTGACTCATCCTTACCGACTTTACCGCTTTTTAACTGACTTGGAAGATGTATTAGAGCAAATTAGTGATGATTCTTTACGACTCCAAGCAATTTGTCCCCTTGTTCGCAGGTTGTTAGATAGTTCTTCCTGGTTGGAAATGGCTCTGCTTGAGCCTGACTCTGAGACTGGTTGGGCGGTACAAACACTTTATGATGAACCATTTTTTCCTCTGACGGTGCAGTTGGTGGCTTGGGCTCCGGGTACAGTTTCTCCCATTCACAATCATGCGAGTTGGGGAGTGGTGGCGCTACTGGGTGGAGAGGAGAAAAATACTTTGTGGAGGCGATCGCCAATTCCGAAGTTTCCCGATAAAATTCAAACAGTGGGCGATATTTTGCTTGCACCGGGTGACGTTTTGTGCTTGATGCCTGATGCGATTCATCATGTGGAAGCCCTCGGAGATGAACCAACAATTAGTTTTAATCTTTATGGTGAAGCAGATTATGCTCGACGCTTTGAGTTTAACCAGATTCAAGGTACTGCGGAAAACTTTTAAGCGAGCATTCTGATGGATATTTTTATCTACATTTCTGGACTCACTCATACCAAATAAACCACCTTTGGAGGACGGGCAAGATGCCCATCCCACCTTTGGAGGACGGGCAAGATGCCCATCCCACCTTTGCTACTTTTGATTGCTCTAGTTGGAATTGGTCTAATTTTCATACTTAATTACTATCACTAATACTTAAAAAAATGAAGCAATTTCCCCAATTTAGAGCAGTCGTCAACCATCTCAGTGGTAAGCGAATTTCCACTTCTTCGCTTCAGTTTCGCCTGACTATGGAATTGCTAGTGCTGTCGATTTTAGGACTTAGCAGTGTGGCATTTTGGGCTGGCTGGCAAAGGTCGCAAAATCTAGTCGGTGCCCACAAACAAACGCTGGAATATATTGGAATGCGTTTTCCCGAACAGGTTGAGCTTTATAGTGAAATGGGTTCACTAGAAATTGGCTTAACCCGAAGCGTTCATAAAGCTTCTACAGGAGGAATCATGGTGTGGGTGAAGCGAAATGATGGGATGCTTTTGGTAAATTCACCTGATATGGATATGCAATCTTCTAAGATTACGAAGATGATTTCTTTGACGGAAGTACCTGCTGAGCCGACTTTTGTTCAGGTGGACGATCGCTATTTGGTGATCTGTAGCACGACTCTACGGATTAAAAATGAATTGCTGGGTACGGTATATTTCTCTCAAGATATCACTGATGAGCAACGTCAATTAAATGATGGGATTCGGAGTTTAATTGTTGTCTGTATTGTGGTAATCTTAGTGTTGATGGTGGCGATCGCCAGTCGCATTCGTCACGCTCTACGCCCTCTGGAACAGATGAGTAAGGTAGCTAGCACTTTGTCGGCTGATAATTTGCAGGGAGCAAAACTCCAACTGCATCAGGCTCCTGATGAGATTTTAGGACTTGCACAAACCTTTAATGAGATGTTGTTTAGATTATCCGGTTCCTGGGAGCAACAACGCCAATTTGTCGGTAATGTTTCCCATGAATTACGCACTCCCCTGACGGTGGTAGTTGGTTATTTACAAAGTTTGCTGCGACGCAGCACTAATTTAAGTGATTATCAGCAGCAAGCACTGGAAACAGCGGTTGGTGAAACTGAACGGACGATTCGGATGTTAGAAGATTTGCTTGATTTGGCACGGGCTGATAGCGGCAATTTGCACTTTCGTTTGCATCCGGTGATTCTGAATACTCTGGTAGCTGAGGTGGCTGAAATGAGTCAAAAAGTTAGCAATCGGAAAGTTATTTTGGTGTCTACTTATGAGGATGTTGTCGCCTGTGCGGATCAGGATCGTTTACAACAAGTGTTAATTAACTTAGTCGATAATGCAATTAAGTATTCGGCTCCAGAACAACCCGTTGAGTTAGTCTTAGAAAAGAAGGAACAGCAGGTGATGATTCATGTGCGCGATCGCGGAATTGGGATTTCTCTGCCCCATCAAAACCGGATTTTTGAGCGGTTTTACCGGGTGGATGAGTCTATGACTCGCTCTAGAGACGGTACAGGGCTGGGATTGGCGATCGCCAAAAGCCTGATCGAAGGTATGGAAGGACGTATCACGATCCGCTCTAAACCGGGAGAAGGTAGTATTTTTACTATCACCTTACCTATCTGGAATCCGCAGCTATGAGCGATCGCATTCTCCTTGTTGAAGATGACCCTAAACTAGCAAAGTTCATCGAATCTGAACTTACTTTAGAAGGATATCACGTCACTGTCGCTCCCAATGGATTGGATGGATTAACCCTCGCCCGCACGGCTGAACCGGATTTATTGATTTTAGATTGGATGCTTCCGGGCATCTCTGGATTGGATATTTGTTTGAGGTTGCGATCGACTGGCGTGCAAGTACCAATCATTATGTTAACCGCAAAGGATGAAGTACCCGATCGCGTAACGGGATTAAATGCTGGGGCGGATGATTATGTAACTAAGCCTTTCAGTATGGAAGAGCTCCTGGCGAGGGTGAAAGCACGCCTGCGCCGAACTCAACCAAATGACCCGGATCAATTAGAATTTGAAGACTTAATTTTGAACGGTTTAACTCGTGAAGTTTATCGAGGAAATCAACTAATTGAACTGACTGCTAAAGAGTTTGATTTGTTGGAATTTTTGCTGCGGAATCCCCGTCAAGTCATTACGCGCGATCGCATCTTAGAAAAAGTCTGGGGCTACGATTTTATGGGCGAGTCAAATATTATTGAAGTGTATATTCGGGCTTTGCGGATTAAGTTAGAAGCAAGTAACTCAAAACGCTTGTTGCATACGGTTCGAGGAGTTGGCTACGTGTTGCGAGAACCCAAGTAATATTGTTTATAAAAAAAACGACAAAGTTTGTGTTTTTCAAAAGAGAAAACTATGCTTATTTACATAATTATTTGGTCAGGTGCGGATCTGTGAGATTGTCGATTTTTATGCGGGGATTTTCGATCGCGACGCACCCTACGGCTACGGCTAGTGTTGCATAAAAACTCGGTTTCTAGTCACTCGTGCTTAAGCCTACAGTCAAGAGTTGTTCGGCGAAAGATGCAATTAGAGTAAAATCGGCTAATTGCGATCGCCATTTTTCCGGTATAGCAGATTCGCCGTAAAAAGCTCCCGCCAACTGTCCGTAAACCGCACCAGTTGTATCCGCATCGTCGCCCAAATTCACAGCCAACAAACACCCTTCGGCAAAAGAAGAACTGTTGTAAAATGCCCAAAGTGCCGCCTCCAAAGACTTAACCACGTAACCAGTACCCTTAATTTCAGGAGGTTGTCGCCGTTTAAAAGAACCCGCCGCAATTTCATCAATTTCTGCTACCAGGGGGTGCGCGGCCCAATATTTGGCGATCGCACAATATCTTTCCGACAGCAAAAGTTCTTTACTAACTCCATTCACAGCCCCCGCAATTAAAGTACCAAAATAGCGGCAAGCATCGACGCAAGTAGCAGCACCATGAGTAGTTCGAGAACTTTGTCCAGATTTTTCTATTACTTCTAAAGGATTGTTCGCATAAAACAAAGGGACGGGAGCCAAACGCATAATCGAACCATTTCCAGCAGCCCAAGAATCAGTAGAACCGCAGTAAGGCTTTTTTGTATCTTTAAAATGCCAAAGTGCTTGTTGCACCGTATTGCCAATATCAAAACACTTGCCCGTACTGCTCAAATGTCCGTCTCGCCACCACCGCAAATAAGTTTCTAACTGATGGACTGGATCGAAACCTTTTCTCTCAATCAAACTTTCAGCTAAACAAAGTGCCATCGAAGTATCATCAGTCCACTGTCCCGGTTGCAGGCGAAAAGGGCCGCCGCCAACCATATCTTTAATCGGCTCAAAGGTTCCGGGGCGACAAAACTCTAAAGTTGTTCCCAAAGCGTCGCCAACTGCTAAACCGATGAGACTGCCGCGATAACGTTCTATTTGCTGCATGGTAATTTTTAGCTGACAGTTGACAGTTGACAGCAATTTATCTGGAAGGAACAGGATTGGAGTAATGAATCGTCTGATTTTAATTTATCCCGATCAGGGAGAGGCTTTAAAGCAACTATTTCTGGTAAATTAATTATTAGATAACTCAGACAAACGTGGTTAGATGTACTAATTATAGCGGTAAAATACGCATTTTACACCTACTTTATTCGTCTCTTGATTCTCTTTCTATGTGTACTCTGCGCCCTCTGCGGTGAATTAAAAAAATCTTGTTCAAAAATGAAATAGAATTGCCATACTTGCGGTTAAAAATAAAAAAACCAGAGTTTTCGCCTCAAAGGCTGAGGCAAAAGACGACTCAAGCTAATATTGATGTTAACCTGTCCCTACCCGAGATCGAACCGTCCCATGACACCCGATGCCTCCGCAGCCGCTGCTGCTCCCGCCCCTCAATCAACACCCGAAGTCAGCTTAGAGCTGCAAGTCCGACTCAAGACTGAAGATGGACAGCTATTGTTGCTACTTCCCCCAGAAACCAACAACGAAGCCGCAACTGGTACGGCATCGACTTGGACTGAACTTTGGCAACAGCTAAAAGTTAGGCTGAATGCTGGAGAACGCTTTTGGCAGCCAAATGCAGAAGTACAATTGATGGGGAGCGATCGACTTTTAGATATCCGCCAACTGCAAGAAATCGCCGATGCCCTCTCCGAAGTGGAACTGCAACTCAAACGAGTCCACACCAGCCGCCGCCAAACCGCCGTTGCCGCAGCTACTGCCGGCTATTGTGTAGAACAGCAGCCTCCGGTTTCTTCCCTGAATAAATCCACTGCCCAAAAACCGCAATCGCTGGCGGAACCTTTATATTTGCAGATGACAGTGCGATCGGGCGTAGAAATTCGTCATCCAGGGACGATCGTACTTTTGGGAGACGTAAATCCCGGTGGCTCAGTCATCGCCGGAGGCGATATCCTAGTTTGGGGCCGTTTGCGGGGCGTAGTGCACGCTGGTGCCGGCGGCAACACCAACAGCGTGATTATGACCTTGCAGATGGAACCGATGGTGATTAGGATTGCTAAGTACGTTGCCAGAGGCCCAGAAACCTCACCGGCTCAGTTTTTCCCGGAAGTCGCCTATGTGACGCCTCAGGGGATTCGGATCGGTAGAGCCTCTGATTTTGACAAATCGCAGTTAATCGGCGGTAATGGGTAATTGGTCAGTAGTCATTGGTCATTGGTCATTGGTCATTGGTCATTAGTCATTGGTCATTGGTCATTGGTCATTAGTCATTGGTCATTAGTCATTAGTAATACTATTTCTCTTTAAGTCGGCGCTTGATAATTTAGGTTTTGGCTAAATCAGTTAGTCAAGGAAAATTTAAAAATTCAGTGCAAATTCAGAGAGAATTCGTAGAACAATGAGAGTTATGAGTTTTGAGTGTTGAGTTGATTCAATGAATAACAGATTGCTGCCAAATTCTCAAAAAATAAATGCCAACGAACGACAAATAATAAGATTAATTCCCAATAACTAATGACCAATAACTAATGACAACTGACAACTGACAACTGACAACTGACAACTGACAACTGACTACTGACCAATAAATCTAAAATCGCTTATGGCTCGCATTATTGTTGTTACATCAGGGAAAGGCGGAGTGGGAAAAACCACATCCACAGCTAATCTCGGCATGGCTTTAGCTAAGCGGGGGCGCAATGTTGCCGTAATTGATGCCGATTTCGGCCTTAGAAATTTAGACTTGCTGCTGGGCTTAGAAAACCGGATTGTTTACACGGCATTAGAAGTTCTCGCCGGAGAGTGCCGGTTAGAGCAAGCTTTGGTGAAAGACAAGCGCCAGCCGCGTTTGGTGCTGTTACCGGCGGCGCAAACTCGCATGAAGGATGCCATCAGCGCCGAGCAAATGAAGCAGCTTGTCGGGATGTTGGTACCAAAATATGACTATATTTTGATCGACTCTCCGGCTGGAATTGAACAGGGTTTTCAAAATGCGATCGCCCCGGCGCAAGAAGGTATCATTGTCACGACTCCAGAAATCGCTGCTGTTCGTGATGCCGATCGAGTCATCGGGCTGCTGGAAGCCAACAACGTCAAGAAAATCCAGCTAATTGTCAACCGGATCAGACCTGCAATGGTGCTGGCAAATGATATGATGTCGGTGCAAGACGTGCGGGAAATCCTCGCCATTCCGCTGTTAGGCGTTGTTCCCGACGACGAGCGCGTCATCGTTTCCACCAACCGAGGCGAACCATTAGTCTTGTCGGAAACGGCCTCTTTAGCTGGAACTGCCTTCGACAATATTGCCCGCCGCTTAGAAGGCGAAAAGGTTGAATTTTTAGATCTCAATCCCCGTCGAGAAAACTTTTTCACTCGCCTCCGCAAGTTCTTAAATACTAAAATTATGTGATGTGCTGCAATATTGGCGATCGGCCTTTAACAGCAGCCACTGCATCACAAAAACTACCCGAAATTTTCCCCAGTGATTTTTTCTATGCCCAACCCTTGACAAAACAGCCATACCCATGCTATACACACTTCTCGAACGACTTTTTCCGCGCACCCCTGACAACAGCCGCGACGATGTAAAACGTCGCCTCAAACTGGTTCTAGCCCACGATCGCTCAGAGCTCAGCCCAGAAATGGTTGAGTCGATGCGCCGAGAAATTCTAGAGGTGGTGTCTCGCTATGTGGAAATCGATACTACTGAGTCGGAGTTTTCGCTCGCTAGCGATCAGCGGGCGACAGCATTGATTGCAAATCTCCCGATCCGGCGAGTCAGAGCCGAACATCCACCGGAGAATTTGCCCTATAAATTACCCGAGAAATTGCCAGAGAATCGACCTGAGAAAATTGCTGAGTATGTACCGGAGTATGTAGTCGAAACTTTTCCCGACACTACGGATTAACCGGGATTGACATTTTAATTTCAGACAATGAGTGCGATCGACATTTAAATTAAACTATCTCTCTACAATTAAAATCTTGTGGGGCTGGCTAAGATTGTCCACCCCAAATGTGTTATTTAAATTGGGAAAAGCTTGTACTCTCGTTTCCGTTTGCATCAGAATCATCATTAGACCTCTTGCAAAAATAGTTGGGACGATGCTCAGAGCAACGTCCAAAAATTTAATTAAAAGGACTTTTGCAAGAGGTCTAATTTACCAGTGCAGTGCTGTCCCCGAAGAGCGAGAGGAGATAACTCGCTCTTCGGGGACAGCACTGGCACAATTCTGCTGTTACCGAACTTGATATGATACCGGAAAACTCATCCACTTAATCTTAATAACTAATCGCTCTTTCCAGAGCATCTTGTAACTGAAGTTCTAAAGGTCTATCTGAGCGAATTTGCAAACCAGGTAAATCGTGTTTTAGTAACAATCTTTCGCCTGTTTCCCCAGCGGCAATCGGCCAGAGTACCCAACGACTACCTTGAGTAAGAGTGCTTAAACTTGCAGAGTTTTGAGTCAGCCAAATTATCGGCAGTTTCGCTCGACTATCGATCGCATCTTCCCCATAATTCACTGCCGCTAAAGTTTCCAAAACTACCCGGTTCCCCGAGACAAGTCCGCTTCGGGCCGTCCACAGTTTGACGTTTAACAGGCGCTTGCTAGCATAGAAGTAAAGAGACGCAGCTACTGTCACCGCTCGTTCAAATTCCTCTGGTTGCCACGAAGCAGCGCTGTCGAGAGCAATAATGATTTCTTGACCGCCGGCGGCAACTTCTAACTCTCTCACCCGCAGTTCTCCGTAGCGGGCGCTGGTGCGCCAGTGAATCAGCCGGGTCGGGTCTCCGTGGCGGTAAGGTCTCAGGTTGCGCGTGAGGCCTTCGGTAGCAGTTTGCGATCGGCTGCGATCGTACAATTGCGGGCTGTCTTCTTGGCCGATGCGATCGATCAAAGGGCAAATGCTCAACGGCAAAACCTGCGGGTAGACAACGGCCACCGCTTTCGCCGGACGGCTGCGCCGACACCAAAACAACCCTAAAGGCGCCGCCGTCCTCAAGTCCACCTCTTGCCAGCGATAGACGCCGCGCTGCCGGACTTCCAAGTAGTATGTATTCCTGTATATACTTGACGGCTCTATAACCTCGATCGCGCTGACGATCGGCGATCCCAAGACAAACGGCAACAGGTCTACCACTTGCAACAAAGTTTTAGGTTCGGGGGCGCGATTTTCGATTTCTAGTTCTACAGTAATTCGATCGCCCGCACTTACCGGTGCGATCGGGCGGCGGCGAACTTCCAAGGCACGGAGCGACTTCGCAGGCAAAACCGCCGCTACTCCCAACAGCGCCAAAGTGCCACCGCTGAGCGCGTACAGCCACCCTGACATGGTATTAGTTGCCGACCCAAAAAAGAACACCGTCATCCCCGAGAGCAGCCAACCCGCATAGGCGGGGGCGATCGCGCGATTTTCGAGCCAGTCGGCAATTTTTTGACTGATGTTCATTGGAGTTGAAATTGTTAATTACTCGATCGCCCATCAAGCCTAATTGTAAAATATTCTCAGCATTTAGCACCTAATTAGCAAGCGAGCGATTAAATTACAAATCGGGCATTTTTTCGCAATAAATCTACACTGACTGGAGACCAAAAAATGAACCCATTAAACAACCCTACACCCGTTCGACCAGAGGCTCAAGCCCGCCGCACACCGCCGCCGCCGCCGCCCTTGGGCGTAACACCCGCGCCTCCTGCACCCGCGCCCTCTGCGCCCCCCGCAGCCAAGCAGCAGCGGCCTGTTGAGACTCCCAGCAGTACGATCGAACAAATGGTCAGAGATGCCCATAGCGCCTCGGCTTCCGACATTCACATCCGAGTCGGCCAAGTACCTCGATTTCGGATTCGGGGCGTGATGCAAGTAGCAACCAGCCACCCCAAAGTAACGCCAGAAATTTTTGAACATTACTTAGCCGAAATTCTCACCCCCGAACAGCGAACACAGTTTGCAACTACCAAAGAATTAGATTCAGCAATTTTTTACCCAGGCTTCGTGCGGTGTCGGCTAAACTGTTTTGATTCCCTCAGCGGCGGCGCCATAGTATTGCGTTTGATCAGTTTAGAAATACCGACTATCGACTCCTTAAGGTTGCCCGACGTTCTCAAAAGTATTATTCTGCGATCGCAGGGGTTAATACTGGTTACGGGGCCTACCGGTTCGGGAAAATCAACAACAGTAGCCGCGATGATCGACCATCTCAACCAGATGGAACAGAAGCACGTAGTTACAATTGAAGACCCGATCGAATTCATTCACCCTTCTAAAAAATGCTTAGTTAGCCAGCGGGAAGTCGGCTTGCACACCCACGAGTTTCAGCAGGCTTTGCGGGCTGTTTTGCGGGAAGACCCAGATGTAATTCTGATCGGGGAAATGCGCGATCGCGTTACCATCAATACAGCATTGCAAGCAGCTCAAACAGGCCACTTAGTATTAGGAACCCTCCACACTCGTAGCGCCATCAATGCTATTAACCGATTGTTGAACCTCTACCCACCCGAGGAACAACAGGCAATGCGGATGCAAATTTGCGATTCTTTAGTAGCGGTAGTTGCCCAACTTTTGCTACCAACTGTTGACAACCGCCGCGTCGCAGTTCACGATATTTTAGTGAATACGCCAGCCATGCACGATTACTTGATGAAAGGTGCTGATGATGAAGCTTTCCGCTTGATGGAAACTGATACTTATGAGGGAATGCAAATTATCAACCAGGATCTTTACAAATTAGTGCTTGAAGGTAGAGTGACGATCGAAGAAGCTGCAAAAACTTCTCCCGAAGCCAGCGATTTAGACCGCCGTTTGCGGACGGGAGGCTACGATGTTGGGTCGGCCCGCGACTTTGAAGGCAGCAAAAAAGAACGCAGGGTTCGCGCCTAGTAGCAGCACAAATACAGGGGTAGGCACCGCAGCACTACCCCATCAATCAATACAATTTTAGATTTGAGGTTTTACAGAAAAAAATTGGAAATGACTGATTGTGTATGGGTTTGGAGTTAACCTAAAGTTGGATTATTTTTTTAACTGGTATCAGTAGCAATATTTTCGGCAGACCGCAAGCCTGGGCATTTGTATGCGTATATTTACTTAAAAAGTATAAAATTAGTAGCTATAAATACATTTAACCCAAGTAATGCGAGGCAAGACAATCAATGTCAAGTATATTGTTAAGTTTTTTTAAGGTCAGCGCTACTTTACATTAACTTTAAAAATGCGTGAAAACTGCCAGGCGATTGCAAAGAAATAATAAAGATCGGTGCGGAGTATTGCCAACAGCTAGCAACTTAAGTTTATAGTTGTAGTGACAAATTTTTGACTGAGAAAGTTGCGGATTTGCCGATCGCCAAAGTAAGCAGGTTAAACAAGCGCTTAATAAAACTACAAGTAGGCTTAATACAAGTAATTTACTAGGAGAGTCGATGGCGTATCTTTCCGATCAAGTGGCTTTCAGTCTAAAAAATCCTAAAACCAAGTAGACTTTTAAAGATTCTGTCCCTCGAAAATCTGTTTAAAAACTCGCCGCTAAGCAACGATATTTCTAGAATTTACAGGAGCCAACAAAGTGAAAAGTGCATTTAACCCCTCAGAAGTGTTTGAAACTGGAAGTAAAGCCGAAATAATCGATCGCATCCAGCAGCTAGTTCCCCCAGGTTCCCCCGAACCGCAAGATCCCGAAATCCTAGCGACATTACAAACTCTCACCGCACAGCTAATTGCAGCCTATCAAGCCGACGGACAACTAGAAAGCGAACCGTTTAGCGACGTGCGCGATCGTACCATTCACCTCTACGCCCCCGTAGTCAGTCGCAAAATCAAAGGAAAAACCATCCTGATCACCGGCGGCGAAGGCTGTGTCGGCAGTTTCTTAATCGAAAAACTCCTGGAATTAGGCGCAACTAACATCATTTCCGCAGACAAAGCCCGATGTCAAAACCCCCAAGAAACTCTCCCGCACTTTAACAGAGAAGGCGCAGTAACTTTCTACGCCGCCGATATTCGCAACTTCCAGGCGCTGAAACACATATTTGAAATAGAAAAACCAGACATCGTTTTTCACCTAGCAGCCCAACGCCAACCAGGACTAGCTGAAATCCAAATCCGAGAAACAGTTACAACCAGCCTGTTAGGATGCAAACACGTCATCCAACTCTCCGAAGAATACGGCGTGGAACACTGCATCTTCTCCTCCACAGGCAAAACATCTCGATATTTTACAACCGAAGTTTACGCAGCCTCGAAAAAATTTGCCGAATGGCAATTTTCCAAAGCAGCTCAAGAAGGAGATGTCACCTACGGGATGGTTCGCTTTACTCATATGTTGGAAAATAGCTTGTTCTGCGAGCAAATGTCCAAAAAAGTAGAGCAAAGTAAAACTGTCAACGTTCACGCTCCCCACCGCTACGTAACCGCTCAAAATCTTGTCGAAGCCGTACATTTATTGCTGAACGCGCTGGTTGTGTCCGTTCCAGGAAAACTAAAATTTGTCGCCGTGAGAAATCTCGGTTGGCCGACAGAAACCTTGGAAGTAGCACTTTATAAAATTCTTGAGTCAGGCAAAAATCTGCCGATTTACTTTCAAGGACTTTTACCGGGATACGAAGAACCGTTTTTCCTCGGACAGTTTGACTGGAGCAAACCTACAGACATTCACCTCCTGATTAATGTTCTGGAAGATCCCTTTAGAATTGTTGACGATGCTGGCGACATGGTGACTGTAGAATTAGCTCCTTTTTCTTTGTGCGTGTTAGAGAAACAAGTGTCGAACCTGGAAAGCTTAATCGGCGATCCAGATTTCCCGGAAGTACAAATCAAGCACGCTCTTGTCGCAGCAGAAAAAGAAGTGATTGCTTCCTCTTTTGCGTGGAGTTCCCCCCAAGACTTGTTGAAAATTTTGCAGTGGGGAATCAATCCGAAGAAGTTGGAAGGTTACGGAGCGGAAATAGCTAACTACAGCGAGATTATCGAACTCCTCCTGCAAGGAATGTACGGGCGGCTCAATCAAGAAGTCTTGCACAGCGCTGGAATTACTGCTGATGAATTTGAGGATTTAGTTGAGAATCTGTCTGCTCTGGATTCTCTGCAAGCAGAAGTGGGATATTTGCGATCGATATCGAGATATCTCAGAGAAGTTGCACTGCCCGCACAGTTTACCCAAAAAAAACCTGAACCTGTTCCTGTCCTCGATGCGGCCTAGCTTGAAAATAGTTTAGAGATTGCTGCGTTGTCTTTCGTCCATCGAAAGCAGAACGCCCCGAAACCCGGTTTCTTTGAGATACCGGGTTTCTCAAGTCTGGGCGTGTTTGAGATTTAATTAAGTGATTTACTTAACATTGTAAGAATCGAGATGATATGATATCATGTTCGAGCGAACGACTGCAATCAAGTTGGTTTGTAGTGAAGACTTTATTCCTCACTACGAACCGGATAACGGTTATTTGAACAGACACGATCGGATAGCTTAGGAATGGCAATTAAATAACTTAAGCAATTTGCTTGTTGCTTGTTACCAGGCTCTGCCTGATAACGCAGATCCGGAGGCTCTGCCTCCTTTTACCTCGCAGATTAATAAGAGAAAGGACTGTGGAAGGTGTTTAAGTTATTAAATTTTCGTTCCTAAGATAGCATTGCTCCCTGACTTGATCAAGGTGCAATATTATTGAAAAAACTCAATGACCGCAGCCAATTAAATTAAATTAAGGTACTAGAATTGTGCAAATAAATCAGCTAGCGTTCCTATTTGTTGATGTTGTACTCTTGACGATCGCCCTGATCCTGCTAATTCCCGTTGCAGTTCTATTCCTAGAATGCAGTGCAGCCTTCTTGTCCAGCCTCCGCCCCACAGCCGAAACTCAAGAGCCCCGCCCCAAAATAGCAGTGTTAATTCCCGCCTACAACGAAGCAGCAGGAATTGGCGCCACCATCTCCACCATATTGCCGCAGCTAACACCTCAAGACCGCCTGTTAGTGATTGCTGACAACTGCACCGACGCCACGGCAGAAATCGCCCGCAACTGCGGTGCAAGTGCGATCGAGCGCCACGACACAGAACGCAAGGGGAAGGGATACGCACTGGATTTTGGCTTGCAGTCGATCGCCTCAGACCCCCCAGAAGTAGTGATTATGGTAGACGCAGACTGCATCTGTCAGCCAGACGCGATCGAGAAATTAGCCCGCGTGGCGATCGCCGAACAAAGACCGGTGCAAGCAACATATTTAATGGAACAGCCACCTAATCCTACCCCAAAAGACTCCATTTCTGCCTTAGCATTTCTAGTTAAAAACTTAGTGCGGCCCAGCGGATTAAAACAGTTAGGATTCCCATCATTGCTAACAGGTACGGGCATGGCTTTTCCCTGGTTAATCATTCGAGATATTCCCTTAGCCAGCAGCAATATCGTTGAAGATATGCAAATGAGTTTGGATTTGGCGATCGCCGGACATCCAACCGTATTCTGCCCCGAAGCTAGAGTCACCGGGTGTTTGCCGCAGCAGCAGCAAGTAGCTAAAACTCAAAGAACCAGATGGGAACACGGACACATACAGACATTGCTAACTCAAACTCCCAGGCTGGCGACAGCTTCTGTCGAGCAACAACGTTTTGACTTAATGGCGATCGCCCTCGACTTATCCGTCCCTCCCCTATCACTTTTAGTCGCTATTTGGCTAGCCGCTTTTGCAGCCTCCATACTAGCAGCAATCATCGGAACATCCGCGATTCCAGCCATCTTATTAGCAGTACAAGGACTGCTAATTTTAGTTTCAATAGTCAGCGCTTGGGCAAAATTCGGGCGTGCCGACATTTCCGGTGCAACTCTTTTATCCGTACCTTTTTACATCCTGTGGAAAATCCCTTTGTATCTGGGTTTTCTCCTGAAGCGGCAAACCAAATGGGTTCGTACAGAACGCGATGTTTAAAACATCTCTGGATGCACTTGCAACCCAATCAACCCGGTTTTTATGAGCGATCAAAATTCTCTTCAACCCGCGTCGGCGGGTTTTGTTTGTATAGACGCGAATTCCATTCGCCCGGTATTCTCCCTTTTCATCTTCAACCCGCTTGGAGTGGGTTTTGTTTGTATAGACGCGAATTCCATTCGCCCGGTATTCTTTGGCTGCACCGGAATTTCGATCGCAAACTCCGCCCCTTGATTCGGTGCCGAAATGCACATTAGTTTCCCGCCGTGTTTCTCGACTACAATCTGATAACTGATACTCAATCCCAAACCCGTGCCTTTACCCACAGCTTTGGTAGTAAAGAAAGGGTCAAATACCCTAGTTCGCACTTCCTCAGTCATACCAGGGCCGTTGTTAGCAATAGAAATTTTCACAAAATCGCGATCGCACACCTCAGTCCGAATCACAATCTTTCGCTCAAAGATTGGAGATAAAGGATTTTCCAGTCGAGCCGTTTTCTCCTCAATCCCAACCCCTAACTCCACTGCATCGATCGCATTGCTCAAAACATTCATAAACACCTGATTTAACCCAGAAGCATAACAACTTACCTTCGGCAGTTCACCGTACTCCTTAACCACCTCAATGCCATGTCCGACATCATCCTTTTTCAACCTGTGCTGCAAAATTAGCAGAGTCGAATCAATCCCGGAGTGAATGTCAACTGGTTTCATGTCCGCTTCATCAAGCCGTGAGAAATTCCGCAGCGACAACACAATATTGCGGACGCGATCGACCCCAACCTGCATAGATTGCAGCATTTTGGGCAAATCTTCTTGAATAAAACCGAGGTCAATATCCTCAGTTTCAGCCACAATCTCAGGAGTAGGATTAGGGTAAGACTGCTGGTAAAGCTCGATCAACCGCAGCAGATCCGAGCTATATTCGCTAGTGTGGACGACATTACCGTAGATGAAATTAATCGGATTATTAATTTCGTGTGCAACCCCCGCCACCAACTGCCCCAAAGAAGACATCTTTTCAGTTTGAATCAATTGAGTCTGCGTAGAACGCAATTCGCCCAAAGTAACCTCCAACTGCGCCGCTTTCTCTCTCAATTGCCCCTCCGACAGTCGCAAAGCATCCTCCGCTAACTTGCGCTCCGTAATCTCCTGAACAGTCCCAAATAACTTAATCACATGACCAGCATTAGAAATAGCTTGCGCCTTCACAAAAATATATCTGACCGCTCCATCAGAACGCAAAATTCTCAATTCAAACTCACAAGGTTTTCCTAACTGAATAATCTTCTCTACTCGCTCCAACCACAACTGTAGGTCATCTGGATGAATTTGCTTCCTGTGTTCTAAAAAAGTCGGTTCTGGTAGTTCAGGGTCAAGACCAAAAATTCGGAATACTTCCTCAGACCAAGCGAGTCGATCCATCTTCAAATCAAATTCCCAGTTGCCGAGGTGCGCCAGTTTTTGAGCTTCTTGCAGCTTAGCTTCTTTAGTCTTTAATTCCTGCGTGCGCTCTTCAACTCTCATCTCCAGCGTCCGCGAATAATCCTCCAACTCTTCCTTAGCAGCCGACAAATTAGCAACAAGTACCGCATTTTCTAGAGAAATAGCCGCTTGGGAAGAAAGGATTTTCAAAACCTCCAACCTAGTTGGAGAAAACGCTTCATTAGTTAAATTATTTTCCAGATAAAGGATGCCTACGAGTTTGCTTTGATTCAGAATAGGAGTACAAAGCGCCGATTTCACTTGATGCTTTTTAATATAATAGTCAAGTGTAAATAGACCTTGATTAGCGGCATCGCTTAAAACCACCTCCGAGCGCGTTCTTTCAACATAATTAATCACCGTTATTGGCAAAACATCTGCCGGATCTACTCTCGGGCATTGCTCAACAGCAACGTCCGAAGACTCCACCGATGCCGCTGCTTGAATCAGCAATTTTCCTTCCTTGGGCATCAGGAGAAAACCTTTTTGCGCCCCAGCATTCTCGATCGCGATTTTCATTAACTTTTCTAACAACTTATCCAGTACAATTTCGCTAGCTAGCGCTTGAGACGCTTTCACAACAGTTGTCAAATCTAATAAACTGCTGTGACTGCTGCTTGTCGTGCTAGAAGAATTAGTGCTAACAATCATCTCATCCGCTCTCGATTTCGCAGCCGATGCAGCGGGAAAAACCAGGGGATACTCCGACTCCAAATGTTTAACCTTGGCGGTTGCTCCCCAGTGAATATAGCCGTAGTAAGCATCTATCAGATAAGTCTGAGCCACTTTATTTCGACCGTTAGCCCAATAAAATTCTGCCGCTAGTTCATTTGCTAGCGCTTCTTCGTGGATGTATTCATTCTCCGATGCTCCTTTCACCGCTCGGTCATAATACTGAGCAGCTTTTTCATATTCTCCCAATACTCGCGCTTTCTGGGCCTCTACCAAGTCATATTTGTGTTGATAATTTTCCGGGCAATTAACAGCCCAATGCTTCATTTTTTTCTGAAGCGAAGCAACTTTTTTGAGATATTGTTTCTGTTCGCTTTTTGAAGCTGTGGGATATAAAGCTAAAAGTGCTAGAGAATAGTAAAAATTGTGGACTGGAACATACATCATGTTCATCACAGCGTCAGAGTAATTTGAGGCAGTCATCGCATTTTTAGCAGCATTGGCATAGTCTTTAAACAAATAATGCAGCCATGACTTATACAAATACACTACAAATATTACCAGATTATTTTTACTATCTATTAAAGCTGGTAACATAGTTTCTTCATTAAATATTTCGCCAGCTAATAGGCAAGGATTAGCTGTTTCACATTGCAAATTTAAGACCACTTGCGCCCCAACTCTGGATTGATAAATCATAAATTCATTCTTGTACTTCACCAACATTTGAATATATTGACTCTGCTTGCTCGCCACGGAGTCCAGAGGTTCGCCGCTCCAAAATATATAATTGCTGTAAAAACTAGCACAATAACAAGCATTGCTGACATCTCCCGTTTCTAGTCCACTCTGGATTCCCTCAACTAAACCTATAAGACTTGCTCTGACGTGCTCGGACCAGTGGCGAATAAAACCATTAAAGATTAGTGAGATTTGACAGTTGTGCAAGTTGGCGTGCGATCGCTCTAACACTGCCTGAGCTAGTTGACCGTATCGGTATCCAGCATTCATATCACCTAACACTCCACAGTGAATCCCACCATAATTTGCATAGGCGAAACTAGACAGCGGCGCATTACCGTACTTAAGAGAAAGAATCACCATTTTAAACGCGATCAGTGGGTACATATCAGGTGCTACTACAAAAGCAGCCGGAGTCATATTCGTCAAAATCCGTATAGCTGCAATTTTATTAGGGTCAGTCATTGGTGGCAGTTCCAATAAATCCTCAATCTGCTTGTTTCTTAAAGCTAATTTTGTGAGAAATAAATCTAGGATAATATTTAGTTTTTGTGGCTTTTTAGGGATGAAAATTCCCAGCAAATTCAAAGCTTCGAGAGCGATATCTATCGAATCTTGAGCTTGATTTTGATTAAAGTGAAAAATCACTTTTAGTTCATAAACTTTGACTTTTTCTAGCAAATGTTTAGCGCGAGATATAATTACCTCTGATAGCTGGAACGCTCGCTCAAAATCGGTATTTATATAGGACAATTCCAGCGCTTCGATATGGAGTTCCATGATTAAATCGTAGTGACTCTGCCAAGCTTGTTCGGGCAAAAGTCCTATACCTGAATTAAAATACTTGAGTGCGGCTTCATAGGCGGCAGAACTCTTAGCTTTCTTACCAGCTATGAGATTAAAGTTAGCTAGTTCATCTCGCTGGGACTGATTTGTGATGAATTCCACCCCGATATTGAGTTGGTTGACAATATCAAAGATATTTTCTGCTATCTCCGATGGCGGGGTTGAATTTAGCAGCAGGGAGCCGATTTTTAGGTGGGTTTGTTTTTTCTGGGAGTCGGGGATGAGAGAGTAGGTGGCTTGCTGTACGCGATCGTGCAAAAACCTGTAAGATATTGGAGATTGAGCGCGACTGGCAACTTCATCCCCATCGGATTGTCGCCCGGAGTCGCTTTCCTCAACCAACGGAATTTTGTAAGCATCGCTCATTGGCAGAATTAAACCAGCTTGAAGCGCATCCCATAAATCAGCAGCCGTTTCCGAACCAGATTTTCCCCTGACAATTGCCAAATTTTCTAAACAAAAACGGTTGCCGATACAAGCTGCTAATTTTAAGACTTGCTGCGTCTCCTCCGGCAGTTTTTGAAGATTCCGAGCAACTAATTCAACGACACTGTAATCTGCAATGCCAGCGGTTTCAATTTCCCTGATGTCCCACTCCCACGCACCAACAGTGAAATTAAATGCTAGCAGCTTTTCTGAGTGAATAGTTGACAGCAGTTGAGTTATAAAAAATGGATTTCCGCCCGTCTTACTAAAAATCAACTCTGCCAGGGAGTTTAATTTTTCGGTTTCATTGCCCAAAGTATCGCGCACTAGCTGCATGACGCTGTTAAACTCTAAACATGGGAGGATAATGTTATGCACCGCTGCACCCGTCTGTTGAATTTTTTCTACAGTTTGCACCAACGGATGAGTCGAATTGACTTCATTATCTCGATAGGCTCCTATCAGCAAAAAATATCTGGTATCCAAGTCTGTTACCAGTTCCTGAATCAATTTTAAGGAAGCTAAATCAGCCCACTGCAAATCATCCAGAAATAGAACTAGGGGGTGTTCGGCTTGGGCAAACACATTCAGGAATTCTTTAAACACCCGAAAAAGTCGATTTTGAGATTCAGTCGGCCCCAATTGGGGAACAGCAGGCTGCGAACCAATGATTAGTTCGACAGAAGGAACGACATCAATAATAATTGCACCGTTTTGACCTAGCCGCGACAAGAGATTTTCTTTCCAAATTGCCAACTCTGGTGAGCTTTTTGTTAATAATTGCTGCATTAATGACTCAAACGCTTGAGTCATTGCAGCATAAGGAATATCCCGCTTAAATTGGTCAAACTTGCCAGCAATAAAATAACCCCGCTGCTTGACAATTGGTTTGTGAATTTCACTGACAACTGAGGTTTTACCGATGCCTGAGTAACCGCTAACCAACACCATCTCTGTTTTCCCAAAGCTGACTCGCTGGAATGATGCCATCAAATCAGCGACTTCTTGTGTGCGGCCGTAGAGTTTTTGGGGAATCAAAAATTGACCTGATTTGTCAAGCGTCCCTGGAATAAATTTTTCTATTTTGCCCGTAGTTTGAAGCTGAGTCAGACAATTTTCTAGGTCGGCTTTTACTCCAAAGGCACTTTGATATCGGTCTTCTGCGTTCTTAGCTAATAGTTTCATGACAATGGTTGAAACCATCTGCGGGACTTGGTTGTTTCGCTGATGGGGAGGAACTGGTGTCACCGCAATGTGGCTGTGAATTAATTCTAGGGGGTCGGTTGAATTAAAGGGCAACTCTCCTATCAGCATTTCATAAAACGTGATGCCGAGAGAGTACAAGTCAGTTCGGTAGTCAAGGTCGCGGTTCATCCGGCCAGTTTGTTCGGGTGATATATAGGCTAGAGTGCCTTCTAGTAGAGTAGTATTGCTATTTTGATGAACCTCTCTAGATAGGCGCGTCGCCATGCTAAAGTCGGTGATTTTTACTTGTTTAAAATCCGGGGTAATGATAATATTTGAGGGTTTGATATCTTTGTGAATTATCTGATTTTGATGGACTTCTCCGAGAGTTTGAGCTATTTGAATAGCGAGTCTCAAAAACTCCGCACTCTTGATATTGTTACCTGCTAGATGGTGTCGGAGAGATTGACCGCCGCAATCTTCTAATATGAGAGCGAAACTGTTTTTATATTTTTCTAAAGTATAGGGTTTGATAATTCCTTCGAGTTTGAGATTGGAGCTGATTTTGTATTCATGTCTCAAGCGGGTAATTTCTTCTATTGTTGGATATTCGGTACGGAGTGTTTTAATGATGACGGAGGCTCTATCTGACTCTCTGACACCACGATAAATAATGGACTTCACACCAAGTTGAAGAACTTCTGTGATTTCGTAACCGGGAAGTGCATTCATTGCTTTTATTCTGTGACTAAGTGTTAGGCGGCTAAAATTGCGCTTGATTTTGACAAGGGCGCGATCGGGCTGTACGTAAGTACCGCTGGAATCATTATAAATTTTTATACTTTCCGATATAAGTAATTACTCGGTTGTTTTTAAGAGGGGGAGATGCATAAAGGTTTAGATCCTCTGGACGGGCGGACAGCAGAACATCTGGTTTGAACTCCGGCTCAATCATGTACCGTCTGACACCTCACCCCGTTGAACATCATATTATTCTAACAAAGTCGGTGATGTCGATCGCACACATGGCAGACGCATTGACATTTACTGTATAAATTTTTGTAACAAAGTTTCACACTTTAGGTCTGAAGCATCATTAAATCTAGATTTTCTACCTTGATTGACAGGATCTACGCCTCAAAGACCAAAAATCCGGTGGCGATCGCGCTATTTGGTAGCGAGTCAGAGGATTGTTGGCTGTTCCGGGGTTTTTGGGTCAAGCGTCCTAATTGAGTTTTCTGTGGGTCTCCATATAGTTCAGCTCGGCAAACAGCACGCTCTCAAGCACTGGTTTTGGCGATCGAGAACACGATTCGATATGATTGAGAACACAAGACCTTGTGATTGAAATCACACTTACATAATGATGAACTTGGTAGCATTTTTCCATAATCAGGTGCATCATAATGGAAAAAGTCCTAGCATTGATTGAAAAGAAGAAGCAAGAATTTGCTGAATCTGGGCTATTTGAGTTTATGCGAGACCAAAGTATAGACCCAAGACAACGCCTAGCTTTCGCTCCCTGCATTGCTCCTTTCGCAATGAGTTTTGGCGAATTTAACAAATATGTCTTCCGAGAAGAACCCACCAACGATCCTCTTCAAGTAATAGTTAACACTCATACTTATGAAGACGATCATCACTGGTTGTGGTTTATGGAAGATTTGGAAACACTGGGTATTAACAAAGCGGTCAAGTTCAATGATGCTTTGAATTTTCTCTGGAATGAAGAAACAAAACCTTCGCGGTGGGTAACACATCACATTTTTCGATACGCTTTTGGAGCTAGTCCTATCACTAAGTTGGCAATCCTGGAAGTGATAGAAGCAACGGGTAATGTATTCTTCTCAACGGCGGCACCTATTGCTCAAGAATTACGAACAATTACCCAAAAAGAGTTTCGTTATTTTGGCAGGTTTCATTTGGAAGTGGAAATAGCTCATATTATATGGACACCTGAAGTGTATCAATTGATTAAAAACACACAACTGACAGAGGAGACTCGTCAAGAGGTTTTTAAGATGGTTGAGCACTTGTTTGAAGTTTTCACGGAACTGACGGATGCTCTTCTGGTTTATGCAAAAACCCATAGCTTTGAGCATTCTTTTGTCCAAAGCCGTGAGATTTTGCAACCTTTAAAAGTTGCGTAGCTTACGAGATGTAAAGTTTTCAATTTTGATAGCCAGACAAGTCTTATAATCAGATCAAATTCATTACTGAGAAGGATAGACATTATGTCAGAATTCAACAGCAATTCAACTGTAATCAATGAGCCAGAACCGACTATTAACACTTGGACTGAGAATCTGGATATAGCTCACACTTGGACTGAGAATCTGGATATAGCTCACACTTGGACTGAGAATCTGGATATTGCTCATACTTGGACTGAGAATTTAGAGATTGCTCACACTTGGACTGAGAATTTGGAGATTTCCCACACTTCTCAAATACCTGAACAGGAGAAACTAGCAGTCGGATAAAATCTGCTGCAAATAAAGTTCAGCCTCGTTCATTCCCGAGGCTGAATAATTAGTCGATCGCGAAAGAGTTCTTTTCATCGGACATCGCTTCATGTTCTGATTGAACCTTCGGGATTAATCTTTGAGTATCCATCTTTGATTTTAGTTAGGTACATTCCAAGTCTTTCTACGGAAAGAGCGGCGATCGCAATTTTCTAGAAATAGGGTGTTTCGCGATCGCCCGATGTTTCGTCAATGTCCAAAATTAGCATCTACTACCTTTATTTCCTATGAGCCATTACGACGTTGTTATTGTCGGCGGCGGCCCCGCTGGAAGCACTGCTGGTACTCTGCTCAAGAAGTACAATCCCAATCTAAGCGTGCTAATCCTAGAGAAAGAAAAATTCCCTCGCGATCACGTTGGGGAAAGTCAATTGCCTCAAATTAGTGATGTGCTTGAGGAAATGGGATGTTGGGATAAAGTAGAAGCTGCCAACTTCCCGATTAAAATTGGTGGAATCTATCGCTGGGGAAATGATCTACAGCCTTGGGATTTTAATTTCGTTAAGCCGGAATTGTTTAAAGATGAACAGCGGCCTGCTAAATTTGAGGGACAGAGACGGCAAACTGCTTTCCAAGTCGATCGCGCAAAATATGATGAAATCTTGCTGCGCCACGCCGAAGAAATGGGATGCTTAGTCAGAGAAGAGACTGCGGTTGTTAAGGTAGATGTGGTGGGCGATCGGATTACGGCTTTGCACGTGCGATCGCAAGAACAAATAACCGCCCGCTACTACATCGATGCCTCCGGCCACATTGGCGTGCTGCGGCGAGCATTAGGAGTCGAGACACACAGCCCGACGCGGCTGCAAAATATCGCTATCTGGGACTACTGGACAAACGCTGAATGGGCAGAGACAATCGGCGTTGGCGGCACCCGGATACAGGTACTGAGTTTGAGTCACGGGTGGCTGTGGTTCATTCCCTTGGGCCCAACTCGCACCAGTATCGGCTTCGTTTGCCCTGCGGAACATTATAAGTCACTGAAAAAGCGACCAGAGGATATCTATACCGAAGCGCTCAATAGTGAACCTCGCATCAACAAGTTAATCGCTAATGCTACCAGCACGGGAAAGATTGAAACTACCAAAGATTGGTCATTTTTGGTCGATAAAACAGTAGGAGAAAATTGGTTTTTGGTGGGTGAAACTGCTGGTTTTGCTGACCCGATTTTATCGGCGGGCATGACTTTAGCTCATACTGGTGCCCGTGAATTGGCTTACACGATTTTGGCATTAGAGGAAGAGCAGCAGAAATACGATGGTAATTGGCTTAAATCTCAATACGACCACAATCAACGAAGCCGAGTTGAACAACACATTCGCTTCGCTGATTATTGGTACGCTGCTAACGGTCAATTCACTGATTTACATGAACATTCAAGGGAAATTGCGCGGGATGCTGGGTTAAATTTAAGCCCGGAAACAGCTTTTCGATGGTTAGCTCAAGGTGGATTTACCAATGATATTTTGGGTCAAGCGGTGATTGCTGGATTTGATATGGGTTCTATGAAACAGGTGATGCAGCGCTTTTCAAAGGAGGAGGTTCCTTGGCTACTTTCGGCGTACAATGTGTTTCAGTTAGACCTAGTGGAGGCTGATGTTGAGTTTGTAGCTGTTTATAATGCTGGTGAAATCAACAGAATCAAGTGTTATGTTAAGAACGGTCAACGGTTGCCTGTTACAGGTTTCTATGGTTTGCTGATTGACATTTTGGGCCGCACTGATTGCATTGAACAAATTTATCGGCAGTTGGTTTTGGTGTTTAGGGAGCGTTTCTCTGTGCAACACGCTCAGGTAGCACTTCATCAAGCCCTGGGCTGTTTGGAGGTGATGGTGAGTTCTGGTATTGTTAAGGCGATGTTGAACCCGGAGTTGTCTAAGTTGAATATTTTTATACCTATTGAAGGTGAATTAATTCACACTCATAGGGATTAGAGTTAAGATTCTCTGGGTACTGCATTAATTGAAAATAGCTTTGAGCTGATCTTTTTGCAACTTTCTATGTGAAATGAGCAACGGATGTCAATTAATGATAATTCTGACAAACTAAAAGTCTGAAAGTGGCAAGTTTCACCTTCAGACTTTGATTCCGAGATTAACAACCTGCTATCCTCTATAGTGCCTGGAGGTGATAAGAGTGGCAAAGAATACAGTCAAATTGCTAGATGTTGTTGCCTTAACCGTTGACCTTCCTGAATACAACCTACGGCGTGGACAAGTTGGGACAGTGGTTGAACTGTTGGCTGATGGTGCAGCGTTTGAGGTTGAATTTAGCGATCGCAACGGACGCACTTATGAATCTGTCGGATTGCGAAGAGAGAAAATCATGGTGTTGCACTTCCAGCCAGCATCACCTGATATCAAGTCTGAGATAGTTACAGCGTAAGCAGGACTACTCTTGAATCAATGAAGCTCTAAGCAGTGAAGGTTAGAATTACTTAAAAGCTCTTGAATTGCTTCTTGTCCAGAGGGGATCAGAGTTTCAACTTGATTTGTGGGTGCATTTCCACATCTCAACCACACTACTTTCGGTGGAGAGCTATACAGCCGACTTCTTTCCGTAAAGTCTGCATCTTGAGTCACAATACAGAAATCGTTCAACTTGGCGAAATCCCAGACTTCTGTATCTGTTTTCTCTGCTAGCCCATGCAACTGAACATGGCTAGCATTAGGGAAAATATCAGCCAAGCGAGTAACTAATTTTCGGCTCAGATTTTGATCGAATAGTAGTTTCAAGCAGCACTCACCGAAGCAACTAAACGATGCTCGCGATCGGCAACAAACTCTAGACAGGCTCTAATATCTGTTTCTGTTAGTTCTGGGAAGTCGTCAATAATCTCAATAATAGACATTCCAGAAGCCAGCCAGCCAAGAACATCGTAAACCGTAATCCGCATCCGACGAATGCAGGGCTTGCCACCTCGCTTATCCGGCTCTATGGTGATGATGTCGCGATAGCTCATGATACAGGTAAAGTGTTTGCATTTACATTATATAAAAACATATCGGAAAATAAACACAAAAAAATCTGAAGCTGGAAACTTCCAACTTCAGACTTTTAATAACTCCCCGGGTAGGATTTGAACCTACGACCAATCGATTACACTTATCCCAACGTTTCCGAAGGGCGCGGACTATTTCATCATCCCTAAAACGCAGATTTAATATCTATCGCGGGATGTCGGGCGCTGTGAGATTTATTGGTTAGGCTCCTCATCTCTAGTCTCTGCACCTTTCCGGCTACTTGTGGTTTAAACCACTGCCTTTTGCCAGACTTGGCTCAAGATTGCCGCCACCCAAAGTGCTGCGGTTTCCTTGAATTCACCCGATTTTTCAGTACCCGTTACCGGATAAAGCTGCTATGTCACTAGGGCTTTTGGTTGATACCAAAGGCTTGCATTCATTACAGTCGATCGCTCTGCCACTGAGCTACCGAGGATTGAGGCTTTTTGGTCAGCCACATTTACTAATAGTACCGGAAGTTATTAGATTTAGCAAGGCCTTTGACAAACTTTTTTTTTGTCATGCAGCAAGCGGGTTTGGGCCGTTAATGCAGCCCCATTCTCAGCTTGGCGAGGCGCTGCTGCGATTCTGGATCGAGGGAACTGGCCAGAAAGCGACTGGAGTTCTGTTTGCGGGATTTGTGCAGGCGCTCGGAACGACGGGCTGTTGATTCTACGTCTGCGGCAAGTTGCTCGGCAGACATCCATTCGGCACCGTAGCCGACTACTGTCAGTTGCTGCGCTCGATCGGATGTGGCGACAATCATCCGCCCTTTGCCTTTGACCGATCGCAACTCGTACCGCAAATTAGCACAAGACTTTTCAATATAAGTATCTGCTGTCTGACCGAAGTCAGTGTAGTGCACCGATAAATGTTTAGTAATAATTTCTTTAACGCTGGGAGTATCTCGATAGTGGGCATCAAACACGAGTCTGGCCTCAAAATCTTGAACTGCGCTGTAGTTAACTAAAACCTCAATCAACTCGCGGCGGGCTGTTTCGAGTTCGTCGCGATCGCGCTTCTCTCGGAGTCGAGGCCAAAGCCCAATCATGTTATAGCCGTCTACAAGTAAAACTGCTTGCGATACATAGGGTGACATGGTTCAAGGCTGAATAGCTCCAGCAGATAGAGGACATTATTTGCATTGTTCATCAAAGCTTTTGTTAAATCTTATTACAGATTGATGATTGATTGCTACCTGCGATCGCAATAATTAAACCCCCCAAATCCCGCTCGCGTTTGGGATGTGGGGGGCAGAACGATTTTCGATTTTCGATTTTCGATTTTCGATTAAAGAATCGGGAATGACTTATGAAATAAGGGTTTGGAGTTGACCTAGCGTTGCATTTCTTGGGGAAACTGGTGTCAGATTTGCTCGATCCTCTTTGAGGGCTTCGCTAACACACGATCGATACATTTTCTGGATTATTCGGCAGATTCCACGGATACGGGCGATGGCTTACGCCCCGCTTCGCTACGTACAACAGCCGGCAGAAATATTTTCTCAACCGCAGGAGTACAGCCGAGCCACTGCACCGACAAGTCAGCAAACTGCTGCGGGGCGCCGCTCACGCAAAAACGAGTCGGCAGCGCAACACCAGCATTCCGCAGCCCCAAAACCTCCAACTCTCTAGCAGCAGCAGCCACCACCCGCACCGCAGGATCGATCAAATTCACTCCAGCAGGCAAAAGCGATCGCAGCACCGGAGCCAACAGCGGATAATGAGTGCAGCCGTAAATCAGCGTATCAATGCGCTGCTGGATCAAAGGAGCCAAATATTCCCGAGCCACCTCAGAAGTATAAGGATCGTGAATCCGATTTTGCTCCACCAGAGGCACAAAAGCCGGACAGCTAACCTGCCACACCCGACAAGAAGCGTCCATTTCCAAAATCGCATTTCGATAAGCATTGCTAGCAGCCGTAGCCGGAGTTGCAATCACCCCGATTCGCTTGCCTTGCTGCACCGCAGCCTGCGCCCCCGGCAGAATCACTCCCAGCACCGGAATATCAAACTCAGCCTGCACCATCTCCATCGCCAAAGCAGAACTGGTGTTGCAGGCCATAATCACCATTTTCACATCTTGTTCCACCAGCCACGCCATAATTTCGCGGACAAAATGCACAATTTCCGACGCCGCGCGAGTGCCGTAGGGCAGCCGTGCCGTATCTCCAAAATAAAGTATTGATTCGTTCGGCAATTGTTTGTATAACTGCGTCAAAACAGTCAAACCGCCCACACCGCTGTCAAAAATACCGATTCTTTGTTTTCCAGAGTCTGTTGTCATTTTTAAGTTGTCAATAGTTATTAGTCAACAGTCATTAGTCATTAGTCCTTAGTCATCAGTCATTAGTTATTAGTCTCAGCATATTCGGTTAGATCGGGATGATACCGAGTGTGGGAGCCTTTCTATCGCGAGCGGGATGCTCCCACTCTCGGCAATTATTCGGATGCCAAACGATATCATGACCGATTACCAATTACCAATGCCCAATGACCTGTTTGGCCAATGCCCTGTTTGCCCCATGCCCTGTTTGGCCCATGCCCTGTTTGGCCCATGCCCCATGCCCCATGCCCATTATCTTTGTTGAAGATAAAGTAAAATGCCGCGAGCGATCGAAGCCGCCATTTGACTGCGGTAAGCTGGATCGGAAAGTTTAGCAGCATCCTCAGCACCTGTTACAAAACCGACTTCCAACAACACAGAAGGCATAGAACTTTTCCTCAAAACATAAAATCTCGCCTGCCGCACCCGGCGGTCAGTCGCCCCCGTCCCATCCAAAATACTGGCGTGAATCACGCGGGCTAAGTCTTGCCCGCTATCGAAATAATAAGTCTCAATGCCGCTAATATCCGGCCGACTCATATTAATCGCATTAGCGTGAATGCTGACAAACAAAGTAGCATTCACCCGTGCTGCCAAAGAAACTCTCGGTTCCAGGTCGATTTCGCTGTCGTCAGTCCGAGTCATGACAGCTTGCACGCCCTGCTGTTCCAGCAGCCTCGCCACCTGATAGGAGATATCTAAAACAATCTCCTTCTCCTGAATGCCCCCAATCCCTACTGCACCAGGATCGCGGCCGCCGTGGCCAGGATCGATCGCCACTACGACGCGGCGGTTAGAAGCTTGGGGCAAATCGCCCGCTCCGATAGTCCTTCTCGGCAACGGCTGCGGATTGGGATCGCGAGTCAAAGGCGGCTGCGCGCTAGTATTGGACGATCGCAACTGCAAAGACAGCAAAGAAGGGCTCGGCCTAGTCACCCTGCCTACCTGTACCCCCGATCGCGGCTGCACCCAAATCACCACAGTGTCAGCGTCTTCCTGGCTAGCAGTAAACGATACAGGACTGTTGGAATCGAGCTGAGGAATTTGCCCCGCTAGGGAACTAGAAGCGAGCCGAATCCAGTAAGATTTCGATGCCTGATCCCACCCGCTGGTATAGGAGACTTGGCGATCGGTTCTTACCACGAATTGCGTGCCGTTACTGGCTAAATCAATGGACTGAACTCTCGCTAAAGTTCCGCTCGCTGGTCTCCCAACAGGTACAGGCCCGGAGCGCGTAAGGATTGGCGGACTCGCGCCCCCTGGCGATAGCACAACGCCGCCCGAATTGCTCACAGAAGCGCGCCACTGAGTATTAGAACTCTTCATCCGCAAAGTCACGCGGGTAACGGGCGGGTCTGTTGGCAGTTGCCGGACTTCAATCTTGTCAACTCCGTGCTTGCCGTTGGTTTGAGGCTGTTGGCCACCCGCGTCCGGAGCTAAAGTAGCTCCTTCAATATCGAGGGTAGCGATGTCCCCGGCCCGACTTTGTTGAAAATTAATTTGGGGGCGCCCGCCGGCAGTGCGGACTAAAAAACCGTCCGCCGTCACCTGAACGTTTTGAACTACAGTCGCCTCAGCCGACTGGGCTTGCGGTGCTGAAGATTCAACCGATAACCTTTCTCCTCCAGGCTCTGAAATCGGATTTTGAGTTCCTCGGCGCACCGGCGTCGGCAAATCCACTGTCCACTCGCTGGGAGAAATCCCTCGGAATTTTACTTGCTGGGGGTCTAAAGTAAACCCGTCTCTGATCTCGACGACAATTCTGGTCGTATCGTTGTCAAACTGTCCTACTCGCACCGATTCGATCGCCCCTGAGAGCGGTTTGCTGACCGAGGGACTGCCCAGACTTGTCCCCGGTAAGTCGATTACCAACCGCGTCGGGTTGAAAATCAGTTGAGCCTTGGGTTGCACTCCCCCCTCTGTTCTAATGTAGAGCCGGTTCTCTGAAGCATCAAACCGCCAAGATTGCAGTCTGGCTGCTTCGGCGGCTCCGGCGAGCAAAAATACACTTAAGAAACTCGGTAGTAGCCAGTGGAATTTCACGACAGTTTTTTCCTCGTTTGGGTTACTGCTAAAAGCTGGAAGCGTGCTGCTTGCCCGATCGGCTTTCAGCAGGCCCGCCGCCAGCCGACCGGGGGCGATCGAGCGTCAGTTGTGGGCTAAATTGACTTTGTTATGGGTGGCGATCGTCCAAAATCCCTGATTGTGACATTTTTGAACTTTTCCGTATGCTTGGGGGCGATCCGTTATAAGCTGACTGAAAGATTGTTTGTACAAGGGAAGCTATTTATAGCAGAAGGTCTTCGTCAGAAGTAAGAAAACCAATGGTTTCAGGAATTAAGAACGTCCTCGCCTTCTCGGCTGTTGCTATATTTTTATGCTCCTGAAACAAGGTGTTTCTTGAAGCTAGAATGTACAAGTTAAAAGGTAGAAAATTTTGGCGATTCTAGGGAGGGTTTCATAGATCTTTAAAATTGGAGCATCTGGTTACGGCGAAGGTAATTATCTGCTGGACAGTTGCGTTTTGTTGTAACTTTTCCTAGACCACCCCGACAACTTAACAACCTACTTCGGCAACAATCCGGATTTCCAAGATTGAGGTGACTTTTTAAGCCCGCTAAATGTTAGTTCCAGATTAACTGGCATATCCTTTTTGCAAAGTTTTTTTGCTGGCAGCTTAACAGTTAAATAAAACTATATAGCGCCCCGAACTCTTTTTTTTCGGGAATTTTTATCGTCAGGGCTTTTCGGTACTGCTGAAAAGTTAGTGGGGCGATCGCGCCCACCCAGGTGACACTATGATAGCTAGTCCGTGCTGTCAGCACTAACCGGAGAGTGTTTTCTGTCACCGGGAGCGGGCAATGCTTTGTCATTAACACTTTGCGAGGGTGCGCGATCGACAGCCAGAGCATTGGTTGGTTGACGGGGGAAAAAGTTTTGACGGTAGATATAGCGATCGCCGTTGTGATTTTTGGACAGTAAAAACAGTCGATCGGCTTCTGGATAAAACCTGTTATTTGGTTTGATGATTTGCCTTTCGACTAACTGCATAACTTGTATATAATACTACCAGTTAGAGAAGATACACTATCTTGGCGATGGTGTCAATCTCTGAGTTTATGAAAAAAGTGACCATCAAACTAGATAAACGAGTTTACAGAAATATGGAGACTTGCTTGAACGCGCGAGTCGCGCAGAGCAAAAAAGTTATTTAGGTTGCTTCAAACCCGCGGAAGCCAGCTAAAAGTCAATCTCAAATCTCAAATCTCAAATCTCAAATCGACGGACTCTTAAGTGCTGGAAACTTTGTAATAACATACCACCGGGTGCGATCGAATTCTCACAACTTTATTTTTGAGCGGTATCGATTGACAGTTGACAGTTGACAGTTGACCGCTTGAGGGCGACCTCTACATGGAAGTCCGAGGATTCGAGTAATGAATAGTCTTGTTTTAATTTCTCCCTACAAGGCTTGGGGCTTTAAACCCATTCTTTGGAGTAAAATTCCGGCTGATCCAGTTCAAAATTGCTTCATTTACTTGTTCCGGGCATTCATCCTGGGGACAGTGGCCGGCATTTTCTAATTCAACTAGCTCTACACACTTGGGATTGCATTCGACAAATTGGTGGGGGCGGGCGAACCGAGGGGGAATCATCCGGTCTTGTTTGCCCCAAATTAACAGCATCGGGATGGTTGAATTTCGCAGTATAGTCTTGACACCAGGGCCGACTTGTGCACTTCCTACAGCTTTGAATACAGCGCAGAAGGCACGGGCAGCTCCCCGATCGCCCGCAGGCCCTGCTAGAATTTCCACTAATTCGTCGGTAATAGCTTCCGGGTTGGCGTAGGCAAAGCCAACCCAGCGGCGGACAACGGCAGGTTTGCGGACTAAAGCAAACAGAGGTCTGAGGATGAGCGGAGAAACAAACCAGCTTTCAACCGCGACGATCGCGGGTAACAGCCATCCGGGCACCGCCTCGGCTCGCACAGAGGGGTCTGGGAGGCTAATCATCACCGTGCCGGCCACCATGTCTGGGTGAGCGGCGGCGGCGGCCAGACAAATCAGGGAGCCGATCGAATTTCCGGCCAATATCACAGGCTCTTTGATAAAAGTCAGCCAAAAATCATAAACTTGCTCGACCCACAGAGACACGTCGTAGTTGACGGGAGCTTTTTGGGAAGCGCCAAACCCCAGCAAATCTAAGGCGTAAACTGTATGGTTTTCGGCGAGTTGGGTGAGATTTTGTCGCCAATGCCCGATCGAAGCTCCAAACCCGTGCAGTAAAATAATCGGCGTTTCCGATGCCGCTGGGGCAATTTGCGCCACCGCGGCATCGGCAAATTCGATCGCGCCTGGATGCGACGCCCGATTCGGCCGTAAATAAGTGTAGCGAGTTTGCCAACCCCGCCACACCCAGTCTCGTTGAGTACCCACCCGTTGATGCCATTGCAGAGAATTTGTCAATTTTGCCTCAGCTCGCAACATAAATTTACACTTGCTTATACCTATTCTACAAGTCAAATCAGGGGACTTGGGGACTTGCCAGACCTGGCTGTAGGGGGGTGTGAAAAGCCGTTTTGCCTCATCCTTAAAGCTTTCGCCGGAATTTTCGCTGGTTTTGTGATCAATCTGGCTCTCGGAACGGGCGATACGTGTGAAGTTAAAATAAAACTAGGCAGAAACTCAGCCAGACTGAGTAGAATAGCAAGTATTGTAAGACTTCATTTACGATAGTCCAAATATTCCCCAACGATGAAGCTGAAGGGAGACCAGGCGCGGTAGTACGTCCGGTAAGGGTAACACCTTACAAAACAGTTCGATCGTGCCAGTGAAATATTGGCCGCTCAAACCCGTAACTACAACGAAGCTTCAAGATTAAACTACTGCTTGTAAAACCATTCATGCCTGTGATTGAAAGAAGACAAAATCGCAATCTACCCCAGATCAACGAAAACATTCGATACCCCAGAATCCGGGTGATCGATACCGACGGCGCGCAACTCGGGATATTGACGCCCGCAGAAGCGCTGCGCCTCGCCGAAGAAAAAGAACTCGATCTCGTACTTGTCAGCGACAAAGCTGACCCGCCCGTATGCCGGGTAATGGACTACGGGAAGTACAAATTCGAGCAGGAAAAGAAAGCGCGAGAAGCAAAGCGGAAGCAGCACACTGCTGACGTGAAGGAAGTGAAGATGCGCTACAAAATTGAAGAACACGACTACCAAGTGCGCCTCAAACTAGCAGACCGCTTTATCAAATCCGGGGACAAAGTAAAAGCCACGATCATGTTCAGAGGTCGGGAAATCCAACACAGCAACCTAGCAGAGGACTTGCTTAAGCGCATGGCCACAGATTTGCAGGAAATCGCAGAAGTGCAGCAAGCCCCGAAAAAAGAAGGACGCAGCATGATGATGCTGCTGTCGCCAAAGAAAGTATAAATAGATAGTCATTAGTGATCAGTCATCAGTCATAAACTGGTGACTGATAGCTGATGACTTCGGAAGTTCGTCAGGAATAAGCTACCACACAGGGAAATCAACGCTGCATGGAAAATTTTCAAATCAGCGGTTCGGCGGGAGTAAGACAAGGAGTGCTGCGATCGCTCAACCTGCGATCGGAAGAAGTAGAGCGAACCGTACTGATGTTCCTCGTCTACACTCTCACCTCCGTCGGGCTGATCTGGCTGGAACTCAGCACGGTAGGTCTGTTTTTAGACGAATTCGGTGCGGACAAAATGCCCTATATCTATATAGCCAGCGCCTTTATCGGTTCTGGTTTGGGATTTGTCTACTCGTGGCTGCAAAAAATCCTGCCGCTAAGGCGCACCGTTGTAGTTGTTTTGGCAATGATGTCGGTACCGCTATTTTTGTTTAGATTAGGCATCGGCTACGAAAATACTAAGATAGCTGGCATCAGCATCGCTTTTATTACTATTTTTTTGATGTGGCTGTGGGTGGAAGCTTGCTATGTCCTCAATGACCTCAATACTTCCATCACTTCCAACCAACTGTTTAATATTAGAGAAATCAAGCGCACCTATCCGCTAGTCAGCAGCGGCTATCTAGTGGCTGGAGTAGTCAGCGGATTTTCTCTGCCGGTTTTGCTCTACGTAGTCGGACTCAAAAACGTTACTCTGATATCGGGGTTAATGGTAGCGACAGGCTCGGTGTTGCTGTACTATCTCACGGAAAAATACCGCCAAGCATTCCCGGAAACGGCTCACTGGACAGAGGACGAGGACGAGGACGACCAAGAAGAATTTACCGCCCGCAAAGTTACAGGCCCGCTGCAAAAATACGCCGTACCTCTAGTCAGTTTCTTCGTCCTCGCAGAAGTCGTCTACGTCCTGGTAGATTTCCAATTCTACAGCCAGCTAGAATACCAAAACCCTTCGGACGGCGCGAGTGGAGCTAGCTGGATCGCTAGCTTCCTGGGCATTTACGAAGGCATACAAGGCTTGTTTCAAGTCGCAACTCAGTGGTTCGCTTCTAGCCGCTTGGTAGAACGAATCGGCGTGTTTGTGACGGCGATGATTTTGCCGGCGGGCATCGCTATTCTAGGCGTGCTGACCATAGGAGCATCGCTGGGCCAGCTAGTGTCTGTGTTCATCGGACTGATATTGCTGAGATTTTTCGACGAATTGCTACACTACACGCTGTTGGAAACTGTTAGCCCGGTTTTATTCCAACCGATTCCTGACAATATTCGATCGGGCATTCAAACTCTAGTCAACGGTGTGGGCGAACCTTTGTCCTGCGGAGTGACAGGAGTCGGCATCCTAATTATGCTGTGGGTGACAGACAAGGTACTGCCCCACCAAGACGAAAAGGACACGCTATTTCACGACAACCAAAGCTTGGTATTCATCGGCGCGATCGTACTTTTGGCCCTGCTGTGGGTATTTGTAGTGTGGCTGATTCGCTCTCAATACGTGGGTTTGTTGGTCAAAAGTGCGGAACGGGGGCGCTTGGGCGTCACCGACGTTGACCTCAAAGCTCTGAAGCGCGCAGTGGTGGAAACTCTGGAAAAACCGGGGAGCGAAGATGAAAAGCGCTCTTGCATAGAATTGCTGACGCAAATAGATCCTAAAAATGTTGGAGAAGTCCTGGCTCCGATTCTGGAAGTGTTGCCTTCGGCTTTGCAGCGCCAGAGCTTGGAAACTATGCTGCAACACCCGAACCCGGCATATTTAGAAGCTGTCCGCGCACTCTCGGAGCAATCCTTGCCGCCGGAGGTGCTGGCCTTGGCTTTGCGCTACATCTGGCTGACGGAAGCTGAACCGAATATCGACAGCTTGCGGCCTTACTTGCAGCCGAACGTCGATCCGGTGGTGCGGGGTACGGCGGCTGCTTTAATTATGAGAAGGGGCGATCGCCAGCAAAAGGCAGAGGCTACTAACACGCTGCGCCAAATGCTGACGCACAAGCAAGAGCGGGAACGTGTGATGGGGACGCGAGCTCTGGGAGAAGCTGATTATTTGCAAGGACTGCGGCTGTACATCCCGAATCTGTTGCAAGATGAATCTCTGCGAGTGCGCTGTGCTCTGCTAGACGTGATTTCGTCTACTCATTCGGAAGAATATTATCCTTCGCTGCTGCGCGGACTCGGTTACAAATCGACTCGGGAAGCGGCTTTGCAGGCGATAGTCAAACTTCACAACGATGCCATTCCTTTGCTCGTGTATTTGGCTGAGGACATCCATAAGTCGGATTTGGTCAGGTTGCAAGCTTGGACGGCTCTGGGTCAAATTGGGACTGTGGAGGCGATCGACATTTTGGTCAGCAATTTGATGTCGGCTTGGGGAACTACCAGGCGCAACATCCTCCGCATCCTGTTGAAAATGCCTTCGGAAGCGGGGATAGAAGGGGTTCTAGACCGCATCGGCCGCAGCGGCTTGGAAACTCTCATCGAACAGGAGTTGATGTTTATCGGGCAAATTTACGCAGGTCTGGTAGATTTGTCTGCGGTAACAACCTACGGCAATTTTGCCGATCGAGATGTCAACAGCGCCGGATCGCTTGGGAACGATACTGCTCAATTGTTGCAGCGCGCTCTGGCGGGGTTGGAAGCTGATGCTAAGGATCGGTGTTTTTTGCTGATGAAGTTTCTTTATCCGCTGGAAACCGTACAAGCCGCTGCTTTCAACATCGCTTCGGGCCAACCTTCTTTGGTGGCTAGGGGATTGGAAATTCTTGACAATACTGTCGATATAGCTAAGAAGCGATCGCTCCTCAATTTGTTCGATCAGCACTCGGAAAGAGAAAAATTGAGCAATCTCTCGGAATTGATGGTTTACAAACCTCTAACCCCTAGCGATCGTTTGCGCCGCTTGCTAGAATTGCGCCACTTCCTTTCGGATTGGGCCTTAGCCTGCTGCTTTCACTTGGCGAGGGAAGCGCGCTGGAGCCTTACGGCTCAACAAACTCTTGTCTGTCTGCAACACCCGACGGGTTTTGTCCGCGAAGCAGTGTTAGCCTATTTGAAAATAGCCTCGCCGCGGGCTTTGCTCGAATTGTTGCCGAGGCTGCAAAATGACCCCGATAATTTGGTATCAGCTCAAGTTGAAGAGATGATGGCTGAGTTGGGTGCTGGGGGGAAAAGGTAAAGAAGGAAGAAGGAAGAAGGAAGAAGGAAGAAGGAAGAAGGAAGAAGGAAGAAGGAAGAAGGAAGAGGGAAGAGGGAAGAGGGAAGAGGGAAGAAGGAACAAAAAGAAACTATGCCCAATGCCCAATGCCCAATGCCCAATGCCCAATGCCCAATGCCCAATTCCTCTTCCTTTGTTTAAGTTTAAATCAATCACTGCATCGCATTATGTTAACTAGCGTCGAACGCCTATTGTTTGTCAGGGAAGTTCCGATTTTCAAGGAACTGCGGGATGATTTTCTCGTGCGTCTAGCATCGGTAATGGATGAACTTTCGTTTCCTTCCAAGCACAGGATTTTTACGGAAGGACAAGAAGGTCGATCGCTCTATATCTTGGTATCGGGTACGGTGCGAGTGCATATAGGCGATCGGGATTTGGCACAGTTGAAGGCGGGGGCTTGTTTCGGGGAAATGTCGCTGTTTGATGCGGAACCTCGATCGGCTTCTATTTCTACTGTGGAACAATCGGAGTGTTTGATGCTGACTCAAATGCAGCTTTATGATGCGATCGATGAAACGCCGGGAATTGCTGTGAATATTATTCGCTTGCTGTCGCGCCGGATTCGCGAGTTGAATATCAAGTTGAATGCTAAAGAAGCGGTTATGCCACCCACAGATCCTGTGAGAGTAGTTGAAATGCGATGAATGTTGGGAATGAAGAATTGGGAATTGTGTTTTGGTCGATCGGCAATTGTGCACGATTTCTATTGTAGGGTGCGCAATGCGCACCCTACTGTAAAACAATTAAAAACCCGGTTTCTTGAAAAAACCGGGTTTCTGAAATCGATACCCAAGAGCGATTTACTGTCTAGAATAAGCGAAAAATAAAAGGGTAGCGGTAGGGTTGGTTGGGATCTTTTAAAATCTCTAGAATCGCCAAGATTGTCAGTCCCCAATGCAGCAGATAACCGATTGGTATTAGGACAAAGCCGGCCAAACCTAAAGTCAGGAAAGTTACCACCCCAATAATGGTGGTGTACAGCCAGACATTGAAGTGAAAATTGATGGCTTCGGTGGCGTTTTCTTTGACAACGGGGTCATCTGATACTAATAATACGGCGATCGGCACTCCGATCGACAACCCTAACGTACTCAAAAAAATAGCCCCGTGGCACAGCAGTGATAGCAGCTTCCGCTTGTCGGAGTCGTACATATGACTTTTATTCCTTGACTTTAGTGATAATTTTACCTTCAATAGCAACTCTAGCACAGGGTATAATAGCAGTCTGGTGATGATTCCCCTACTTACTTTGTGATAACCGAAAGCAATTTAGTCTGGGACTACGGACTGAGCCGTGGGAACACTTCTTCAATCTAAAATCTAAAATCTAAAATCTAAAATCGAATGACCACAGAACTCGAAACTGAATTGCTAACTGCCGTAGAGCGCCGGCGCAACTTTGCGATTATCTCGCACCCTGACGCGGGTAAAACTACTTTGACAGAAAAGCTGCTGCTTTACGGAGGTGCGATTCACGAAGCAGGTTCTGTGAAAGCGCGGCGAGCTCAGCGACACGCTACCTCTGACTGGATGGCGATGGAACAGCAGCGGGGAATTTCGATTACTTCTACTGTTTTGCAGTTTGAATATCAAAATTATCACATTAATCTGCTCGATACTCCGGGACACCAAGATTTTAGTGAAGATACTTATCGGACTCTGGCGGCGGCTGATAATGCGGTGATGCTTGAGGATGCTGCTAAGGGTTTGGAACCGCAAACTCGCAAGTTATTTGAAGTTTGTAAGCTGCGACGTTTGCCTATATTTACTTTCTTTAATAAGCTCGATCGCCCTAGCAGAGATCCTTTGGATTTGTTGGACGAAATTGAGAAGGAATTGGGGTTGCAGACTTATGCGGTGAATTGGCCTATCGGTACGGGCGATCGCTTTAAGGGTGTTTTCGATCGCAGAGGGCGCAAAATTCACTTATTCGAGCGGACTAAACACGGTTCTCGCGCTGCTGTTGATACGGTTGTCGAATTGGGCGATCCGCGGATTGAGGATTTGTTGGAACAAGACCTTTACTATCAACTTAAAGAAGAGTTGGAACTGCTCGATGAGTTGGGAACTGAACTCGATTTAGATTTAGTTCGCGCTGGGAAAATGACTCCGGTTTTCTTTGGTAGTGCGATGAGCAATTTTGGGGTCGAACTGTTTTTGGATGCGTTTTTAGATTACGCTATGAAACCGATCGCCCGCAACAGCAGCGCCGGGGAACTTCCGCCAACTTACGAAGATTTTACTGGGTTTGTGTTTAAGTTGCAAGCGAATATGGACCCGAGACATCGCGATCGCGTGGCGTTTATTCGGGTTTGTACGGGCAAGTTTGAAAAGGACATGAACGTGACTCACGCTCGGACTGGTAAAACGGTGCGTTTGTCAAGGCCTCAAAAGTTATTTGCTCAGGATCGGGAGTCGATCGAGGTTGCGTATCCGGGTGATGTGATTGGTTTGAATAATCCGGGGGTTTTTGCGATCGGGGATACTATTTACACTGGTCAAAAGCTGGAATATGAAGGCATTCCCTGTTTTTCGCCGGAACTTTTTGCTGTTTTGAGAAATCCGAATCCTTCTAAGTTTAAGCAGTTCCGCAAAGGTGTTTCGGAGTTGCAGGAAGAGGGCGCTGTGCAAATTATGTATTCGGTTGATGAGTCGAAACGCGAGCCGATTTTGGCGGCTGTGGGACAGTTGCAATTTGAGGTGGTGCAGTTCCGAATGCAGTCGGAATATAATGTGGAAACTGCGATCGATATGTTGCCTTACAGTGTAGCTCGTTGGGTTGATGGCGGTTGGGATGCGCTGGCAAAAGTTGGGCGGCTGTTTAATACGGTGACGGTGAAAGATAGTTGGGGCCGGCCGGTTTTGCTGTTTAGAAATGACTGGAATTGCCGTCAGGTTGAAGGTGAGCATCCTGTTTTGAGGTTAAATGCGATCGCGCCTGTGGTTTCTGGTTTGGCTGTTAGCGCGGAGTGAGGATGATTTGTTTGTAGGGACGCGGGATTGTCGATATGTGTCAACTTAAGGCTGAAAACTTTTTTATCTCTGGTTTATAGCCGAGGCCAGATCCCCCCTAACCCCCCTTAAGAAGGGGGGGACAAGATTCCGATCAAAGTCCCCCTTGCTTTCGGGGGATTTAGGGGGATCTGGCCTCGGCGGTAAACAGCAGTCTATGGGTACGTTCGCAGCTTAAGTTAACACTAATGGGCACTGCCGTGTCCTGAATCTTCGTGATTCATAGTCCCAATTTGGCTTTGGCATTTTCCCAGGAAATAGTTTCGCCTTGACGTGCTTGGTTGATGCTTGCGCGCAGTTTGGTAACGAATTCTGTATCGGTGAGAATATCTAAGGTTTCTAACAGTTCAGTCAAATGCGTGTAGCTCATTTTCCTGGTTTTCGATCGCTTCAAATAAATCATCAGCATCCTCTGTCTTCATAAATGCTTTCTCTGCTAATCGCTTCATCTGAAAGAATAGGAAGGTTGAGGGTACGATGACTGTTAACCCATTCCAGAAATGCTATTGACCATTCTGTTGTAGTAGCGGTTTCGTAAAAGTGACGTTGTTGAGATTTTATTAGCCGTTTCATCATGGCACTTCTTGAATTGATTCTCATATTATAACTATCCAATCCCTCATCAAAACAAATAAGACCGGGCGAATGGAATTCGCGGCGACACAAACACTCACGCGCCGACGCGGGTTGAGGAAAATACGATCGTTGAAATTAGGTTATTTTCTTCAGTCCGCGGAGGCGGACATCGTTTGTGTAGACGCGGTTTCAACCGCCGTCTCATCTTTCCAGCCGCTGACGCTGGTAACGAGTAAATCTAAAATCCAAAATCGGTTGACGGCGGGTACCTTATGCGGCTACGCTGTGAATTGAGAGGTTGCTTTGCTTGCACAGGAGGCAACCCGCGTCGCCCGAAAATCTAGTTGCACTGCCCAAAGCTGCGCGAACAGCAATGGACAGCATAACCGCCAAACTGGGACTAGCAGTCTGGAGGCTAACGGAGTATCTTAGCATTCTCTGTGGCCGCCCTGCTATGTGTTGAAATGCGGGGCGGCTGGATTTTTGGGTTTCCTTAGAAAACCCAAAGTCAGGAGAACATAATATGTCACAGGAATTCGTGCCCGACGAAAACTCATCCGATTGTCCAAATTCGGATTCAACGGCGGTATCGGAACAGGATGTGCTGCTGGTAACGCTTGTGGGTTCGCCCCAGGGTGTCCGGGAAACGATTCTCACTTTGTACCGGCTGGGATTTGCCCAAGTTGGTGATTGGAGTCCGGTACAGCGGGCGGTAAATGCTGGCCAGGTGATGAGTGTGCTGATTCGTCGGAAAGTGCGATCCTCTTCGAGGGCTACGCTAACGAGTGACAGCACGTCGCCGGGAAGGTAAGCTAGAAGGTTAAGTGCTTTGATGAAGGAGGCGATCGTCTCCTTCATTAACCAACAGTTTAAGCCTTGGAATAAACAGGGTGTTAAAGCATGATTTGGTATTATCATCAAATAAATTCACTCTAAAGATGCGCCTTGACACAGTGCTGCAAACACTGCGTCAAGACGACTTCTCCAATGTTGTAGAGCCAACACAGGAGCTATATCAATCATGACAAATAACGATCCAAATAGGTGGCTGCGCTACGATCCAGATGAGGATATCTCCCGACACAGCGCCACTGATCCGCAGAAATGTCGGGATATGCAAAAGAAGTATGGCTGGAAACTGATCGACATCGAGGAAATCGAAAATAAGAACATTTTTGAAGTTGATTGCGTGTTCAAAGGGAAAACGGAATTTCCCAACTATCTCGAAGAAAAGGAGGAAGAGTGATGCAGAAGTACATTATTTTTCAGGCTGAGTCAGGTGAGGATGAAGGCTGGAGACAGAGAAAACTCCAACACAGCCAAGCTCTAACTTTTATCATTGCAGAACACTGGGATTCTTCTAACGAACCGATTCCTGAACCGGGATATCGCCCTGTAGAATTTGTGCGGCTGGACTCTGAACACGATCCAAAGGAACACGCACACAATACTCACTATCGCGTCAGCAATTGGGAAGTTGTGCGGGTGCAAACATACACGCCGGATATTCCCACTCCGATGAGCGAATATGACGTAATTGTGATGTGCTACTGTCGGTATAATGCGATCGATGCTCCTCTCAAATCGATGCCAAAACGACAGGTATCGATCGATTCTTTTGGTGGCGATGAAGTGGCTTACAAGCAATACCTAGAATCGGAAATGGGCAAGAATTATGCGCCGTCAGGTATCAAGTCTTAGGTCTGACGATGGGGGCTAGAAACCGGGTTTTTTCGATAATTCTTGGTTGTGATTCGCAGATTTGGGGAAAAACCCGGTTTCTTTGTCGGAGTGCGTAAGTCCTACTAATATTATTCCAAACGTTCATTTTAGATATTTCTCCACCAAACGTTCTTCTAGCATGGCCGCAACTTCCGCATCTGTTGGCGGTGGCATATCAGTTTTTGCTAGCCCTCTGAGTCGCTTGGCTGCACCTTTGCGATCGTGTTGCAATCTAATTTTAACTTCGGAATTTGTTGGGGGTGGTGCATCAGTTTTTGGTAGCCCCGTCATGGGTTCCACGAAGTTATCTGGTAAAGATTGTGGGGGTTTTAGTTCCCGTCTGATGGACTCAACAATCGCATTGACTAGAGCTAATCTGTCGGTAACTGATAGTTTGTGGGCTTCTCGGCTTAAGGGCAGCCAAGGCATTTGCGGTATTTGGGATTCGTTCATATTTTTGATATTTTGATATTTTATGGGTCTATTTTAGCAAATTTAGGACTTACGCAGGGGTGGCCAGAAACCGGGTTTTTTCGAGAATATTTCGTTGTGATTCGCAGATGCGGCCAAAAACCCGGTTTCTTTAAACGTTTTTATTAAAACAAAGTGATAATACCGCTATTAGGAGTGTCACTTAAAGCTGCGATCGCATCATAGTTATCTCTTAGTAGCCGCTCGATATCCCGCGTCGAGCAATTTGGGCGCCGTATCCAAATTACCTTGGGAGGAAACCCCAACAATAGACTCAATTCGCTAAAATCCGCATCCTTGGTAACGACAATATAGTCATGCTGACGAGCATAATCCCAAACTTCGCGATCGGGTGCGCTAGGTAATTCAATCCCATCAACATGAGCGAAAGCCGGATAAATGTCAGCCAGGAGATTGATGAGACGAGGAGAGAGATTTTGGTCAAACAACAGTAGTTTCATCACCCAACAACTAACATAAACTGCTCTCGTTTAGCTGCGAAACTTAAGCAAGCTAAAATATCCTGTTGCGTGAGATAGGGAAAATCATCTAGGATTTCTTGATAAGTCATGCCAGAAGCGAGATATTCCAACACGTCGTAAACCGTAATTCTCATACCTCGAATACAAGGTTTACCACCTCGCTTACCCGGTTCGATCGTAATGATCTTAGCGATGTCTTGTTCTGACATGGCATTTTTCCTTTAACTACTGTCCTCAATTTTAGCATCAAAAGATAGCGATTAACCCGGTTTCTTTGAGGACGCGCCGGTGGCCAGAAACCGGGTTTTTTCGAGAATACTTCATTGTGATTCGCAGATTTGGGGGAAAACCCGGTTTCTTTGTCGGAGTGCGTTTAGGACTGCGCGGGTGGCCAGAAACCGGGTTTTTTCGAGAATATTTCGTTGTGATTCACAGATTTTGGAAAAAACCCGGTTTCTTTGTCGGAGTGCGTCAGTCGTGCGTGAGTGGCCAGAAACCGGGTTTTTATGACAATATTGGTGGTGATTCGCAGATTTGGAAAAAACCCGGTTTCTTTGTCGGAGTGCGTAAATCTTGTTAGTGATTAAGCAATATTGTAGGGGCGGGTTCACCAACAATACTGGCCAATAATTGACAATCTTAAAAACCCGCCCCCTCTCAACGCAAATACCAATAAACATTTTATGCGATCGGGGTTGGTTGGGTGGGGGCGGGTTTATGAATATTTGGGATGTGAATCTTCGATTGTTGGTGAACCCGCCCCTACAGGAATTACGGTCGATCGGACACGATATTACATCAAGTATCCTCACCCAAATTATCGAGATATTCTTGCAGCGAATCGCGCGTATTGCGAACCGAATCGCTGTTAGGAGCAATGGCTAAAGCTCGATCGAACATTTCCAGCGCCTCTTGCCAATTCTTGAGTGCTTCCTGTCTCTCAGATAATTTTTCTTGCAAATCACCCAATGTTTTCAGCGCATTCCCTTTGTTGTTGAGAGCTTGGTTAGAATTCGGTGCAATTCGTAAAGCAGAATTGTAGGTAGTGATCGCATCAAAATAATACTGTTTGGCAGCTTCAAATTCACTTAGCTTTGCCTGCAAATCACCCATACTTCGGAGCACCATCCCTTTGTTTATGAGAGCAAAGGTATAATCCGGTGCAATTTGCAAAGCAGAATTATAGGCTGAGATCGCATCAAAATAATACTGTTTGGCAGTTTCAAATTCACTTAGCCGTGCTTGCTCACTTAGCCGTGCTTCCAACTGACCCAGACTTTGTAGCGCAATTCCTTTGTTGGTCAGAGCAGAGATATCATTCGTTGCAATAACTAAAGCAGAATCATAGGCTGCGATCGCCTCAGAGTGAGATTTTTTTGCTTCCTCAAATTGACTTAGCTGTGCTTGCACATCACCCAGATAACTCAGCGTATTCCCTTTGTTGTTGAGAGCGTAGTTATATTCCGGTGCAATAAGTAAAGCAGAATTATAGGCTGCGATCGCCTCAGAGTAAGATTGTTTTGCTTTCTCAAATTCACTTAGCTTTGATTGCAAATTACCCAGACTTTGTAGCGCAATTCCTTTGTTGTTAAGAATACGGTGATTATCCGGTGCAATAAGTAAAGCAGAATTATAGGCTGCGATCGACTCTAAATAAGATTGTTTTGCACTTTCATATTCACTTAGATTTGCCTGCAAATCACCGATACATCGTAACGCATTCCCTTTGTTCGTCCGATTGTTAGTCAGAGTAGAAATATCATTCTGTGCAATAATAAGTAAAGCAGAATCAAAGACTGCTATCGCCTTTAAGTAAGATTGTTTTGCAGGTTCAAATTCACTTAGCTGTGCCTGTAAATTACCCAGACATCCCAGCGTAAGTCCTTTGTTGTTGAGTGTAGCCTCATCATCGGGAGTGAGAATGAGTCGGTCATCGTAAGCTGCAACTGCCTCTAAATACTCCTGTTTTGCCTCTGCATATCGAGCCAACTGAGCATAGTAATCTCCCTCCGATCGCGAAATTATGCCCAGCCGAAACTCACTGTTTATCGACAACTCACTTCTAACTGCCAGCAGTGACTCGCATTCCTCATAATGACTCAGCCGCAATGCTTCATCAAACACCTCTTCCCATTCCATCACACCCCGCTCCCAATCCAAGCGATTAGCATGAAAAATTGCCTCAGCCACATCCCCCACTTCCCGATAATGCCCCTCTAAAACCTCATGAGCCCTGCGAGTTTTCTCATTATCCCGATCGGCATCCAAGCGCCGCAATAAATCATGAATCCGATACCAATTATTCCCCTGCTTTTCCGATTTCCACACAAACGAAAAACTCGTCAAAACCTCAAAATTTGCACTACTTACCAGGAAGTGACAAAGCGCTCCCAATTTCATGTACAAATCCTCATCAAAAGCGCGACAAGCACTCAAAGAATGCACAGCCGATCGCACTTCGCGATCCACATACATCAACAAACGATCTGTTAACTCCGCCGTCTTATTTTCCAACTTCGGAATCCGCGCAAAATCCGACGACAGCAACTCAATGCCCCTGCGCCTTTCAGCCAGCACCACATCCGCGCACAAACCCAAATAAAACGGATGTACCTGCAAATTCTCCCAACAATCATCGGGATTAACGCTGGCATATTTAATCACAGCATCCGCCAAATCAGGCTGATCAATCTCCACTTTATGCAAATAATCCTTAGCATCAGCCGGAGACAAATGCCAAACCAATTGTGCATCGATATAATGTTCGGGAATTGGAAACCTCGGCGCATTCTGCCACTGCAATTGTGCGACTGGGGAATCACGCCCCGCCACCGCCACCACAATCCCCAATTTGTAATCCAATGCCCTCAGCAACCGCCGAAACCACTCATCTTGATACCAAAACTTTTCACCCTGAGAATTGCGTTTCTCATCCCACAATTTCTCGTGAGTATCGAACAGCATCACGAGGCGATCTGGTTTATGTTTCCCAGCCATTGCCGCATTCAAATCGCCCGCAAACAATTTCGGCAAACAGTCGATTAACTCAATATCAATATCTTTACGGCGAATTTCATCTGCTTGTTCATCGCTGACACCCAAGCGCGTTTGAATTAATTTCATCGTGCGCTTTATGCCGCCGAATTTATCGATCAATTTCAGCCCCGCCGCCACTTGCGACACGACGGGAAATCCGGCAAAGGTTTCCACAACAGGTGTCAAAAAGTCAATCAAATCGTTGGGGAAAAGTTGGTTGAGAGTTGCGTCAGACTCGCCTTTGTTGAGCAAATACCAAAAGCAAGCAAAATCATAATTAGGAAATTTAAATTTATATTTCTTGGCTGATTCTGCCAGATTGCGCCGCAGCATCAGCAAACCGTAAAATCTATCTTGGGGTTTATCTTCTTTTATCGGTATCAAGCCAAAGTCGTGCCGCACTACGGGTATGGGAGTGTAGGTTTTGGGTTTTGCGTAGCGGACGAAATCGGCAACTTCGGCGGCTTTTGCTTCTGGGATTTCCCGCAATTCTTGCCACACCTGCGGGGGAAATCTTTTGCAGCAGTGAAACTGCAAGTGTTTGAGCAGCAAGGACTTGCCGTTTCCTCCATCTCCGTAAAAATACAAAATTTGTTCGCGGGGCTGGTCTTCGTTTAAATAAAAGGCAAATCGGCGGGTAAATTCGTGTCTGTCGGTGAAAAGTTGCAGTTTGCGATCGTCCGCGATCGATTGGCTTTCAAAGTCTTCGTCGTCTATTGGCATATTTGTTGGGGTGTGGTGGTGGTTTATGGGTGTTTGGTGGGGATTTTCGGTGTGGGCTTTGCTGTTATTTTAACTCGAAAGTATTGAAGATTGGAGTCGGCGGTTGAAACCGCGACTACACGAACAAAGTCCGCCTTCGCGGACTGAAGAAATAAAAGTATTTAAGCCTGATTTGATCAGCTATTGCGCCTTTAAATTGCATATTTGGGACGGGCTAGAAGCCCATCCCACAAGAGTTTTAAGAAAAATAAGTTAATTGGATACCTCGGCCATCTACCCTTAATATTCATCCGTTACATCCGTTACATCCGTTACATCCGTTACACAATCCGTTGCCGAACTTCCTTCCCGTGAGGTTATCTTAGACAAGACACAAGCGCAATCACAGTTATGGCATCTCCAAACAATCAAAATTCGGCGGATTCATCTCTGAAACAGTCTCTAGAGGCTGGGTTAGCTGCTTTGAAACAAAAAGATTACCAAAGCGCGATCGCCCTTTTAGAATCCGTCACCGAAACCGCAGCAAATCAACCGCCCGGAATCCGCGCCCAAATGGGATTAGTGGCGGCGTACAAAGCAACCGGTAATATTAAAAAGGCGATCGCCCTGTGCACATCCCTCACCAAAATCCCCAACACTCAAGTCAAAACCTGGGCCGATCGCACTTTAACCGAATTAACCCCACCTCGCCCCCCAAAACCAGCGGAAACTCTCACCGAAACAGGCTTTGTCGCCTTCAATTCAGCAACGGAATCCGCGAAAAAAACGGTTAAGGGCGATGGCTTACGCCCCGCTTCGCTACGACCAACCCCAGACCAAAAAACCGGATTTTCACCATTAGAGCCGACTAGCGCGCCAGGAAACACCAAATCGCCACATATTTCACCGCCACCTCCACCCCCCAAACCGGCAATATCCACAGAAACCACACCCTATACAGAAACTAGCGACGAAAATAGCCCCGGTTCCCCAACAGATACTTACCAACTCACTTGGCGCGAAGCAGGGCGCGTGAAAAGCCCGCGCCCCCTCAAACAGCTAAAGTTGCTGGAGTTTCGGGTACAAGCCGTTGCAAGTGCGATCGCCCTATTTTTCCTAGCCCGATTTGTCCTACAATTCCTGCTGACAAACACTAATTCTCTGTTAGTTCAGCTTTACATATTTACTAGATTGCCAATTTTCGCGCCGATTCAGCTTTTTTACCGCGATCCGACTCCGTTTGTGCAGTTTGTTTTCGGATTGCTTTTGGCCTCCTCTCCCTGGCTGACAGACGCGCTGCTGAAACTGTTTTGCGGTATCGACACCCTGCGCGGATCGGTTTTATCCAAACACAGCAAGGAAGCTAGCCGCGTACTTCGCAGTTTTTGTACCAAGCAAAATATGCCGGTTCCTGTGCTGAAACTCTTGCCGCTGAATGTTCCTGTGGCTTTCAGTTACGGCTGTTTGCCCCGTTTTGCTCGGATTGCTGTCAGTCAAGGGCTGTTGGATCAATTGACGGATGATGAAATTGCCGCTATTTTCGCGCGGGAGTTGGCGCATATCGCCCACTGGGATTTTGCGCCGATGTCGCTGGCGATGTTGGTGATTCAGATTCCTTACCTTATATATTGGCAGACTGCTTACTGGGGCGAGCGGTTGTGTGATTTAATGACGATCGACTTTTTGCGTCGTACTGTGAGAGTTGTCACCGCTGCAATTTCTGCTACCAGTTACGGGATTTATAAGTTATTGCGCTGGCCGATGTTGTGGTTGTCGCGCCGCAGAGTGTATTTTAGCGATCGAACTTCAGCAGAAATTACCGGCAATCCTAACGGTTTAACGCGGGCTATCGCTAAAATTGCGATCGGCATTGCTGCAAATGTCGAACAGCAAAAACAAACTAGCTTTTTTCTCGAAAGTTTCGATTTATTGTTACCCGTCGGCGTTGGACAAGCTGTAACCCTTGGTAGTGCTGCGTTACACGCGCCGCTAGAACAGATTTTGCTGTGGGATGTCACCAATCCCGATCGCACTTGGTTGACAATTAACAACTCGCATCCTTTGGTGGGAGAGCGTTTGAAGCTGTTGGAACTCTACGCTCAATTCTGGAAACTGGAGACTGAGTTGGATTTGGCGAGTCTGTCGCCCGAACAACCTAAGAAAGCAAAATTGTCTCTGTTTAATTCAATACTCGAATTTAAAGAATCAAAACTATTTTTACAGGGTGCGCCGTTTTTTGGGATTCCGATGAGTTTGGGGATGGTGGCGCTGCTGTGGCTGATTGGGTGGATTTTTTCGAGGACGAGTATTTGGCTGCTGGATTGGCTGGTGGGCGATCGATCGATTCTTTGGGGCTGTTTGCCGATCGGATTTTGTCTCGGTACTTTGATGCGGATTAATTATTTTTTCCCCGACATTACGCCACGAGAAACAACTTCGCCGAGTTTACCGGAGATTTTATCAAATCCTGAGACTCTGCCCATAGATGCTCAACCTGTGCAGATTTCCGGGCAACTTTTGGGTAGGGCTGGTATTGAAAATTGGCTGGGACAGGATTTGATTTTGCAAACGGCGACTGGTTTGGTGAGGTTACACTATGTTTCGAGGTTTGGCCCGATCGGCTCTTTGTACCCATTTTTGATCAAAGAGACGACTCGCCCCAGCGATTTGATCGGAAAACCCGTTGTGGCGACTGGTTGGCTGCGTCGAGGTGGTACTGTGGCGATCGACCTGGAAAGTCTCCGCAGTCAATCCGGGAGAGTCAGTGACAGCGGGCATCCGATTTGGTCTGCGATTTTGGCTTTTGCTGCTGCTGTTTGGGGCGCATACATCATTCTCCAGGGCGGAAGGTGAGGAATAGTTGTCCGATTGTGGCGCGAGTCGCGCACAATGCCCAGCCGGGGATGAGTTTGAGTTAAACAGCGGATGGGCGATCGATCTTCTTGGTGCTCCGCGCGCACCCTACCGAATGTTCTCGCGCAATGCACACCCTACAGTCTATCCGTTACATCCGTTAAATCCGTTAAAAAATCCGTTGCCGAACTTCCTTCTATCCGTTACATCCGTTAAAAAATCCGTTGCCGAACTTCCTTCATCAAGAAAAGTTGCTTTTTTGCCAGCCCTCTGTTACATTAGTTTACAGGAATTGGATTGAACCAAACAGCGCGATAACTTCAGTTGGCTAAAATCGATAAGGCATTGCGTAAAAATTGTCAACCTCCCAACACAGCAAGTTCAGCCAGCCGCTTGTCGGCTGTTTTTTTTCGAGCGCGAAATTACCAGTGCGGGATGAATTCACAAAAGTGATTCAGATGTGGTTTTCGTTAAAATCTGACTGAAATCTTCCTAAATAACTAGCTCTGTTACCCAGGCTGTGATACCTTTAAACAATGGTCGGACACTGCCGGCCCCGATTTAAGGGATACCGGGTAAGTGAGTAGTTCTCAGCATTAGGAGCGAGATTAGAAGTGAGGTAAGATTACTGGCTGAAAAAATGTTAGCGATTTTCTCCCTCACTGTATTAGACTGAATACTGGCATTCCGATCGCTTGCAATTGACATCCTTGGACATAAATTTCTAAACGGCACTGGCTATAAACATTCTGAATCAAAACCGGAAGCAAGTAATACAGAATAGCCAATAGCCTCAACATTTGAGTGATGACTAAAAGTTTACACAACAACCTGAGATTTAAAAGCTCTCTGCATCGGCGGTTAAGTTCCGGCCGGATCAGAGTAAATCATCTTTTTGTTCTAAAAGGTGGGGGGAGCTGTCAAGGTTGGTGGGAGGAATGCGCAAATTCTGCGGTTATGCGGTGTTTTTCTGCGGTCAATGTTCAGTTGACTTCAGGTAATTCTGTTCGAGCAAATTAATTAAAATCCCAGTCTGGAGGAATTTTTCATGTCTATTCGTCTTTATGTTGGCAATCTACCCAAGGAACTCGATCGCCTAGAATTGCAAGAAGTTTTTGCACCGGAGGGCGAATCTGTTACCACAAAGGTAATTACAGACCGCAAAACTGGTAAATGCAGAGGATTTGGTTTTGTGACGGTGCTAACCGACGAACAAGCCGATCAAGTTATTGAGAAATACAACGGCTTGATGTTCAAAGAAAACCCGCTAAAAATAGAGAAGGCATTGCCACGCTCTAAGGGTAAATCTGAGAAGGGTGAAGACGATCAGCAGCAGCCGTCGTCATCGCCTGCCTCACCGCAGTTGGTGTCCGCGTCAGCATCGACATCGCCGTCACTTCCTGTACCTGCGCCGCAGCAACAGCAGCGCTCGGCTCCCCCTACCCAAGGTGGAGGCGGTTCTAGCAAAAGCAATCGCCGTCGGGGTGACAACAACAAGTCTCGCCGTAATCAGTCAACCACAACGGTACCAAACGCTGATTCCGGCTCGGTGCAGCCAGATCCGCGCTGGGCGAGCGCTTTGGAAGAACTCAAGCAAAAATTGGAAGCTCAGGCTGCTAGCTAGTCGAAAATGGCGACTAATTGCTGCTGTCGATCGACTGCGGTTGACTGAGTGTATCTGGAAGTGCGATCGAGAACCGGTCAAAAAGCCTAATTCTCGATCGCACTATTTTCTGCTAAAAAACCTCTCCTATCTAGCACTCCGGTAAAATAACCGCCATAGGTTTGATCGTTCGGACTTCTGTCCTCAGTTATTATAAGGACTAAAGTCCGAACGATCAAACCAGTGCCAATTCTTTAATCGAAAAGGTATAAGTCCTGTTTATTCGACTGGCGAGAATTCCACAGTCTCAATAAACTCGAAAATCTTGTTCATAATCCCCTCAACTTCAGACTCAAGGGAACCCAATTCCTCCTTGTTCTGATAAATTCGCTGACAGCTTACCGTGTAGCAAAAATCGTCAGCGATAAAAGCCATAAGTCCCCGGTAAGCATCCAGCCGAGTCAGAGGGCCGTCGTTTTCTTGCACGCTGAGAGTTGCACCCCCAGGCAAATCGACAACCGCGAAATAAGCTTCTTCATCTTCTAAATACTCCGTGTGAAGTAACTTAGAATTGGCAAATTTAGGAAGAATTCCCCCATCAATAAAAGTGTTGAGAAACGAGCTGAGATAGGCTAATTCGCCCGCTGACTCGATTAATTCTGCCGCTTCACCAGTAATCGGGAAATAATCAATTTTCAGCAAAACGCCAAAGTCGTCAGAAAATGTGACACAGCCTTCTTCCTCGTCAATTCTACCGCCTTGTTGCTCGTCAACGGGAATCGGGACGCTAAAATTGCCTTCAGGAGATACGTACAACGGCCCATCTAAATCTAAATCAGGCTCTTCGACATCTACTTGCGAGTATGCAGCCACTACATCCTCGATAATTTCCTCAGCTTCCTCATCTTCTACACCTAATACTTGCTGGAATTCCTGGAGAAAAGCCAAGTGTTTCTGAGAGACTTCGCCATCTGCGACAAACATGGCTGCGGTGATGGCAAAAGTATCCAACACTAACTCATCTGGCATTGATTCCCAAGCAGTATTAAATAATGCTCCTAAACCGTCTGTGGCGATAATACCTGCGAGTTTTTGAAACATTGCTGACATATCATTTTCCGAGTATTCAGCAAATATTTCTGAGTCCCAAAGTATGCTTTCTAAGATATCTGCGTCTGCGTCAGGGGAATTTGCCTCTGCTCCAACAAGCGCTACCGCCGCTACGGATTCCTCTGGAGTGAAGCTGGCTGCGGATTTGTCTTCTGAATTGAATATTTTATCAAACTTGCCCACAGGTTTTGCTCCAAAAAGTGTTTAGTTTTGCTATTCATACCAAATTTATGACATCAAAAGATAGTCGTCTGGGATACATTTATTTTTGGCAAAATCCCGCCAGTGAATCTAGGGCGATCGCGGAGTGGTGCACCTGACGATTAAAATTTCCGCGCCGGAAACGGCAGCGCCGTGTCTTTAGTCCCCGCGCCGGAAACGGCAGTTCCGTGTCTTTAGTCCCCGCGCCGGACACGGCAGTGCCGTTTCCCTACAGATATCGCCTATTACCAAGGACTGCCAATTATGGTAAACCCTGCCCAAAAATTCGGGTGAGATAAATCTGAATTTGGTACTTGTGCGGCTTGAGTAAGGTCGATCGCACTTTGAATTCCTAGCAACTTACCATCTTTAATTACTACCTGTTTGCGGATCATGGCTATTTGAGCTTGTCTGAGCGCTTCAGCTTTCATGGGAGCCGATCGCAAATTAGCATAAAACTCGGTCATCAGCCCTAAAGTGGCGTAATCATTAACTTTCCACAAACTCGCCAAAGCTGATTTTACACCGCTGCGGACTGCCAGCCCAGCAAAACCCATTTCTGCTGTATTATCGCCGATCGCAGTTTCGCACGCACTCAGCACCAATAACTCGACTTGTCGGCGATCGTACCACTTCGCCGACCGAAATTGATCCAGAGCCAAAGAGCGGTTCCACAAATCAATCTCAGCCTCCTTGCGCCCGTATTGATTTTGCGGAAAACTGGCGTGAGTAGCTAAGTGAACAATATCAAAGGCTTGTTGCTCGCGCTGTTTTCTGAGATTTTCCAGGGTAAAGTCTTGATTGAGAAAAGAAACGCCTGGCCACAGCGGTATTTCGGCAGGATTTCGCGGGTTGTCGGCGGTACTGGCGATCGCAGATAATTCGATCGGCACCGCAGGCAATTTAGGTTTATCGGTGTGAGGAAATTCCGAAGCACCCATTGCCAAAACTTTCGCGTTTTTCAAACTTTGATAATTCGTGTTAGTCAAACTGACACTAGGAATTGAGCCAAGGCTGTACTTTTCTACTAAAAATTGCTCCCCGTCGTGCAAAGCTGCGATCGGCAATTGTCGCAAACCGCTATCGAAGGAAAACACTAGCGTATCGATATTTAACTCTTCTAACTTTGAACGAATCGGCGCAATTAACCACTGGTAAAGTTCCTGAGCAATTGGCAAATATTCTCGCTCTTCCGCCGCATCATTCTTTTTGGCTAGCAAACTGTGAAAAGTTTTCACTTTTGCTAGCAAATCTGTGCTGGTGACAGGGACTTTTTTGAGAATGGGAGGGCCGTCGGGAACTACTAATACTAGCCATAATGCTTCAAAACGGACGAGCGCGTAAACAATCACAGCTTGCTTCCCGGTTTCCTCCTTAATTTTTTTGAGAGTTTCTCTGAGATATTCAACCGTTACTTTTTTGTCGGTGAAATTTTCCCCATAATAATTTTCATAGTCTTGTTCAAAGAGTTGGTCAATCAGGGCAACAGCATCATTAGCATTGCCTTGATCTAATGTTTGTGCGACGCTAAACCTGCTGATTTCTAAGGGAATTAAATTCGGGATATTTGCGGGTGCGGGAGTTGGAATTGGTGCGGGACTTGGTGCGGGAGATGGGGCTGGAATTGGTGCGGGGGCTGGAATTGGTGCGGGAGATGGGACTGGAATTGGTGCAGGGGCTGGAGTTGGAATTGGTGCGGGGGAGGGAGTTGGTGGCGGCGCGATTTGACGGAGGTTTGCCAACCAATCAGGCTGGATTTGAGCAACGGGCTGCTCGATCGGCGCAGGTGCAAGTTTGGGAGTTTCAACTATCCATCCGTCGGGTTTTTCCGAAAGAGAAGAGCCTCGCAAGGGCGCATTTTCCGGCGGGTTTTCTGAAGGCGGTATAAAAGTAAGATTGAGTGGTTGTTCAACGGGCGGTGGTGTTAGGGAAAAGTTGTTTTTTGGATCGGCAAATGCCCAATTAAAAGTGTCGCCTCCCGTTGTAGGATTTGGGGTGACAGAGGTTTTTGCTCCTAATAAATCGCCAATTAACAAAGCTAATTGCTGTTGCGGATTTTGCCCTTGGGCGGGCGCTGCTGCGGGTGCTGCTGTGGTTGCGGGAATGGCTGAGAGTCCAGGTGGAGGTACGGGTTGAATTTGTGCTACAGGCGGGTTGTAAAAGGATTGAAGGGCTGCGGGTGCTGGATTTGTTGCGATCGGGCTTGGAGATGCGATCGGGCTTGGGAGAGCGATCGGCGCAGTGAGTTGGGAAAGCGGAGGAATTGCAGGCGGGGCGGTTATGCGATCGATCGCCCCTGGTGTTGTTGGCTCTGAAGGCTGTGTCGGGCGCGATCGGGGCGGTATTCTGGATGAATCGGCGGTTAGCGGTAGTCGGATGTTGAGGGGAAAACCGGGTATGGGCGCGGGTTCGGAGATTGGCGAGGAAGTGGTTTCGAGTATTGGGGGAAATAGCAGGGCGAGGGTAGTTTCTGTTATTGGAGATGGGGTTGTAGTTGTTGCAGCAGTTGGGGATAGAGTCTCTGTGGTTGAGGATGGAGTTGATGCGGAGTTTTGGGAAGTTGGTGATGAGGTTGGGGCAAATACACGCAGCGGTTGCGATCGTGTCGGTGTCGGCGACGGACTCCCAACACTTATAACTCCAAGCGCAGTAGTTGCAGGTACTGGCGATGGAGTAATTGCAGCCACAGGGGCAGGATTGGGCGTTTCAGCCGCAGGCGCAGGCGCAGGCGCAGCCACAGGCGCAGGAGTCGGAGTGGTTGCAGGAGTCGGAGTGGTTGCAGCCACAGGCGCAGGAGTGGTTGCAGCCACAGGCGCAGGAGTTGGTGTTGCAGCTACAGGTGCAGGAGTTGGTGTTGCAGCTACAGGTGCAGGTGCAGGTGTAGGTGTAGGTGCAGGAGTTGCAGCCACAGGTTCAGGAGTTGCAGCCACAGGTTCAGGAGTTGGAGTGGTTGCAGGCGCAGGAGTTGGTGTTTCAGCTACAGGCGCAGGAGTTGGTGTTGCAGCAGGAGTCGGTGTCGCCGAAGGAGTTGGTGTTGCAGCAGGAGTTGGTGTTGCAGCAGGAGTTGGTGTAGGTGATGGCTGAGGATTTGGAACCGATCGAACTTCAATCTTGTCTGTATCCTGTTTGTGTGTATAAAGATAGCTATTACCAGACGAAATTTTTGACTCAGCCGTGCTATTTCCGCGAGTAATAGCACCAAAAGTTCCGTTAGTTGTTGCATCGCCAACAATAAAAGGCGTCAGTCCATTACCGCCGTGACGCAGCAAAATTGTACCGCCTTTATCCCCTGCACCTCCGGCAGAGGAAATGCTAGCAGCCACCCCATTTCTATCTGGAAAAGAGTTGAGCGCTCGAAAAAACTTTTCAGTCCAAACATAGATATTCCCACCATTACCATTGCCAAGGCTCTGACTATCAATTTGATTGACAGTAATATTACCACCAGCATTTAAAGTAACATTGCCACCATTAGTAGATGAACTTGAATTCAGATTACCTGTTTGAATTGCTCCTTTATCGCTGGTAAGTGTAATTCCCGCTGGCGAGGTGATATTTTGGGCAGTAATGTTATTTGTGGCGCGCACACTCAGAGCCACAGGAGTTGCAGGAAGATCATCTTGAATATTAACGCTGTTAAGAGGAGTCACGCTGCCGACAGGAGCGAAAAACCGAACAATTCCCGCCTCCGGCTTGACAGTCAGATTGTACGGCCCGTCAACTGTAGACTTAAAAGTAATGTCACCAGTCCCTTTAATGCTGACCAACGTATCCCCTGTCAGAGAAATCGCACCTTGGAAGTTAATATCATTGTTTTTGGTAGCGATATTACCATTATTAATAGTTATGCTATTTTTGGCATCAAAAGTCAGTGCACCACCATTACCACTGCCAGTAGCAATAGCATTGACAACGCTTGTGGCTATGCTACCAGTAGGGCTAGTCAAAGTAATATTGCCGCCATTGCCATTAGCAGAAGGAGCGGCTAATGCACCTTTGCTAGTATCAATATTACCGCTGCTGCTAGTTATAGTAATGCTACCACTGTTTGCATTGACACCACTTACCAGCAGGGCGATATCAGATGTAATAATATTGCTGGCAGCTTTGATAGTGATACTGCCGCCGCTATTGCCGCCTAGAGAGTTGAGAATTCCAGCAGTAGTATTAACAATACCTCCACTTTCCAAAACAATATTTCCACCATTTAATGTTCCCTGTGCATTAACAGCACTCGTCGTAACATTGCCACCAGCTTGAAATGTAATTGTGCCTCCATTTCCATTTTGGCTTTTCGATAAAACTTGTTGGGCAGTAGAATTAATTGCTCCACCGCTGGTGAAGTTAATATTGCCACCATTGCCAATAGATTCAGTTGTCACAAGCCCAGTAGTAATATTGCCCGCTGGTGCATTTAGGGTAAGATTGCCTCCGCTACCGCTAAGATTGGATGCCTGTAAAGCTCCTGAGCTGGTTAGAATATTTCCTGTACGACTAAGAAAGTTAATATTTCCACCCAGGGGAGTTAGTGTTTTAGAAACAACAATTATATTGCCAGTTAAAATATCTTTAGCTGCCTCAAATCGAATATTGCCAGCCGCGCCGTTTCCACCCGTTACAGCCGCTATAGAATTTAATCCGCCTGCGGTGGTGTCAATTGTACCATTTTGGCTGGTAAAAACAATATCTCCAGCTCGTCCGCTACCGTTCTCGACGAGACTAATTACGTTGCCTGTAAGAATATTTTTGGCCGCGCTAAAAATGATATTACCAGCATTACCACCCCCACTATTGACAGCACTAATCTCTGCTTTTCTAGTATCAATCGAACCCGCATTACTCGTAAATTGGATTGTCCCTCCCGTTCCCGCACTTGAATATGACTCAGCAGATGCAAGAGAAGAATTAATGATAATATTTTGAGCCGCAGTGAGAGTAATATTGCCGCCATTCTTTACGCCATTAGATACAACATAACTTCCACCATTATCTATAGAGCCAGTTTGACTGGTAAGCGTAATATTACCCCCATTTCCCCCGCTTGTATTGCCGAATCTGGACTGAGCTTCAATTCCGCCATTCTTAATATTACCAGCAGCTTGGATCGTAACTTGTCCGCCGTTGCCACCATAGCCTCTAGCTTGCAATAACCCGGTATTAATATTACCATTTTGGCTGTTGATAGTAATATTTCCTCCTTGCCCCTCAATGCCCGTGAAGGAAGTCCCTCCATCAGAGTATATCTGGGCAGTAGTAACATTTCCAGTCGAATTGATCGAGACATTACCGCCAATTGTCCCAGAAGATCCAGTCACGAGAATGCTGGGTATATTAACGCTACCACCGCTAGTAATAGTGGAATCTTTACCGTTAGCGAGTATAGAGTTGACTGAAATGTCACCAGTGGCTTGAAGCGTAACATTGCCTCCCAACGCTGAGATAGTCGCCTCTGAGTATCCTGTTGTAGATAGTGTGCCGGCTGTGATGTTTCCACCCAACGCTTGTAAGGTGATCGATCCTCCTTGTGTCTGGATAGTATCATTGGTATCTACAAATGTGATTCCGCCACCCGTTGAAGAAATTCTCAGACTACCTGAAGTCAAAGGTAAGGCAACCAAATCTGCTTTACCAGATACCACACCAGTGATATTGCTGATAGTGATGCTTCCTGTTGCTTCTAAAATAATATTGGCATTAGCACCTAGGGCATTAATTTGCCCCCAACTAACAGTATTAGCACCAATATTCCCGTCACCAGCCAATATTTTACTGTCTGGAAGTAGGCTAATACTATCGAGAGATCCACTACCAGCTACGCTATCAACAATCGTCAAGGTAGTTGGATCGAGCAACAACGTGCCAAAACTTCCATTCAATGCCGAAGTATCTACTCCACCTTGGAAAATTAGGTTTTCTTTCCCCGATACTTCCACAAAGCCGCCGTTACCAGAATTGCTGCCACCGCGAGCACTAATGTTTCCATAGAAACCTGTCAGTCCATCCGCCCAAACGATCACCCTGCCGCCATCACCATTTCTGATAGAATCAGCATTGATTGTGGAGTCATTACTCACAAATGTACGCAAGGCATTTGGCACAGTACCTTGACCTTTGTAATCACCGCCAACGCGCACGTTGCCTCCGCCATTAATGCCGGAAGCGTTGATATTGGTATTAATTAAACCCACCCGCGAACCCAACAGGTTGACTGTTCCTCCACTGTCGCCAGAAACATCAACACTACCAGACACAATTGCCGTCCCTGGGTTAGTTGGTACGATTACCCCGGCACCAGTCAACTGTATAGTTCCATCATTGTTGACTGTTACTCCCACTGCATGACTCTCGCCTTTCCCTGTCAGCAATTGAGCAATTGATAAGGTGGAATATTGATAATTAGCAATTGGCAATGAAGCATCAGTAATAGGTTTAATTTCTAAATTTAATAAGTTTCCGGCTTGGCTAATTCTAACTAAACTTTGACCCGGAATCGCCGCCACAGTAATATTTCCTCCCGGTGCAGCAAGTTGTCCGGTACTCAAAATTGTGCCGCCCAACAAACTTAAATTTTGTCCCTGTTTCACCGCCAAACTGCCAAGATTGATAATTCCTCCCGGATGTAGATTTGTAAAAGCAAAAGTGTTGGGAATTCCGACTAATTGTGCATAATTATTTGTACCAACTGCACTAAACCAATTATTGCCGAAACCGATGCCTGTCGCTGTAGTCGCGGTGAAAAAACCGGGAATATTTAAGCTAGAATTTGCACCAAAAACAATCCCCGCAGGATTCATTAAAAATAAATTAGCATTGCCGCCCGTAACTTGAATTATGCCGTTAATCAGCGAAGCATCGCCGCCGACAACTCGCCCTAAAATATTGCGGATATTAGGATTTGAGATAAAATTTGCCGTTTGTCCTTGAGTTAAACCAAACTGTTGGAAACTGTGAAACAAATTTGTGCCATCCCCGGATTGTTGGCCACCTTGGATGTTGAATTGATTGCCATTCGGGGTGATTTGAGTATTTGTGCCGTCAGCGGCGGGAGTAATTTGGGCCGTAGCTGTTTGGGATGGCGTGAAAAGTCCTGTTTCCCAAGTTGCTAAGGCGGTGAAGGAGAGGAGTGTTAGGAGAAATAGATTTTTTGTATCCGATGATTTCATGGTTTTTGTTAGTAGATGATATTTTACACCCTCCAATAGTCCGGCATGGGTTTAAACCCATGCCGGAATTAATCTCACAACCCATTACTATTGCCTATCTTTCCTCCTTTGCGCATCTTGCAATTGCTTCCCTATCTTTTCCACCATCTGCAAATCTCCCAAACTTTGATATCCCTCTTTTGCTAACTTCAAATACTGTATCGCTTCAGCATAATTCCGCATGGATGAATAAACTTGTGCCAAACCGTAACGCGCCTCGGTTAGCTCTTCGATATCATCGGATTTAGCTGTATTCATCGCCCTTTTATAGTATATTTCAGCTTGCGGCATCAGTTGCGATCGCCCTTGATACATTTCTCCCAACATCCGGTAAATTGGCGCTGTCTCAACTCCCGCTGCTGGTAAGCTTTCCAGGATTTCTATGGCTTCGGCATTCAAGTTTGCGCTACGATAAACTTGTGCGATCGCCAATTTCTGACTCGCTGCATTCGGTACCTGTTGCCCGATCGCCCGCACAGCCTCCTTAACCGCATCAACCTCCTTCTCATCCAACAAACTAAACTCTGAATCTCCCTCTAGCAAAGGACTTTCCGAAGAAACTCCCGTATTCGCCTCCACAATCAATCGGTACTTAACACCCGGTTTCAGCGCCGGTTCCCCCGGATACACCGCCTCAGTACCCTTAACCCTCATTTCCCAATTTAACTTTGCTTTATTTTCGAGGATGCTCAACTTATAGCTAGTCGCACCCGCAACCGGATTCCAACGCAAGATTGGCTTATTTCCTAACAATTGCGTCCGCCTTGGACTGATTATATAAGGAATTGGCGCGTTATTCCAGGCAATTTTATTATCACCGCGATCGGGACAGTTAATTAAGTTTATATTGCAGTCTGACTTCGACTTGTCGCTAGCCAACAAACAGCTATTCAATTGATTTTCGCCCGCTTTAATTGACTTAATTCCTAAATCTGCACATTGAATCGTAATTTGTCCATTTTGTGCAGTTTGCAGTTTGTCGCCCGGATAAATTGGTGTACCCGCTGTCGGGCGAATATTTCTGCCATCTTGACGCTGTAACTGCACTTCGCCGCTAATATTTAGGATTTGTCCGTTGGGTATTCTTGTTGTTGCTGCGATTGCTGGGGAAATTATCAGGTTGTTAGCGGATATTTTGGATGAATTGGTGCCACTTCCGAAGCGGGAATGAGGCAAAATATTAACTGAAATGAACGTAAATGCGATCGCGCTTGCACCCATAACAACAGTCGTTTGTTTTTTCATTTAGTTTGTCCTGTTTTTGGTAAACGTTGCTTTGCTAGTTGGATACATTCATCTTGTTTTGGTATGCTGGACTTGGCAGATTTCAGTGTTTCTTCCCAATGTATGAGGGCTTCTTGCGGTTTTCCTTGAGCTTCCAGTACCTTCGCTAAAAGACATTGAGCTTCTGGAGTTTCACTGTTGAGAGATATTGCTATTCTTAAATCTGCTGCCGCTGAATCGTATTGATTTTGATTGAAACGCACCCAACCGCGATTCTTGAAACAAGATGACTTCACTCCATCAAATTGAGTTTGTTCTAAACACATTCCGATCACTTTTAAAGCAGCTTCAGGTTTATTTTTGAGAATCAGGGATTTAGATATTTGGGCATAAGCTTCTGGAAGTCCGCGCCAGACTGCTTGCTGCATTGAGTCTTGCGCGCACTCGTCTTCGTTTAATTGATCGCAAAGTAAAGACAAATTATAGAAAAACTCGCCGTTAGTCGGGTTAATTGATGATGCTATATTGTATGAAGCTTTCGCGATTAAAAATTGATTGCTACGGTGGTTTTTCATCCCAAATGTGTTAATCGCAGATGCTAGATTCGGGCCGATCAATGGATAGCCGATCGCAAAAACAGCTAAACTGATGCTGGTACGCTGCATCAATTTAGTTGGGATCGTAAATTGTGGGTAGCTTGGGTGGCGATCGACAGTTACAGCGTCTGTTTCAGGTGCGGAAGGGCGATCGGCTTCCGGCTGCGGTAACACAAACTCCTCAAACGTCGGATGCTGACACAGCATGGGAATCCCGCTTGCACCCGGAAATTGAGAATCCCATTTCTGCAAGTCATTCTTAGCTTTTCGCACTGCTAAAAATAAAAGCTCTCCCGCAGCCAAATATGTGAATAAATACTTCACAAATTCGTTAGCAACTACATCCGGTAGCGGCGCGCGCATCACAATTATCGATGGTAAATCTAAACCCTCAGCCACGATATCCGTCGCAATTCCCAAGCTTGAACAAGAGTTGAAAATAAGTAACTGCAAGCCCTTGCTAATCGCTTTTTTTAAACCTGCTTTTAACTCTTCTACTTTAATACTATTGCGATCGGGCTTCTGATTGATATACAGCACTCCATTAGCAGCATTATTGTCGCTGTTGCTGTGTCCGGCAAAAAAGAAAACTTGCCAGCCTTTATCATCAAAAAGCTCATCATGCAATTCTTGAGGAGTCGGCTCTTTTAGAAACTGTAAATCGCAGCGATCGCCCAAACGTTGTTGTATAATTCTTTTATCTTCTTCAATGTTGATTCCCTTACTATTCCCAGCAACACACAAAATTCTGCCTTGAGAAGGTAGAGCTATTTCTGCTGCGGTTTTCTCTTGATTTTTTTTGCCATATTGTGAGGAAGTGGGAATTATTTCGCAGTTAGCATAATCTTCGCGAAACGCCCACGCATCCCAAGGTAACTCCCAAATTTCAGGCTGATCTACCTCTAAAAATATTTTAAAACATTCAGATACATTGCCGATGTGCGTCCTGAGTTTTGACTCAATTTTTCTACAAAATTCGTCAGCCTCCAGCCACTTTTTCATGTGCTCCTGCAAGTTCCTATAAACGGCTTCAGGTTTATCCTCAGAAATGTTTGTAACACCCGTGGATTTGACCTTAATCCGAGGATCATAGCTCCGAGGTTTGAGGACATTACACATCATTTTCCATTTGTCATGCAATAGCCCAATTTCCGGCGCTGGCGGCAAGCTTCCCGAAAATTTAATTAAAGTTTTTTCCGACTCTCTGAGTTCCGCTGTAACGTGAGAAAAACCGTTCCCTAAAGTCCCAGAAGCTAAAACCAATATAATACTCTTACTACTCATAAATTAGAGGCGAGTGTAGTGATTTTCAGAATCATACCACAAAATTTTCTGTTATGCTCAAATCATCTATGGCAACTCGGATGCTAAAGCTCTCTTCGGGTTCTACCTCAAAATCTTTCAGCAAAATACACAAATCTTGAACCGTTGATTCACTTTTGTGTAAAATTTTTCCAGTATCGGATATTAACGAGAGTTTAGTATGGGGTGGGAGGTAGCGTTGTCCGATCGCCGGATGCAACTGGACATGAACTATAATAGTGCGATCGCTCTGTTGGGCGATCGCCACCAACAAAACCACAGTTTTCCGGCCCAACTGCAATCCCAAATCAATCAATCTAGCCCTCGCAACATCCGCTTCCGGGAATCTATGCTGGAGGCTGGCTTGTCCCCCTGATAATGAAGAATTTTGTCTCGAATTTCCACCACTTCGGAATGCAAAATCTGGATTCTCATCAGGAAAAATTGCGTCTTCTAAATTTTGCTTACCTTGGTCAAATTTCTGCCAACCTGTTTCAACAATATTCTTAAACCAATTGCCTAATTTCGACGGAATCGGATTTTCAATTTCACCGGGTGAATCCTCCAGTGGTTGCGGGTCAAATATTGCCTCGAAAGGTTGCCAATCAGGATTAAATACATTCACCAACCACTGATTTAGGTCAACTTTAGCGTCAAAGAAATGTTCGAGATTTACCAAAAAGTCGTCAAGAGAATGTAATTCATTCAATACTAATTCGCCTGAATCGGCAGTTGGAGAAAAACCAAGTAATCTCGCTTCTTTTTCATCTTCATCAATTGCTACGGCAATATAACCGATACGATCGGCCCTAGCTTCCACGGGAACTGGGCAATTTATAGGCGAATTTGTTGATGAATTTTCGTAAGGTTTTGCTTGATTTTGATGCAGGTTTCTAACGGGACGGCATTCAATTTTACCCAATCCTTTGATATACAAATCTGCCGCATCTGTAAACAAGCGCATTGCTGGATTCCAGCTATCGCACTCAGTCAAATCAGTTTCAATACTCAAGATTTCCAGGTAATCGTGAACTGCTAGCACTGCCAAAGTATTGAGATAAACTTGCTCTCGTCTTTGCGGATGGCGCTGTTGGGCGGCAAATTCCCGCGCAATTTCTAGTGAATTTTGAGTAATTGGCATCGGCAAAGGTTCAAGATTTGAAAAGTTTTCATAGTTCATTGTTCCGGCACTCCTGGTATGGTGAAAGTTTGATATCCTTGATTTTCGGAAAATTGTTGCAGTAGATGGCGACAGTCATTGTTGAGCAATTGATATAAAGTGGAATGGGCGCACCCAAACTCTTTGGCAATCTCTTGAAGACTTTGACCGTACAAACACTTGCGCTGCAATAAAACTTGGCAATTGATTTCTGGTTTACCTCTAACGTGTCTGCTTTTCAACTCATCATTTGGATCGGTTTCTATCCATTCTAAAAGTTCGTCCAAATAGAAACTTATATCGGGATTTGCTCGCAGATTTTCATTGTATTTGATATCCTCTCTGTTTGATACTTGCTCTAGAGAGACCATTGGAGGTTGTCTTTGTCTGTCCCTTGCTTGTTTTTGCTGTTGATAACAATCTAACAGCCGCTTTTTGAGATAGGGATTTAACCAAGTGGTAATCAGGCTTTTTTCGGGATCGTAAGCTTGTTTTGCTGTGGTAGCTTCACATAAATTCCGCGAAAGATAGATCCATGTCTTCTGTAATGCTTCTTCGTAGTGAGGCGTGTTATCTTTCCAGAGTTTGCCGGATTTGACAATTTCTCGAATCAGTTTATCCAAGAAACGACCTCGCCGGGGACTACCCAGAGGATGCTTACAAGCTTCGGTGACGAGTTGGAGGATGTGCTTTTGAGACGGATCTCGATCGCAATTTCCAGATTTTCCTGAGCCCCCAGCAGCATCGGAATCGTCGGATAAGTGGTCTTCCCCCTCGGAGGGGTTGGATTTATCGTTCATAGTTAAGTGCGGCCGCAACTTTGTTCCTACACTTATTTATCAGGTTGAATTAGGAATTTTTTTGCGAAATTTCCCAGTTTTTTTTGTGGATGTAGCTGAAAGCTATGCTGTGCTGTTGATGTGGCTGTTTTAGTGTAGGTTAAGTTTTGTAAAAAGGTCGATCGGCCATCAAGCCAGTTTATAGACCAATACGGTTCAGTTAACATATTTATGCCCCGGAGATCCCCCTAAATCCCCCGAAAGCAAGGGGGACTTTGAGGGCATTCTTGTCCCCCCCTTTTTAAGGGGGGTTAGGGGGGATCTGTCTTAAGTGAACCATGTCGATTTATAAACAGACTTGGGAATCCCGCTTCAACTCCCAAAACCAACTCTTTTCGGTGCTTTCACGGAGTATTTACAGAATTTCTCAAAAAAAATTGAAATTTTGCATAAAACTACCGAGTCAGCCCTGATAGATAAGTATGAGGGACAGTTAGGCGGTTGGGGCGATCGGGCTTCAACTCCCAAAACCCGCTCTTTTCAGTGCTTTCACGGAGTCTTTACAGAATTTCTCAAAATAAATTGAAATTTTGCATAAAACTACCGAGTCGGCCCTGATAGATAAGTATGAGGGACAGTTAGGCGGTTGGGGCGATCGGGCTTCAACTCCCAAAACCAGCTTATTCCAGTGCTTTCACGGAGTATTTACAGAATTTCTCAAAATAAATTGAAATTTTGCATAAAACTACCGAGTCGGCCCTGATAAGTAAATGTACGGAACAATCAGGCGGTTGGGGCGATCGCGCTTCAACTCCCGAAACCAGCTTATTCCAGTGCTTTCACGGAGTATTTACAGAATTTCTCAAAAATAAAGTGAAATTTTGCATAAAACTACCGAGTTCGCCCTGATAAGTAAATAAGGACTTACGCAGCAAGCTCAAGAAACCGGGTTTTTGGCCTAATCTCCTGGTAACAGCGAATAATTTTCGCAAAAAACCCGGTTTCTGGCCACCCGCGCATAAGTCCTATGGTGCGATCGAATTTATTAATTTCAGGGAGTGCATTAATCTATGGATTTTGAATCGGGCTTTAGCGGTTGTTTGCGGTGTTAGCGGGCGATTCCCTAGGGGATAGCTTCGCTTCACGAAGTTTTTCACAATACCTTAACTGACTTGAAGGGCGATCGACCCTAATTTTCAGGCGAGCAAATTCGGTAAATGTGACACGTCTGTGCGTGTCGGCGGAGTCTTTTTGTCAATTTTCAGCTTGTATCTACTCTTGGAGAATAAAACCATGACTTCTAACAAATCTTTCAATTCTGCGATCGAAGCTTCTCTGCAACAGGCTTACAGCACTTTAAATAATTTTGCCAATGGTGATGATTTTGTTGTCAAAGTTCAAAGTATTTTCGGCACAAATTTTGATGCTGGTAAGTTAGATGAGATCCGCCAGCAGTGGGTTAACAGCGACTTTGCATCTCTGCCTGCGATCGAAATTCGCACTGGTTCTGAACTCCAAGGGGCTAATGCTGCTTATGCGGGTTCAAATAATACCATTTATGTTTCCCAAGACTTTTTGACTCAAAATACTGATAATCTTCAAGGGATTACCAGTGTTTTATTGGAAGAGATTGGTCATTCTGTGGATTGGCACATTAATACTTCTGATACTCCTGGGGATGAAGGGGAGTTCTTTTCGGGAGTTGTACAAGGAGGTGATTTAGATACATCAAAAGTACAAATTAAAACTGAAAACGACACAGGAATAATTGTGTTGTCCGGTCAAGAAATTGTGGTTGAACAGAATACTAATATACCCAATATTAGTGCATTAGAAAGTGGTGAATGGTGGCAGCCTAAAAATATCACATATAGTTTTGTGGCTGACAACGAAGCTATCAAATTATATTCCGCAGTTAGGCCTGGTATGAAAGTATCTAAAATAGAAGATCAAAGAATAATAGATAATGTCAAGGATGTCATTAAGAATGTTTATAATCCATTTATTAATTCACAAATTACTCTAGTGACAGAAAAAGTAGAAAATGCTTATCAATTGTGGGACATTTTCAAGTTATCTCCCTACAAAAAATTAACACAGGCAGGTAATATACGGTTCCTTATGTCTGATTTTATTATGACAGGAGAAGGACTCAAAGCTAATAAGACAGCAGCCGCAGGATATCCCGGCCCTGTTAATCAGCAAAACAATCCAGAATCATTAGGAGGAGATGTTTATTTTGGAACTAAAGTTGAAAAAGAAGAGAATAAATTTTATAATCGACCCGGGGGGTGGGGTTATGAAACAATTATTCATGAAATTGGTCATGCTTTAGGGCTTCAACATCCTCATGAAGGTTCTCCTCCTCTAGCCACAAGTGAGGATAATCTATCGAACACAGTAATGACTTATAACTTCGGAGGAGCATGGCCAGTTTCTTTAATGCCCTATGATATTCTTACTTTGCAGAAGCACTACGGAGCCAAAGCTAAAAATGGAGGCGCTACAACATATAACTTTACTGACATTGACAAATATCAGGTTAATTCTGCTAATTATTATCCAAGTTTTGAGAGGGTTGATCAACCAATTAGAAGTACATTATGGGATAGTGGTGGTATAGACACCTTAGATTTTAATGAGATTCCTGTCTCCATACCTAAGCCTGGAAATATAGACTACCGATTTGAGATGAAACAAGGTGGTATTCTTACTAGAATGTCTGATTCTACATTCTTTAAACCCTACCCATCTAGTAAGCCAAATCTACTAGACTTTATTTTTGGTTCTATTCCAGCGGGTGAACTCAAATTTAAAGAGATGGGAAAAACTCTACTTGCGTATAGTCCCTCCAATGGATCTTTCGATGCAACTATTGAAAACTTGGTTGGCTCGCAAGGTAATGACTGGATTACTGGAAATGTTGCAGATAATCAGATATGGGGAAACAAAGGTAGAGATTTCATAGAGGGGGATTTAGGCAACGATAAAATTTATGGTGGAGATAATGAAGATTCACTCTTTGGTGGCAAACAATTTGAAATTGCTCAATCAGGAGATGTAATAGTCCAAGGTGGAGCAAATACTAATAACAATGCTCCATCAGATTATGTAAGCGGAGTTCAAGTTAAACCACCTGTACTGAGAGATTATACTGGCACTGAATTTGACGGCAATGATTTCATCTCTGGTGGAAATGGCGATGACTATATAGATGGTGGCAACGGTAATGATAACTTAGCAGGAGACAATGACGATGATTTCATTAAAGGTAATACAGGCCAGGATACTATTTCGGGTGGTAACGGGCAGGATACACTTCAAGGAAACGAAGGTAACGACTTCATTAGAGGTGATGCGGGTGATGACCAAATTACAGGCGATCAAGGTAATGATAACATTCAAGGCAATGAAGGTAATGACAACATTTATGGAGGCAAAGACAACGATACACTCAGTGGTGGCAACGACCAAGACCAACTCTTCGGCGGCGATAACGAAGACATTCTCAACGGCAACGATGGCAATGACATCCTTTATGGCGAACTTGGTAACGATATCCTCTACGGCGACAACGGCAGCGACTCCTTATTCGGGCAAGAAGGAAACGACACCCTCAGCGGTGGCAATGACCAAGACATACTTTTCGGCGGCGATAACGAAGATATCCTCAGCGGTGGAAATGATGACGATATTCTCTACGGCGAACTAGGAGATGACCAACTCTACGGTGACGCTGGCAACGACAAACTCTACGGCCAAGCAGGCAACGACTTCATCCAAGGCAACGAAGGCGAAGACTACGCTGAAGGTGGCAGCGGCCGCGACTTCATCCAAGGCAACGAAGGCGACGACATCCTCTACGGCGGCGACGGTAGCGACACCCAACAAGGCAACCAAGGCGACGACTTCATCGATGGCGGCAACGGCCAAGACTACCTCCAAGGCAACGAAGGCGATGACGAAATCTACGGACAAGCCGGCAGCGACTTAATCGAAGGCAACACCGGCAACGACTGGTTAGAAGGTGGCAATGACCAAGACACCATTTTTGGCGGGGCCGACGATGACGATATTTTCGGACAAGCTGGCGATGACTCGCTGTTTGGCGAAGACGGCAAAGACTTCATCGATGGTGGCGATGGCAAAGATACTCTGTTTGGCGGGGCCGATGACGACGTACTTTTAGGTCAAGCTGGCGAAGATACCCTCAATGGCAATGCTGGAAACGACGAACTTTACGGCGGTACTGGCAACGACTTCTTAACAGCAGAAGCAGGCGATGACTTAATAGATGGCGGTGAAGGAGTCGATCGAGTTAACTACGATAACTCACCAAACGGAGTCATTGTCAACATCGATGAAAGCCAAACCTACGAACACAACAAAAGACAACGGGCGAGACAAGCCGTAAATCCAGCCAACCCCGACCAATTTTACACCGACCTAGAACGCGACTTTGAAATCGACTCCGGCGCAGCCAAAGACGGTTTCGGCAACACCGACAAGCTAACCAATTTAGAAGACATCACCGGCACACGCTTTGATGACATCCTGATTGGCAACAGCAAAGACAATCAAATCAAAGCCTTAGCCGGAAATGACATCCTCATCGGCCACCAAGGAAATGACAGCTTTGACGGCGGAGATGGCATAGATATTGTCAGCTACCGTCGCGACTTCAACGGTGTCACCGTCAACCTCGAAACAGGTACAGCCACCGACGGTTCCGGTGCAAATGATGCCATTACCGGAGTCGAAAACGTTGTCGGTTCCGAATTCAACGACGACATTACAGGCGACAAAAATGCCAACACTCTCACGGGTGGTAGCGGCGACGATAAAATCAAGGGCCTCGATGGCAACGACCAACTCTACGGCGAATTCGGCAATGACGAAATTTCCGGCGGTAATGGCAGCGACAGGATTTTTGGCAACCAGGGAGAAGACTCTCTCTACGGTGAAGCCGGCAACGACTTCGTGTACGGCGGCGACGGCAGCGACTTCGTAGACGCTGGTACTGGCGATGATTTTGTCTCAGGCGACAGTGGCAGCAGCGACAGCAGCTACGGCAACGACACCATCTACGGCAATGCTGGCAATGACCAACTCTACGGACGCGCAGGCAATGACTATATCTACGGTGGCGCAGACAAAGACACCATCTACGGCGAAAGCGACAACGACAAACTCTACGGAGAAGGAGACACCGACCTAATCTACGGCGGCACCGGCGACGACGAAATGTTCGGCGGCGACGACAAAGACACCCTCATCGGCGAAGCCGGAAACGACACACTCAGAGGCGATGCAGGCGACGACACCCTAGACGCAGGCATCGGCAACGACTTCCTCTACGGCGGCACCGGCAAAGACACCCTCAACGCAGGCCTCGGCAACGACCAACTCTACGGCGGCGACGATGCCGACATCCTCCTCGGCAAAGAAGGCGACGACAACCTCTACGGCGAAGCGGGCGACGACACCCTCGATGCAGCAGAAGGCAACGATAACCTTTACGGCGGCGACGGCAAAGACTTCCTCGATGCTGGCATTGGCAACGACCAACTCTGGGGAGGCCAAGGCGATGACACCCTACTCGGCAAAGCTGGCGATGACAACCTATTTGGGGAAGCGGGCGACGACATCCTCAATGCAGCCGAAGGCAACGACAGTCTCTACGGCGGCGACGGCAAAGACATTCTCGATGCCGGAATTGGTAACGACCTACTTTATGGTGGTCAAGGTGATGACACTTTATTAGCCCAAGCTGGCGATGACAATCTGTTTGGGGAATCTGGCAACGACATCCTGAATGCAGGCGATGGCAATGACAGTCTCTACGGTGGCGACGGCAAAGACTTACTCGATGCTGGAAGTGGCAATGACCTACTTTATGGAGGTCAAGACGACGATACTTTACTCGGTAAAACAGGCGACGACAACCTGTTTGGCGAATCTGGCAACGACATTCTCGATGCTGGCGATGGCAACGATTCCCTGTACGGCGCAGACGGCAAAGACTTACTTGATGCCGGCAGTGGCAACGACTATCTCTGGGGTGGCCAAGGTGATGACACTTTATTAGCCCAAGCTGGCGATGACTACCTGTTCGGTGAAAACGGCGATGACATCCTGAATGCAGGCGATGGCAACGACAGTCTCTACGGCGGCAACGACCGAGATACATTGTTCGGCCAAGCTGGCAGCGACTTATTAGAAGGTGGTTCCGGCGATGATTCCCTGTTAGGAGGCGAAGGCAACGATACGATTCTCGGTCAATCTGACAGCGACACTCTCTACGGAGGCGGTGGCGATGACATCCTCGAAGGCAATTCAGGAACAGACCGACTTTTCGGCGAACTAGGTAATGACTCCCTCGATGGCGGTAGCGAAAATGACACCCTTGAAGGCGGCGACGGTAACGACTTCCTAGACGGTGGCGAAAATAACGACAGTTTGTTCGGACAAGCTGGCAACGATACGGTTCTCGGCAGTCGCGGCGACGATATTGTGGATGGCGGTTTAGGGAATGATTTGCTACAGGGCAATCAAGGGCGCGATCGCATTTACGGACAAGCAGGCCTCGACACTCTCCTCGGTGGCGACGACAGCGACACCCTCTGGGGAGGCGACGATGGCGACAGTTTGCTAGGAGAATCCGGCAGCGATACCTTGTTCGGCGGCACCGGCGACGACATTCTCGATGGCGGTGATGATAGCGACAACGTTTACGGTGAAGCCGGTAAAGACACTCTCTCCGGCGGTAGCGGTGACGACATGGTTGACGGCGGTACTGAGAACGATACTCTGTTCGGCAACGACGGCCGCGATAAATTGTACGGCCGCGCAGGCGATGACCTTTTAGAAGGCAATGCCGATAATGACGAACTCTGGGGCGGCGATAACAACGATACGCTGTTGGGACAAACCGGAAATGACGTTCTCTGGGGTGAATCGGGCAATGACAGCCTGGATGGTGGCGAAGGGGACGATCGACTTTTCGGTCAAATCGGCAACGACAGCCTCTCTGGTAACAACGGAGACGACTACCTAGAAGGCAACGCAGGCGATGATAGCTTGAGTGGTGGCGCAGGGCGCGATCGCATTTTCGGAAATGACGGCAACGACTTCGCTGACGGCAACAGCGGCGACGACTACATCGACGGCGGCGCTAACAACGATACCTTGTCTGGTGGTGAAGGGGACGATCGAATTTTCGGTCAATCCGGCAACGACAGCATCCAAGGAAACGAAGACAATGACTTCATCGATGCAGGAACCGGCAACGACACCGTATTCGGTAACGACGGCGACGACGAAATCTACGGCCGCGAAGACCGAGATTTCATCGACGGCGGCCGCGGCAACGACGAAATTTACGGCGGTGACAACATTGACACCATCTTCGGACAAACCGGAAACGACAACATCGATGCCGGAAGTGGCGACGACTCCGTTTACGGCGGCGACGGAAACGACAAAATTTGGGGTCAAGCCGGCAACGACTTCATCAACGCTAACGCAGGCAACGACAACGTTTGGGGCAACGAAGACGACGACAACATTTTAGGAGACGCTGGCGACGACAAAATCGACGGCGGTTCCGGCTACGACACCATCGATGGCGGCGCAGGCAACGACGAACTCTTCGGCGGTACTGGCAACGACTTACTAAACGGAGGGGCTGGTAACGATAAAATTGACGGCAGCATCGATGATGACAAACTATTCGGAGGCGCTGGAAATGACTTGCTGTTTGGCAGTGAAGGCAAAGACACGATTTTCGGCGAAGTCGGCCAAGACACCCTCTACGGTGGCGACGAAACTGACTTGATGGACGGCGGCGCCAGCAACGACTTAGTTTACGGCGATAACGGCGATGACACTTTGACCGGCGATTCGGGCAACGATACGCTGTTCGGCGGTTCTGGCAACGACTTCATGGGAGGAGGTGCCGGCAATGACTTGCTACTCGGTCAATGCGACGATGACACGATGCTGGGAGGTGCCGGCCGCGATACCCTAGACGGCGGTTGTGGCAACGACTTGCTAAGTGGAGAAGCTGGCAATGACAACCTGTTTGGCGATTTAGGCGATGACAGTCTCGATGCTGGTACAGGTGACGACATCCTCAATGGCGGGGGCGGCAATGACCTGTTAAATGGCAGCAGCGGCAACGATACCTTGAACGGTAACGACGGCAATGACCTCCTCTACGGTGGCGAAGGAAACAACGTCCTTAACGGCGAAAATGGCGAAGATACGCTGTTTGGAGGCATCACTAGCGACTTGTTTGTGATTGGGCCAAATGCCGGAGTTGATCAGATTTTCTCCTTCCAAGTCGATCGAGATTACCTAGGACTCAACGGCAATCTCACCTTCGATCAAATCAAGATTTCCCAAGGTGCGATCGGTTTTACCAACGATTCTTTGATTACCATTGCAGGCAGCGGCGAACAATTAGCCATTTTAAAAGACGTTCAATTCACTCAAATTGATAGTTCTCGTTTCGTCTCCTACAGCTACAACGGCGCGCTGCCTCCAGCCTTCAATACTCCATCAAATATCGATCCGTTAACTGGTGTTTCTCTAGATGCTGACGATTCGATGACTGGCAGTGTTAATGCGAACTCGCCCAGTCTCCAAAACAGCACTGCTGTGACACCAACCAGTCCAAGTCTCAATCAATCACCAGCAGGTACTAGCGCCAGCATTCTGACAGCAACTACCACCAATGCTGTGACACCAACAGGTACTAGCGCCAGCATTCTGACAGCAACCACCAGCAATGCTGTGACACCAACCAGTCCAAGTCTCAGCCAGTCCCCAGCAGGTACTAGCAGGAGCATTCTGACCCCAACCACCACCAATACTATCTCCAGCGATCCGTTAATCAATGGCGGTTCAATCTCCAGTATGATGAGCTTTGCAGGTCGAACCGATGATGATACACTCATCTACGGTAATAACGGTTTCTTTGCTCCTCTAAGTCTCAGTACAACTGGGTCAGTTACTGGTGTTAAGACGGCAAGCAGTGTTAATAGTGCGATCGTCCCAGATGCCAGCCTTGCTGCTAAGGACAAGAACCTGTTAATTACTCCGAGTGCCAGCCAAGCTAACCCACTCACCAGTAATACCTTAACTGGCGTTACTACCACGACACTACTATAGATAGATTGACATCTATCAGATAGATTAGATAAAAACCCGGGTTCTCGAAGAACCCGGGTTTTTATCTATCTGCTCAAAACTAATATATAGATTGTATCGTGTAGGTCTATTAGCATAAAAAAAGGTTTGTAGTACGGACTTCAGTCCGCTCTTTTCTGAGGACTCAAGTCCGCACAAATCCTTACTTGTTGCCGTCAATCGACCGGACGTGATATTATTGAGCGACACCCTCTCTTCTCTTGCTCTAAGTCCTCTGCGGTTCATTAACTTATACCAATTAGAAAAATTAGTGCTACATCTAATATCATTTCTAAAAACTATTGCTACAAAAAAAGTGTTGGGTTTGTTTCCTCAACTATAAACTCAGGAAAGCCGTAAGTGAAAGTTCTTTATAAGCAAAAATAAATACATGATTGCAGTCGTTCCTTCCTGGAATTCCCCACCGCAAAACCCGACATTAGATATCGGTTCCATTCACGTCTGGCGCGTCTCTCTAGCTCAAACGCAGTCTTGCTTGCAGAGTTTGCAGCAGACTCTCTCTACCGACGAACAGACAAAAGCACAGCGTTTTCACTTTCCAAAAGATCGATCGCAATTTATTGTCAGTCGCGGCGCCCTCAGAGCAATTCTGAGCCGCTATTTACACATAAATCCCAGCCTCCTGCGCTTTGACTGCAACCCCTACGGCAAACCCTCTCTCATCGCCTCCCAAAATGGAGATACCCTGCGTTTCAATTTGTCTCACTCTCGCGGAATCACTCTCATTGCTATTACCAAAAATCGAGATATTGGCATCGACATAGAAGGCATTAATCCAAAATTCCCTTGTCTGGAGATTGCTGAAAAATTTTTTACACCCTTAGAAAGCTATGTACTGCGTTCGCTTTCAGAGCATCTCCAACCCACAGCTTTCTTCACCTGCTGGACTCGCAAAGAAGCTTACATCAAAGCAGTGGGTAAAGGACTTTCTATTCCCCTGAATCAGTTTGAGGTCAGCCTCGTACCAGGAGAACCAGCAGCGCTGTTAAATATTGAAGGAAACCCCGAAGAAGCATCAAGATGGTCTTTAATTGAATTAATTCCCAGTTCAGATATGGTGGGGGCTATTGCGGTTGAACTATGTTGCTGGAAACTTCATTGCTGGCAATGGACAGGGGAGTTTTGAGTTATGGTTCGCGGTCAAGAATACAAATTTTTATTTCATTTCTTGATGACATCCGACACCCGACCCTCAGAAATCCTGCTTATCAGTGTATTTCTAGCTATTAAACCCAGAATCTTTCCCAGCAAGCGCGTTTGTCCACTATAGAATAAAAAAAATAGTTTTTGAGTGAAAATTATCGACTAATGCGCCTAATTTTGTTGTTATTTTCGATTAATTAACAGCTTTTGCATCCGGAATATAGCGGTTCGAGCTCTCATATGAGGTATGGTAAATTCTCCTACAAGCACCAGGGATCAGACACACTGCGGGCGATTATTTTTACTCCCAGAAACCTCAGTCAGCTTATAGGAACTACCTTTTTTCCCATTACCTTTTTCCCCATTACCCATTACCCATTACCCATTACCCATTACCAGACATACCTCATCTTTCTGAGAAAGGCTATATATTAAATTAAGTCCGCTCAACTTTGGGACAAAATTAACTGCATTTCCTGATAGCGTTGCAAATAACTTTGCGCTACCTTATCCTGGGGATTCTTTCGCACGCAATCAGCAAACAGTTCAGCAGCTTCTTGATGTTTAGCAGCAGCGTAATTGTATAGTGCTTCCAAAAATACAGGCAAAGTTGCTAACTTGCCCTCTTTCACTTCTGGTGCATCGGCCTCAAACACTTCGTAAATCGTCACTAAATCCGATTTACCTTTTACTCGAACACGGCCAATATTTCGGATTGCATAACTTGCCGGCTCGCTCAATCTTAAAAAAGTATTTTGAGTAATCAACATCGCTACTCCGTAACTTTTTGTCAAGCTTTCCACCCGCGAGGCTAAATTCACCGCGTCGCCAATCACTGTACTGTCCATCCTGTTAGTTGACCCAACTGTTCCTAACATCAATGAACCCGTATTGATGCCAATCCCAATTTTAATCGGTGGGTAGCTGCAACGAATGCGATGTTGATTGTATTCGTTGAGACTTTGCAACATAGAAATTCCTGCCTTGACGGCATTGTCTGCACTGTAGCCGAACAAAGCCATAATTGCATCGCCAATATATTTATCAATAAAGCCGTGATTTTTAATAATATTTGGCTCCATTCGACCCAAATAGGAATTTATAAAATCGAAAGTTTCCTGAGGACTCATTCTCTCAGAAAAAGCCGTAAAATCACGAATATCGGAAAACAATATTGACATTTCTTTTTCCACGCTGTCGCCGAGTAGAACGTCGCTCAAGCTATCGTGGCTTAGCAGCGAGACAAATTCATTCGGTACAAAGCGTTTGGCAGCTTCTGTTAATTTTAATTGCTGTGACAGGGCAAATTCTAACTCCTGATTAATTTTCATAAGTTCAGAATTTTGTGATGCTAGTTTTTGATCCAGACTGTAGCTGTGAACGGCTTCTGTTACAGTCAATTTCAAGTCTTCAGTTTGCCAGGGTTTGCCGATGTAGCGGTATAGTTTCGCCTGTTTGATGGCATTTCCTACCGCCTCAATAGTCGCCTGACCGGTCAGCATCACCTTGAGAGTTTTGGGAGAAATTTCGTGAACTAGCCGCAACAATTCATCTCCTTTCATGTCAGGCATTACATAATCCGAGATGATCAAAGGGATTTCATACCCGTCTTCCAGCAATTCAGCAATTAACTCTAGGGCATCTTGACCTCCTTCGGCAATTTCAATTTGATAAGTATTGCCTAAAGCCTCTTTTAATTCAGTTTTCAGACTTTTCAGAATGGTTTTTTCATCGTCAACGCAAATAATGACTTGTTTGGTCATAGCGATAAGGCCGTTTTAATGGTTTCGATCAACTCTGATTCCGACCAAGGTTTCTGCAAACACCGATGGAGGTTGGCTTCGTCAAAAGCCCTCTTCACGGCCTCTTCATCGGCTTGACCTGTGAGCATAATCTTTACTATGTTCGGGAATTTTTGATGAACCAGAACTAGAAATTCATCTCCTTTCATTCCTGGCATTAACCAATCCGATACAATCAAGATAATCGAAATTTCCTCGTCATTTAATTCATCAAGTAACTCTAAAGCATCGGCGGGATTTTCCGCTAGCTCATAAGCGTAAGCATTCCCAAACGCGGATTTTAATTGGGTTTTGAGGCTTTTCAAAACTACCGTTTCGTCGTCAACACACAGGATAATTGGTTTAGACATTTTTGCGGGCTTAACTAATTGTTTAGGGGAGATTGACTGGCAAAACAACCGTAAAGGTAGTTTTGCCGGGAACCGATGCAGCTTCTATTTTACCGCGATGTTTGTCAACGATCTTTTTGACTATATCGAGGCCCAAACCGCTGCCTTCTCCGGGGGGTTTTGTGGTGAAGAAGGGAGCGAATATTTTGGGCATGACTTCTGGGGGAATTCCTTTGCCGCTATCCGTAACGCTGACTTGGATATTGTTGCCTTCCTGAACGATGTCCAGAGTTAATGTGCCTTTATTGTCCATCGCTTGCAGGGCGTTGTGAATCAGATTTGTCCATACCTGATTCAGTTGGTCTACATAGCACGGCACCGAGGATATTTTTGGGAAATTGCGGATTACTTCGACGCCGTGTTTGAGGTTGTTTTGATAGAGGGTGAGTACGGTTTCTATACCTTCACTGATATTAGATTCAACCATCGTTTCTGATGAGTCGTAGCGGGCATAGGTTTTCAGGGCGAAGACGACTTTAGAAGCGCGATCGGCTGCGGTATTAATTGTTTGGGTTCCTCGCTGGATTTCTGAGAGTTTGTAAGCCATTTCTAGGATACGATCGCGATCGACCTTTTGCAGCAGAGACAGAAAGTCGTCGGCCTCGTAAATGCCCATATCCACCAAAGTGTCGGCGATATCATCGGCTTCGTCAATGTCTTCGCCTTCGAGTTGACTAATCAAAGCCCGCTTTAACTTCCTTTCTTCTCTGGCTGTTAAAGTCATGTCTTTTTGTAGCGAACGATACATTAATTGGGTAAAGTTTTCAGATTCTGCGGGGGAAAGCGACTGAAACAGTGAGGGCAAATTGGCGATCGTTTGACCCAAAAATTTAGTCATATTTCCAGCGCTCGATCGGATCGCACCCAAGGGAGTATTCAATTCGTGAGCAACTCCGGCGACTAATTGACCTAAAGCTGCCATTTTTTCCGATTGAATCAGCTCTTCCTGAGTGGTTTGCAGGTAATCTAATGCTGTTTTGAGCTCTTGGGTTCTTTCGGCGACTTGGACTTCGAGAGTGCGGTTGTATTCCGCTACCAATTTTTCGGCTTGTTTGCGTTGAGTAATATCGGCAAAAGCTGCGATCGCATAACTCACCTTTCCTTTGTCATCATAGATGGGCGTGCCCCAAACCTCGATCGGAATAATCCTGTCAGGCTGGCGAATTTCCATATCATCAACATTAACGCTGGCTCCTTTAAAAGCATTAGCAAGTGGCTCTTTTTCGGCAGGATAAAGTTCGTTTGTACCTGCCAGATAAGCTTGATAAATCTCTCGAAGTTCTGACGCAGTATTAGCAACTATACCTTTACCTAATAAATCCTGGGCGAGAGAATTCACATAGTAAGGTTTACCGCTAGAATCTGCGACAAATATGCCTACCGGAACTGCTTCTAAAATTTGGTTGAGTCGGCTTTCACTCTCAGACAGTTCGGCATTCAAAGCTTGCATTTCTGTGAAAGATACTTGCAGTTGCGCCGCCATACTATTAAATGAATTGGCAAGTTCCCCGACTTCATCATCGCGGTTGAGCGTTACATTTTTGCCCCATTCACCTTTAGCAATATTTTTGGCAGCCTCGTTCAAAAATAAAATCGGTTTTGTTACCCATCTCGCCGTAACAACTCCAACAATGATGGCTACGATAAAAGCAGCAGCGCACAACAAAATGGTCGCGGTATTGTTGGCATTAATTTGTGCCATGAAATCCGCCTCTGGAACCACCACCACAATCAACCAATCCAATCCTTTATCATCTTGCCAAGGCAGAACTTGTAAAAATTGTTTCTTGCCTTGAACATCAAATTGTAGTGACTGCGCAGTTTTCAAAGATTGGAATTCGTTAAAATTAGCTGCTAAATATTGAGCAGTGGTTTTTGTGAAAGTATTTGTACTGTCAATTGCTTTTACTCGTTCGGCTCCGTAGTCTTTGTTGACGGTATGAAACGGTTTTTCGCCTGTCGAAGTTGCGACTAACATTCCCGATCGCTCGACAATAAAAACCTGTCCGGTTTCACCAATTTTTAAGCTTTGCAAAAACTTGCCAATGGTGGACAAATTAATATTAGCTAGCAGCACGCCTTGCAATTTGCCTTGTTTGTCGTAGAAAGGCATAGATGCGCCGAGATAAGCAGTAATGCCCGCGGTATTGGGATAAATCTGACTCCAAGTGGGTTTGCCAGCAGCTACCGCAGCTTTGTACCAAGGGCGAATGCGCGGGTCGAAATTAGTTTTATTGTTTAATACGGCGCCGATTTCGCCGGATTTATTGGTAGCATAGGTGCGGAAATCATAGTTACTTGCTGCTGTCGATACTCTCCAAGTTAGCGAGCCGTCGTCCAGCCTTTCTGCGCCCAAGTTGTCTTTTTGTTCTAACCCTAAACCCGTAAAAGTGAGCGTGTCAAATATCTGAAGCTGGCGCAAAAGATGACGCTGTAAAACAGGTAAATCTTGCTGGTTCAGGGTGCCGAGTTCGATCGCAGCAGCATTGATCTGGTTGACCTGATGGGGTACACTCAGGTAAGTACCCAGATTTTGTTGGACGCGGCTGCCTACTTCGGCCATTAGTCGATCGGCAATTTCATTGACTGCCTTCTGTCCGTTTTTAAACGAGAGATATCCTATTAGTCCCACCGCCGCGAACAGTTGCAAGACGAAGGGAACTATCAAAACTGTTCGCAGGGTTCGCGATCGAGCAGTTTTTGCGGCTTCGGTGGCAGTAGATGGGGTTTTGTTCACAACGTTAGTGCTCTATCTAATTAGGAGCGCGTAAAATTTAGTTGAGAAATACTGATAGGCGGGCGACATCCACCTGAAAACATTCAATGCCCGATCGCCCGAATCGCCATGCAGTATATCCCTCTGTTTGGGACGGACAAGAGTCTAGAAACCGGGTTGAGGAGCGCAAGTTTGAGCCAGGTTTTTAAGCTTGTCAAAGTCTGCTGATTTTATAGATGCGACCTGTGAACTACCAGCGCAGTGCAGAACCCTACAACTTTTTTTGGCTCTCAGCAATCACATAAAAACGACTGCTTTTGATTGTACAGCAAAGTAGAGGTACGATCGCGATAACTGGTGCATTTGTGGCACTTTTTTACTCACAGCGCCGCGAGTGCAAGCTTCACCCTCCCGTGCTAATTCGATCGCTAAGATGAATTTACAGCAGAAGGAAGAAGCCATCGATCGCCAAAGCGAAAGTACAATAGCGCTCAGGTGCTTGTGGGCGCACCTGCACAATTACGAGGAATGTCATAGCCGGCGGGCGATCGCCTCTTGCATCCAACTTAAAACTAAGTCAACCGCTGCGAATTCACCCGCCGAATTGCCACCACAGCAGGTTTAGGCGGATTATTAACTTTTTTGCCAGGCCAATTAGAACCTACAGGCACTGTTCGAGTCTGCAAAAACTCTTTACCATCAATAGTATTCATGGCAAATTTTCGGATGTCCGCCGCCATATCTTTTCGCATCCCGTTGATTTCTCCCGGATGCTGAATCGCCAAAAACAAAGTCTTTTCATCCTCAGTAAAAAACGGCCCAGTAGTTTCGCACTCCATCGGCCCAATTCCAAACAAGAAAGCCTCGCCGGCACTCTCGCCAGAAGCCGGCAAAAACCAAATCGCATTGTTGCCATACAAACCGCGCAAATTAGATTGGCTAATAGGTTTCCCATCCTTGTCAACTCGGCCTGCTGAAACAGCAGCATTGAGTTTGTCAGAAGACATATCATTAACCATCCAAACATTGCCGCCCTTATCAATTACCAAATTATCGGGATTAGCAAAACCCAACCCGCCCGAAGCCGGTTCGCCGCCCGTCGCAAACATTTTCCACTGAAAACTCATTGCAGACGGCTCGTTACCATCTTCAACTAAGCGCATAATCCAGCCGTATTCATAAGCTTTGCCGTCCTTGCCTTGAAAAATCCGCAAATCCGGCCCGCCGTCGCTGTCGCTGGCAGAACCGGAAGTAAAGGTAATGTAGAGAGAACCGTCAGGAGCAATTTCGGTATCTTCAGGGCGAGCAGTGCAAGTAGCTCCTGCCGCACTTGCGGCATAATGAGCGTCTATTAAAATTGCGCCTTGTTTTTCCTTAGCCGTGCCTTCGTAGAGGTCGTCTAAAGTCTTGAATTTTTGTTTGAAAGCAACTGCTTCTGCATCTTTTTCGACTTTAAAAATACCGCCCGCTGGCCGCAGCGGCAAATTAATTATTCCGCCTGCATGAACGCTAGGCAAATCTGGGTTTACAGCAGTGTCAGTTTTTAATGCAATCCACTGACCGGTGCCGTCAGCATTAAACTTAGCTGCATACAGCATTCCGTCTGTCAACAGCTTGGAATTAGCTCGATCTTTGGGGTTTTTAACGGCGTTTTTGCTGACGAATTTGTAAATATGTCCGCTGCGCCGATCGCACCCCGAGTAAAATGCTAAAGGTTTCCCCGCAACCGCGCGAATGCCTACCGCTTCGTGGCGGCAGCGTCCCAGCCAAGTATGTTTGGTGCCGTAGTCAGTGGGGTTAGCGGGGTCTACTTCTACCATCCAGCCGTATTTATTCCCCGCCAAGCCGAAGGGATTGCCCAAACCGCCAATTTCTTCAGCATCAATGTAGAAATTTTTCTTGCTTGGATCGAAAGATGTACCGTCTGCAAATACAGGTTCTGGCACAAAATTCTGGATGTTTTCTTCAGCACTAAAAACAGTTCCCCAAGGCGTAGTTCCGCCCGCACAGTTATTAAAAGTGCCGATGATTTTGTCGCCCAATTTGTCCGAGTAGCCTTTACCTTTTTTGTTGAACACGGCTACCGCAGGCCCGGTGGATTTCAGGTAGCGCCCGTCTTCGAGGCCGGAAATGCCAGTGATTCGGCGATCGGCTGGAGAATTCGTTCTTACCCATTTGCCGTCATCATTTTTTTTAACAGAAATTACCCCAATTCCCACGTCAATCAAAGCGGCTTTCGATACTTCCACCACCATTTTTTTTGTCGGGTCTTTATCAGGAGCAGCAAAGGCATTAATTCCCGCTTTCCCGGCGGGTGTAGCTGCCGCTTCTAACTTAGCAAAAGGCAGAGATTTGCCAATAACTTTTTGATAAGTTTGAATCCAAGGCTTGGCACTGATGTACTCAAAATTAACCGTCAAAAATCCCTGATTTTTGCCTGTTTCTACAAAAGACAGATAGTCATTGTTGTAGCCGAAGTGAGAATCGCCCACTTTGTCTCCCCAAGCAGCTACGATATCGTAGGTAAAGCCTTCGGGAAGTACGAGGTCGTCTGCGACTTCGTAAACGCTGTAAGTTTGCGCTTGCTTCTCTGCGGATGCGCTGCTAATTGGGATGAATTGTCCGGTTTCTGTGAGGGTGCTGCTGGTTAGCAAAGGCATCGGCCCTTTCACAGGTTGGAAGTTTATGCCTGCTACAATATTCCCACCCTCCTTGGCAGAGTTAACAGGCTGTGGGAAGGGCATGGCATTTTTTTGTTCGCAAGAATTGAGTGCCACACTGCCAGCTGTTGCACCCAAGAAAAGTAAAAATTCTCGACGTTTGATAGTCATAGTTCATTCAGTTGACAGTTGACAGTTGACAGTTGATAGTTGACAGCACTTGAGCTAGAAGTCCGAGGATTGGAGTAATGAATAGTCGGATTTTAATTACTCCTTAAAAGGTAGAGGCTTTAAACCAATTATTTATGGAAAACAAATGGTTAAGGACTGAGCATCAGCCAACTCAAAACTAAATTGATTGTCAGTTTTTTGGGATATTGAGGCGAGAAATCTCTGTTTTCTTTCGCTTCGAGGCAAACCGGGCGATCGCACTCAAACCGAATCTCTCACCTTTTGTAACACAAGCTGCCGGACTTAAGTATATATTCCAATACGCTTGGGTTAAGACAGATCTCCCTGGCACCCCCCTTAAAAAAGGGGGGGACAAGAATGTTATCAAAGTCAACCCCTACTCCCCTTTTTAAGGGGGATTTAGGGGGATCTCCGCGCAATAAACATTGTTAACCCAAGCGTATTGGTATATATTCGGCTCGCTGTTTGTCGATCGCCCGCAAAATATGCACACCCTACGATCATTGCCCTACACATACAAATAAGGACACAACATTGTTGTATCCCTACGTCATATTTGACTGCAACTTGCAACTCTACAAATAATCTAAAAATTCAACCAAATCGATAGCCGAACCCGCGTACCGTAATGATATAATCCGGTTGACCGGGATCGATTTCCAATTTTTCGCGCAGCCAGCGGATGTGAACGTCAACTGTTTTGCTGTCTCCGATAAAATCTTGACCCCAAATTTTTTCCAGCAACTGATCGCGAGACCAAACTCGGCGGGGATTACTCATAAATAGTTCTAGTAAGCGAAACTGTTTAGGAGAAAATTTCACTTCAATGCCGCGAACCAAGACGCGGCATTCTTCAGGATATAGAGTTATGCTCTTATATTGCAGCATCACCGGTTGCGGTAACTGACCGAGGCGCTGGCGCCGCATCAGCGCCCGACAGCGAGCGATAAATTCCCGCATTCCAAAAGGCTTGGTTAGATAATCATCCGATCCGGCTTCGAGATAAAAAGCGCAATTGTTGGCACTTCCTCTAGCACCGATAATCAAAATAGGGACGGGATTTCCTTGATGGCGTAACATTCGACACAGATCCAAACCGTTGATTGAATCCATAATTAACAGGTTGAAGCCTAATTCGCCGTGGTATGACGAGGAAGCTTGCACAGAAGGCAGAGCGTTGCGCCCGTCGCTAGTAACCACCACCTCATAGCCCTGTTCTTTCAGGGCTAAAGCTAGCATTTCCCGCAACAGGTCTTCACCTTCCAATAACAAGATGCGGCCGGCTTGTCCAACAGCCAACCTTGAAGGACTTTCGCTTAATTCAGCAGAAGACATAAATATCAGTGGGAGTTATGTTTGTATGTGGCTAGCGCGAGGTGCTTTCTTCAGTAGCTGAGACACTCTCGCGCTGCGATCGCTGTGTACGATCGACTATTCAATCACTTATAATCTTTCGCCAGTCCATCCGACAGACATACGCTCGACTATTTCTACTTGCTCGTGCAAGAAATATAGCCGTTGAGCAGTTGCGATAGCTGCGCTGTCTGCCTGCGTCCAGGCGTTAGAAGCCCGGTCATTGCTAGGGGTCGGTATTACTTTGTAAAACATTGCCCGCTTGTGATTGACCAGGTAACACCCAATTTACAGGTATCTGGGTTCATCGTACAGGCAAAAGGTTATAAAAAGGTAAAATTTTAGTAAATAAATAGTTAATTTATTAAGGCTGAGTAATGTTGCTCTTAAATTTTAACCAAACCCTAAATGTTTTTGCCAGCATAGGATTTACGATCCCAAACCCAGTAACTCGAAAAATATTGGGTAAAAATAACCATAAATCTAGGCATTAACCGGGTTTTTCAGGAATTGTGCGTCGTGGGTTGGACGCTCTTGGGGGACGATCGCCCTACAACTGACAAAAGACCCGCTAGGATCGAACTTACAAGTAAAAATTCTGTAGACTGCCTATAATGTTGCTGCATTTGAGTACCTGGCCCGAGGTTGAAGCTTATCTTGAGAGCTCCCGAGGCATTATTATCCCGATCGGCTCCACCGAACAACACGGGCCCACCGGCTTAATCGGAACTGACGCGATTGCTGCTGGTGCGATCGCCCAGAGTGTCGGCGAAGCAGCCAACGCCTTAATCGGCCCGACAATTAATGTCGGGATGGCCCTGCACCACACGAGCTTTCCCGGTAGCATCAGCCTCCGACCGCAGACCCTGATTCTCGTAATCAGGGATTATATCACATCTTTAGCAAAAGCCGGATTTGAGAAATACTTCTTCATCAACGGTCACGGCGGCAATATTGCCACGATGAAAGCAGCATTTTCCGAGACTTACGCGCATTTGTCCGACTTAAATCTACCAAATGCCGATCGCATCCAGTGTCAAATCGGCAACTGGTTCATGTGCGGTTCAGTCTACAAACTCGCCAAAGAATTGTACGGAAATCAAGAAGGTTCCCACGCCACCCCCAGCGAAATCGCCCTAACCCAGTACCTTTATCCAGAAGCAATCAAGCAAGCACCGCTTTCGGAAGAAGTTGCATCCGGGTACAAAATCTACGGTGCTGCTGACTTCCGTCGCCGATTTCCCGACGGGAGAATGGGTTCAAATCCAGCCTTAGCAACTCCCGAACACGGCCAGCAATTTCACGAGTTAGCAGTCAAAGAATTGACTAATAATTATTTGGAGTTTTTGAACTCAGATTAACAATTGCCTGAAAATCTTGATAAATCGCGTTTTGATCCGAGGCCAGATCCCCCTAAATCCCCCGAAAGCAAGGGGGACTTTGAGAAGATGTTCTCGTTACCAGGCTCTGCCTGGTAATGAAGATCCAGAGGCTCCGCCTCATTGTCTTCTCTTGCTGTCTCGTGTTAATAAGCTATTGCACATTTAAATTGCATATTTCGGGCGGGCTAGAAGCCCACCCCACAAGAGTTTGATTATTTCTTGTGCAATTTAAATGCTGAGCGAGCTTAACGAGAAAAAAACTCGTTTTAAGCAGCGACTTCAGCTTCAGCTTCAGCTTCAGGTGCATCTGGGACATCTTGCTTGATAGTCAAATAGCGAATCACTTCTTCGCTCAGACGCATGGCGCGTTCCATAGGAAAAATTGCAGCGCCCGGAGCTGTATAGTTCATTTGAACGTATACTCCGTCGCGGTGCTTGCCGATTTCGTAAGCCAAGCGACGTTTGCCGCGGTGCTGAGTTTCGATATTTTCAGCACCTTGATCGCGCAAAATTGTTTGATATTTCGCGATCGCCTGGTCTGTCATTTCTTCACCCAAATCTGGGCGCAGAATGTACATTGTTTCGTAAATAAACGGTTTCATGGCAATAATCCCCTTATGGACAACAAGGCTTCTCGCGAAGCAAGGACTTATCATCATATCCCAACAATGAACAATCTCAAAACTAAAAAATCAAATTCCCCAAACCGCAGTCCGTCGCGGTGGAGCACGCTGTGGACGTACACTATCATGGGGGCGATCGCACTTTTAATGCTCTTCCCCCTGCTGTGGCTGCTCAGTACCTCCCTCAAATCCCCCAGCGAAAACATCTTTCAATATCCCCCGCAACTGTGGCCGCGACAGCCCACCCTCGAAAACTTCATTAAAGTCTGGGAAACCAACCCCTTCGGCCGCTACCTGTTCAACAGCACCCTGATTGCAGGCCTGACAGTTAGCATCAACGTTTTGTTTTGCGCCCTCGCCGCCTACCCCTTAGCCCGACTCAAATTTCGCGGCCGTGAAGCCATCTTAATTGCGATCGTTTCCACAATCATGATTCCCTTCCAAATCGTGATGATTCCGCTGTACATATTGACAGTACAACTCGGATTAAAAAATAGCTATTTAGGCGTCATCTTTCCCGGACTCGCCTCAGCCTTCGGCATATTTTTATTGCGGCAAGCATTCCTAGCAGTTCCCAAAGAATTAGAAGAAGCCGCCCGCATCGACGGCTGTACAGAATTAGGCATTTGGTGGCACGTGATGGTTCCGGCAATTAAGCCGGCTTTAGTCACTTTAGGAATTTTCGTATTTATCGGTTCTTGGAGCGACTTTTTGTGGCCGCTGCTCGTTTTAGACAGACCGGAATATTACACGTTACCTTTAGGCGTTGCCAATTTGGCCGGGACATTTTCTTTGGATTGGCGTTTGGTGGCGGCGGGTTCGATTATTTCTATCGTTCCTGTTTTAGGACTGTTTTTGCTGTTGCAAAAATACATTGTGCCGACAGAAGCGGCCGCCGGAGTCAAGGGATAGTTCGGCAACGGATTTTGTAACGGATTTAACGGATAGAAGTTCGGCAGCGGATTCTGTAACGGATTTAACGGATAGAAGTTCGGCAGCGGATTTTGTAACGGATTTAACGGATATAATCAATATACAATCCACAGGTTTTTGTGATTTTAAAATTGCTAACCCTCGTGGTAGTTGCTATCATCTCTAATCCGGCTAAACCCAAAATTAATCTGCGTTTAGCCGCGTATATCTGCGGTTTTAAAACTGTTAAACTAAAAACTCAAAACTTCCATCAAGCAGCCAAGGTTATTTGCTATGTACGAACTGCCAGAAATCCGCTGGATTGTTGAGCGCGCTGCTGTCATAGATGCGATCGTAGCATTTGCAAATGCGATCGACGGCAAAGACTGGCAAAAATTGCGATCGCACCTAGCGGACGAAATAGATATCGACTATTCGGAATTCAGGAGTGAAACTCCCAGACGAATAACCGCAGAAGAATATATAAAACAGCGGGTAGAGGGACTTGCAGGTTTGCGAACGCTGCACGTCAGCACCAATCATGAAGTAACGATTAACAACAATACTGCCAAATGCCAGTCTGCGTACCAAATTTATCGACTTGACCCCAGTCGCGAACCGGGACAGAATCGGCTGGATACAGCAGGAAACTATGTTCACTCCTTGATTCAAACAACAGGCGGAAATTGGATCATCACAGGAATTAAACAAACTGTGGTGATTGTCAGCGGCAATCCTCAAGTTCACGGTGCCCTGCGCGATAAGCCTTAAACAATTTGAGATTTGAGATTTGAGATTGGGTATAATTTAACATTAAATAGGTTCGTAGTGAGGACTTCAGTCCGCATAAAGTCCGAGGACTTGCATTCCTCACTACGAACCTAACAACCGTGATTCTAGCATAATATATCAGTCCTAAAATCTAACTCGCAAGTCTCTACCTCGGAGTGAAAACGGCACTAGGATAAGCAATCCGCTTGTGATTGAACTGTTCCCAAACCCGCACAAAAATCTCCGCGATTAAAGACATATCCTCCCGAGTTAAGCCCGAATCTAGCAACTGATTATCCTGCCAGCGAGCCCTCAAAATCCGATTAACCATATTCAAAGCTTCCTCATGAGTAGCATCCTTGAGCGATCGCAAAGCAGCCTCACAAGAATCCGCCAACATCAAAATCGCCGTTTCCCGCGACTGCGGAATCGGCCCGTCGTAGCGAAAATCCTCCTCCCTCACTTCCCGAGTTTCGATTGCTAACTTTGAATTATCCGTATCTGCCAAAGTAATGTTTAAATCTTCTGGTTCTTTCGCAGCAATTTGCTGCGCTTGGTGGTAAAAATAAGCAATTAACATTGTACCTTGGTGCTCGGGAATAAACGCCTGAATCGCCTTCGGCAATCGATGCTTCCGCGCCATCACCAACCCCTCGGTAACGTGCTTTTTAATAATCTCGGCGCTCGCCCAAGGGTCATTAATTTCATCGTGTTTGTTGCCCCCGCCCATTTGATTTTCGCAAAATCCGAGCGGGTCGTGCATTTTTCCAATATCGTGGTATAGCGTACCAGCTCTGACTAACTCAACATTGCAGCCGAGTTCCCGGGCCGCAGCCTCCGCCAAACTAGCCACAAACAGCGTGTGCTGAAAAGTCCCCGGAGCAACGGCTGCCAACCTCTTCAACAGCGGGCGGTTGGGATTGGCAAGTTCCGCTAGCCGGATCGGGGTAATTAGGTCAAAAACGTGTTCCAAATAAGGGCTGATGCCGATCGCCACCACGCTCCAAGCCAAACCGGCCAAACTTTGGCAACCCACCGTACCCAGCACCACGTACCAAATCGCACCTGCCGCCGCGCTAGCAATCAAAGTCCCTACCAGATACACAGTGCCCTGACTCAAGCCGACAGCGACGCCCAAAAGAGCCAATTCCTCGCGCGATCGCAGCCGCCCCGCCATAAAAGCGCCCAGCAATCCCCCCGCCGCGCTAGCCACCAAATGAATCAACTCTATATCCAAGCCAATGGGTAGCAGCGCCGACAGCAGCCCCACCACAGTCACTCCCACCGCCGAACCGTAGAAGCCGCCCGCCAAAATCCCGATTGCGGGCAAAGTCGTCCAAGGCAGCCCCAAACTCACCAGTACCGGCGCGCTCAAAGTCAGCAGCAGCAACAGCAAATGATCTCTCCGGCGCAAGCGGTAGTGCCTTTCTACGAGCAGTACGATCGCCATAGCCCCCGCGACTAAGCACACAAAACCCGCCAGCCCCAGCCAATTCACCCCCCGCCGGCTCAAACCAAAATAGTCCAGCAACACGAAATCTTGCTGCGAGATAACTTTTCCTTCTGCAACAATTATCTCGCCTTGTTCTACGGCGATCGTCACCGGTTTCACCTTTCTCGCCGCCAATTCAGCTAGCTGTTTGGTTTCCTCGGGATCTCTCACCAGATTTGGCTGCAAAATTGCACTTAAACTCTCAACCGCCAAAGCTTGGGACTCTGACGGCACTTCATCTGCGACTTGCAGCTTCACAGCTTCTTTCAAAAGCTCTTTTGGCAGCCCTTGGGGGATACCTTGAGCCAGCATCCTTTTTGCTGCGCGATTCATACCCGTTTGGGTTTTCTCCCAAGCTGCATCCGACAAATCAAACAGCGAAGTATCGTAAATCTGTCGCAGCCCGGAAACCGACGGTTTTTCCAGTGCCTCCAAAGCATTGACATAGCGCCGGCGAGTAGAGGAAATGCTGTTTGTCAGGCTTTGAAAATCTGCTGCCGGCACCGATCGGCTGTAAGCTTGCAGTTGAGCAATCGCATCCTGCTGAGACTGGTTCTCTGTCGGCGCAGCACTTGGCTGGGAATCCAAACTCAACCGCTCGGAAGTAGCACTGTTGTCCCCCGCTTGCGCCAAAATCGATCGCCACTCCCACTCAGGACACCCCCTCAAGTAAACCTGAGCCGCATTTGAGAGCGCCGAGGTTCTCGCAAACGGAAACGGCCCTACAACCTGCCGCAGTTCGCTCCCGTGTTCCCAAAATTCCTGCAATTCTCGATCTATTTGTCGATCGACCGTGCGATCGAGCATTAATATCGCTACAGCCCCGATCCGCGCTGATGAACGCTGTTCTTCAGTAGTTTTGTAATCGGGGATTTTAGCACTAGCAGGAGCCTTAATCGTCTGAGGAGCTTTCGTCCCCACATCCAGTTTCGGCTGGTTGTAGAAGCGGTGGCCCAAAGTGCTGCTGAGAGAAACTACCGCTACCACCGCCAACATCGGGGAACGAGCTTGATTTTTGAGGCTAGATTTGGAAGTTTTACTTCTAAATCTGGTAAAAGTCTCGGGCAGAACCCATTTCTGAGGTAAAAAACGGCTCAGGAGAATCCCGCCAGGGCGATCGGGATCTGCTTTGCTGCCGCCATTTTGCACTTTAGCAATCTGTTGGCGCAGTGAGCGCGCAGCCCCTAGCTGCTCAATCTGTCGCATCAATGAGGAGAGCGTATTCATTTGTGTCGAAAATATATCACTGTTACTCAGCAGCTTTGTCAGAAATTCTGACTGTGCATCTGGATTGAGTTTATCCGAACTACCGTACCTGAATATTCAAAACAAGCAGGCTACTTTACCTGAGTGCCGACAGCAGTTGGGTTTCCTAACTGACGCCCGCAACGCCAGCAGTGTCTTCAAGCCAATGCTGCTTCTTTGCTTCCCTTGTCTATCTCGAACAGCCCTCCCGCGCTGCGACTAAAAACCCGGTTTCTCGCTAGATGCCTAGTTTCCCAACCCAATCTTCTGGTAGAAAACGGGTTTTTGGGGGCAAGCACCTCCACTTTAATTTGTTACTTTTTAATTTTTAATTCTCGCTCTCCTTCCTGTGTCGCCTTTGATACTATATTCCCAAAATAATCCTACTGCTTCCCACCATCTCCAGTAAGTCATTCCTCCTCCCCAATCGAAAATGGTATGACTTGTTAATTTTTAATTACTAATTGCTAATTTCCGATCGCTAATTACTAATTTCTGGTTCCCCCTCCCTTTTAACAGCTCAAAACTTTATATTTTACGAGATCTAATGACATAAGGTGCAGCCACCGATCGCGCCAGCGCTGCGGAGTCAATACCTGCTGCTGGGCTGTAAACTCCCGCCCACACAGCAAACAAGTTGTTTGCTAACTCTACAATTTTTGCATCGCTGCCCGTTCCCCAGACCGAGGGTTCTGGGCCCTGGGTCAACTGCCGCGATTCAACCGCCGCCGAAGATAATTGTCGCCATTCTACAGGAATCGCAGTAGCGCCGTTATACGCTCCCGACAAAGCTCCCGTCAAAGCGCAGGTGAGTTGTCCGGCCCTGCCGCAGCGGGCGGCCCGCACCACTGACAAGCGCAAGTCTTCTGGGGTGTTCAAGAAGCAGTAGAAAGCTAAGGCAATGGGAATGAAATTTTCCGGGTTGACAGTGGACTGGGTTTGTGATTTTTTTTCGCCCTCGCCCTGTCTTGCGAGCCTTGCTGTGGCGCTTTTGCACAGGTGAGTGGTGGCTGTTTCTAAATCTGCTCCCTCTTCTAGTAGTATTTGCACTTGCAGCAGCAGCTCTGTTAGGGCATTATCTGTTTTCAGGTAGGCAATTGTTTGCTCGATCGCGGTTGCGGGGTCAAGTTTTTGTTTCAGCGATCGCGCGATCGGATATGCGATCGCTAAGACTGCTGTCTGCAATTCTGCCTGATGTTCGTTGGGCAACACCTCTGTCGCCAGCGTGATTTTTTCTCGCAGCTTGGCCTTGTTTTCGTGAAAAAACATCGCGCATGGCAACGCAGCAACCGCAGCTTCACAAGGATTAAGCACCTTTTGAAACTCCGTGCTTCGCGGGTTGTATATTTCCGACTGGGCAAATCCCTCCCAAGTATCGCGCCAATCTTTTAAATCTAAACCGCTACACCGAATTAAACTTTGAGCGCACGCTACCGCAAGTCTCCCCCATGCGGATGAGTGTTTGCCAGTTAGGATTTTGCTGTTGGGAGAATTCAACCCCAATGTTGCCCCACTCAGGGTTAATTGTTGGTGTTTCGTCAGTTGTAAAATCGGCGGCAAGTCTTCTGTTTGAGGGGGAATCCCCGCGAGTTGCCTCTGGTATTGCAGGCCTATAGAGTCTCCTAAAACTGCCCCCAGAATGGTTCCTTGAAACTTGCTCAACAGGGAATGCCGCATTTTAAGTAAATCCACCTAATTAAACGTCTAATACAGCTCGCGCTCAAGCTTGCTGTGTATGTCTTCTTTCGACTTCCATTTCTCTTCTTCCGACTGCCATTTCTCTTCTTCCTTCTACTTAATTTAACTCAACTTGTTAGTAATTGGTAATTGTAATTGATAATTTTTTCTGTTTCTTTCTTTGCCTAATTCTTGTGATTAATTTGAATTCAACCCAAATATATAAGGGCTAGTTTTCCCTTTAAAACTGGCCCTTATCCGATCGCGATAATCGGTGAATTTTTATTTTTTAATCAGGTAACTAACTAGAGCTTGCAGTCCCAGCCTATAACTTTCTGAGCCAAAACCGCTGATTTGCCCGATCGCCACCGCTGCGATATATGAGTGGTGCCTCCAAGCTTCCCGCCGATAAATATTGCTCAGATGAACCTCTACCGCAGGGATATTCACAGCGGCGATCGCGTCTCTAATTGCCACACTCGTATGAGTATAAGCTCCAGCATTAATCACTAAGCCTTGGTGCTGCCCTAACATCGAGTGAATAGCATCCACCAAAACCCCTTCGTGATTCGACTGCTGAATTGAGACTTGCACCTGGAGAGCTTGCGCTTCTCGTTCTAGCAACTCGTTGATATCATTTAAAGTCGCAGAACCGTATACTCCAGGTTCTCGTTGACCCAATAGATTCAGATTAGGCCCGTGAAGTACCAGGATATTTAACAATTTTAAAAATTCCAGCGCGACAAAAATTTTGAGAGTTTAGACTTAGGATTTAGAACCTGTCTCAAACCTCAAACCTCAAACCTCAAACCTCAAATCCAGTCCCAACTACCGGCGATACCTTGGTTGGTTCACTGGAATAGGAATCGGTTCTAGTTCCGGTTGAGCTTCAGGATTCAGCAGACCTTCTATCAGCTTGCGAACCCATTCTTCAATTTGTTCCAGCACCTTTTCAATGTTTTCCATTGAACGGATAGCTCCTTTTTTTTATAATCTAGTTGCTAAACCGACGACTATATCTCTGAAACCAAGCAAGCACGACTTTAAAACAACAGGTCAAACTTGCTTTCTCGCTTGCTGATTGTTGAGCAACAATTTTGAGCAATGGAGAGAATCAGTATATTTGCCAATCAGTCCTCTCTTATTATCATAACGAATCTTTACAGATAATCAATAGGCAATTGAAAAATTGCTGAACAATCTGGGATCGCTGATTATTAAATAAAGCTTAAGCTTACGGCGGGCTATTGACAATTGACAACACGGTAGAGATTTTCTACGCTTTTGCCAACAATAATTTACGCCGGAGCCGATCGAGCGCCGTACAGCTACTCAGATGCCGAATCCAATCGCGGCCTCGGCCATCGCCAAAGCGGTATTCAAAACTTTCTGCATCGCCATCGGGGCCTGCTAAACCGATATAAACCAGTCCGACAGGTTTAGCATCCGTACCGCCTCCGGGCCCGGCGACACCTGTAATGCTCAATCCCCAATCGGTATTGAGCCTCGCGCGCACTCCCGCAGCCATCTGTTTTGCCACGCTGGTGCTGACTGCCCCAAATTCCGCTAAATCTTGGGGATTGACACCTAATAATGATTCCTTAACCCGATTGTCGTAAGAAATAATCCCGCCCAAAAAGTAGCTCGAACTACCGGGAACACCAGTCAGCATCGCCCCCAATCCGCCTCCGGTGCAGGATTCAGCCACACTGAGAGTTTCGCCGGCCAACAGCAGCAATTTGCCGACAGTCGAAGCGAGGGTATCGGTATCGGCACCGTAACAGTCTAAGCCGGCAATTTGTCGCAATTGTTGCTCGATCGGCTCAATTAACTTTTTCGCCGCAACTTCCGACTCAGCGCGGGCCGAAATCCGCAATTTGACTTCGCCGTGATTGGCGTAGGGAGCCACAGTAGGATTAGTTAAATTCAGAAAAGAGTCTACTTTTTCCGCCAGTGCCGACTCAGCAATGCCCCAAAATTTCAATGTGCGGCTGTAAATAGTTGCGCTGCACCAACCGCCGTTTTTCAGGTAAGGAACGGCGGTTTCTCGCCACATCAAGTGCATTTCGGCCGGTACGCCGGGAAATGTCATCACTGTCACGTTGGGAATCGGCTGCCAAATAATGCCCGGTGCAGAACCGCTGCGGTTCGGCAGAATATCCGCCGTTTCTGGAATTAAAGCTTGTTTGCGGTTGCTGGGACTCATGGTGCGTCCCCGCTGAGCAAATTTGTGTTCGATATCGGCGATAATTTCCGGTTTTTCGATTAAGGGAATGCCAAAGAAATCGGCGATTGTTTCGACTGTGAGGTCGTCTGGTGTCGGGCCTAGACCTCCTGTGAAGAGTAGAAGTTGCGATCGACTCACAGCGATTTCTAACACTTGTTTGATGCGTTCTGGATTGTCCCCCACCACTGTTTGATAGTAGTGAGGAATCCCCAAACTAGCTAATTCTTTCGCTAAAAACTGGGCATTGCTATTAAGAATATCGCCTAACAGCAATTCAGTACCAACACAAATAATTTCAGCAACCATTAGTTATTGGTAATTGGTAATTGGTAATGGGGCATGGGGCATGGGGCATGGGGCATGGGGCATGGGGCATGGGGCATGGGGCATGGGGCATGGGGCATGGGGCATTGGCCAAACAGGGCATTGCTAATTGCTAATTGCTAATTGCTACTAAATAACAAATAACAAATAACAAATAACAAATAACTAATGTCTATCGAGCGTGTCTCCAAACTTTCCAGCTAGCGTATCCCAGCAAACTTGTCGCACCCATCGCGTAAATGATGCCGCTGGGGACTGAAAAAGCGAGGGCTAAACTTCCTACCCACAGTGTCAGGGCGTAAATAAACAAAACCGCAAATCGATGGGATAATCCTGCATCCAGCAATCGGTGGTGGAGGTGGCGCTTGTCAGCAATAAATGGTGATTTGCCGTTACGGAGTCGATCGAGAATCACTGCTGACATATCTAAAATCGGTACAGCTAAAATTAAATATGGCAGCAACACAGAAGTAACAGCCGTAGTTTTAACTAACCCAATTACTCCCACTCCAGCGAGAGTAAACCCGATAAAATAAGCGCCGCCATCTCCCATAAAGATTTGAGCCGGATTGAAATTGTAGCGCAGAAATCCCAAGGCCCCGCCAGCTAAAGCCGCTGCAATTAGGGCTGCTGCCGGTTGGTGCATCGACAGACTGACAATCAGCATCACAACTGCTGCAATCCCTGAAACTCCGGCAGCTAAACCGTCCAAACCATCAATCCAGTTGATGGCGTTGGCCATACCGACGAGCCAAATCACGGTAATCGGCAAGCTCAGCCAGCCCAGATCCGTCAGTCCCAGGGAGGGAACTGTGAGAAACTCAATTTGTACTCCTGCCATCCAAACGATGCTGGATACGCCAATTTGCATGAGCAAGCGTTTGATCGCAGAGAGCGAAAATAAATCGTCTGCTAAACCGATGAGGAAGAATCCGATGCCGCCGAGGGTGACTCCCCAAATTTCGTATTCCTGTTTGCGATTGAGAACTTCTCCGCTAGCATCGATGAAGCCTCCTGAGAGCCAGACAAATAACAGCGCACTCAGAGTGCCGAGAAAGATGGAAACTCCTCCCAAGCGCACCATCGGGCGCTGGTGGACTTTTCGCTCGCCTGGTCGATCGACTCGCCCGCTTTTGAGACCAATTTTTTTAACTATTGGCGTACTCCAGAGGACGACGATCGCAGAAACCAGAAAAGCTAGTACGTGGTACAGATACTGGTGGGGCATCTGAAATCAATTTTAAATAGTGCGGGGCAATTAGTCTGTCAGGCAGAGTCTACTACATTTCAGATGGCTTATCACAAGGAAACATCTGGAGAGAGCGACTGGGGGTTTGGGAGCCGGAGATTTGCAGGAGTGGAAGTTGCCTGCTGCGAGACTTGTGAGGTTTTTAACTCCTAACTCTCGAATTAAGGGATTTTAGAGCGATCTTTCACGATCGAAAGAGTCGATCGATATTTGACGAGCTGGCCGAGTTGAGCGGTATCTTTCGCAACCGACAAATACCGTTAGTCAAACCAGCCAAACCCGACAAATATCTTTAGTAAAAACCGTCCGGGCGAGCGATATTTTTGGTAAAACCGCTTGTCAATATCGCTACTGGCCACTCTCAATCTTTTCCGGCTCTTTTACCCTTTTACCCGTACACTTCCAACTACCAATTCCCCATTGCCGATCAGGAAAATTAAGCTAATGCCGGCACTTTCAAGAACAAGTGGGGATATAACGGGAAGCGATCGCACAGGGCGGCGACTCGGCGCAGGCATTCGGCGGCGACGCTTTCATCATCTGGATTTAGCAGTCTATCGGCAATAATATTGCCAATCTCGGTAAATTCTGCTGTCCCCATTCCTCTAGTCGTCATCGCTGGCGAACCGAGTCTCAAACCGCTGGTGACAAACGGCGATGCCGGATCGAAAGGCACGGTATTTTTATTAGCAGTAATATTCACACCGCTAACTAATTGGTCGGCTCGCTTGCCTGTCATGTTTGCCGATCGCAAATCAACTAGCATTAAGTGATTGTCCGTGCCGCCAGAAACGAGTTTTAAACCTCGCTGCTGCAACTGTGCAGCTAAAGCGCGCGCATTTTCAATTACTTGACCAGAATAAGTTTTAAATTCAGGCTTTAATGCTTCGCCGAAAGCTACTGCTTTGCCCGCAATTACGTGTTCTAATGGGCCGCCCTGAGAGCCGGGAAACACTGCTTTGTCGAACTTTTTGCCCAGTTCGGGGTCATTGGTCAAAATCAAGCCGCCGCGGGGGCCGCGCAGGGTTTTGTGAGTGGTGGTGGTGACTGCGTGGCAGTGGTCGAGGGGGCTGGGGTGGTGGCCTGTGGCGACTAACCCGGCAATGTGGGCGATGTCTGCGAGCAGGTAGGCTCCAATTTCGTCCGCGATCGCTCTAAACTTCTCAAAGTTGATAATTCGCGAATATGCTGAATAGCCGCAAATTAGCAATTTTGGTCGGTTTTGTTTCGCCAATGCCAAAATTTCGTCGTAGTCGAGCTGTTCTGTTTCTTGGCTGACGCCGTAGTGAAAAGCTTTGAACCATTTACCGGATACGTTGACCGGCGAACCGTGGGTCAAGTGTCCGCCGTGGGACAAATCCATGCCCATAATTCCGTCTCCTGGCTCTAGCAAGCTCAAAAATACTGCAAAGTTGGCTTGAGCGCCGGAGTGGGGCTGGACGTTGGCGTGGGCGGCTCCAAAAAGCTGTTTGGCGCGATCGATCGCAATTTGCTCGATACCGTCAACAAATTCGCAGCCACCGTAGTAGCGTTTTGTTGGCAATCCTTCGGCGTATTTATTGGTCAGCACTGAGCCTTGAGCTGCCATGACAGCAGCCGAGGTAAAGTTTTCGCTGGCGATCAGTTCTAGGTGATCTCGCTGCCGCTGGAGCTCTTGCGCGATTAAATCGGCAATCAGCGGATCGGTTTTGGAAAGGAATTCAAAGTTAGTGTCCGTCACAATAATCAACCTTTTGACAAATTTGGGGATTGGGAATTGGGGATCTTTTAGCCTACTACGGATTTCGCACCATTGACAGAGATATTACGTTGTGTTCAGGTTAAGCCGTTTGTCCCAACCTCCTGACATACAATGAAATTACTGGTGTGAAACCTGCCGGAGGTATCAAATGTTAGTTATTCTAATGGAAAATCAGATGCTTGCCCCTCAGTGTGTTTGCCAAAGTTGTTTGCTGGCCGATCGCACAGGCCAACCGCGCTGGAGCGGTGGAGAGCTGCGCTGCGGGCATCCAGTTGCTAAACCTACCGAGAATTTGCCCGATCGATACGAGTGTCAAATGGGCTTCGTCATTGCCAATATTAAATAATCATGGGGCATGGGGCATGGGGCATCGGGCATGGGGCATCGGGCATCGGGCATCGGGCATCGGGCATCGGGCATCGGGCATCGGCCAAACAGTGACTATTGAACCCGACTCGATCTAAGTACCCCTGAATCTACTCTGCTCTGAGTGTGGGTAATTTCCGGGCGAGTCGGAACTGAGCCTGCTGCGTTATCCTGAGTTTAATGCGAATTGATAGTTTCTCGATCGACTCAGGAGAGTTCATTATGACTTGGCGCGGCTCTACGACTGTTCCAGACCGGATTTTTGCTTGTTTGCCTTATTTGCTCCCGCTGATTGACGGGCTTGCCTTTGGCAGGTTTCTGTTTACACAGTTTCCTGTCCTGCAATTGTTGTTGATACCGCTATCTCCATTGATGCAAATTTATAGTTTGCCCTTTGCTAGCTTGGTTATTTTCTTTGCCCTGTATTTAGGAGTGGTTAGAAACGAAAATATCAGTCATTTTATTCGTTTTAATGCGATGCAGGCGATTCTTTTAGACATTGTTTTGATGCTCTGCGGTTTGGTTTTGCCTATTTTTTCTAAAGGCTTCCAAGTCGCCTTTATTGCAGAAACTCTTTATAACATGGTCTTTTTGGGCGCTTTGGCTGCATTTCTATATGCAGTCGTTCAATCGGCTTTGGGACGCTATGCAGAGATTCCTCCGCTTTCGGATGCTGTTTATATGCAGGTACGTTAGTCAGTAGTTATTGGTTATTTGTTGGTTGTTATTTGTTGGTTGTTATTGGTTATTTGTTGGTTGTTATTTGTTATTTGTTATTCGTATCGAAGCTAATAACCAATAACTAATAACCAATAACTAATAACCAATAACCAAAACCAATAACCAATAACCAATAACCAATAACTAATAACCAATAACTAATAACCAATAACTACGGTATTTTCAAGACTGCCAATGCCTTCTATTTCAATGCGGACTCGATCGCCTATTTGCAGCGGCCCTACCCCTTGCGGCGTTCCAGTCAGTATCACATCGCCGGGAATCAGGGTCATTACTTGACTGATGTAGGAGACGATAAAGTCTGGGGAAAATACCATGCGATCGATCTGAGATGACTGTACCGGTCGATCGCTCCCATTGACAAAAGTCTGCAACTGTGCAGCAGGACTCAGTTCGCGGACAATCCAAGGCCCCAAGGGACAAAATGTATCAAACCCTTTAGCCCTCGCCCACTGGTTGTCTCGCTTTTGCAAATCTCTGGCTGTTACGTCGTTGGCGATGGTATAGCCCCAAATTTTGCCGTGTGCTTGTTCGGGAGTGCAGTGGGTACAGTGTTCGCCAATTACCAGGGCCAATTCTCCTTCGTAGTCTACCCTTTCCGACTGCTGCGGATAGCGAATTGCTCCACCTGCGGCGATGACAGCGCTGGGGGGCTTGAAAAACAGCAGCGGTTCTTCTGGTACGGGAGTTCCCATCTCGGCGGCGTGATCGACATAATTTTTGCCGACGGCTATGATTTTTGAGGGAGCGCACGGGGCGAGAATTTGGTAACTGTCTGGTGCAAGTTCCAAGTCAGTTGGTTGTCCTTTTAACCAAGGTGGTGCATCAAATACTTGAACGCTGCGGCTCAGTTGCAGCAAACCGTAATGGATGTGCCCTTGTGTTGTTTTAACTCGAACGTATCGCTGGGCCATAATATTTTAGATTTTAGATTTTGGATTTTAGATTAAATAGGACTTTCAGTAGGATACATATAAACACGGATCTAGGGATAATTACTGACAATTTATTGCTCGATCGACCTTCTAGATTTTTGCTGTATCATTTCTAACCCGCTTTCCGTGCAAATTCCGTGCAGCGGTTTGTCCCAGGAGTCAACGGGTAGCTGGGCTAGCAAGGCAAATTCAAAGATTGTGCCGATCGCAATTTTGGATTCCCACTCAGGTAAACTCAGCATTCGATCGTAATAGCCACCGCCGTAGCCCAAGCGATAGCCGCGAACATCGCAACCAACGGCGGGTATGAGGATTAAATCTACTTCTGAGTGGTCGATTTTCGGAGCATCAGGCAGCGGTTCTAGGATGCCGTAAGCTCCACTATGTAAAGCATCTCCGGGCTGCCAGATGTGCCAGGATAAGTCTTTGCCGACACAGCGGGGAAATCCCCACCTGCGGGGAGTTACAAATAGGGGACTTAAATCTGGTTCTTGGCGAAAGCTAAAGTAGGCGAAGATGGTTTTTGCTTGGGTAAATAGGGGCGAGTTGTGCAGGTGATTGCAAATGATCTCGCTCTTTTCTCTCCATTCTTGTGCTGATAGGGATTTGCGGGTGTTGAGGAGCGATTTTCTTAATTCGGTTTTAGTTAATGAAGGTTCAGGACTGTTCATATTTCATATTAAATCAGTTTAAATGAACGCAAAGAATCCTAGGGACTTAGGCTTTGTCTAAGACGTGTCAACTTAACGCTAAAGTCCTTTGTATCTCTCGTTTGTTGCCGAGTCTAGATCCCCCTAAATCCCCCTTAAGAAGGGGGACTTTGAGAAATGGACGCTTCCCCCCGAATCGTTGCGGGGACTTTGAGTGCTTCTTGTCCCCCCCTTCTTAAGGGGGGTTAGGGGGGATCGCTCCGAGGCTATAAGCGAGATTTTTCAGGGGGTTTCCGACTTGAATTTGACACGTCTTAGACACTGCCTCATTCCCTACAGATATCACAGCTAATTAACCGAATTTGAAATCACATATTGTCTCACCACAGGACAAACACTAAATAGCGTTTCATTATCCATTTCTTCAATTTCAACCAACGATCGCCTCCCCAAAGATTGCAGCCCATTGAATAACTCCGAGGGCGATAAATCGGCATCTTCTAGCAATTGCTCTATGGAAACTGAATTTGCTTCGCGGCTGAGGCGGCAGATGAGCTTTTTCTCTAATTCTGACAAGCGATTTATCTGCGGGTGCAATGCTGCTGCCAATTCTTCCCCTAGGAATAGCATATCATATTTCAAAAAATCTGCAACCCTGCCTCGGAATATTTCTTGAATGGTGGCGGCGACTATTTTTAACCACAATGGATTACCTTGATAGACGTTAATTAGGTTTTCCCATTTTTCGGGATTGAGTAAATTTTTATTTCGGAAAAGTTCTGCTGCATCTGTACCTATGCCTTTGAGTTGTAAAGTACGAACTGGTGAGTTTTCGCCTGTTAATGCGGTAATTTCTCTGGGGTTTTCCCAAGTGTGGAGGATGAAACAACTGTTGTGGGTTGTTTCTGCGATTTGTCTGAAGAGGATGCTGTAATTTTCGCAGTCTGGGCGGTAATTTCCTGCTAGTTGTCCGTTGCTGAGGAGAGTTTGCACGTCGTCGAAGATGATGAGACAGCGGTTTTTTCGCAGATATTCCATTAACAGGGAAAGTCGATCGGCAATGCTGACTGGTAATTCGGTTTCTGGTTTATTTAAGAGAAATTATAGGAGATTTTTTAGGATAGTTTCTAAGGGTGGGGAGTGGCGGAGACTTCGCCAAATTACGCAGTCAAAGTGATGTTGAATTTGTGGGATGAGGTGGAGGGAAAGTGCGGTTTTGCCGATGCCGCTGAGTCCTGATATTGCTGTGAGGTTGCACTTTTCTTGGACGATCCATTTTTCGAGGGTGGCGAGTTCGGATGTGCGATCGCACAACAATGATATATGAGGTGCGTCTGCTAAGTCTAGTCGGGTTTGGGGTTTGGAGGTGTCTGGGGTGGGCGTTGAGGGCGATCGATCTTTGGGAACTTCGGGAGATTTAGTGTCCTTACAAACATTGACGTTACCAATAAAAAAATCGTTTCCCGAATTTGATGAAATGATGAATAATTGTTGTCTTTCAAGTGCCGATCGTAAATTTGATTGAGTTACTTCTTCACCTAATACATTTGATAAACGCTTCCATAATTTTGAGGCGATATTTCTGACGTGACCTTCGCTACAATATGATGCTTCTGCGATTTGAGAGTATTTTTGACCTTCCCATACACCCAGCAGGATAGCTTTTTGCAGATCGTCCAAGTGTTCTCCTGTTTTTGCGAAAACCATGTTGTCAGCCAATTTCAAGACTTCTTGAACGTCCATTAGTTAAGTATGTATGGAGGTCTTGGCTATTTTATCATATTTTTTATGACATTTTATTACAAAGATGACACAATCTGACTTTTGGGTGACAAAGTAGTTTTAACAATTGATTACATTTTATTATTTTTTATCATAGACTAAAATGAGAAACTATGTATATGATCAAGCTACGGAATTACAGGCTGTAATTTAAGATTAATAATTGAATGCCGTGTTGTTTATTTGCCTTGTCAAATAGGAGGATCAAGCTATGTCTGTATTCAACACAAATGATGAAGAGCAAGCAAGAAACTGGTTAGAAAGTCTGAAGGAAAAACTGCAAGTAGCCCAGGGTCAAAAATTCACTTTTCTATTGGTTGGTCGTACAGGAGTTGGGAAATCAAGCACTGTAAATAGTTTAATGGGTAAAACACTTGCTGTAATCGGTGACTATGAACCTTGTACAATGGATGTTGAAAAGTATGAGCATGAACTCAATGGAATTAATTTCACTATAATTGATACTCCTGGCTTATGCGATGATCTTGAGGAAGTTGGAAATGATTATAAATATTTAGAACGTATGCGTTCCGATGTCAGCCAGGTTGACTCTATGTGGTTTGTCAGTCGTTTGGATGAAACAAGGGTTACTAATGACGAAAAACGAGGAATCAAACTGATTTCTGAGGCTTTCGGTTCCAAATTTTGGGGACAAGCTGTTATTATATTTACCTTTGCAGGTGCAAAGAATGCCTCAGACTATCCGATTGCATTGGAGAAAAGGACGGAACTCATTCGGAAAGAGATCGCTAAATACACTGGGATTGGAATAGCAAATAACGTTCCGTCGGTTGCAGTTGATAACAAAAGTAAGATCACCCCCGATGGAGAACAATGGTTAGGTGAACTTTATACCCAGATATATGCAAGAATTTCTGCTAAAGGTGCAGCACCATTTCTCATGGCAACTGTAGAGCTAATCAAACGACCTGAAAAGGAAAGAGAAGTTATCAGAGAAAAAATCTATGAGCCAGTTCCAACATATGCACCTATTGAGCTTAATCAGAGGCAGGCAGCAGTAGTCCGAAATAAAACTAATGAAGTGTTAGGTCTTGTAAGTGCGGGAGCAAGTGCTGGGGCTGCAATTGGCTCTCTAGGTGGGCCATTCGGTGCTGCTGTCGGGGGTGCAGTGGGTGGAGTAATAGGATTTTTTGCTGGGTTTTTCCGTTAGTAAAGTATGCGTAAATTTCTGCTCGTGGGACGAACAGGTGTTGGTAAATCAAGTTTTATCAATGCGGCGTTTGGTAGTTACATTGCTGAGACTTCAGAGTATGAAGCTTGTACAAAAATTGTTGAGCATTATGCTTACAAAACTCCTCTAGGCGATGTGTCTCTTATCGATACACCGGGATTAGCTGAGGATGACGAAGCCTGTGATGAAGCCTACCTATCTTTAGTACGGGCTAAAGTTAATTTAGCTCAGATTTATGCAACCATCTATGTGACTAGGCTTAACGAAACTCGTTTTAGTCCAGACGAAAAGCGAACACTACGCCTTTTGACTAATCGACTTGGTGCAGATATTTGGAATCGCTCTATCCTTGTTTTAACGTTTGCTGCATCTGTACCTGAGCATCAACAAGAGATATTTGCAGAAAAAAGGAGTCAACAAATTTTTGACTTTCTCCAAATTGTCACAAGAGAACAGGATATTCACAAAAAATTTAAAGGATTTGAGCAATCATGGTTGGTGGACAATATTGTAGAAAATTGGACATCTGATGGATTACCTATTCTCTCAATGTTAACAGATTGATCTTTAATCGCTTCCTTTCGCGGTTAATGACACTCATTAAGTCATTAGACAACAAACTTGCGATTTAGTTTACCATAACCTTACATCAAAAGCGATCGCCTTTCCTTAAATAAGGTGCGATCGCCCTAATTATTCTTCACTCAAACTATTTCAGAGGCTAAAAGCCTCCCATCAACTCGCTCATATTCATCTTCCAGTAGCCACGAGTGAGCCTCATCGTAACTTGAACCTAAAAACAGCAGTTTATAATTCGGCGATGGCTCGTAAATACCACACTTACTATTTTTGCCACCCACTAACATCAGAATCCGAGGCGGAAAAACAATCGGATCAACCCACAACTCGATAAATTCCCAATCATTGACTTGTTCGACGAGGTTTTGTGCGGGGGATAACATGATAATTATCGGTTCCTTTGATGATTTTAATTTCTGCGTAATACAACGGAATGCGACTACCGTCGGCTCTGATTTGATAACCTATAGGATAATCAAAGTATAGCCCGTAGCGATCGTAGTCATCGGTTTCATCCTCAATCCCTGTAAGCTCTCCTCTATTTATAATAGCTTGTATCACTAAATTCATTGTGGCTCTGTCATTAAACACATGAGCTTTTTCTTCTTTTTTCAGCAGTCTTTGTACCTGTGGCGTTTCGGGAAGATGTTTGTCAAATAAACTGGTTCTTGGGTCTGGTGTTAGTTCCCGGTTAATGCCACTCATTAACTAATTATATAGCATACTTGGAATTCATCCTACCATAACCTTATATCAAAAGCGATCGCACCTGCGGACAAGCCTTTGCAACTGCTGCGGGATTTTGGTCTAAAATAGATCGGACTCGGTGGTTAAAACCGCCGAGTTTTATTTTGCTTCTTCAGTCCCTCTCAGCTAGGGCGAAAGTTTGTATGTAGCAGCGGTTGCAACCGCCGAGTTTGATCTAAAATTCTATGAATTATCAACGTAAAGTTTATTTGCGCCGCTGGATCGGACTGTTGCTGGCAAGTGCGATCGCCCTGATTCTATTTTACCCGAAACCTCAGCCAGTCGATCGACCTTCCAACTATTCCCTAAGTTCTCAGGCATCTTTCAACCAACCTAGTTACTATCCTTTAACCCAAACTGCTGCATCCAAGCTGTATTTACCAACTGGCGATTGGACGGGGAGGCTCATTTTACCAACTCCCGAACAAATGCAGGAACTGCCTGGAGAAGATTGGGTCTGGCTGGAAGTATACCACACTCCGCCAGGTAATGAAAACTTAATCGGTAAAAAAGTGCGTTTGGCGTGGACTCAAAAGTCGAATTTGCGAAATTTAACCGCAAATGTCAAGTTTACAAACAGCACAGAAAAAAGCAAAAATCAAGGTAACGTTCATCCCGATCGCCTCAACAACCGTTTGCGAGTCGGCCCGCTGCAATCTCTCGCCGGTGCGCGACCTAACGATGATGTTACTGTTAGTTTAAATTCGGTGACACTTTCGGCAGCTAGCGATCGAATTCCGGTGATTCGTACCGACAGCGAACCGATGCAAATTGTCGGTCGCTTTTACAGTTTAGTCGCTTTCCTGGGTGCGGCAACAGGGAAAAATCGAGCTGTACCAAAAGTTTGTCCGGGAAGTGCACCTTGTGAAAACGAATACCGGATTGTTCGTCATTATAACTCAGTTTCAAAACAATTTGACGGCGTGGAGGAAACTGTGCGATTTCCCCAACAGCCACCCAAAAGCAGCGGTGTTTTTCCATCGACTCCCCAGCAACTGGAAAACTCTGCGGTTGGTAAAGCCGGGTGGTACATTTACGGTGCGAAAGATGCTGCGGGAATTTTTACTGTTGGGGCGATTAAACCGCGATCGCTCTTTCAACTCGGGCCGCAACAAGTTATTGTGGGAAAGGATCGCGGACTCAGTTATATTAAGGTTGAAAACTGGCAGAATACTGACAGCCGCAAAGGTACTGCCCAAACCCTACTTGTGGATGGGAAATCCGAGCGATCGCCCAATTTGATGTCAGAATGGAAACAGGGCGATCGGGCTTTAGCAATTCACCTGTTCGGCGGCATCGGCGGCAAACAAGCCGAATCAGTTGTAGCTGGTACTGTCACAGGACATTTTGCCTACGGAATCGCTGAAATTGTCCGCGATCCTTTTACACAAGAACTGCAATTTGACATCGCATACGAACAAGTTTATGCTAACAATCCCGAAGCAATTGTAGCGGGCAGAACAACTTGGGCAAATTACATGGGAAACTTGGAGAGAGGTTGGCTGGGGACTCGTCCGGTATCCGATGTCATTGTCAAATTAGATGCCATTTCTCGCGACTACAATTTGGGCGAAATTACACTTTCTCCCCTCGACGAATTGCTGGGGAATTTGCAAATAATGGCAGCCCGCTACCGGACTGGAGACGGGACGGGAAGTGCAGCAGTTACTCCGGCTACTTCCTGCGTGCAAGATTCCAATCAAGCTCTGTATTTAACGATAGAATCAATTACCCAAAAAGTCAATGTCAATCCAGCAGTGCAAAACTGGATTGCAGCGCATCCCAATCACCCGGAAACTCTGCGGTTTCAGCAACTTGCAGCTTTGAGAGATGCCCTGAAACAACAGTTAATCCCCCTCGGAATTGTGCGATCGGACTGGAAGCAAAATGCTAAAGTATTATCGGGAACAGGTGGCGAAGCGCAATTTGCGATCGGCGATAACCTATTCGCAGCTTTGATGAGTTGGCGGACGATGTTACCGCGCGGTGCCCAGGATGAATTGAGCCGCGTTTTCCTCAAATCCGGCGCTCAACTTTGGTTTCTTCGCACTAATCAAGTCGGTGGATTTAACCCGGATATTTTACCTGTGGCGCCGACTGTTTTGTTCGGTCAATTTCCGGCGCTGTCTAGTTTAATATTTCGCTCTTTTGCTGGGTTTACAACCTTTCCGGATGCGAGGGGATTGTCGATCGCACTTTGGGCATTATTAATCTACGGCGCCGCCGCCATTCCCCTCGGTGTTGCTGCGGGTTTTTTGCAAGTAAGCGCACCTAACGGCAATTTCGGAAACCTGCTATTTTTGGCACTCAAAGCGCTAATTCTTCCCGTATTATTCGAGGAGTGGCTGTTTCGAGTTGTGCTGCTTCCCCATCCCACAGAAGGAGTAACCGCAACTGCTTGGCTGCTGTGGATTGGATTGAGTTTGTGCTTGTACGTAATTTACCATCCTGTAAGGGCAATCACCTGGTTTCCCGAAGGAAATCCGACATTTTTGCAGCCGATTTTTCTACTTTTGACCGGACTTTTGGGAGTAGCGTGCACTGCTGTTTATGTGTTGACCGGTTCTGCTTGGTGTGCGATTTTTGTGCACTGGATAGTCGCGGCGAGTTGGCTGTTTGGACTCGGCGGTCAGCGACAGCTTTTTAGTAAATATAAGATGGGTTTGTAGTGAGGACTTTAGTCCTGATTAAAATCCGAGGACAGCAACATCAAGCACGAGATATTTGGTCTGAGGGCAAGCTGTAGCGAACTCGCTTGCCGATCATAGGCTGTTCCACATTTAAATTGCGTATTTGGGGCGATGCTCAAAGCCCACCCCACAAGACTTTAAAGAAACAGAATTGTAAAAATTAAATGCACAACAGCTTATACTAGCAAATATGCCGATCGCAGATCTAGCAAATATTCAGTTAGATTCAGCAGTTTAAATTCCCTAGATAGGTTTTTCGGAACGGTTATCTGATATGATTGGTTGAATATGACCTAAATCTGTCACCACAGAAATAGATAATTCGATCGCAAAAGAGGCCACCGTGCAACCCGTAGACTTTACAACTTTAACCGCCACTTGCAGCGAACTGCGAGCCAAATGGCTGCCAGCGCGCTTAGAACAAGTCTACCAGCGCGATCGATTTACCGTGTCCCTGGCCCTCCGCACCATGAATCAACGCGGCTGGATAGACATTTCCTCCCATCCAGCAGCCGCCCGCATCTGCGTCGGCGACTCCCCCCCCCGCATTCCCGACACCTTCACCTTCAGCGAACAACTCCGCCACCAACTCAGCGGTTTAGCCCTAGTTTCCATCGCCCCCGTCTCCCCTTGGGAAAGAGTCATCGACTTGCAATTCGCCAAACGTCCCGGCGAACCCGCCCTCTGGCATCTCTACGCCGAAATCATGGGCAAATACAGCAACGTCATCCTCACCGCCCAAGACAATCTGGTAGTCACCTGCGCCCACCAAGTCAGCGCCAAACAGTCCAGCGTCCGCCCCATCCAAACCGGACAACCCTACGAAATGCCCCCGTCTTTGACCGATGCAGTGCCGAGTTTGAGCGAATCTCTCGATCGCTGGAAAGAGCGAATTAGCCTGGTTCCCGGGCAATTAAAAACCAATCTGTTGAAGAATTACCGAGGGTTGAGTAAAGGCTTAGTTGTGTCCATGATTCGATCGGCAAATCTCGACCCCGAACAATCCACCGACAGCCTGAATCCCCACCAATGGCAGCAACTATTCCAGCGCTGGCTGTACTGGCTGCAATGCCTAGAAAACTCCAAATTCCACCCAAGTTTTACCCCCGAAGGCTACAGCGTCATCGACTGGCCAACACCCGAAGAAAAAGAAACAAATCCCGAAAACCAATCTAATTCCCCCAATCCGTTACATCCGTTAAATCCGCTACAAAATCCGCTGCCGAACTGTTCCGTCCAAGAATTACTCAACAGCTACTACACCGGTGAAATCAACCAACAAGTATTCGCCCAACTGCGACATCAGCTTACCCAAAAACTCAACAACATCCTAGCAAAACTGCGCCTCAAAGCCAACACATTTAAAGAACGATTGCAGCAATCCGCAGGCGCAGACACCCACAAATCCCAAGCCGACTTGCTGATGGCAAACTTGCAACATTGGCAACCCGGAATGAAATCGATTTCCCTCCCCGACTTTGAAACCGAAAAACCAGTTGTCATTACCCTAAACCCGGAAAAAAACGCCGTTCAAAACGCTCAAGCAATCTACAAAAAACACCAAAAACTTAAAAGAGCTCGGATTGCCGTAGAACCTTTATTAGCCGCCGTACAGGAAGAAATCGACTATTTAGAACAAGTCGAAGTCGCGCTTTCGGTGTTGGAAACCTACCGCAACACCCAAGATTTGCAAACCCTCGCCGAAATCCGCGAAGAACTTATCCAGCAAAAATATCTAGTTGTATCAGATTACCGCAGTACCGACAAAAATGCTGCGATCGAATTTCACCGCTACCAAACCCCCAGCGGCTTTGAATTATTAATCGGGCGCAACAACCGCCAAAACGACCAACTCACCTTTCGCACCGCCAACGACTACGATTTGTGGTTCCACACCCTAGAGATTCCCGGAAGCCACGCCTTGCTGCGCCTCACACCCGGTACAGTTGCTGAAGAAACCGATTTGCAATTTGCGGCGGACATGACTGCATACTACAGTCGCGCGCGCCACAGCGAACAAGTTCCGGTGGTTTATACAGAACCGAAATATGTATACAAGCCGAAAGGTGCTAAGCCTGGTATGGTTGTGTACAAGCAAGAGCGCATTGTCTGGGGCCGACCGCAGCAAGCCCCCGCATGATATCGAACCCGGCTTGTAGTGAGGACTTCAGTCCTTCTTGTTGCGGACTGAAGTCCTCACTACAAACTCCAAAATCTGTGTCCAATGTAACGTTATATTACAAATAGTTAAATTTTGTTGTTAAAGTACCCCTCAAGAGGGATGATAAGTCTCTTAGAACCCGCTGCAAAGAAACGTGCAACTTGGGTTTCCTCACTGTGAGAAAAACACTGTGGGAAAAACAACGGATTTAACTATTTGTGCAGACCAGCTTTAGCTAAAGCTGGTCGTTTCTGTTTAAACAAAATGTCTTCTTATTTTTTAGTCCGCGTGGGCGAAGCCAGCGCGAAGCGCGATATCGGCGGAGTCTTGGTTTGTGTAGTAGCGATTTCAATCGCCAAGTCTTATCTATAAGTCCTGACTTGATGAAAAACAGATGAATGCAGATAATCTATCTGCGTTCATCTGCATTTATTTGCGGTTAAAAATCCCCAAATCAACCTAGAAACTAAACGTCGTTCTCACCACTCCAATCACCAAATCAGAATTACTCTTATTGTGGTCGGGAGCAGTCAGCCAAATCACACCAGGAGTAATCGAAATATTATCGCTCAACTTAAACTGATAGAACCCTTCAATGTGCAACGAAGTATCCTTATCTTCCGGCAAACTTCGATTAGTCGAACTCGTCACTCGCGGCTCCATACCTACAATAAAGCCCGCCACATTTCCCTCTTTCAACAAATCGGGAAAAGCCAAAGTAACGGCCCAGTTCCAGATTTTTTGGTCTCCCCGCTGCACAGAACCCGTAGGAGTAGCCAAGTTCGATAAAATGCGCTGGTTTGTGTAACCCGCCCAACCGCCAATTGCCAATCCAGGCCGCACTCTCCACGAAGCTTGCGCGCCGTAGGAATTGCTAGAAACAGGCAGATTATTGTCGCTGTCAATTCCGAAGGAACCGAGACGCGCCGGGAAATTAGAAGCATTGCTGCCCGTACCGGTAACGAAGTTGTAGGAATTAACGTAAGTTAAACCTAAAGCCATAGTGCTTGTCGGTTTGAAAGTCAACTGAGCCAAACCGCCGTAAGAACCGTTAAACAAACCATTACCCCGTGTCGGGCTCTGAGCGTTGCCGGCCAAATATCCCAAACTCAGTTCTAGTTTGTCCCCAAACTGATGCCGCAGAGCGATACCAGTACCGGCAGTCAAATAGTAAATCGGGTTGCGAGTACCGAAGTTAGAAAGAGCACCAGTGCCGCCGTCTCCGTCAAAGAAAGGGTTGACAGTGTTGGTGAAATCGTCAGCAGCCCCGGCGTTGGCTTCGAGAATTACAGTAGTGTTTTTGCCTAGGGGGAATTGGTAAAACAGCGCATCTAAACCGACAGTATTGCTAGCAGTACCGAAAGGCCCGGCATTAAACCGCAATTCTCCTTCAGCAGTTTTGGTATTATTTGTAGAAAACGCACCCAAATTTAAAACTTGCAGCCGAGTTCTCAGCAAGTCTTGGCCAGAAAAACTCGTGTCAAAATTGAGACGCACCCTGCTGCCAAAAGCTGTAGTTCGATCGGCGTCGCGGCCGTTAGCATCCTCTCCGCGGGCGATACCTGTCAGTGCAAATATCACTTCGCCGTTGAGTTTTGTCGTAGTCGAAAACTGATTTGCTTCTAATTCAGAGGTGCGCGCTTCCAAGGCATCGACGCGGCCGCGCAAAGTTGCCAATTCTGCGGCAAATTCTTCTTGCAACCTTTGCAGAGAAGCCAAATCTTCTTTGGTTGCTAAATTTCTCGTACCGCCTTTAATCAGCTCGTTGACTTTATCCAAACAGGCATTTAAACCGGCTGCAAACTCGTAGCGAGTCATCGCCCGGTTGCCGCGGAAAGTGCCGTCGGGATAGCCGGCGATGCAACCGTAGCGCTCTACTAGGGATTGCAAAGCTTGGAATGCCCAATCGGTGGGTCGAACGTCGGAAAGTTGCGAAACTGAGGTTACTTGGCCGACAGTATCTTCGCTGCCTTCTGCGCTGTATTGGTTGATTTGTTCTAAAACATTTGACGGCGCTGGAGGCTGGGCAGTTGGAGCGGTTGATTGGGATATCTGCTCGGGTTGGGCGGCAGGTTTTTCGGTGCTGAGATTAGTCGGTGCTGCGGGTTGGATTTCGCTGGAGTTTGCGGGCGCGGCTGCGGGCTGGGTTTCGCTTAAGTTTGCGGGCGCGGCTGCGGGTTGGGTTTCGCTTAAGTCTGCTGCTGCAACTGAGTTGTTTTCCAGTGCTTTTGTTGGTTCGGCAACTGGGGCGACCTTCGCTGCCGCACTTTCTTTCTCAATAGTCTCAATAGTGTCAACAGTTAAGTTGGGGGCTGCGGACGCTGGCTGGCCCGTCACTGCTGTCGTCTCAGGCTGTGCGGTCTCGGTTGCAGTACCTGCTAATTGCAATTGATTGGCTTGAGCTGCGGCAATTTCTATAGGTTGCTCTGCTGCTAGGGCTGTCGAAGATACGACTAAACTTGCTGCTAATACAGCAGGACTGACTAAAAGTCCTTTCCACAAAAATTTTGACATTTTTTCCTCACACCACGTTAATTCGATCGCCCGTTCCGAAAATTTGGGCGATCGCAAATCACCTACAGTATTCCGCCTAATAGCATTTTTTGTCAACAATCGGCGGAATCTTTGCCGCACTCTGCGGTTTAGCTGTCCCTGATTTCACAAAAACCCCGTTTATTCCCAAAATACTTGGTTGGAGCTAGATACCTACGTAGAAAGCAGGTTGATGGTTTCATATTTCGTAAGTGAGCCCTCAGTAAGACTAATATTGACAGAACTGGCGCTCACAAATCGTTCGATCGACTACATAAAAGTGAAAAAACTCAAATATGCCCTAGTTCACGAATGGTTGACGCCCCTAGCTACCGGCGGTTCAGAACTCGTAGTGCAGGAAATTCTCAAATACATAGACGCTGATATCTATGCCCTGATTGACTTTGAATCGGCAAATCCCGAAAGCTATTTTTTCCAAAGACAGATTGGCACCACATTTTTGCAGCATTTTCCCAAGGCCCGCAGCGGCGTGCAAAAATATTTGCCATTTCTGCCGATCGCGATCGAGCAACTAGACCTGCGACAATACGACATCATCCTCTCATCCTCCCACGCCGTCGCCAAAGGCATCCTCAGCAGTCCCCAGCAACTCCACGTCTGTTACTGCCATACACCCATGCGCTACGCTTGGGACTTAACTTTTGACTATTTACGCAGCAGCAAAGCCGGACGGGGCATCCCGGGCTTGCTGACACGATATTTACTGCACCAACTGCGGCAGTGGGATGTAATTTCCGCCAACCGCGTCGATTACTTCATCGCTAACTCCCAACACACCGCGCGCCGAATCTGGCGGTGCTACCGGCGGCGCGCCGAGGTGATTTATCCGCCAGTAAATATCGATCGATTTTCCTTGATGCTGGAAAAACAAGACTTTTACGTGACAGTTTGCCGCTTGGTAAGTTACAAAAACGTAAGTGCGATCGTCCGAGCATTCAATCAGCTCGGGCGCACTCTGATTGTCATCGGCACCGGCCCAGAATTAGAGATGATTCGGCAAATCGCCAAACCCAACGTGCAACTGCTCGGCTGGCAGCCCGCCTCCGCAGTCGAAAAGTACATGGCAGAGGCAAAAGCCTTTGTCTATGCAGCTTGCGAAGATTTTGGCATCGCTTTAGTAGAAGCTCAAGCTTGCGGCACACCCGTAATTGCCTATGCAGCAGGCGGTGCTTTGGAGACAGTGCTCGACATTCGCCAACACCCGGAAACTGGGACAGGTTTGTTTTTTCCCACCCAAACCGCAGCAGCAATAGTCGAAGCCGTCGAGGAATTTGAGCAGTTTCACGCCAAATTTCAGCCGTCCATGGCACGGTTGCGCGCCGAAAACTTTGCCCCCGAAGTCTTTGAGCAGCGCTATCTAGCTTTTGTAGAACAGTGCTATCAGGAATTTAAATCCGGCGATTTTTCCAAATCTGGGACTTGAGAGCGGCAGAGTCCGAGTGGGACACTGGCAGACTGGGAGACTGGGAGACTGGGAGACATGAAAAATATTCTGCAATTGGTTCAGAAGCGCTGAAAACCTCTCTGCATAAGTGCCTTGTCCATTTCTGCTTCTTCCGACTTCCCTCGGACTTCTTGCTTCTTCCTTCTTCTGAATGCAGAAAATTGAGTATTTGAAACATAATTCACAGAACAAAGCGTCTTGAGGCTTTATGATCATGACTGTGTGTGGTGTGAAGTGAAGGAGTAAGATGACTGCCGACAGCCAACTAATCTCCGGCAAGGTAATTCGAGCGATCGCAAGACGCGGTTTTGGGCCTGTCCTGCAAGGAGACAGACGCATAAGTCGTTCTCTACAGAGCCTCGACGGAGAATTTTTCAAGCGGCTATTTGACATCCTGTTTTCCTTATCGGTTCTGATCCTGTTTGCTCCGGTTTACCTGCTTTTGGCTCTCTCAATCGCCTTAAGCTCGTCCGGGCCTATTTTTTACGTACAGGAACGAGTAGGCAAAAACCGTAAAATGTTTTATTGCCTTAAATTCAGAACGATGGTGGAAAATGCGGACGACATATTGCTGGAAATCATGGAAAAATCTCCGCATTTGCGTCAAGAGTTTGAGGACAATTTCAAGCTGAAACAAGACCCTCGAATTACCTGGATTGGAAGATTTTTACGAATGACAAGTTTAGACGAGTTCCCCCAGTTTTGGAATGTTTTAAAAGGAGATATGAGCGTCGTCGGGCCGAGACCTTTAGTTGAAGAAGAACTGCCGAGATACGGCTGTCACATCAACAAAATTCTCACCATCAGACCTGGAATTACAGGTTTGTGGCAAGTGTCCGGTCGCAACGACATTCCCTATCCCCGCCGAGTCCAAATCGACCTCTATTACGCCAATGACAAAAACCTTTGGATGGATTTTTGGATTGTTTTCAAAACAATTGGAGTTGTGATTTTCCCCAAAAATAACGGCGCATATTAATTTTTGTCCGCAGTCAGCAATCGGTAGTTAGTTTCGTTTGTTACCGACCACTGATGCTGACTACTGACAGCAAGCGGCAAACTCTTTGCCAAAACATTCACAGTTCCTTGATGCCGATCGCAGAATTGTGAGTTAACGTAGAGCTTGAGAATACGATCGGCAGGCAACAACAGCCTCTGGCCGGAAAGTCAAACGCGAATTAACACAGCCTGTCAAAGGAAAATCAGATGACGCAACGCAAGCGAGCGCTAATAACGGGTATCACAGGTCAAGACGGCTCCTACTTGAGCGAATTACTGTTAGAAAAAGGATACGAAGTTCACGGCATTATCCGTCGCAGTTCTAGTTTTAATACCGATCGCATAGACCACATCTATGTCGATCCTCACAGCGAAGGCGCACAGTTATTTCTGCACTACGGCGACTTAACCGACGGCACTACTCTGCGCCGGATATTGGAACAAGTTCAGCCTGTAGAAGTTTATAACTTAGGCGCTCAATCTCACGTTCGAGTTAGTTTTGACTCGCCGGAATATACGGTTGACTGTGTAGGAATGGGAGTATTGCGCTTACTAGAAGCAGTTCGGGACTACCAGAGCCGCACAGGCATAGAAGTGCGGTTTTATCAAGCAGGTTCTTCGGAAATGTATGGTTTGGTGCAGGAAGTTCCGCAGAAGGAAACAACTCCTTTTTATCCCAGAAGTCCTTACGCCTGCGCCAAAGTTTACGGCCACTGGCAGACAGTAAATTATCGCGAATCCTACGGACTTTTTGCCTCCAACGGCATCTTGTTCAACCACGAATCTCCGCGCCGGGGCGAAACTTTTGTCACCCGCAAAATTACTCGCGCCGTTGCCAGAATTGTCGCCGGCAAGCAGAAAAAACTTTATTTGGGCAATCTCGATTCCAAGCGGGACTGGGGTTATGCAAAAGACTACGTGCGGGCGATGTGGCTAATTCTGCAACAAGACAAGCCTGACGATTTTGTCATTGCTACCAACGAGACCCATTCTATTAAGGAATTTCTCGATTTAGCCTTCACTTACGTCAATTTAGATTGGCAAAAATATGTGGAGTTTGACGAACGCTACTTGCGTCCGGCGGAAGTCGAACTGTTGATTGGTGATTCGACAAAGGCGCGCAAGCAGTTGAATTGGGAACCTTCTGTAACTTTTCAGGAATTAGTACATTTGATGGTAGATGCTGACACGAAAGCTCTCGAACAGCAATTGCGAGGTTCCGGGAACGGATTCGATTAAGCGGCAAAACTAAGCCGTCACTAACAATTTGTAGGGGTAGTACCCCGTATCTGCCCCGATTCGCGCACCCGGGGGATTGCCCCTACACGCACTTCACAACTGATTCAGAGGATGGTTACAGCTATTAGCTTGGGCATTTCAAAGAACCAGTTTAATGGCTCGCAAAATTTTCGGATTGGCGGGCTAACAAAAATATTAAAATGATAGTTGAGAACTCGCACCCCATAAATCTAACTTTCGGGTGTCCGCCGATCGCATTGTCCCTATCTGCGGCAGCTAAAACGAATTTGTTGCCAGCGCATTTTGTAGCTGAAAGCTTTTTTTGGCTTAAGTAACAATTTGAGAATTGAAATTGTCGATCGACCCTTATTCAAAATCCCGAGGATAAAATTATGACAAGCCTGGATTTTAGCAGCAAACGCATTCTAGTCACGGGCGGCGCGGGCTTCCTGGGCCGTCAGGTAATCGACCAGTTAGTCAAAGCAGGAGCCGATGCTGATAAAATTTCAGTGAGTCGATCGATCGACTGCGACCTCCGCGTTATGGAAAACTGCAAGCGCGCCGCCGACCAACAAGATATCATCATACACCTCGCAGCCCACGTCGGCGGCATCGGTTTAAACCTAATCAAACCGGCAGAACTATTTTACGACAATTTGATGATGGGCGCGCAACTAATCCACGCCGCCTACGAAGCAGGAGTCGAAAAATTCGTCTGCGTCGGTACAATTTGCGCCTATCCCAACTTAACCCCAGTTCCCTTCAAAGAAGACGACATCTGGAACGGCTATCCAGAAGTAACCAATGCACCTTACGGCATAGCAAAGAAAGCCCTATTAGTGCAACTGCAATCCTACCGTCAGCAATACGGATTCAACGGTATCTACTTGCTACCAGTCAATCTGTACGGCCCAGAAGATAACTTTGACCCTAAAAGTTCCCATGTAATTCCCGCATTAATTCGCAAAGTCCACGAAGCGCAAGAAAGGGGAGACAAAACATTACCAGTTTGGGGAGACGGTAGCCCCAGCCGCGAGTTTTTGTATTCCACAGATGCGGCGCGGGGAATTGTGATGGCGGCTCAATCTTACAACGAATCTGATCCAGTTAATTTGGGAACAAATAGCGAAGTTAAAATTCGCAAATTAGTGGAAACAATTTGCGAATTGATGGGATATGAGGGAGAAATAGTTTGGGAAACAGACAAACCGAACGGGCAGCCGCGCCGTTGTTTGGATACGCAAAGAGCTAAGGAAAGGTTTGGTTTTGTGGCTGAAGTGGAGTTTAAAGAAGGGTTGAGAAATACGATTGATTGGTATCGCAAACACGCAGTTTGAGTGTGAAAAAACCCGGCTTCTTCAAGAAGCCGGTTTTTTTTATACTCGGCGGTTGAAACCGATCCTATACAAACGATGTCTGCCTCCGCAGACTAAGAATAAGAAATTATACCAATCGATTGGCATCAGAAGCGGGTTCTCTGGCAAAAATTCCTTTTGAAACAGGTTTATTGTAAAATAAATTATTTTCACAATAGGTTTATTTTGGAATGGAACTGAACCAGCAGAAAGAACTTTTGAGCAAAGCTTATGTACGTGCTGTTGCAGCCGTGGCAGGTTTCTCGATCGATCCGTTAGAGTTAGACTTCAACAGTATCGACCTACAAATCACGGCTGGCAGCGGTGACGGAAGCGTGTATTTTCCAGAGTTGAAGCTACAATTAAAGTGTACTTCAAGGGACGTGATGGACGGCGACTATATTCGATATCCGCTCAAACTCAAAAACTACAACGATTTGAGAAGGAATGCCCTAGTACCTCGAATCTTAGTTATAGTTTTAGTACCGGAAAATCTAGAAGAGTGGTTGCAGCAGTCAGAAGCGGAACTGTGCATGAGGAATTGTGCCTACTGGATGTCATTGCGGGGACAGCCAGAAACACAAAATATAGCAAATGTGAGTGTTTCTTTACCCCGCAGCAATCAGTTTACAGTAGAAGCTCTTAAGTCAATGATACAGCGCATTAGCGAGGGAAGTTTGCCATGAAAGTAACTGTAAGAGATAGTCACATTCTGAAAACAATTGAGCCAAATGTGTTAGAGAAATACTTGCAGATAAATGGCTGGCATAAAGCTCGTCAATTCTATGAGGGATTCATTTGGAGTAAGAAAAATTCTGTTAGTCAGGAGGGGGAAGTATTGGTTTCACCTCACCAAGATTTTGATGATTTTGCAGAGGTGATGTGTCGGAACTTAAAAGCATTAGAAGTGATAGAAAATCGTTCTCAGCTAGATATTCTCAGCGATTTAATCACTGCACTACCTAATGTTCCAATCTCGGGATGGATTAATAAAGTACATGGGGCAGAATCGGCAACTTGCAAAATTACATTAATGGGATTTGTGGTGGGGAAGCTGAGAAAAATTCATCTGGAATTGCCGGAATCAGATTATCAGTTGGCTCTCAAGGCTTATGAAGCGCGATCGCCCGTTACCTGTTTTGGTGATTTAATTAAAGAAAATGACGGTTTTGTGTTAAACAATCCGCACGATTTTGCTCTGCTGACTGAGGCAGAATTAATCTCATAGTTTGGCAAATCCTGGTTGTGGTATAATCTGAAGCAAAAATTATTGTGTCGATCGCATTACAGGAAAACAGGTTGTGCAAACTCTAAAATTAGGTGCATCGGGTTCCGATGTTGTGAAACTTCAAAAACGCTTGCTGGAGTTAGGGTTGAATCCAGGCCCTGCTGACGGTAAGTTTGGCCCGAAAACTGAAACATCTCTCAAACAGTTTCAAACTAATCAAAAATTTTTGGCAGACGGCATTGCGGGCCCCAAAACCCTCGCTGCTTTGTTCCCTGGGGAACTTTTGGGCTCGTCACTTTTATCATACAGGGCGATCGAGCTAATCTTAGAATTCGAGGTCGGCGGCGGGCGGGAATACTACGAAAGCCTGTTGCAGCGTCCAACCTGGCCGGAAGGAGCGTCGGGAATTACGATCGGCATCGGCTACGATCTAGGTTACAATACTGTAGAAGTTTTTAACCAAGATTGGCACAAATTACCAGATGTCGAGCAACAGCGTTTGAGTAACTGCTGCGGGTTGACAGAGGATGCAGCAAAAGAACGTTTAGCTAGTGTTAGAGACATCATTGTTCCCTGGGAATTAGCTTGGGAAGTTTTTAATATTGTCACAGTGCCGAAATTTTACAATCTGACAAAAGAAGCATTTCCCGGTTTTGAACAATTGCCCGCAGATGTTCAAGGAGGATTGGTAAGTTTGGTGTTCAATCGCGGCACGAGTATGCAGGGAAACCGTCGCCTAGAAATGCGTGTAGTTCGCGATTTGGTCACGAAAAAGAATGTGAATAAAATTGCCGAACAAATTCGCAAAATGAAACGAATTTGGCTGGGAACGAGCATTGAAAAAGGGATGAATAGACGGCGGGATGCTGAAGCGGATTTAATCGAGGAAAGTGCTTGAAGATCCTTTAGTGGTTATTATAAAAGCACTCGCTCCTTAATTCAAGTCAGGCCGCTTTTGATACGGCTAGGTGTCTTTTAATAATACCATTTGTAGATTTGTAGAAACAAAACCATTTCGACTCAATACTAGCGTTACAGGTATTTTTGAGGTTTCTGGAGGTAAAAATAATCGCCCGCAATGTGTCTGATCCCTGGTGCTTGTAGGAGAATTTGCCATACCTCATATGAGAGCTCGATCCGCTATAGTTCATAGGTGAAATAGCGATCGCCCGATCGCCAAAGCGGCTTACCAGCAAGGCATTCATAAAAAATCCCTAGCAATTTTCAATTGCTATATCCCGCAGCATTTCCAAATGCTTGTGCACAGGTGCGATCGTATTAGCTGCGATCGCCCCGCTAGCAGCAACAGCAGGCAAACCAATCCCCGGAAACGTGGAATCTCCGCAGCAAAACAGCCCCGCCAAAGGCGTTCTCGGCCCGGGAAACAAGCCGGTACCAGCGCGAATTCCCGGCCCGTAGGAGCCCCGATTTCTCCGCAAAAACCGTTCGTGAGTTAGGGGTGTCCCGACTAAAGTGACTTCGCAGCGCGATCGAATATCGGGGATAATTCTCTCTAAAGCCAACCACATCACCTCGGCGCGCGCTTGCTTCTGCTGTTGGTATTCGGCGCTGGTGCGATCAAGCTTTTGCCACAAATCGTAAGGCTCGTTACCGGGCGTGTAGGCGTGAATGACGTGCTTTCCCTCCGGCGCGAGGCCCGGGTCAAGGAGGGAAGGAATCGAGACGAGAACCACGTTCTGAGGCGCGGAAACGCCCATTTCCCAGTCCTTAACGGAGATGTAGTGACACGCTAAGTCCGATCGCACTCCCGCAGCATCAATTCCCAGATGCAAGTGCATGAAACTGTCGCATTCGGGAGTTGCCTGCCGCTGTTGCCGAAACCTTTTGGGGACAGAGCTTTCCGGCAATAGTTTCAGCGTATCCCAAACCGAGGCGTTGGAGACGACGGCTTTGCGCGCTCGAATAATTTTGCCCGATCGCAGGCGCACGCCCGCCGCCCGGTTGTTTTCCACCAAAACCTCTTCAACGTGGGAATTTAGCAGCAACTGCCCTCCGTGGCGCTCTAAACCGCGTACCAGAGCATTTACCAGGGCTTCGCTGCCACCGATCGGATAGTCCAAAACGGCGGCGGGCCTGTACCAGTCGGCAAACATGAAAGCTACCTCGGCTGCGATCGTACCGTCGGCGGGAAGTCCAGACAGCAGGAAGCACAACAGGTTCAGCCAATTTTTCACAAACGGATCTTTGACATTTGCGTCCATAATTTTGCTAAAAGGGCCGGCAAGTGCGATCGCATCGCCAGCACTTCGCAGGAAAGCCGGGGCAAATTTGCCGAGGGTGATCGCAGCGCCCAAATCGAAGCGCAAAGCCAGTGAGGGTAAGGCTGTCGCAGCTTTGGCGTAGGGTTCCATGACGCGCTGGAGTTGTTGCCATTCCGCTGCTGCTGCGCTACCGCGCAGTTTTGCGAGCACTTCCCCAAATTGACTCGCGCCTACGGAGGTGTCGAAATCGCCTTCTGGCAAGCAGCAACCCCAAGTATCGTAGGTGATGCAGGGGAGTTTTTCGCCGATCGCATCGAGAACTTGTCGCAGCGGGTTAGCAGAGGGGCTGTAGGATAATCCTGAGTACAAAGATGGCCCGGAGTCGAAGGTAAATCCGTCGCGTTTGAACCCGTGGGCTGCCCCGCCCGCGATCGCGTGACTTTCGCAAACAATCACGTCAAACCCATATCTGGCAAGCATTGCACCGCAAGTCAGCCCGCCGATTCCGCTGCCGATAACGATGATTTCTGTGTCTGTGGGGGCGATCGCAACCATGTTTTTCTCCGCTACATCAGCTAATATTATCAATTACTCGGTGGCAGGCTTTCCGGCCAGCCCCACAATCAATCTCTCTTCTTGTGGAACAGGCATCTTGCCTGTTCCTAAACATCTTGGATCGAGCCTAGTAAATTCCTGTTATTATTAGTTAAATGGAAAACATATCAATTCTAGAACAAGCCGCAAAATCGAATACTAAACCATCTGCCGCCGCCGTAGTTGCAGCCCTCCTAGAAGCTGAGAAAAACGCCAAGAAAAATAAAATTCGCTATGATTTCGAGCAGTTAACCGGCAATTGGCGCTTGTGCTTTATCACCGGCACGAAAAAGACTCGACAAAAAGCGGGAATTGTGTTGGGCGCGGGACGTTATATCCCTGAGTGGGTGGCTAAAATTCAAATTGCTTACTCGGTAGAACCTGTTGCTGAAGGCGAAAAGCCTAGGGAAACGGGCAGGGTGGAGAATTCGGTGCAGGTTGGTGCGATCGAGCTAACTCTTTCCGGGCCGACTAAATTTTTGGTAAATCAGAATATTCTAGCATTTGATTTTACCAGAATTACTGTGAAATTGTTGGGTAAAACTGTGTATCAAGGATTTATTCGTGGCGGTGAAGCGCGGGAGGCGGATTTTTTGAGTTTGAGTGTGGGGAAGCAGGCTTTTTTTGCATATTTTTTGGTAGAAGATGGGATAATTGCGGCTCGGGGAAGGGGCGGCGGATTGGCTTTGTGGGGCAGAGTATAAGCTGTGACTCATCAAATGGTTTTGTTGGCTGCTTTGATATTATCCAAAATCTTAGATTCCAGCGTGCGATCGCCTATTTGTTGTGCAATTGCCAAAGCTTCATTATAGTATTTCAAAGCTTCTTGCGGCTGAGAAATGTTGTTGTAAACCCTACCGATATTATTCAAAGTACCAGCTTCCCCAGAGCGATCGCCCACTTCCCGCGCGATCAGTAAAGCTTGGTTCAAGTATTTCAATGCTTCTTGCGGCCGAGAAATGCTGTGGTAAACTGCACCGATATTATTCAAAGTAGTAGCAACGCCTGCACGATCGCCGACTTCCCACGCTATCGGTAAAGCTTGGTTATAGTATTTCAAAGCCTCTTGTGGTTGAGAAATGCTGTAGTAAACTGCACCGATATTATTCAAAGTAATAGCTTCCCCAGAGCGATCGCCAACTTCCCGCCTAATTGGTAAAGCTTGATTATAGTATTTCAAGGCCTCTTGCGGCTGAGAAAGGTTATCGTAGACTAAACCGATATTATACAAAGTACGACCTTCCCCAGAGCGATTGCCCACTTCCCGCGCGATCGGCAAAGCTTGGTTATAGTATTTCAATGCTTCTTGCGGTTGAGAAATACTGTTGTAGACTAAACCCATATTATTCAAAATAGTACCTTCCCCCCATCGATTGCCCACTTCCCACATCATCGGTAAAGCTTGGTTAAAGTATTTCAATGCCTCTTGTGGTTGAGAAATTTTCCGGTAGACTTCACCGATATTATTCAAAGTAGTAGCAACGCCTGCGCGATTGCCGACTTCCCGCATCATCGGTAAAGCTTGGTTATAGTATTTCAATGCCTCTTGTGGTTGAGAAATATTATCGTAGACTGCACCGATATTATTCAAAGTAGTAGCAACGCCTGCGCGATCGCCCACTTCCCGCAGAATTGGTAAAGCTTGGTTGTAGTATTTCAATGCTTCTTGCGGCTGAGAAATGCTGCGGTAGACTTCACCGATATTATTCAAAGTAGTAGCAACGCCTGCGCGATTGCCGACTTCCCGCATCATCGGTAAAGC
>NZ_JAUBVZ010000001.1:306764-659882 GCF_036702805.1 Microcoleus sp. A006_D1
TTGGTTGTAGTATTTTAATGCTTCTTGTGGTTGAGAAATACTGCTGTAGACTGCACCGATATTATTCAAAGTAGTAGCAACGCCTGCGCGATCGCCCACTTCCCGCATCATCGGTAAAGCTTGATTATAGTATTTCAAAGCCTCTTGCGACTGAGAAATGCTGCGGTAGACTTCACCGATATTATTCAAAGTAGTAGCAACGCCTGCGCGATTGCCCACTTGCCGCATCATCGGTAAAGCTTGGTTGTAGTATTTCAATGCTTCTTGCGGCTGAGAAATGCTGTAGTAGTTAAAACCAATGCCAAGGAGTGCTACGGCTTCAAATTTTCTATCTTTAAATTGTCGCGAAATGGCTAGAACCTGCTGCCATGTTTCGATCGCCTGTTTGTGTTTGCCTTGTTGTCCCTGTTGCGCTGCTTGCTGTATAAGTCTCTCTAATTCTTGACTCTGTGCATTTGAACTTTGCGCCCAACTGGGTTGCACCATCACCGGCACAGTCACAGGACTCAAACACGCACCCAAAATCAAAACACTGCTGATAATTCGTTTGATATTTTTCATAATTTATCACAAACGATGAATAGAATAGATATCTGAATTTGCAATTGATCGAGTTGACTTTTACTTGCTGTTGTTGACTTCTTTGATATTCTCCAAAATAGTAGCTTCCAGCTTGCGATCGCCTATTTGTCGCGCAATTGACAAAGCTTGGTTGTAGTATTTCAAAGCTTCTTGCGGCTGTCCCATACTTTGGTATACTGAACCGATACTATCCAAAATATCAGCTTCCTCAGAGCGATCGCCGACTTCCCGCGCGATCGGCAAAGCTTGGTTAAAGTATTTCAAAGCTTGTTGCGGCCCGGAACTAAGGTAGTAGTTAAGACCAACGGCATTGAGTGCTACGCCTTGAAGTTGTTTATTTTTAAGTTGTTGTGCAATAGCTAGAATTTGCTGCCATGTTTCGATCGCTTGTGGGTATTTTTCTTGCTTTTGCTGTTGATCTGCTTGCTCGATCAGTTTCAGTAATTCTTGACTCTGTGCATCTTCTTGACTTTGCGCCCAACTGGGTTGCACCATCAGCGGCACAGTCACAAAACTCAAACACGCACCCAAAATCAAAATACTGCTGATAATTCGTTTCATACTTTTCATAATTCACCACATAAGATTAATAGCACAGGCATCAAACGCAGAATCTTTACTTAATCTCGATATCCTTCCACGATTGCTGGTGCGAGGTACAAGCAATATTTAAACATAGGATTTTTCTGTTTTCCTGAGATAAATTGCATACATCCGATCGTGCCATCTAAAGTTTTCAGACAATTGCTCGATTAAGTTGTCGGCTTGTTCTTTAAACTTAATAGTTTCCATCGGCTTTGGCAAGCAAAATATGAATTTTTATTCGAGTATAAGCGGTATTGAAGGGAGCGGGCAGGAATTTAACAAAAGTTCACCGCCACTGATATTTGACACAATTTGCAATAGTCTAGTAGGGCTGAAACCCTTGGATCAAAGGTGAATTACTAGCTGTGAGGACTGCAAAGCCGATCGGCAATTGTGCAAGATATCAGTTGTAGTAGACTAGACACTTTGTGTGAAAAGTCTTCTCTAGACGAGTCTTCAGGCGATTTCAGGCTTGAGGCGAACGTTTGATACCCGATCGACTTGAGCGTGAATTTTATTTCTGCGATGTGGTTGACTTTGGGCGGGTCGATCGATATCTTGGATGTTAATCACAGATATCGGTGAACCCGTCTCTACGGAATTTTAAATTTGGAAAATTTTGAGATCTATCCGGCTTTGGTTTTATTAAGATTAAGACGCTCTCCCGATTAACAATCGGGAGAATATCAAAACTACTCCACAATCCAAGGAGTTAAACAAGGAGTCCAACCGCTCAATTCTTCAGCTTTGAACCAGAGGCTAATTTCCTCGTTCGCTGTTTCCACAGCATCAGAACCGTGAATGATATTGCGGCCAACATTCACAGCCAAATCGCCGCGAATTGTCCCCGGTTCAGAATTCAGAGGATTTGTCGCGCCAATCATTTTTCTCGCCGAAGCCACAACGCCCGCTCCTTCCCACACCATCGCCACCATCGGCCCGGAAGTGATGAAGTCTACCAGTCCCGCAAAAAACGGTCTTTCTTTGTGCACGGCGTAATGCTGTTCGGCTAGTTCGCGACTCGCCGTGATTAGCTTCATCCCAACTAAGGTAAAGCCCTTGGCTTCAAAACGACCGATAATTTCGCCGACGAGTCCGCGCTGTACGCCGTCGGGCTTAATCGCTAAAAAAGTCCGTTCCAAGATTAACTCCTATTATTTTCTTAACCGATCCAAAAGACACAGTAGCTCACAATGCACCCAAAGGCAATTCTTAAAATTAGAAATTGTTATTTTAGACAGAAGTGTCCGAAGAGATGAACTTACGCAGAACCTCGATGTTGCAGGTTTGCAGTCCGCACCTTACCGCTACTTGTCGCGCCTCAAACCACTTTTTGCGTAAGTCCTGAAATTGCCATTTACGCAATAGACAAGATTGCAAAAGTCCTTTTAATCTAATTTTGGGACGGGATCTCCCGCCCCTCCCACAATCAAAAAAAAATGTGGGATGGGCGTCCCGCCCGTCCTAGGTATTTTTGCAATCTTGTCTAATATGATGCAAATCACAATTTACTGTGATGTAAAACACCCTTACCTATGATGTCCAATACAAATATGTATGATAACAAACACAACTATTAATGCTAAAAACCATAGATAATTAACGGAGGTATGAACACGATCTTCAGAGCAGCGACTCAAGGAAAAAAGCTATGGAAAAAATTGTAGCACTTATTGAACAAAAAAAGCAAGAATTTGCAAAATTGCCATTATTTGAATTTCTAGCAAATAAACACATTCACCCGAATCAACGACTAATTTTTGCACCTGTACTCGCTCCTTTGGCTGTCGGCTTGAGCGACTTAAACAAGTATGTCCTGCGAGAATCTTCCAGCACCAACAAAGTTCAGGAACTAATTAACAAATATACTTACAAAGAACACTACTACTGGCACGGATATCTGGAACACCTAGAAACATTCGGATTTAACCAACTAATGAGTTACGGCGACTTCAGGCTGCTTTGGGGTGAAGAAACTCAAAAAACTCGATCGCTCTGCTCGGTGCTCGAACGCTATGCTTTCCAGGCTTCTCCCGTTCAAAAACTGGCGTTAGCGGCAGCCTTGGAAGGAACCGCCACGGTTTTTTGTGAGGCGGCGCTGGAAGTGATAATGGAATTACAGGCAATTATCAAAAAAGAATATGTTTACCTTGCAGGAGGTGATGTGGGCGGGGAAAATCATCACATTTTAAATACACCTGATATGTTGCAAGTATTGGCAAAAATAGAACTTACTGATGGGGAACGCCAAGCAGCTTTAGAATTAGCACAAAATGTATTTGAACTGTTTACAGAAGCTATGCACGAACTGTTCGGACACACCACCACAAATTCTTGCAATACTGTGCTGCAAACATCCTCGATTTCTGTGTTCTAGAAGACCGGGCGGTTGAAACCGCGTCTATACAGACTCTCACCTGCCTCCGCAGGTTGAAGATGGCGCGGTTAAAATTACATTGTTTTCTTTACATCGCTCTTGAGTGGACATTGTTTGTATAAACCTGGTTTCAACCATACGTCTTAACTTTTTGGGCTAGGCTAGAAGCCCACCCCACAATAGTTTGAATAAACAAGTGTTAAAATTCAATGCACCATAGTTTAATGATTAAACCATCACTAAATTATCTCGGTGTACCGCCGTTTCTACGCCTGCATAGCCTAAGATTTCAGCAATTTTATTGGAGTTGCAGCCCTGAATTTGTCTCAATTCTAAACTGCTATAATTTACAAGCCCTCTGGCAATTTGCTTGCCTTCTGTGTCGCACAACTGTACTGAATCATCAGCTTGAAATTCTCCTTCTACTCCAGAAATCCCCGCAGCTAACAGCGATTTTCCGCCGTGGGAAATTGCCTTGACAGCACCTGCATCTAAATACAGTTTTCCGGCTGGAATGAGCACGTTGGCTATCCAGTGTTTGCGAGCGTTGACAGGGCGCGGTTGCGGCTCGAATTGAGTGCCTATAGACTCTCCGTTAAGTATTTTCTCGATATTACCAGGAAAGCAGCCGTCGGTGATGACTGTCCGCACTCCCGATGCTGTGGCAATTCTGGCGGCTTCAATTTTTGTCACCATTCCGCCGGTTCCCCAACCGCTGCGGGAATCTCCTGTTTGCACCTGAAATTCTGTGAGCTGTGCCATACTTTCTACGAGGGCGATCGGCTGCGCGTCGGGATTGCTGCGCGGATCTGCGGAATACAGCCGATCGACATCCGTGAGTACAAACAACCAATCTGCTTCTACCAAACTCGCCACCAGCGCCGAAAGCGTGTCGTTATCGCCAAATTTCAGCTCGTCTACCGCCACAGTATCGTTTTCGTTGACGATCGGAATTACGCCCAACCGTAGCAATTGTTGAAAGGTATTGTAAGCGTTAACATAGCCGTTGCGCTGCACCAAATCGCCCCTGGTGAGCAATACTTGGGCGATCGGCTGTTGTAGAGTAGTAAACAAGTCATCGTACACGCGCATCAGCCGCCCTTGGCCCACGGCGGCCACAGCCTGTTTCAGAGCGATATTTCGCGGGCGTTCCGTCAAACCCAAGCGCGCGCAGCCCACCCCCACCGCACCGGAAGAAACCAACACTACTCGATGTCCTTGCTGCCGCAAATCGGCTAAAATTTCGACTAATGCAGCAATAGTTGACAGAGCCAAGTTTCCCGTAGTCGATCGAGTCAGCGTCGAAGTTCCTATTTTAACAACAATAGTTTGAGTCATTAGTCATTAGTCATCGGTCATTGGTCATTAGTCATCGGTCATTAGTTATATTATCTGCGATCGCACGCCCGCCATCAAATTTGTTTGTAATGAATTCACGAAAATCTCTGATTCCCATCCCGGATATTTGTCAACCCGCCCTCTGACAACTGACAACTGACAACTGACAACCCGCCCTCTGACAACTGTCAACTGTCAACTGACAACTGTCAACTGACAACTGTCAACTGACTACTTTCTGCTATCAAGAGAAGCCCCCAAAGCTTGAGACACCCAAACCTCAAAAGAGCGCACCGGATGCTTGCGAAGCGCATACCCAGCATCAATCATTGGCTCGACTAAAATAGTGAACATACCCAAACGATTGCCGGCTAAAACATCAGTAAAAAGTCGATCGCCCACCATCGCCACCTGTTCCACCGGCAAATTCATCGCCGTCACAGCTTTACGCAACTTGCGGCGCGACGGTTTAGCAGCACCAGTGATGTAAGGTAGATTCAAAGACTGAGCAATTCGACCGATCCGAGTCTCACTTAAATTATTGCTCGCCAACCACAGCGATACTACGGGTTTAATTTCTTCCACCCACAGACTGAGTTCAGGAGAAGCATTCATTGCCGTAATGGGAACGAGAGTTTCGTCCACATCCAACACTAATCCTTTAATATGATATTGCTGAAGAATCTCAGTCGTTAAATTTACGACTGAATTGCCTAGAACTAAGTCTGGCTGTAGTAGTTTACCCCAAGTCATAATTTTAGATTTTAGATTTTAGATTTTAGATTGAGAAATAAGAAAGTGGAAGTTAAACATTGAAAAAGTCAAAAGTCACAAGTAAATAATTCTGGCTTTTGCTTGGTAATATCGTTTTCCTTTGCATCCCCATCAGAATTTTCGGAGTGCAGTGCGAGCGCTCTATCGCCTTGAACGCTCGCAATCGGGTATAATTCCGATGTACCCGAATCCGATCTAACTTTTGACTTTTTACTTATGTATCAGTCATTGGCAATCTATTGACCCGATCGCACTTTCTGGTCAACTTGAGCAACAGCAGCATCGTGTTCCGCCTGAGTGCGGCTGAAAATGTGAGTGCCGTCGTACCGAGCCATAAAATACAGGTATTCTGTATTTTCAGGAGCCAGAGTCGCTTCCAGACTTGCTATTCCCGGAGCTGCGATCGGAGTTGGGGGCAGCCCTACATTCATATAAGTATTGTAAGGAGAAGGCGTTTCCACCTGCTTGAAAGTCAAAGGCTTCTCCTTAGTTTGCCTGATGCCGAGGGCGTATTCAACCGTCGGATCGGAACCCAACTTCATGCCCTTATTCAAGCGGCTGGTAAACACCCCAGCAATGCGCTGGCGTTCCGCAGCAACCACAGCTTCTTTTTCCACAATACTCGCCAAAGTTACCCACTCTTTCAAAGAAAGCTTAGTATTGTTCTGATTTTTTTGAAAGACTGGCAAAGCTATCCGCTCGAAACGGCCGAGCATTTGCTTGATGACAGCTTGCGGGCTGACTGCATCGCCGTCTAACTGATAAGTATCCGGGTACAAAAACCCTTCCAAATGAGGCAGACCGCTCGGCAGCCAAGGGTACTGGGCGTAGGGAATTTGACTCGCCGCCGCCATAAAATCCTTAGCCGGGAAAAAACCTTGCGCTTCAAAATAAGCGCTCATTTGTTGCAGCGACCACCCTTCTGGAATCGTGAAACTCTGCTGTACGACTTCACCCTTCCAAATTTTCTCAGCAACCGCACTCAGAGGCTGAGTCGGCGACAGTTGGTAAGTTCCGGCTTTAAAATCTCCCTCGCGGTTTTGCAGGGTCAGCCAGCGGGCCCACATATTCCATGCTCCTGCCGATCGAATTAAGCCAGCGGCCTCTAAATCCTGCCCGATTTTTTGACTGGAAGTACCGGGGGGAATTTGGATGGAAACAGCAGCATCCTGTCCCGGGGAAGTTGACGTTTCAGCGATTTTAGGTGGCGCTGAAGCCCAGCTCCACCAAGCCCAGCCCTGCCAAGCACAAACTCCCCAAATTGCCGGCAGCAACGCCAGATAAAACAACCATTTAGAGACTTGCGGAGTACCTTTTCGGCTCTCTCGCGCGCTGCCTTTTGTCAGTTGTTCTTTGTTCATAGTCCGTTGTCCTCGATAAGTGGCGGTTAACTAACGACTAATGACTGATGATCTGCAATTGATGACCGAAAAGTTACGGATACCAGCCTTTTTCAATGCCCCATTCAACAGCTAGAGCTGACAGGGCAGAAGGTGAAATCTCGAAAAAGTTCAATCGACCGAGCAGTTGACTTTTTTATAACATAGTCAAAAATTCTGCTTTTTGCCGTCAGGCCTTCTGCCTGCAATTAATATCTAATCAAGCTCGTCAAAGAACTGGTCTTCTAGCATGGGCAACATCGGTTCCAGCCTTTGGAACTCTTCTTCCGAGAGTAATTCTGGCTCGCCATCATCATTCATTCTAGCCAAGATAAAGAACGGGTCGAGAGGGGTATAAATGGCATATTCCTGTTCTTCGTGGTAGAAGCTGGTCAACCACATCAGCTCCTCGAACTCCGACTCCTCATCGGGATCGGCATCGGGCGCCATATCCTCGTCGGGAAATTCCGGCAATTCACCAACCACAGTCAGAGTCACCGCTGTGCGCCGGAGTGCCAAGTTCTGCTCTTGCAGGACAACTCTAGCAATATCAAAAATTTTGTCAATTTCCGTCTCGTCTTCTACAGGAATTGCTGCTTCGTCGGTTTCGTCTCCGTGCCAAGTAAAAATTTCTACGGGAGAGTCGATCGGCAGCAGCAAAGCGTATTCTTGACCTTCTAAGTTCATCGAATATTCTATGTTGCAAGTCAGCGATCGCCCAAGTTCATCCGTCAGGGTGACGGACTCTTCGTTGGAACTGCCATTCTCTTTGCGGTATGGGGATGAGGACATCGCGTGTATCTTATTTTCCGTCAATAATTCAGTAAAGTTGGCTTGACAATGGGGAGTTTTCGTGGCGATATTCTGGTCGATCGGGCGATCGCTAGTCCACAAACTTCAACCGCGAGACTCGCGGCATTTTCCACAGGCGAGGAGTGCAGCGTTTAAATCTCAGCCGAGTCCGCCGGCGACACTGAGGACAAATCACAATTATGTGCTGCTTCAGTACCGAGGTTCTGCGGAATTTTATCCCATGTGTCAACACTTACAGGTGTGCGTAGCAAACTTGCACAACCAGGATATCACGCCTGTGTTACAACCTATCAGGATTGGAAACTGCCCCGATCTTTTGCCTGCGCTCGTCCAACCACTGCTGCAAAATCATGGCTGCTGCTTTGCGATCGATCAAACCCTTATTTTGCGAGGGCGACATCCCTTGATCTCGGATCAGTTCCTCTGCGCCAACAGAAGTCAGGCGCTCGTCGGCGTATTCTAGGGGCAGTTCTAAGGCGGCGGCGATGCGACTGGCGTATTTCTGAACTTTTCGGGCTTGAGCGCCTACTTCTCCGTTAAGGGAGTAGGGCAGGCCAGCCACCAAAATTTGCACTCTCCGCTCTTGCACCAGCTCTCTGAGATAAGCTACATCTCGATCGAAGGACGATCGCACCAGAGTAGTAATCCCCGTAGCGATTAAACCAGTGCCGTCACACCCGGCGATGCCGACTCGTTTGGTGCCGATATCTAATCCGAGGGCACTAATCCATAATTTTTCGTTGGACATTAATCAATTTGAGATTGGAGATTTGAGATTTACTTCTTTCTTACCGGAAGATTTTTTTTAACGAACCGCGTTGGCGTAGCCTGCGCGAAGCGCTTAGACGCAGTACGCGAAGCGGCGCGTAAGCGCTAAAACGCGAAGGAAGAAGGGAAGAAAGTAAGAAGTAAGATGGGTATTTTTGGCTCGATATCAACAAAAAGCAGAAGGTAGTTTTTTTTCGAGTTTCTACTTTCTGCTTTTAGCTATCAGGAATTAAGTCTTATTCTTGCGATTCGCGGTCGATCGGCAATTCCGGCAAATTTAGAGGTAAAATGCTACCGCTATCTGTTGCTCCTGATTCGGAATTTTGGCTGTTCAATGGGTTAACTTGATTCGCTTGATTTTTTCCTGAGTCCGACAAAAAGGGCTTAATCTCGGACGACGCGGGCGCTGCTGCGGCTTCTCCAGCCATGGGCCCGAGCCAGGACATCCTACCCGGTACGGGTTTGCGAGTTGGCTGGAAGCTTTGCAGCATTTCTGATAGCTGGAGTCCTTCGAGGGAGACTAATTTTGACTCGCGCAATTTGTGCCACACCGATCGCGACATCAGCAAACTGTGTTCCAGACGGACGGCTCCAAATTGCTCTAAATAAGCTTCCCGTTCCGGTTGGTAGTCGGCGGAAGCCAGTTGCAGGCTTTGGACTGGGAAATCTTGAACTAGGCGCGCCATCTGAGACAGCAGTTCCGGGTACAGCCAAGTGTAGGCCGGGTGCACGGTTAGCTGGGCGACGTGGGGCTGCTGGCCGTTGCGGGATAGCTGCACCTGAAAATAGCCGATCGCGGCTTTGCGCTGCGGTTCAAACACGTAAGCGGTGACTACCTCTGTTTTGCCCAGCCACTGTCTGACACCTTCAAACAAAGCGCCGAAAAAACTGGTTTTGAAATCTTGAATGTGCCGATCGAATACTTGACGTACTAACGGTGGCATAGACGCGGTATCGAGTTGATATAGCAATTGAGCGTCGGCGTTGCTTACGGGCAGCAGGTTGGGCAAATCTGGTGTCGCGGAGGCCATTTCTTGGAGGCGTTCCGGGGCGATCGACCAATAAGTCATTTGTGCCAAGGGCTGAAACCCGTTTTGGCGGTACAAAGCCAGGGATGTTTTATCGCCGACATTCACCTCTAACAGCCAGGTGCGCGCCTCCCACACTGCCTCAAAGCAGTACCGCAGCAGCATCGAACCAATGCCTTTGCTGCGGGCTTCTGGGTTTACTCCGATGCGATCGATCCGCCAAGTGCTGCGGGTGCGGTTGAAAGGAGAAATCTGAATTATGCCCTTAACTGCACCTTCTTCCTCAGCAACGTGGGCCCGAAACAGGGACTGACAAGGGTTGGGAAACAAGCTAAAAAGCTTTAGCAGTCCGTACCAGCGGCGAATCTGCTGCAACTTTTTACCCAGTACCAAGTCGCAGCTTGCGCCCTTGCGGTTTTCTGGTTCGTCGGCTGTTTCCGCGCACAGTTGTTCCATCGCCTCGATATCGCGGTACTGAAACGGGCGAATTACAACTTGGTTTTGGTTTTGGTTTTGGGAGGGAAATGAAGTCATATAGAAATTCTCAAGTGAAGTATAAATTGGTTATTGGTTATTGGTTATTGGTTATTGGTTATTGGTTATTGGTTATTGGTGATTGGTTATTGGTGTCAACTTAAGGTCAAACGTAGTGCTGGTCTTCTGTCTAGCGATTAAGGTTAGATCTCCCTGGCACCCCCCTTAAGAAGGGGGGGACAGGAGCATTCTCAAAGTCCCCCGACTATCCGGGGGATTTAGGGGGATCTGGCCTCAGCGATAAACAAGATATACAAAGGCTTTTAGCTTTAAGTTGACACTAATAGCTGGCGAGTCTCTAATAAAACTTGATCACCGTAATAGCACCAAAGTGGAGAATAGAAATTGAAAAGTCAAACCTTTTTAAGAAAGGGGAAGAGTTAGGGAAGTTTTGAACTCAAAACTTATAACTTTTGATTCTTCACCCTTTCTTAGTTGAAGGAAAATTAAAAATTTCAAATCGTGTTTTTGACTTTTTAATTTTCAGTTTTCAACTTAAGATTTCTGTGGCAGAGGTCGAATTAAAACGACCGGTGTTCGCTCGTCAGCATTCCCGGCGGGGTTGCTGCGTAACGCTTGCTCTAAAAATGCGATCGACAAATCAGAAGTAGCTGCTAATATCTTAACTGCTTTTAAGTCATTAGCGTCTACGATCGCCGCCGCAAGTCCAGTTTCTCGTTGAATTTCCTCTACAACTTGCTGGGGATTGTCCGGGCCAAGCACGATAAATTGGTCGAAGGGAGGCAAAGTCCCCGTAACATCGTCGATTAGTCTGGCTTGTTCCCCTGCAAGTTGGTAGAAGACTCCCGGTTTACCCAATATTTTAGCTACAGAGCCGATCGCAAATGCCGCCACTACGCGCCAAGGCCCGACTACATCCACCAAAGTTTGCATCCCGCAAGCCGTAGCCAAACTCGACATCGGCAAGAAAAACAAGCAAACTCGCTTAGCTACCCATCCGGGCTTGACTTCGCTGGGATGGCGGTAACGTCCCTGCATCAAGGCTAGGGGAGTTTCTGCGAGGGCGACGATATCGCCTTTGTTGGCGCGCGGTAACACGTAACGCTTGACAATTTCCACGGGATTGTCGAGTTCGGCGAGGATGTGGGTGCGAATTGGGAAGACTTCGGCAACGCCGACATTGCGGGCGACGGGTACGGTATCGGGGCTGGGAAATTGCAGCGGGACTACTACGTTGCGGACTTTGGGGATGCGCCCGCCGGGGCCGTAGGTGATGAAATGTATTTGCACCCAAGCTGACTGCAATTTGGTTAAATCTTGCCCTTGAATGTCTACGGAAACTTTGATTTTTGTGGTTTTTTGGGCTTTAACAATATACCCGAACCAGTAATCGTCCGATCGGGCTTTTGCGTCTTCGTGACAAGGAATCACTTTTGTCTGGGAAGTCACACCATCCAAACTTCCGTCTGATAGTAGTTTCACCTGTGCCCGCACATCTGGCAACATAATCTCGAACCGCTGTGTCAGATTGCGGAATTCCATTTCGCCAACCAACAGATAGCGGTTGGGTTCGTTTATGGCTAAGTGCCATTCTCCGGCTGTAAGTTCTAGTTTATTTGGACTCCCACTCCGGCGATAGTTCAACTCTAGGCCCAATCCGCCCAATGCTAGCAGCGAACCTGCTGCTGCGATTCCTGTTGCTAAACTCTCTATCACTCAAATCACCGCCAATAATATTTTGTGTTTACTGTAGTCGATCTCGGGTACTTGGAGATCCGATCCGGTAGTAATTGGATTTGCTGGGTTTGCTAGGGGATGCAAGGCAAGTGAATTTTGCTGTCAGCGGTTTGTCTGTTGGCGGGCTGTGGGGATGTGCGATCATCGTGCTTTGGGATACTGGGATGTGCGATCGTCCTTGAGTTAAAATGTAGAAGATCAAATTACCTCGTCTCGTGATGCCAGCTAAAGATATCTACCATGATGCAGTCAAGCAAGCGCTGATTAAAGATGGCTGGCTGATAGTTACTGAAAACTATGTGCTGGAATATGGCGGGGATAAACTTTATCCAGATATTGCGGCCGAAAAGTCGATCGCAGCAGAATCGCAGGGACGAAAAATCATTGTTGAGGTGAAGAGTTTTTTAGGGCGATCTTTCATGAACGATTTAGAGGGCGCTGTTGGACAGTATATCATTTACCGCAATATCTTACAAGCCCAGCAATCCGAGTATGAGTTGTATTTGGCGATTACCAGCAGAGTTTATAGCAGCGGCTTTCAGAAGAAAATTTCCCAATTAATTGTTGAAACCAATCGAGTGAAATTGCTAGTTGTTGACCCAAAAAGCGAGGTAGTTGAGCGATGGATAAATTAGAGTATTATCGTCATTTGATTCGGAAAGTTTTAACTAATTATTATGAGTTGGACGCAAAATCTACCGATTTAACGCTAGAAAGTGCGCTGATTTTTGACGAAAGGCGCGACCATTATTTATTGGTAGTAATGGGTTGGGAGGGAGAAGAACGGATTAAGGTAAATACTATTCATGTGCGATTGCGGGATGGCAAAATTTGGATTGAGGAGGATTGGACAGAAGATGGGGTGGTGACAGATTTGTTGCAGGCTCAGGTGCCGAGGGAGGATATTGTATTGGCGTTTCATCCACCGCATTTACGGCAATATACGGAGTTTGCGATCGCTTGATTACTTAATTGTGCGATCGCCAATCTAACTATCTCATCTAATTGGTTTAAAATCTAGATAAAAAGCAGCGATTAGCCTTATGACACTCGCCATCACCCCAATAAAGCAGTATATCGAACAACGCAACGAAGGGTATTGGATTGAAGGAACTCGGATTTCTCTCGATTCAGTCGTTTATTCATTCTTGAATGGAGAAGCCCCCGAAAGCATTGCCCAAAATTTTCCGCTACTTTCGCTAGAACAGGTTTATGGTGCGATCGTCTTTTATCTTGCCAACCGAGAAATCGTGGATGCGTACTTAGAAGAAGGTGAAGCAGAATTTAAGCAATTGCAACAGTCTTTGAGGGAAAAAAGCCCAGTTTTGTATCAACAATTGATAACTGCTAAAACTCGGGAAAAAGGCGCATTATGACGAAAGTTCGATTAAAAATTTGCGCTTTCATGCTTGTAGAAATCGCCACTCTTGCTATCTTCACTCCCAAGAGTGCGAGCGCTCAATCTATCACAGATAAAAGCTGCGTTGCCGATATTGTCGGTGAAGATATTGGCTCACAAGTTAATATCAGGTCTGGTGCAGGAAGCATTTTTAGCGTTGTCGGCACAGTATCGGTAGGAAATTTAGTGATTGTCGCTAATGACGACCAAAATAAAAGTAGTGTCGTATCTCCACTCAGCCGCAAAGATAGCGAAGGAAATGTCTGGTATTTGACGACAAGATTGAGAGCAAGTCCGTACAAAGGTTGGATAAAATCAGAATTTTTGAAACTCAGATGTCCTAATCCCTAAGTGCGACGCTCAAAAAGAGGAGGTAATCTGCACGCATTCTCTCTTTTATGGTAATTTAAATATGCGATCGCCCAAACAACTCTCATCGCACTTATCTGAGTCTATGTACTTAAGTATTCGCAGCCCACAATTAAGTATCAATTCGGCAAAAACCCTACGAGAATCCCCTGATATTTATTTAGCAGGACAGCGCGCACAACACCTCAAAAACGCGCTTACCTAATCAACCCCGTTTCTCCGAGGAACTTAAAGAAATTTATAGAAGTGCGGCTGTGCGGGCGAGTTATTAAATTCACAGGGCAAAATATTGGCTTAAACCATTTTTGGGTTAATATCGATACATAACCACAAATTAGGTGATTCTCAAATAAGGGCGATCGCCCAATAAATCTCTCTTTAAAAAAAAGCTAGGCTAAGTGTAGTCGATCGAAAATAATATCCGCCTGGCTGTAATAGAGAGTTGCCATATGTCATCATCCCAGCCTTCAATCCTCAAGAAACTGATTGGTAATGCGCCGCTGCGAACCGTTTTGATTGTCCCCTTCGTGCTACAAATCATCGGTGCCGTGGGCATTGTTGGCTACTTATCTTTTCGTAACGGACAAAAAGCAGTCAATGACTTAGCATCTCAATTGCGTACTGAAGTCAGCAGTCGCATTGATCAGCACTTAGACAGCCAACTCGACACAGCGCGCCACCTTGCTCAAGTTAATGCCGATGCCTTCGACGTGGGATTGCTCGATCCCAAAGATTTAGATAATATGGCTCGTTTCTTCTGGAAACAGATGCAATTGTTTAATGTCGGCTTCATAAGCTTTGGCGCTCCAGGAGGTGAGTTTGCGGGTGCTGGATATGTATTAGATAAAAATATTGTTTCTGGCATCAGTAATCCAAAGCAACACGGCAATCGAAATCATTACATCTACAATACAGATAGTCAGGGCAACAAAACTACGCTTATTGATATATACAAAAATTACGAATTTGAGAAAGAACTGTGGTACTCAAACACGGTTAAAGCTAGAAAACAGACATGGGTTGTATACCAGTGGGAAATCACGCCGTTTCCTCTGGCTGTTTCGGCAAATAAGCCGATTTATGATAAGAAGAATCAATTGATTGGTATCATCGGCATCGACCAGCGTCTTTCCCAAATTAGCGATTTCTTGCGTCAACTGAAAGTTAGTAAATCTGCCAGAACATTTATTGTGGAACGCAGCGGGCTAATGGTTGCGAGTTCCAGCACCGAGGAACCATTTAAACTAATTGAGGGGCAACCTAAACGGTTAAACGCATCAGAAAGTAGCGATGTGCTGATCCGCTCGACATCTCAATATTTAGTCAAGCATTTCGGCGACTTCGACAAAATAAAAGATACTCAACAGCTTGATTTCTTGCTGAATCAAGAACGCCAGTTTGTGCAAGTTTTACCCTGGAAAGACGAGTGGGGATTGGATTGGTTGGTAGTCGTGGCTGTTCCTGAATCGGATTTTATGGGGCAAATTAATGCCAATACTCGCACCACGATTCTATTTTGTATCGGTGCTTTAGTTGTGGCGACGGTTGTTGGTTTTTACACTTCCCGCTTGATTACTGAGCCGATCGCACTTTTGAGCAAAGCATCACAGGATCTCGCATCCGGGAAATTCGATCGCACAGTGGAAGTCTCCGGGAAGAATGAATTAGGTGTGCTTTCGGAATCCTTCAACGACATGGCGCAGCAACTGCGCGACTCTTTTAAAGCCCTAGAAAATACCAACGCCGAACTCGAACAGCGCGTCGAAGAACGCACCGTAGAACTCAAAATAGCAAAAGAAATGGCAGACGGTGCCAACCGCGCCAAAAGCGACTTTTTGGCTAACATGAGCCACGAATTGCGAACTCCCCTCAACGGCATTTTAGGCTACGCGCAAATTCTCCAGCGCAGCGAACCGATGACGCAAAAAGGGCGCGGCGGCGTTGATATTATTTATCAGTGCGGTTCGCATTTGCTAACGCTGATTAATGATGTATTGGATTTGTCGAAAATTGAAGCCCGAAAACTCGAACTGCATCCCACTGCTTTTCACCTACCGTCATTCATCCAAGGTGTTGCCGAAATCTGCATGATTCGCGCCCAGGAAAAGGCAATTTCTTTTGATTTACAGATTGATTCGCAACTCCCGACTGGGGTTTGCGGCGACGAAAAACGTTTGCGCCAAGTCCTGCTGAATTTGTTGGGAAATGCGGTTAAGTTTACGGAAAAAGGCGGAGTAATTTTTCATGTAGATGTAATTAAAGATGCTGAGTTTTCTAATTCAAGTTCTCAGTTAAATTTAAATCAAAAAATATACAAAATTAGCTTTAGAGTCGAAGATACAGGCCCGGGAATGACACCAGCACAAGTTAAGAAAATCTTTCTGCCTTTTGAGCAAGTAGGTGATCTGAAAAAACAATCGGAAGGTACTGGATTGGGACTTGCGATCAGTCAAAAGATTGTAGGCTTGATGCAGAGTGAAATTGCGATCGACAGTCGTGCAGGAATTGGCAGTATTTTTTCCTTTGAAGTGGCACTCCCGGAGGCCAAAGATTGGGCTGAGAGTTCGAGAATCGTCGAACAGGGGACTGTGCTCAGCTACTTGGGCGAAAAACGCAAAATTTTGGTGGTGGATGACAGGTGGGAAAATAGGGCTGTGCTGGTAAACTTGCTGGAACCATTAGGCTTTGAGATGATTGAAGCGGCAGACGGGAAAGAAGGAATGGAGCGCGCTTTAGCCACTAAACCCGATTTAATCCTCACCGATTTAGCTATGCCGGTGATGGACGGATTTGAGTTTTTGCGCCAAATCCGCGGTCATCCTCAACTGCGAGATGCGATCGTGTTAGTGTCGTCTGCAAGCGTGTTTGAGATCGATCGCCAAAAGAGCTTGGATGCAGGTGGAAATGATTTTTTGCCAAAACCAGTGCAAGCAGATGTATTGCTCGGCTTACTTCAAAAATATTTGCAACTGGAGTGGGTGTATGACGAGACAGTAACTGCGGGTAAAAAAGCCCAAGATGCGATGCCAAACGAAATGCAGATTCCGGCGATCGAGATTTTGCAGTTATTAGATGAACAAGCTCAATCTGGCGATTTGGACGCGATAATTGAGATGGCGGAAGAGATGCAAACAGCCAATCCAGAACACGCGGTTTTCGCGAATAAAATAGTCGTTTTGGCAGAAAAATTTCAGGTAAAAGAGCTGCGGGCATTGATTGCAGAATATTTATCACAAGTATAAGGAGAAAATAGCATGAATGAACCAGAAAAAAAATTTATTTTAATAGTAGATGACAGTGCCACAAATTTAGCCGTGCTGTCGCAAGCCTTAAAAACAGCAGGCTACAAAGTGCGAGTGGCAGTAGACGGCGAATCAGCGATTGAGATGCTAGAAAAATGTGCGATAGATTCTACAAAAATCCCTTTCCCAGAACTCATATTACTAGACGTGCAAATGCCGGGAATCGATGGCTTTGAAACCTGTCGTCAGCTCAAAGCCAACCCCGCGACAACGGCAATTCCAGTCATTTTTATGACCGCCTTAGCAGATGCCGAAAGTAAGATGAAAGGCTTGTCATTAGGTGCAGTGGATTACATCACCAAACCCTTTGAACAAGACGAAGTAATTGCTAGAGTTAACATTCACTGGCGGCTCAAACAGTTAACGGACAATCTGGAACAGCAAGTTACACAACGCACCTGCGCTTTACAACAAGCCCAAGTCCAAGTAGTGCAGCAAGAAAAACTATCCGCCCTGGGACAACTCGTTGCTGGAGTCGCCCATGAAATTAACAACCCGCTGAGTTTTATGGTCAGCAACATTGCACCTGCAAAGGAATATTTGGCTGACATTACAGAAGTTCTTCGACTCTATCAAAAACATTATCCTGCACCTCCATCAGATATCGTTAGCAAGATGGATGAGATGGATTTGGAGTTTGTGATCGAGGATTTTTCTCACCTCTTGGATTCAATGCAAATAGGCACTGAACGCATTAAAGATATTTCGCTATCGCTACGTAATTTTGCTCGTTCGGATGGAGATACTGCGAGTGCGATCGATCTGCACGAGACTTTGGATAGTACATTGTTGCTGTTAAAACATCGACTGAAGGATCAAGGGTCTCGCCCCGCCATTGAAGTTATCCAAAACTACGGTCAATTGCCCCTAATTAAATGCTATCCTGGCCCGATGAACCAAGTTTTTATGAATTTGTTGGCAAATGCGATCGATGCTGTGGAAGAGGCTTGGGAAAAAGACCAACGTCCTCTGAATATTACCATTAGCACGGAAGTTTTGCGCGAAAGTGCGATCGTCCGAATTGACGATAACGGGTTGGGAATGACGGAGGAGATTCAACAACATTTGTTTGAACCTCTGTTTACTACAAAAGCGGTGGGTAAAGGCACTGGGCTGGGATTGTCGATTGCTAAGCAGATTGTGACGGATAAGCACGGCGGTGAATTGTTCTGCAAGTCGATGGCGGGGAAAGGTACTGAATTTGCGATCGAACTTCCTATTTAATTTTAATATTAGACAAGATTTGAAAAGTCCTTTTAATCAAATTTTAGCACGCTGCTCAGAGCAACGTCCCACAAGAAAAAAAACTTTGTGGGACGTTGCTCTGAGCAGCGTCCTAATTATTTTCGCAATCAATAGCTAATTTGCAAAGTCACAGAAGCATCTACCTGCTGTTCCCCTCCCACCACCGGCGTTGTAGCAAAACTAGCACTGCGAGCCTCTACCTGCCGGTACATAGGAGGCGGCGCGATCGCACCGTTGACTTGAATTCCGAGAATATCTCCCCGCTTGAGGTTGAGCGCGCTCAGGACTGCATCTGCTTGCGATTGAGCGTCTTGAGTTGCTTTTTTGAGTGCTTGTTTTTGAGCTTGTTCGATCGCACTTTCGGCGGCTACAAAGCTCACACCTTGAATTCGGGTTGCTCCGGCCCTCACCGCATCATCGAGCAAAGTGCCGGCAGATTGAGTATTGATGCGAAAACTGACGGTATTCGTAGCAGTATACCCTGTTAAGCGCTGTTGGTTGTTTTCGTAGCTGTAATTCGGGTTGAGGTTGATGCCGGTAGTTTCGAGTTTTTCTACTTGGCGCGATCGCAACAACTCTACCACAGCGGACGATCGTCTCGCCGCTTCCTGCTGCACCTCGGCCGCCGTTTTCCCCTGCACTTCCACCCCCAAACGGACGAGAGTTTGAGTTGTCGGAATCGCTTCAACACCTCGCCCAGTAACCGTTAGCGTTCTGATTCGCTGTTCCTGAGCCACCGCCGGATCTAATCTTACAAAACTCACGAGAGTTAACGTTAAACATAACGCTGTTAGCAGACTACGGAAATTGATTATAGTACCCCGTTGCAAATTTGAATTCATAAACTCGATTCTCCTCACATAAAACAGATGCTATACTTTACCTTGGCACTGGAATTGCTAAATATCCAGCCTGTTACGTTTTTAGCAACTAAAAAAATCATTAGTCATTAGTCCTTAGTCCTGATAAGTAGGTCATTGAAAAAAAAACAATAGTATCTTGTAGGGGCGGGTTTAGCTCATAATCTATGATACCAGCCAGTTGATTCAGGCAAAACCCGCCCTCTCCCCATTTAATGTTTATTTGTACCCACCTACTTATGCAATCCTTAAAACAACTTGCGCGCCAACTCAAAAAAGAAACTTACGCTGTTTATTTAGCCAGTATAGACCAGAGAGTACCTTGGTATGCGAGAGTTTTAGCGGGTGTTACGGTTGCATATGCTTTTAGCCCGATCGACCTAATTCCCGACTTCATCCCAATTCTCGGCTACTTAGACGATTTAATAATTGTACCATTAGGAATTTGGCTGGTACTAAAGATGATTCCGCCAGAAGTTTTAGCCAAGTGTCGGGAAAAAGCAGCCGCAGAAATAGAGCGAGGAAAACCGATAAATCGGGCTGCTGCTGTCGTAATTGTTGCGATTTGGATCGGCTTGGGAATATTAGCAGCAATTTGGATAAAACAACTATTTAAACGTTAGAATACCCGGCGGTTGAAACCGCGGCTATACATACAAAACCCGCCTCCGCGGGTTGAAGAATAGGCGTTGAAAATTATATTGTTTTCTTCAGTCCGCGGAGGCGGACATCGTTTGACTTTCTGGCGGTTTCAACCGCCGTCTTATGGCGGACATCGTTTGACAAGGCGCGGTTTCAACCGCCGTCGGATCTTCATGATATTATATTGTAGGGCGATCGCGCCTTACCTTAAACAAACTCGGAGTAAGTGAATCCATCTAATCAAACGTAAAATACGAATCGCTCAAAGGCTTGCTGTGTATCTCTTCTTCCTTCTTCCTTCTTCCTTCTTCCTTCTTCCTTCTGCTTATCACATACCAAGTATTATTTCTCCCTTAAAAAAATCCAACAACTAACATTCCAACTATGACTCAAACTACCGATCACCTCAGCCACCTCAACCCATCCCAGCGCCAAGCAGTCGTCCATTACAACGGGCCAATGTTAGTAGTAGCGGGGGCTGGTTCCGGGAAAACGCGAGCTCTAACTTACCGCGTAGCTAACTTAGTTCGCACCAACCGAGTCGATCCCGAAAATATTCTGGCGGTGACTTTTACCAATAAAGCCGCTAGGGAGATGAAAGAAAGAATTGAAAAATTGCTGGCAACTCAGCAAGCTGAAGCGGAATATGGTAAACCTTTGGCAGATTTAGCGCCGGAAATACAGACGAAATTGCGATCGCAAATTTACCAAAGAATTACCAAACAGATTTGGATGGGAACATTTCACTCTCTGTGCGGCCGCATTCTCCGCTATGACATTGAGAAATATCAAGACGAAAACGGCCGCCAGTGGAAGAAGAATTTTTCGATTTTTGACGAGTCAGATGCTCAAACTCTTGTCAAACAAATTGTCACCAAAGTCCTCAACCTAGATGACAAGAAATTCGATCCGCGCAAAGTCCGCTATGTCATCAGCAATGCTAAAAATAAAGGTTGGTCTCCTCAAGAATTCCTCGCCGCAGAACCGGATTATAGAGGGCGCGTCATTGCCGATGTTTACAGCCGCTACCAAGATGCTTTAGCAGCCAACAACGGCTTAGATTTTGACGATTTAATTCTAGTTCCGGTTAAACTCTTATCCCAAAATGAGCAAGTGTTAAATTATTGGCATAAAAAGTTTTGCCATATTTTAGTTGATGAATACCAAGATACTAACCGCACTCAATATGATTTGATTCGGATGTTAGTTACAAATAACGCCGACCCGAAAGAGTTTGATAAATGGCAAAATCGCTCAATTTTTGTGGTGGGCGATGTCGATCAATCTATTTACAGTTTTCGGATGGCTGATTATACCATATTGCTGGAATTTCAAGAGGATTTTGGCGATGGTTTGTCGGACGAAAAAACTCAGACGATGGTCAAATTAGAGGAGAATTATCGATCGCGCGAAAACATCCTCGAACTCGCCAACCACTTGATCGAACACAATACCGAACGCATCGAGAAAGTTCTGCGCCCGACTCGCGAACCCGGAGCTCCGGTTGTGGTGTGGCGCGCTGACAACGAAATAGATGAAGCGCAATTTGTAGCTGGTCAAATTCAGTCGTTGAAGCGCCAAAATTCCGAATACGAACACGGCAGTAACTTTGCGATTCTCTACCGCACTAATGCTCAATCTCGATCCTTTGAAGAAGCGTTAATGTACTTGGATATTCCCTACAATATTGTCGGCGGCCTGAAGTTTTACGATCGCAAAGAAATCAAAGACATCTTAGCATACCTGCGGATGCTTGCCAATCCCGACGATAGCGTCAGCCTCAAACGGATCATCAATACTCCCCGCCGCGGCATTGGCGACACCACATTTGGTAAAATCGAAGACGCTGCAACTCAATTGGGGATTCCGTTGTGGGAAATTCTCAGCGATGAGTCTTCTGTAAATACTCTCGCAGGGCGATCGGTAAAAGCTATAATTAAGTTTGCCGAAATGATTGGTCGTTGGCAATCGCAAGTTGAAACCCTGCCCGCGTCGCAAATTGTCCAAGGAATTATCGAAGATTCTGGTTACATTGACGATTTGAAAAACCAAGGAACCGAGGAAGCCGAAAATCGCATCGCCAACGTTCGAGAATTGTACAACGCGGTGATCCAATTTGAAGAACAAAACGAAGAACCGACGCTAACATCATTTTTAGCAAAAGCATCCTTAGCATCCGATTTAGATGACTTGAAAGAAGATGATTCCCGCGTGTCGCTGATGACGCTGCACTCAGCGAAAGGGTTAGAATTTCCCGTAGTCTTTCTAGTCGGAATGGAACAGGGTTTATTTCCCAATTTCCGCAGCTTGGATGACCCAAGGGCGATCGAAGAAGAACGCCGTTTGTGCTACGTTGGCATCACTCGCGCCCAGGAATTGCTATTTCTCACCCACACTCGCGAACGCCGTCTCTGGGGAGGATACCGCGAACACTGCACGCCTTCGCTATTCTTGGGCGAGTTACCGACACATTTGTTGGCTGGAACTACGAAGAAAACTAAAACTGGTAAAACTGCGGGAAAAATAAGTAATTCAGTAGCTAATTCTGAGACTTCTCCACAGGGAAATCATCCACAATCGACGGATTGGAAAACGGGCGAACGGGTTTTTCATCATGCTTTTGGAGTCGGAGAAATTACCCATGTTTTGGGAGTGGGCGATAAAACGAATCTGGCAATTAAGTTTACTGGTTTGGGCCGCAAAATCATCGATCCGAGAACGGCGAAGTTGCAGCGAGTGTGATAGAAAATCCGGCGGTTGAAACCGCGTCGATACAGGCAAAACCCGCCTCCGCGGGTTGAAGAATGGGCGGTTAAATCTTCAGTCCGCGGAGGCGGACATCGTTTGTGTAGACGCGGTTTCAACCGCCGTCTGCATCTAAGTAAAAAGCAGAAATCAAAACATAAACTCTTATGTCTTACAGTCAATTTACGACCATCGGCAAGGTTAAAGAAGCCTTCAATCTCACAGTAGTGGAAGGAATCAGATTTTTGCCGGAAATCGAGCCGATCGCACCCGCAACAGCCTTGCAGACAATGCTGGAGACAAATTTGCCTTGGGCGATCGCCACTAGCACCGAAAAAGCCCGTTCTGAAGCGATTATCAACCCTGTTTTGCTGGAAGTTCGGAGGATTCTCAACCAACAAATCAGCGTGTTTTCGGGTGAGGAATTCAATGTTGATGTGACTGTTGGACTGACAGGAGTTTGCGATTTTATCATCAGCCGTTCCCCGGAACAATTAGACGTTGAGGCCCCGGTAATTGTAATGGTGGAAGCTAAAAAAGGAGATTTGAAAGTAGGTTTAGGGCAGTGTATTGCTGAAATGGTGGCAGCCCAGAGGTTTAATGAAGCGAAAGGGCGATCGATTTCAGCCATCTATGGCAGCGTTTCCAGCGGCACAGCTTGGCGGTTTCTCAAGCTGGAAGGGCAAATAGTGACGATCGATCTTACCGACTATCCGCTACCTCCTGTAGATAAGATATTGGGATTTCTAGTATGGATGGTGCGGGAAAATTAGCATATATCAAATCCGTATTGAAAATCTGCGATCGGAGTCGGCAATTTGAACCATTACTAAACAGCCAATAACAGGCAAGATGCCTGTTCCACAATAAAATTCACTCTTTGTGGAACAGGCATCTTGCCTGTTCATAAAAGACGCTTAACAGGCAAGATGCCTGTTCCACAATAAAATTTACTCTTTGTGGAATAAGCATCTTGCCTATTCATAAAAGACTTATTAAGAATGAATGATGCAACATCTCATATCTTATTCGACTACCTGAGATTCCACACGCCTGTATTTACCCGCCAAACGTTCTCGACGCTGGCGGCGGTTGTCAGCTTCAAATATGGCAATCGCTTCATCTAACTTCAAATTAAAAGCGTCAAGCTGTCGGCAGACTTCACGGATATTTTCAACGTGTCGCTTTCTGGTTTCAGCATCGGGGATTCTAGGTTGTTGATTCATCGTAAGTTCCAATCCATTTTGATTTCTTGAATGCTTGCTGCTGAGGCATCGACAATGGCCTCTCCGTCTTCTATCGTTCCATACAGAAAGTTTAACGTATCTGCCGTCGCAGCGGGTTGAGATTCTGTCACCTGCTGCAAAAGCCTGTACAAACGATTGTAAGATGTTCTCAACCTTTCCTTAATATTATCCAGAGATTCTAGTTCGGGGAGTGTCGCTTCTGTCTCGCCAAACTGCTGCATGAATATATATTCTGTGGCAGTTGTTTCGTTGAGGATTTCCACTAGCCGTCGCTGCAATGTGAAAATTGTGTTCAGGATGTCATCAGGTAGCTTTGCCATTGTCCTTGATTTTTAGGGATAACAACTTAACACAATATATCAGAATGTTTGCTGCCTCTCATTTTAGTTTTACTCAAGAGCGATCGCACTCCTAATTTACCACCTTTCAACCTAACTAAAAGTATCTAGGTTACAATGCAATACGGTTTACTCCTATAGGGCGGGTTTTGCCTTGATACAACAGTCGATTATTTCATAAATTCTGAGCTTAACCCGCCCCTACCGCCTTATGGTTGACTTAAGAAATTCATCAAAAAGCCTCAAGTAAACCGTATCCAGGTTACAATATTCCGCATCGATTCGTCAGGTCGCTTTCTTCAATTCTAAAATCTAATATCTAAAATTGATTGACTTCCCTGCTTCGCCAATAACGCGCTTCCATAGGCAGCCGCAGTCTGAACGGGAGTCACCACAGGCACTTTCAAATAACGATGACGAATCGCACTCCAAACTGCATTTCTTGCACCACCGCCAGCAGTATAAACCTTTGTCAAAGGAGTCGCACCCAACTCCTGCAATAATTGATATCCCCGCGCTTCAATCCGCGCGATGCTTTCTAGCAAACCGTGCAGAAATTCCGCTGAATCAGTGGGACGCGGTTCGAGTCGAGGCGGCAAATTCGGGTCGTTAATTGGAAAACGATCGCCCTTTTTCAATAATGGGTAATAATCCAGCAAACTCTCTTGCTCTGGATCAATTTGTGTGCTATAATTATGTAACTCAGCATCCGTAAAAAAGTGTCGCAGCACCGCACCTCCGGTATTAGAAGCGCCTCCAACTAACCACAAATCGCCTAATTTGTGACTGTAAATCCCGTATCTCGAATCATCTACGCGGGTATGACTTAACAGTTTCACGGCTAATGTAGAACCGAGAGAAGTTACTGCTTCTCCTGGTGAATTGACACCGCTGGCTAGAAATGCTGCAATGCTATCGGTTGTACCAGCATAAACTGTACAATGGCGGGGAAATCCGAAGCGATCGCCCAATTCGACTCTAACCTTCCCCACAGGCGTGCCCGGTGCGACAACTTGCGGCAATTTAGGCGTTACAGGGCCGGCAATTCCTTGGATTAGCCAATCGGGATAGCACAAAGTATCAACATCGAAACCGAGTTTCAAAGCATTGTGATAGTCGCTAATTCCTAATTTTCCGTGCAGCAAAAACGCCAGCCAATCAGCTTGATGCAGGAAATACAGCGGGCTGGTAAACCCTCGAAAGTCTTGCCACCACAGGAGTTTGGCTAGACTGGATGTAGCGCTTAATACTGTGTGGTTGGCTGGTGCGATCGCCCGCAATGTCTGTGTAACGGCTGCACCGCGCGCATCGTTGTATAAAATGGGTTCGCATACCGGTATACCGTCAGTATCGCACAACATGACTGTGGAGGATGTGCCGTCAAGGGCGATCGCGCTTACCTGATTGCGGATGGTTGCGGGGATTTGCTCAATTACAGCCCACAGCGCATTTTGCCACACCGAGGGCAATTCCGGCTGTTGTGCGTCGGCAAAAGTGTATTCTGTCTCGCAATGGATTGTACCCTGGGAGTCGATAATTGTCGATCGAGCGCCCGTAGTGCCGAAATCTATTCCCAAATAAAGATTCATTTATCTAGATAATTTACCAAGAACTGCTGTTGACAGATCATCTCTTCTGCTGTTTTGAGAGAAATTAACTTCAAAAAACCTCGCAATTGTTCCCCTATCGAATAACTTTGTTTTCCCATCACAATTCCTGAATGATTCCTTCCTTCTTCCATGTAATTTTTATGCAAATAACAGAAGTCTCCCACATTCAAAGTATAGATAACTCGCCCTTGTGATGTTGCCCAGATTAATTGTTCTTCATCGGTGCAACTGAGATTATTCGCTTCAGCAGTAGTAGATACATCAATCCCTGCATTTCGGAGCGCTTTGATTAAGGAGCGTTCGAGAATATCCTCATCTAAATATAAACGAATTTGGCTCAAAATTAACTCTCCTCTTTGCATTCACTCGCGAAGCGATCGTAATCAGCTTCTTCTGTCGCAATATCAGCATTTATCTGCTCTTGATTTGCGTAGTAGTAAGCGAGTGCTCCATGAACTTGTGCTAAATTTAAGTGAGAAATTTCCGCAATAATTTCTTCTGGACTCATCCCCATTTTGTACCAAACGGCGATTCGTTGAACGGTGATTCTAGTTCCTGCGATGCGGGGGCGATTTCCACAGGTTTCTGGTGTGGAAATTATCAGAGTGCCAATATCAGTTAAAGTTGGCATATATTTTAATCTGAGGTTAAAACTTCTAACTTAATTATAGCATCAGTTTATTATCATTGGCAGTTGTTTGGGCTATTTGATTTTGCCAAACTCTCATATTCTGCTTGTTCTGCCGCTAAATCTGCTTCTATTTCGGCTTGATTTGCGTGATAATAAGAAAGTGCAGCATAAACTTGAGCTAAGCTAAGATGATCTAAATCTTTGGCTATCTCCTCAGCATTATTGCCTTGTTTGTACAACGCCGCAATTCGTCGCACGGATGTAGCTGTGCCTGCGATAATAGGGATGCCACCACGAAGTTGTGAATCGCGGGTGATTAAGGTGCCGACTTCTATAATTGTTGCTGTCAAAGTAGTTGCTCCTTTTTAGAGTAGATTATCTTTGAGGAGTTGAGCTTTGACATCATTGAGGCTAATGCCTTTTCCTTCTCGAAATTGCTGGCGAGACTTCCTAACTCTTTCTTTAAATAGGGGATGATTTTCTAAATCGTAATCAAAGGCATCATCTTCATCAGAAAAACCCCGCAATACACCGATCGCTTTTCCTTCTCTCAATATGATAATGTCTTCTGCTTCTGCAAGTTCGAGGTATTTTGAGACATCGGTTTGTAAGTCGGTTAAAGAGACTGTTTTCATGATCTATTCCTCCGTTGGTTCAGTAGTTTGTCCTTCACGTAACAGCCATTCAGCCGCTTGTGATTTAGGAACAATTGCGATAATTTCTACAAAATCCTCATGAATGTCATAGTAAATGCGAATTTCATCAACTCTCAGGCGATATTGCGGTTTATCCATCTCCCGCAAGCGTTTAATTCTGCTTTTGCTTTCTTGGGTGGGATTGTGTAGGAGATGGGTTTCAATTGCATCGATTACCTTGCTGCGATCGGTTGGTCTGAGAAGTTTTAGGTCTTGTAAAGATTCGGTTGTAAACTCTATTTCATAAGGCATATCTAAGCTGTATCTATAGAAAGAAACCAGGTTTTACTCGTTACCAGGCAAAGCGCCTGGTAACGCAGATCCGGAGGCTCTGCCGACCTTTTACCAGCCGAGGCAGAGCCTCTGGATATCGGTTCCCAGGCGCTTTGCCTGGGAACCAGACTACCCGAAAAACCGGCAGGGGTTTAAACCCCTGCCGGACACGGCATTGCCGTGTCCCTACTTAAACTTTTGTCCCGCACTCAGGACAAAACTTATTGCTCGAAACATTCTTCGCGCCGCAACTCGGACAATAAATCAACTCCGCAGATTCCAACTTACTGCGTTCCGGCAAACCAACCATTTGAGCGTTACTCTTGCCCGGAACTACCATCGGATAGCAGTTTTCGTCCCTCGTCACCTTCACGTTCATCAGCACAGGGCCGTTGTGAGCGAGCATTTGAGCGATCGCCCCTTCCAACTCATCCGGCCGCGAAACCAGCATCCCCTTCACGCCGTAGGCCTCAGCCAGCATCACAAAATCCGGCATCCCCACAGTCATATTCGACGACGAATAACGCTCGCCGTAGAAAGCCTGCTGCCACTGCCGCACCATGCCCTGCCAGCCATTATTTACAATCACAATCTTGACATTAATGCCGTATTGTGCTAATGTTCCGAGCTCTTGAATATTCATTTGGATGCTAGCGTCGCCAGCAATACAAATTACCTGCTCGTTGGGTAGCGCCATTTTCGCGCCCATCGCCGCCGGCAACCCAAAACCCATCGTGCCCAAACCAGCGCTCGAAATCCAGCGGCGCGGCCCGTTGTTCAAGAATTGAGCTGACCACATTTGATGTTGACCCACATCCGTTGTGTAGTAAGCATCCGGCGCTTGAGTACCCAACTCCGAAATCACCTGCTGCGGAGACAAAATCTCTGGGTAGTGGGGTACAACTAACGGATAGTCCTGTTTCCAGCGATCGATCCTGTGCAGCCATTCCCCAGTTTGTCCAGGATGCGGCGAAACTCCAGTTTCCCGACAGCGGCGCAGCATATCAATCAAAACTTGGCGGACATCTCCGACAATCGGCACATCGGGGCCGCGATTTTTGCCCACTTCCGCCGGATCGATATCGATGTGAATCACCTTCGCCCGCGCGGCAAACTCGTCTAGTTTGCCCGTCACCCGATCGTCAAACCGAGCTCCCACAGCAATCAGCAAATCGCACTCAGTAACGGCAAAGTTAGCATAAGCAGTGCCGTGCATCCCCAGCATTTTCACCGACAAAGGATGGTTTTCATCAAAAGCACCTTTGCCCATCAGCGTTGTGGTGACAGGCAATTGGAACATCTCGGCGAGTTCCTTAATTTCCTCGTGGGCTCCGGCTGCGATCGCCCCACCGCCCACATACAGCAAAGGACGCTTCGCTTCCTTCAGCAAATGAATCGCTTGATTAATCTGCCGAGGATTTCCCTTCACCGTTGGCCTATAGCCCGGAATTCTCACAGATCCGGGTTCCACCGGCAGATACTCAAACTCTTCTAAACCGACATCCTTGGGCACATCAACCAACACAGGGCCCGGCCGCCCCGTACTCGCGATGTGGAAAGCCTCAGCGACAATTCGCGCCATATCTCTCGGATCGCGGACTACATAGGAATGCTTGACAATTGGCAGGGTAATGCCGTAAATATCAGTTTCCTGGAACGCATCAGTGCCGATCGCCGGACGGGGCACTTGACCGGTAATAATTACCATCGGGATCGAATCCATGTGCGCCGTCGCAATCCCCGTCACCAAATTAGTTGCGCCGGGCCCGGAAGTCGCGAAACAAACCCCAACTTGTCCGGTAGCGCGGGCGTACCCGTCGGCCGCGTGAGCAGCGCCTTGTTCGTGCCGCACTAGAATGTGTTTGATGGCGCCGGTTTCTTCAGCGCGGTAGAGTTCGTCGTAAAGCGGCAGAATTGCGCCGCCGGGATAACCAAAAATATGCTTGACGCCGTGGCGGATCAAGCTGTCAATCAAAGCAAATCCACCCGTTGCACGTCTGATGGTCACTTTAGTTTTTAGTTGCACAGAATTTCCTTCCTCAAACTAATTATGATTTTTAATGAAAGCTTTTATACTACTTTAATCTTAATTAATGAAACTATGAAAATTTAAGTGGTGAGATTTTACAAAATATTTCGCGATCACAGAGGGTTCGCCCGATCGAGACATTGTGGAACAGCAGAGGAAGAAAAGAAACAGAGGAAATCACGGCCTCTATGCCGGTTTACCGCTATATGACGCTTGTATAGCATTCGTCATGCGGCATTCGACCACAAAAACAATCGTTTCAGCGATTAACAACGTCCTCACCATTAGGGGGATTGCTATGTTAGAGATCGATCGCGAAAAGAAAGCCCTTTTCCTTCTTCTTCCTTCTTCCTTCCGTCTGCATTCTTCCTTCTTCCCAAAGTCAGAGAACATCCTGCAAGACTTTGCGAGTATGTTTCCAAGCTGCCAGGCCCATCACCGGAACTAAAAAACCCAAACTCAGCAGCACGATCCGCAAGCCGAGGTCATCGGAGCCCACGGCTTTGCTGACAGCATCCGTAAGCGGCCCAGTCAATGCTAAAGGCAAGCTGAGAGCAATATTAATCGCATTGTTTTCCAAGCCAAAGACTTTGCCCCGCATAGATTCGGGAGTTTTCTCTTGAATCAGAGCTTGCATCGGGCCGTTAATTAAAGAAGCGCCAAAACCGAACAGAGCACTCAATCCGAATCCCAGCCAAAGCTGTCTGACAAAGGCAAACATTCCCAACACAAAACCCATCATCACGAAACCTATTAATGGCAAAGGTTTGTTGTGCATTCGATCGCCCCAGTGGCCCAAAAAGGCCGCGCCGAAGACCATTCCGACTCCCGCAGCAGCCAGCAAAAACCCAAATTGAGTTTCTTTGAGACCTATTTTGCCTGAAAGTGCGATCGCCAGAACTTGCAGCGCAGCAAACACCGAATACAAAATCGTCAACTGCACCATCGCGTTGCTGACGAGGCGGTTGTGCTTCAAATAGCGCAAACTTTCTTTGAAATCTTGCCAAGGATGGATGTTTTTGCCGCTGCTACCGCCGCGATTTTCTTTGATGTGCATGGCATAGAGCAAACCCGCTGAAACCAGGTACAACCCGCCAAGGAAAAACTCTTGAGACGCTTGCCCGTAGCTGTGTTTGATCCAAGTAAATATCGGTTCGCCGATCGTCATCCCGACAATAATCCCGCCCATTGTGGACGATGCAAACAGCGCATTTGCCGACATCAGTCCCTCTCGCCCCACAGCCAAAGGGACTGCCGCCGCCTCTGCTGGAGCAAAAAATTGCGTTATGGTAGAGACCAAAAACGTGATCGCCAACAACACGGCAAAAGTTTTGGGCAAAAACGGCAAAGCTACAATCAACACCGCTCGAATCACGTTGCAGGCGATGAGCATTTGCTTTTTGGAAAAGCGGTCTACCACGATACCGGCCGCCGAACCAAAGACGATCGCCGGTAGCGTGTAGGCGATCATCACCGCTGACAGCATCGAATTTTCCGAATGCTGTAGAGAACCTGGCCAGGGTCGGTAGTCGCCTGTTTTCAGCAGAATAATCAACAATACGTAAAATATCTTATCCGCCACTTGGGCCAACAACTGGCCAGTCCACAAGGCGAGGAAGGGGCGATTTCTCAGTAGGGCATCAAGCCCGCTGCGGTCAGGGGGAGGGCTAGCTGGGTGCATAGGAATAGTTTAACTGACCGCCTGTGGCAATTATAGTTTTCAGCAATACGTGCAAATCTCAAGGAGTGCTTCGCGGAAACCGGGAAAAAATCCTGTCTCCTGCGTTCTTTTTCTGTTTTAGCAGATCGGTGCGCGAGGCTACCCTCTTCTTCACTCTAGCGCGATCGACCGGAGCCTTTGCCCCCGCTGGAAAATCCGAGAATATTGTTAAAACTTGGCGTACATCTCTACCCGACAACCACATACGGTAGTATATTTTACAAAAGAGTTACTCTTGGCAGTGATATTAAAAGGTCACACCGATTAAGTAATATATCGAAGGTAGTAAGTGTTAGGAGTGAAAAACTTGAAAAAGGTTGAAGCTATTATTCGCCCGTTTAAACTTGACGAAGTGAAAATCGCACTCGTCAATGCTGGCATTGTGGGGATGACTGTTTCGGAAGTTAGAGGTTTTGGCCGTCAAAAGGGCATGACTGAACGCTATCGCGGTTCTGAGTACACCGTTGAGTTCTTGCAAAAGCTCAAGGTCGAGATTGTTGTGGAAAACGATCAGGTTGACATGGTGGTTGATAAAATTATCGCTGCTTCCCGCACGGGCGAGATTGGCGACGGCAAGATTTTCATCTCGACCATAGAACAAATTATCCGGATTCGGACTGGGGAAAAGAACCAGGAAGCAATCTAAGATTACTGGGGCATTGGGCATTGGGCATTGGGCATTGGGCATTGGGCATTGGGCATTGGTCATCTTGCCCTGAGCGTAGCCGAAGGGTGGTCATTGGTCATTGGTAACTGCCAACGAATAACCTCTTTCCTGTTTAGTTCTGATACCGAGCGTGTCAATATCCAATGCCACAGTAACCCCGTGTTTTTGCTTTTTGCCTCAGTTGGGGTTGACAATATTCGCCATTTGTGGTAACAAAGCTTGGAATGCTAGGCCGCGGTGGGAGTGCGATCGCTTAATATCAGGCGTCATTTCTGCAAAAGTCTGTTGCTGTGCCCGCACGTAGAAAATCGGGTCATACCCGAAACCTCCGATACCGCGAGGAGTGTCGAGAATTTCTCCCCGGCAAATTCCTTCTACTTGCAGGGCAATTGTACCGTCGGGACGGGCGATCGCGATCGCGCAAACAAATTGTGCTTCCCGGTTTTGTTCACTTCCCAATTCTTTGAGAAGTCGAGATATCCTGTCAGCATCGGTTTTGCCGTAGCGCGCCGAGTAAATCCCCGGTTGACCATCGAGTGCATCTACCATTAAACCAGAATCATCGGCGATCGACCATTGGCCAGTTGCTTTGGCAATTTCAGAAGCTTTCAAGCAAGCATTAGCAATAAACGTTTCCCCAGTTTCCTCAATTTCCAACTCTTCCGGTTTCAGCCGCAATTCCCACCCCAAATCCTGAAGATAAAGCTGCATTTCCTTAAGTTTACCCGGATTACCCGTAGCTACAACGAGCAATTGATTATTTGTCATTATTTCCATTAAAATTTACCGATGGATTTTTAACGAACCGCGAAGACGCAGTACGCGAAGCGGCGCGTAAGCGCTCTTGTCGCGAAGGAAGAGAGAAGAAGAGAAGAGAGAGTTCGCAATTGATGGCATTTTATTTGTGAATCAATTTTTTTGCAACCGCAGAGGCCGCAGAGAACGCAGAGAAAGAGAGGTTTAAGATCAATCAATCGGCGTTAATCTGCGTTTATCTGCGGTTGCAAACTCTTCTCAACTCTGCGCCCAAGCTTTCGCCCAGTTTAAGTTTTGCATAACTTCTTTCAATGTCGCTGCTTCTGAATATAGCCGCAATACTGGTTCGGTTCCGCTAAACCGAATTAATAGCCAGCTTCCGTCGGCTAAGCGGAATTTGTATCCGTCTACTTTGTTGCAGTCTACCACTGCTTTGCCGGCGATTTCTGTTAATGGTTGGTTTTGCAGCAGTGACAGCAACCGCGCTCTTTCTTCCATGTTTGCTAGGTGCAAGTCGATTCTGTCGTAGGCTGAGGTAAACTGGGTTTCTTTTTGCAGTCGGCTGTAAATTTCGCTTAAGTCTTCGCCGGATTTGACGACTGCTTCTAACAAGTACAGCGCTGACAGTAAAGCGTCTCTTTCGGGAATGTGCGTACCGTAGCCGATTCCTCCTGATTCTTCGCCGCCGACTAAGACTTGGGTGGTTAACATTCGATCGGCTATATACTTGTAACCGATCGGCGTTTCAAACAATGGTAAGCCGTAAAGTTCGGCAATTTTGGGCATGATGTCGGAACCGCTGACGGTTTTGATGACTTCTCCGGTGAATCCGCGCCGTTTTGCTAAGTGTTCGATTAATATGGGAACTAGGATTTGCGAACTGAGAAAGTTTCCGCTAGAGTCAACGGCTGCTATTCGATCGCTATCTCCGTCAAATACAAATCCGATCGACAAACCGGAAGCTTTTCGCTGGTGAGTCCGCATCACGCGAAACAACTGCGACAGGTAGCGCGGCAAAGGTTCGGGTGCACCGCCACCAAACAGCGGATCGCGATCGCTGTTGACTTCTTGCACTGTTTCTTCTAATATTTGCGCTAGGCCGCCGGCTGCGGCGCCGTGCATTACATCTACAAATACTGTAATTTTGCCGGATGCGATCGCCTCTTTTATCGCTTCAATATCTACCATTTCCCGCAAGGTTTGGCAGTAAGCCGGCCAAGGATTGAAATTCTCCAATTTTCCGGGATTTGCTGCAAGTGCCGCCGGATTTTCGAGTTTTGCTTCTATCTGTTGCGTAACTTCCGGCGAAACTGAACCACCAAATCCGCCCTTGACTTTTAACCCTAAATATGCGCCGGGATTATGGCTGGCTGTTAGGACGATCGCACCCAAAGCATTTAATTGTTTGGCAGCTAAACTAAATGCCGGAGTTGGAGCGTAGGATTCGCTCAAGAGCACGTCAAATCCGGCGTTTTGGACGGCAACAGCCGCGTTTTTGGCAAATTCTTCCGCCAGAAATCGGCGGTCGTAACCGACAATTACAGTACCGCTGCTGGCATTGTTGCCGCCAGTTTGTGCGAGAACTTGTGCTGCTAGGGGAGCTACTAATGCTACGCGATCGAAGGTAAAATCGTCAGCAATGATGCCGCGCCAGCCATCTGTACCGAATTTAATAGGATTCATTTAGTCACAAGCCATAAGTCACTCGTCTATTTTATGAGCTTCAGCAGTCGATCGTCAGTCGATTTTAGATTTTAGATTTTAGATTTTAGATTTACTTGCAGCCTTGAATCTGGGGGCTTGAACAAGACTCTTAAATTTTGGGAGCTCCATTTATGGAGTGTCGGGGACTTGTACCCGTTTTTGGGCGGTTAAAAGTCATCATCAGCCCAGAGCCCACAGCCCACAGCCCACAGCCCAATGACCGTTGACAACTGACAACTGACAACTGACAACTGTCAACTGTCAACTGTCAACTGACTAAAAGAATGCTGGTTGGTGGCGGATCAAATTTAGGAATTCTTCGCGAGTTTTCTGTTCCTCCTGAAATACGCCCAACATGGCACTCGTCACCGTCCAAGCACCGGGTTTTTGCACGCCCCGCATCGTCATGCACATATGGCTGGCTTCCATTACTACAGCCACTCCCTGCGGTTCCAATATTGTTTGAACTGCTTCGGCAATTTGGCGCGTCAAACGTTCTTGTACTTGCAATCTGCGGCTGTACATCTCGGCAATTCTGGCTAATTTGCTCAATCCCACTACTTTTTGGTTGGGAATGTAAGCGATGTGAACTCGGCCCATAAACGGCAGCATATGGTGTTCGCACATACTGAATACGCTGATGTCTCGCACCAATACCATTTCGTTGTGACCTTCGTCAAAGATAGCGCCGTTGAGGAGTTCTTCGAGGGATTGACTGTAGCCGCTGGTGAGAAACCGCATTGCTTCTGCTACCCGCTTGGGGGTTTTGAGCAATCCTTCGCGTTCGGGGTCTTCTCCTACTCCCAGCAGCATTGTCCGAACGGCCTCCATCATTTCTTCCTGACCTACTTCTGAGGTTCCCGGTACGTTGGGTTCGTGACCGTTCGAGGAATTGCGATCGGGTCGAGTGCTGATGCGCGGGGCGTTGTTGTCTGGGGTTTCTAACAGTTTCATGCTGTCAGTCGAGAGTGAGTTCGAGCCATTGGAGCCGCTGGAAGATGCAATTGTCATAAAAAGTTGGTGTGAGGGTCGATTGATTTTCGATTTTCGATTTTCGATTTTCGATTGGGGATAGAGCTATCTATTTTCGATTGGGGATAGAGCTATCTATTTTCGATTTTCGATTTTCGATTGGGGATAGAACTAGAGATTCAAAGATTGTTGAATTCGAGAAAAATCCAGCAGTCTACAATCTCAAGTTCACAAAACTCCGGCGTTGGACATCAGCGTGATTTCTTCAATTACTGCACTTGCTGGCAACTGAATTGCGTGCAGAATTGATTGGGCGACGATTTCTGGGGTTAACATGGCGGTGCGATCGAAGTCGGCTTGCACGGTGTCTGTGTCCCACATGGGAGTGTTTACAGAACCTGGACAGATTGCTGTGACGCGGATTCCGCCAGCTCGCTCTTCTGCTGCTAAAGTCTTGGACAAAGCCATCAGACCGAATTTGCTGACGCAGTAGGCTCCCCAGTTGGGGAAGGTTTGGCTGCCTGCGATCGAGGAAACGTTGATGATGATTCCCGATCGCCGATCGCGCATTCCCGGCAAAATTCCTAGAATGCACTGCCACACACTGGTAAGATTGAGGTCTAGAACTTTCTGCCAGTCGGTTAGGGATGTTTCGGTCAAGGAGCCTGTGTAGCCCATGCCAGCGCTGTTGACTAGGATATCTACGGGCCCGAATTGAGAGGCGATCGCGCTGATGCCGCTTTGCACTTGCTCAATTTTTGCCAAGTCTAAGGGATAAGCTTCTGCTTTCACTCCAAATTCTCTGGCTGCTATGGCAACGGCTTCTAAGTTTTCTGACTCTCGGCTAACTAAAGCTAGATTTATGCCTTCAGCAGCGAACGCTAGAGCCGTCGCTTTGCCAATACCGCTGCTCGCTCCAGTAATCAGAGCCTGCTTTGTTGTTCGATCGTTCATTAAATTTCCTGATACTTTCGATCGGCAAATCTTTAAAGCGTTGCAGCCTGCTTCGGCAAATTAGCAAGCTGTTGGCTGCGGGTGATAACAGTTAATTCTGAGATAAACATTAAGAACTGTTAAGCCGGTGTCACCTGAGAAATTATAACACTGCTGACAGATTCGCAGAATTCATAGTTACGAGTTATGAGTTTGAAGTTTATAACTCATAACTATGAATTCCTCGACTTAAGCAGCAATTTCAGTGAACACACCGATGTCCCGAAACTTTTGATACCGGAGTTGCCGGCGCTGCTGGCCAGTGAGCTGACTTAGTTCTGCTAGGTTTTCCAACAAAGCTTGTTTGAGCATAGCCGCAGCTTTCAGGGGATTCGAGTGAGCGCCACCAACTGGTTCGGGAACTATCTGATCCAGAATTCCGAGGTTTTTCAAATCCCAGGAAGTAATTTTGAGCGCTTCGGCGGCTAAGTTGGCTTTGCCCGAGTCTTTCCACAGGATGGCCGCACAAGCTTCGGGGGTGGCGACGGTATACACGGAATGTTCTAGCATCAACAGCCGCTCGCCGACGCCGATACCTAATGCGCCGCCGGAACCTCCTTCGCCGATGACGGTGCAAATAATCGGCACGTCGAGGCGAAACATTTCTCGGAGGTTACAGGCGATCGCCTCTCCTTGTCCGAGCTGTTCGGCTTCTAAGCCCGCCCAAGCTCCGGGAGTGTCGATAAACGTGAAAATTGGCATGGAGAAGCGATCGGCGTGTTCCATCAACCGCAGGGCTTTGCGGTAGCCACCGGGTGCCGCCATCCCGAAGTTGCGGGCGATATTGTCTTTGGTGTCGCGCCCTTTTTGGTGGCCGATGATGACTGTGGGACGCCCGTCTATGCGGGCAATTCCGCCGACGAGGGCCGGGTCGTCTCCGCCACATCGATCGCCGTGGAGCTCGATCCACTCGTCGGTAATTGCCTGAATGTAATCGAGGGTGCTGGGGCGGCGCGGGTGACGGGCGAGTTGCAGCCGCTGCATGGGGGACAAGCTGCTGAAAATTTCTTGTCGCAGTTGGGCGCTGCGAGCTTCGAGTTTGCGAATTTCGTCGGTGACATCGACGCTGTTTTCGGTGGCAAGTTCGCGAATCTGGTGAATTCGGGTTTCGAGTTCTGCCAGCGGCTTTTCAAAATCTAGGAGTAGTGGTTTGCGGTCGGGGTTTGCCACGCTGATAATTTCTATAGGGTTTTAAGGTTTGGTCGATCGACTGTTTCGATATCCTACCCTGTCACTTGACACTAGACTGATTGCATAAATCTTGGCTCTATCGTCGGGAAACCGCAGATGCAGCGCAGGTGCATTTCAAGAATGGAGAGCGAATCACAGCAATCTTTGTCTACTGAACAACAGGGTAATTAGATTTTTTTAGTTTTAAATTTTGCATAATATCAAATTTTGTCACATCGGAAATCTACTAGAACCCTGGGGCTGAACTCCGAAGTGCAAAAAGTGGCATAATTGCGATCGAACTCAATCCCTCGGAAGCTTTGACATCCGTTTTTGGGCGGATTCAAAACTTCCCATAACAGTCAACAGTCAAAAGTCAACAGTTTAAGTTTTAAATTTAAACTGTTGACTTTTGGCATCAAAATGACATTAATAAGGGTCGGAAACCGTGTTTGACAGAAATATGACCGATTTGCTCCATCTTTTCCACAGTAATTTGATTCCTTCCCCAAGAAAAATTGGTGTACAACTTTTCAAATTCCAGCAGCATTGATTCGGCAAAACAGGCAAACAACTGCCGCCCCGGCACATCCATATTCACAATCTTCATAATCTTCCACTCAATATCGAGGGAATGCTCCACAATCCCGCCATTGAGTACGTAAATTTCGGGGTGCTGAACCTGAGTTGCCAGATTTTTCGGATAGCCACCGTCAATCAATAAACAGGGTTGCTTTAATGTCTTGGGGTCAATTTCTACTCCCTTCGGCATACTGGCTACCCAGACTACAATATCGGCTTGGGGCAGGGCTTCTTCCAAATTCATGATTTTGCCTCGCCCCAATTCCGATTGCAAATCTTGCAATCGTTCTTTGTCGCGGGCAATCAGCAACAATTCTGCTACATTTGTTTTCACATTCAGCCAGCGACACACAGCACTGCCAATGTCACCTGTAGCACCACAAACAGCCACAGTAGCTTTTGAAAGTTCAATCCCCAATTTGGGGGCTGCTTCTTCTACTTGGCGGCAGAGGATGTAAGCCGTGTGGGTGTTGCCAGTGGTGAAGCGTTCAAACTCCAACTTGAGATTGCGAATTTGCTTAATTTGCTGCAAGTTGAAGGTTTCAAAAATGATCGAAGAAAAGCCGCCTAAAGCAGTGATATTAATCCCGTGTTTTTGAGCGTGCGCCATCGCGTTCAAGATTTTGCGGGTGGCTGCTTTAATCCGGCGAGTCGCTAGCATTTCCGGCAGAAAACAGGACTCCACATAGCGGCCTTCTATTTTCTGCCCGGTGATGCTAGTCACAGTGATATGATCAACTATTTGGGGCGGTGCGCTGCACCAAAAATCGAGCCCTTGATCGGCATATTCTGGATAGCCCAGCTCGTTAGCTACTGATTGGGCGTGTTCTAAGCTGGTTAAGTGACCGATTAGACCAAACATTAAGTTGTCAAATGAAGGAAGATTGAAGAAGTCAGTTGACAGTTGACAGTTGACAGTTGACAGTTGTTAGTTGTTAGTTGTCAGTTGTCAGTTGTCAGTTGTCAGTTGTCAGAAGTCAGAAGGGAAAATTAAAAAATTTTAATTGAGTTCCCGTTCTTTCTTTCCAACTTGATTGGGGTGCGAGACCTTGTAAGGAAGAAGGAAGAAGGGAAAACTAAAAAGTTTTAATTTTTAATTATTATCCTATTCCTTATTTCCCAATTAACTAGGCTGCTAGGCCTTGTGCTGACATCCGCATGATGTCGCGGTTGCTAAAACCAATATTGCCCAGGGCTTCGCCGTAGGCAATCATAAAGTCTTCGATTAAAGCGTCTTTTTCCATTCCCAAGACGCGGGCATCGTCTGCGACAGCGTTTAGCAGTCTCCAGATGATGGGCAGGTTTTGGCGGTTGGCGGCTTCGAGTTCGGCTTTGGATTCTTCAAAGTGAGCTTGCAGCCAGACTTCCCCAAAGTTGAGGTGGCTGTATTCTTCTTTGACGACGCCTTCGGTGATTTTGCGCGCAAAGTCATCGGCGACGGGGATGTAGATGTTGTAGGCTGCGATCGCAAAACACTCGATAATTAGTGATTGAATCAGCAAGCAAGTTACAATCTGACCGCCAGCCGCTGCCGTTTGGAAGTTTCTGTGCAAATCTGAAAAGAACTGCTTGGCAAATGCCATGTCCGGCGTGACTTTGAGGTTCCGGCCGCAAGCTTGGAACCCTTTCATGTGGCGGTTTTCCATCTTGGACAAGCCAACTAACTCACTCTTTTTGTCAGCCAACAGTTCGGCCAGTGTCAGGTAATTGTCGTGAGCTTCTTGTTCGCCTTCAATCACAATGGCGTTGATGCGGCTGTAAGCATCTTTGTAAGTTTCGGTTTGAAAGTCAATTGTTGGGCTGGCCTCAAGCTGGGGCATAGATATGTAGTCTCCTCATATAACCTTGTGGGATGTTTGGAAACCCCTTGAAAATTGGGGGTCAGTGACTGTACACTTTTCCTGTTTTGAACGCACCCCATCTAAATCAAAGATTATAGCTGAGGATTCTTTCGACAAAGAACTTTTCTTTGACGCTCCGGGAAAAACTGGCATCAGAAGCGTGTTGTACCGACTTTTGCGGTCGAACACTCCAGAAAGACTATCGCTAGAATGCTATCTATTCACTAATTACTTGAATTAGTCGTTAGTCGATCTTTTGCCCGGAAATAGATGATAGAAATACGGTCTATGTCTCCACCTTTAAGGGTTTTACACTACCAACTCTATCTATAACATTATATCCTAACCAGAACTTCCTCCCGTGGTACTCCTTCTTTCCCTTTACGACATATTATGTTGTATGGGAATCTGGGAGGCGATCGGGCCTCTTAACCTCACAGGCTTATTATTTTAGGTTAATTCACAAGTTTATGGGTAAATCTTTTGACAGGTCTCAAGCGCTGGAATTGCTGAGTTTTATTTTGTTGCTGGCGGGGGCGGCGCTGGTGCTGCTGCCGCTGGCTGCTGTATTTTTGGTTTCATTATCACCATCGGGTGTCGGTGTCAAGACCACAGGTCTGACTTTGGCGAACTATCAGGAGGCTTGGCGACGGGGGAATTTTTTGTTGGCATTCCTTAATTCTACTCTAGTGGCGATCGCAGTGACGGGTTTTCAGGTAGTGACTTCTGCTTTAGCCGGTTATGCTTTGGCCAGGCTGAAGTTTCGGGGGCGGCAGGCTCTAGTTTTGGTGGTTTTGGCAACGCTGGCGATTCCGTTTCAGCTTTTGGTGATTCCGATTTTCATGGTTTTGAAGTGGGGCCATTTGCTGAATACTTACGGGGCGCTGATTTTGCCCACGGCGGCTAACGGTTTTGGGATTTTTCTGCTACGCCAGTATTTTATGACAATTCCGGTGGAGTTGGAAGAAGCGGCAATGCTCGATGGGGCGAACCGCTGGCAGGTGTTGTGGCAGGTGATGTTGCCTTTGGCGCGCCCTGCTTTGGTGACGCTGTTTTTGTTTACGTTTATCGGGGAGTGGAACGATTTGTTTAAGCCGCTGGTGTTTACGACGCGGCCGGAGTTGCGGACTGTGCAGTTGGTTTTGGCTGAGTTTCAGGAACAGTTTACCAGCAGTTGGCAGTTGTTGATGGCGGCGGTGGTAATTGGGACTGTGCCGGTGGTGTTGCTGTTTTTGGCGGGCCAGCGGCAGTTTATTCGGGGGATTGCGGCGACGGGAATTAAAAATTGAGTTGGAGGCCCGAAGAAGACCGGGCGGTTGAAACCGCGTCTATACACACAAAACCCACCTCCGTGGGTTGAAGAGTGAGCAGTTAAAATTACGTTATTTTCTTTACACCCTCGCTCGGACTTCCTTTGTCTAGGCGCGGTTTTAACCGCGGTCTGATCTATAATTATCCAATAAATAAAATATATGCAGAATTTGCAAAAGCTGGGTTGGTTTTTATTTATTGCATCTTTCGTGCCCTGGGTGGCAATCTTGTTTATTGTGCCGTTTATGCCGCTGAGCCTCGCCGAAAAAACTACAATTAATATCATTCTAGCTGTTGGTGCCGAAGTTTGCTTTTGGCTGAGCGTGGTAATTTTGGGGAAAGAAGTAGTTGCCAAATATCGGCGTTATTTGAGTCCCCGCTATCTTTGGAAAAAAATCCGAAATTTCAAGCGCAAATAAGCATAACTCAAGGCAAATTTGGTTCGTAGTGAGGACTTTATTCCGCATCAAGAAGGACTGAAGTCCTTACTACGAACCAGGTCAAAATTGAGCTATTCGCTGATAATTTGCAAGCGAATAGAGCGTTCTCCATCTCCAAAATCCACTTCAATTTTTTCTCCCGAAAGACTGTCCAAGCATCCCAAGAGTAAGCGCAAATTGGGTGTGCTTGCTCCTGTATCCACGTACAATCTATCAGCCAAACTGCCTAAACGCTTCCACACAGTGTAGAGTTTGACTACTGTTTGTTCTAGCAGTGCGGCTTGTTTTACAACGTCGGCGGTTGTTCCCAAACAGCCGACTCGCAAAGATTCTTCTAAGGCCATTTCCATGTCTAAGTGAGACTGATTGAGAGCTTGCACTTGGGCGGCGGCGTCTAGATATTTTGATAAGTTCTTGGCGTCGGAAGTGAGCTGTTTTACTGTATCTACGTCGGGATTTTCTGCTACTTCTTTTTGAATTTCGATTTGGTGAGATGGGGAGAGTTTCTCCATTTCTTTGACCAAAGGAGCGAGATAGCGGGAAGGAAGAGAACCGCTAGATGCTTTTTCTTTGACTTCTTCTGGCAATAATTCTGAGTTCATTGCCATCCATTCGTCGGATAGTTGTTTGACTTCGCGGCGGGTGATACGATCGCCCTTTGATGCGGCATCTGTTACCATTTGCTGTACTTCTGGAGATGCTTTGGCAGTTTCTACAAAAGCTCTTTTGCTGAAGTTTCTAATGGAATCTGGGTCTAAATCTCCTTGCTCGATCAGAGTTTCGGCACTCTTAGCTAATTCTATCAAAGAATAGGCTTGACTTTTGCTAATTTCTCGTTCTTTTAGCCAGTTCAAGAAGCCGGTACCGCGTCCGTCGCCGCCTTTTTTTTCTCTGTCTCGGACTGTTCGGAGAATGCGTCCGCGCCAGATGTCGGTTTGTAGGTCGAAACGATCGCACACTTTCCAGGCATTGTCAACCTGATTGTCAAAGTCGAAGTCTGGTATTTGTTCGTCTTCGGGATCTGGTAATTGGAAGTTGATATCTGTCAAGCCTTTGAGGGCTTCGGCAAGTTCTGCGGGAGATTGGGGGACTTCAGCCATTAGGAGAAAATTGTGTAGAGCGACAGCCGGTTTAATTGGAATTGGCACAAGTTAAGATTTGAGACGCTACCTGTAGTAATGCGGGCAAAGCTGACACTACTGATAGAGTTTTTGTGCAGGTTATATCATTATGGCATGGCGGGGGGCGATCGGCTTCAACGGCTTCGCTAACGGGCGGATACCTGTACAGAAGATATTATCCGGGATTGACCCCACTTGGAGACGGCAATCGATCGAGTTTGAGACTTTGTGCTGTGGCGGGGGAGATGTGGCGCGAGGGGTTTTAACGCTGATGCTGATATTGATAAATTGAGCATTGACTTAAAATGAGTTAGGCGATCGCAGCCACTAACAAAACCTTTAAAATTAATAGGTAAATATGGCAACTCTCACCGATATCGGGACATTAATAGTCGAAACTCCAGAAATATGTGGAGGGCGGCCGCGGATTGCGGGTACGAGAATTTCTATTGCTCAGATTGCCGTTTGGTATAAAGAAGGACTGAGTGTAGAAGAAATTCTTGATGAAATTCCTTATTTGACTTTAGCAAAAGTCTATGCAGCATTATCATATTATCACGCTAACAAAGCTGAAATAGAGGTGGATTTGGCAGTAGAATTGACTGAGTATCAACGCTTGGAAGCTGAACCCAAAGCAGGTAAGCTGTAATGAGCAAGATTTATTAAAATTTTGGTCAGAGGCATCGCCATAACTAGGATTGCAGTCAAAAAATAACTATTATCTCCGTGGGTGAAATTATGCCCCAAGACTTCTCCGGTAAAAATCTCCGCAGCCGCAACTTCCAGGGTCAAAATCTCACGGGTCAAAATTCATCGGTGCAGACATCCGAGGCGCAAACTTCACCGTGGAAGCGTGCAGTAAATTGTTTCCCGCGATCGCAAATCTCTTATTTTTACCCTAAAATTTAATATCAACGCCCAGTAAATACTCGAAATACCCACCCGAAAAACATCACGCTCAAGAAAATCACGCCTCCGACAATTAACGTCAAACCTAACAGCAAAGCCGCGACAAATAACCAGTCAGCTTTTTTACTAGGTTCGGGGCTACCTAGATGAGCGTCAAGCAATTCCATATTCTTGACATTAGCTTTCCAAGTAACATCAAGTAAGTCTCCAGCCACTGGTACAGTGCCTGCAACTGTATCAAATACGATGTTAGCAGCCATTTTGATTAGGGTTTCTTGCGGTACTCCGAGTTGCGCGGATTTGAAGACTACGTAACCTGCAAAAATCGATCCGACTAAATCGCCGCCGCCCGGTATAAGTCCTAGTATCGGATCGAGTCCGATGCGGTAACGGGTGCCGGGAATGGGAATTGCATTGTCGAGTAAGTGGCTGATGCGGCGGAGACGGCGCAAGGATGCAGTCTGGGATTTGTTGAGTGTATTTGTGGCGGGAGTTTGTATGGGAGAACGTGACATTTGATTGCTCTCGATTGCGATATTACTGCTATTTTATGATGTTGATTGAAGCATATTCTAGCTTTTTTACTATGTCTCAAGCAAGATTTTTATTAATTTTAGCCGATCGCCCTTTCCACCCTCCACAACATACAGAAACCCGGTTTTTCTTCAAAACCGGGTTTCTTGCTTCTAGCTGCCTGTGGTCAGTTTAACCGGGAAAGCCCGATCTATTTGCCTTCAGTAAAGTCAGCATCAATCACGTCATCGCCGCCGTCAGTCGGGCCTCCAGTTGGGCCGCCAGTCGGGCCGCCAGTGGAGCCGTCTGCTTGCTGGTACAGGTTGCTGCTGACAGCGTAGAATGCTTGCTGCAACTCGGTTGTCAGCGTCTTGATGGCTGCGTCGTCTTCTTTGGCGATCGCCTCCCGCAAGTCTTTGATCAAGCCTTCAACCTTAGTCTTGTCAGCATCAGGAACCTTATCGCCCAATTCTGCCAACTGCTTCTCAATTTGATAAGCTAAAGAGTCAGCTTGGTTTTTGCGATCGATCTTTTCGCGACGTTCCTTGTCAGCAGTCGCATTCGATTCGGCTTCCCGAACCATACGATCGACTTCATTGCTAGGCAAAGTAGAAGCACCAGTAATGCTAATAGATTGCTCCTTACCAGTACCTTTATCCTTAGCAGCTACATTCAAAATACCGTTAGCATCGATATCAAATGTAACTTCAATTTGAGGCACGCCACGAGGGGCTGGTGGAACTCCATCTAAGCGGAAAGTGCCTAAATCCTTGTTGTCATTCGCCATTTCCCGTTCGCCTTGCAAAACGTGAATTTCCACGTTTGTTTGACCGTCTACAGCAGTCGAGAAAGTTTCTGACTTCTTGGTAGGAATAGTCGTGTTGCGAGGAATGATTTTGGTCATCACGCCGCCCAAGGTTTCGACACCGAGAGACAGCGGGGTAACGTCGAGCAACAAGATGTCTTTGACTTCGCCAGAAAGCACGCCAGCTTGAATTGCTGCACCTACTGCAACCACTTCATCCGGGTTTACCGTTTGGTTTGGGTCTTTGCCCAGGATTTTTTTGACCAGTTCTTGCACCGCAGGAATGCGCGTAGAACCGCCAACTAAGACGACTTCATTAATTGCAGATTTGTCTAGTTTGGCATCGCGGATTGCGTTTTCTACAGGAATGCGAGAGCGATCGATCAAATCGGAACAAAGCTCTTCAAACTTGGCCCGCGTCAAAGTCGTGTCCAAGTGTTTTGGCCCGTCTTGAGTCGCAGTAATAAACGGCAAGTTGATTTCTGCTTGAGTAACACTCGACAGTTCAATCTTGGCTTTTTCGGCTGCTTCCGTCAGGCGTTGCAGTGCTTGTTTATCTTTGCGGAGGTCAATTCCTTCGGCTCTTTGGAATTCATTAGCGATGAAATCCACAATTTTTTTGTCGAAGTCGTCACCGCCGAGGTGAGTGTCTCCAGAAGTTGCGAGCACTTCAAATACGCCGTCGCCGACTTCGAGAATCGATACGTCGAAAGTACCGCCGCCCAAGTCAAATACGAGGATGGTTTCGTTGCTCTTTTTATCTAATCCGTAAGCTAAAGCCGCTGCTGTAGGTTCGTTGATAATCCGCAGCACTTCGATACCGGCAATTTTGCCAGCGTCTTTTGTAGCTTGGCGCTGGGAGTCGTTGAAGTAGGCGGGAACAGTGATTACCGCTTGGGTGACTGTTTCGCCGAGGTATTTGCTGGCGTCTTCTACGAGTTTGCGCAACACTTGCGCGGAAATTTCTTCCGGAGCAAATTGTTTACCGCGGGCGGGACAGTCGAGTTTGAGGCTGTTGCCGACTTTCAGGACTTTGTAGGAAACTTCAGTGGTTTCGTGGGTTACTTCGTCAACCCGACGCCCGATAAACCGTTTTACTGAGTAAAAGGTGTTCTCGGCGTTCATCACGGCTTGACGCTTGGCGATTTGTCCGACAAGCTGATCGCCATTTTTAGCATATGCTACTACGGAAGGTGTGGTGCGACCCCCTTCGGCGTTGGCTATGACGGTGGGTTTGCCGCCTTCCATAACTGCGACGCAGGAGTTTGTCGTACCTAAGTCAATTCCAACTACTTTTCCCATAGGGGTGTTCCGGCTCCAATCTCTACAAAATTTTGGTTTTCTATCTGTGCGATAGTCTGGTTATTCAGGACTGCGATTTTACCTCGCGGTTTACGGGTAGTGAGTCCTGCTTTAATACAGTCTTCGATAGGGTGCTTATCTCTATACTGCGGGCGGTTAGACCTTGCGATGAAGGCGTGTTTACCGAACCTGTTAGGGACGGTTGCATCCGTGAGGCTTGCACCGCTACAGCTTTCGACTGCTTTTGTTTACTCTTCCTAATGTACGGGGTGCGATCGCTTCGGGTATTGTGGCAAACCGTATATGTTGTGTTGTATTTGCCGTCTTGTGTGTATAAATTTGGGCAAGGCCAGTTCGGGCTATTCCTTACGGGGTAGCTGCGCCCCGCCTACTTTTGGCTGCAAAATAGAAATAAAATTGATCAGTTAGAGTCATGTTAACTGGCGGTTGGATCGGAGGGCGATCGCTAGCTATCTAGTGCTCGTTTAAAGGTCTGAAGCCGGAGTAAAAGTGAAAGAGGTAGCTCCGGCATTTCTCGAAAGCCGGAATTTTCGTAAAACGTCTTGGCTGCTTCATCTATGGCATCAACTCTCACAGCATATACTCCAACTGTTTGAGATACATTAACTGCATTCTCTAAGGCGTGAAATAGCAACCGCTTTCCCAGACCTCTTCCTTGCACCGAACGATCGACTGCTAGCTTGCCAATCAGTATAATTGGAGTCGGATATCTGGGCAGGCTTTCCTGCAAATCAGCAGGTAAATCTTCAAACGATAGTCCGCCTGTGCAGCAAGAATAATAGCCAGCTATTTTTTGACTCTCTTCAGATAAAACAGCAACAAAAGTTCTAGAAACACCGTTTCTATCGTTTTTTATAGCATACTGTTTCAGATATCGATCTAATTCAGGATTTCCCGAGTTAAAAGGGTCTTTTCTGAGACTACTGGGACTCCGTTCTATGGAATCTATAGGAGAGATAATCCAATTAACCATGCTTTACTCTTGAGAACTCCTACATTCTTTGATTAATGCAATTAAACCTTCAGAAGGTTCTGGCGGATCTAACATCATGTCTAACAAAAAATCCCAGTCGCGCTCGGACAGCTTCAAAACTGGGTTGCCAAAGGCTGCTGGCCCGTTGATCGTAGCATCTGCTTCGGCAATGAATTCGTCGAGGACAAATAGGTAAGCCCACCAATAGAGTCTGGTTTCGGTACTGGTTTCGGTTTTGACGAGCGATCGCATTTTGCTATTCCTCCCGCTACTAAGATTGCTTTCCTGCTACAATCATAACTAAAAAAGCGACAGGTTGAAACCTGCCGCTAGCTGTACAAAGTCCGCCACTGCCGACTATTTAATTGCTATTTTTCACTAATCAGCAAAGCTGCGGGAAAGTAGCTGAGAGCTTCACCAATTGCCAGCGTACCGTTACTTTCTACCACCTGATTGGTAATCGCATCTTTCCAAACCGACGGCATTTGCTCGGAAAATTCCAGATTAGTATCTTTCCAGACTTGTTTGCCGATCGGCATTTCTTCCGATTTGACAACTCCCGTCAAAAATCGGGGAGCAATGACAATAGCTGTAGTACCTTCAAAGCTGCGGGAAAAGGCAACCACATTATCTTTAAACATTCCCGCTACTTCCACAGGTCGATAGTCCCCTGATTGAAAAACTGGCAAGTATTTTTTTCTAGCTTCTAGCACTCTTGCCGTCAAAAACAACTTAATTCTAGCATCTTCCCGTGTCGCCATCAAATTGTCAACCAGTTGCAAAATATCCGTCTGAGCTTGCTGTTTAATTGACCGCAAAACCTCGATTCTGCGATCGAAATCAACCGGACGGCGGTTATCGGGATCGACGTGGCTTAAATCCCAGAATTCCGTCCCTTGATAAATGTCGGGAACCCCAGGCGCCGTAATTTTTAGCAGCGTTTGAGATAAAGAATTGAAAATGCCGTAATGTGCTACTTTTTTCCAGAAAGGTAGAAATTTCTTCAAAAACTGATTTTGTTCCGAAGGTTCGAGAACGCTATCGATAAAGGTCATAAAACCTGTTTCGTAGTCGTTGTCAGGTCTCAGCCAAGCTGTATACACTTTTGCTTCGCGGACGGCTTTAATGGCATAGTCTTTGAGGCGATCGACATAATCAGTGTTTTCTATTCCCTCAAACGGAAAACTGCCGATAATAGTTTGGTACAAGAAGTATTCGTCGTTAGTATCGGGAACCATGCGATTCACAAAGTTGACTTTCTTAGATGAGTTTACCTCTCTCCAAGACCTGACTTGTTGTTCCCATTCCTCGGGAATTTCTGACAAAACATTAAGTCGGGCTCGCACATCTTCGCCGCGTTTGGTGTCGTGGGTAGCTGTAGCATTCATTTTGTGAGGCCAAGCTGCTTGCTGCTGCTTGTTAAACTCGTGAAAATCCGCCAGCGAAACGCCGAACTGACTGGGGTTTCCTCCGACTTCGTTGAGGGATAAAAGTCGATAGTAGACGTATAACAGCGTGTCCTCAACGCCTTTGGCCATCAACGGGCCTGTCAACTGCTGGAGTTTCATCACAAAGTGGCGGCGCTGCTCTTTTTGTTCGGCTGTTAGGGTTTCTTCTTCTTCCAGCAACAGCACCGTTTCGATAAATTTAAGTTCTTTGAGGAGTCGCGGCACTTGTTCTTTGGCGTGGGCGATCGCATATTTGACGTAAGTGCGATCGGACTCTCGCAAACCATCTTGATTGATGTAAGTTCGGTAAACAGGAAAAATTGTCAAAACCGCAGCCAGTGCTTTTTCCAAACCGGGACGAGTAAAGTCATTCCCCTGTCGGGATTGACCGGAGATATTCTTCAAAAGTTGAGCCAGATTATCTACATCTCCCGCCAAATTTTTCTCAACAATCAGTCCTTTTTTGTCTAAAAATAACTGTTCGTAAGAAACATTCAACCGAGTAAATCTCTGATATATTTCGCTAAATTGCTGTTCGCGATCGCACCGACAAAAAACGCCGTTTACGTAATTCAAAAAGTCGTAGCCGCTAGTTCCCTCAATCGGCCAATATGACGGCAAATCTTCCTCGTGTTCCAGAATCTTTTCAACAGTAATGTAAGTGTCTCCGGTTCTCTCGCGGAGCCGTTTCAAATATTCTGTGGGGTCGTAAAGTCCGTCAATGTGGTCGATTCTCAATCCGGTAAACTTTCCCTCGTCCACCATGTCGAAGATCAGAGCGTGGTTTTTGTGGAAAACTTTAATCTCTTCAACTTTTACCGAAATCAGTTCGTTGACTGTAAAAAACCTGCGGTAGTTGATTTCTTCAGCACCAACTTTCCAGAAAGCCAGACGGTAAAACTGCTCGGAAAGCAAATCGTCCAGCAAATTAAAGCTTTCGGGATGGCCCTTTTCTCCGTTAAAAAAATTGATATTTTCATCGATAAATTCCTGTACAACCGGATTTTGATTGTAGAGTTCCCACAGCAGCCCTTTGACAAAAGCTATCTGATCGTATCGGGCTTTACCTTTAGTTTCTGAAGGTGTATTCTTAATCAAATAAAGAATTCCCAAAAACTTGATAAAATCTGGATGCCGCCTGCCTAATTCCCTGCCTAAATGCCCCAAATTATGACTGATAAATTTAGCATAAGATTCAATCTTTACTGGCAATTTTAAGCTGTAGTAATTGATAGTCAGCCCAATTTCGCTGTATTTGAGTTCAATCTCGCCATTTTCCAGACACTCTCCATAAAAATTGCCCAGGAGTGGAGCCAGCACTCGACCCCGGAGATGTTCGTAAGCATGATTCCATTCAATATCGAAGTAATCGAAATAGTCGGAATCCGGCCCGTGCTCCAATACGTCTAACAACAACAAGTTTTCAGTGTCATAAGCCATGTGGTTGGGGACAATATCTTGCAGCCATCCCATGTTCCGCTTCTTGATTTCGTCCGTCAGCGCTTCAAAGTTTTCTGAGGTTCCCAATTCTGGATTGATTTGATTTGAATCAACCACATCGTATCCGTGACTGCTGCCTTTTCTGGCTTTGAATATCGGTGAGGCGTAAAGGTCGGTTATTCCTAATTCTTCCAGATAGCTAAGGATTTGTTTTGCGGCTTCAAAGTTAAAACCTGCATGAAATTGAATCCGATAAGTGGTTGTGGGAATTCTCAGCACTGTTAATTTTACTCCTAATTCAGTAGTCGATCGGGTTTTTTGTTTAAAGTTAGAGATAGTAGGTTTAGTTGAGCGGTAGTGTATTGGTATCAACTTAAGACTAAAACCATTGAAACATCTCGCTTTTAGCTGAATTTCGATCCCCCTAAATCCCCCGAAAGCAAGGGGGACTTGGAGAAGTCTCTTGTCCCCCCCTTATTAAGGGGGGTTAGGGGGGATCGGAAAGACTATGAAGTCAAACAGTAGACTGATACTAAGTTCGAGCTAGCTGTTGACAGGCTTTGAGCAGCAGCGAAACCGAATCTACTATTTCTGCATTAATTCGTAGAGTGCGAAACTCTGCGGTTTAACAGTCAATTCTTGCTCTGAATTTATTTTTTCAGGCAAGCTAGAACCGGAACCCATCCATTTTACATCAGCAGAGTCTAAAATTTTGTGACCGTTGCCTTGAGGAAGTGCAGCCGTAAAAACGACCTCTTGTTTGTTGAAGTTTAGAATGCAGAATATCTGGCTGTCATCTGTCCAGCGACGGAGAAATAAGATTTTTTCCGTTTCAATACTGGACACTTCTAGACTGTTTTTGTCGAGTTTTTTCAGGGCCGGTATTGTCCGCCGCAGTTGAATCAAATGTTGGTGCCATTCCCAGAGGATTTTGTGCTTTCCTTCTGTTTGTTTTTCCCAGTTCAACTTGCACTTTTGGAAACTGTCAGGACTCTGGGGGTCTTGAAATTCGCCTCGCCCTTCAAAGCCTTTAAATTCTTGTTGTTTGTCTTTGCGAATGGCTTCAATTAAGTCAGGGTCTGAGTGGGAAACAAAGTACAAAAACGGCGCTGTTTCTCCGTATTCTTCGCCCATAAATAAGAAGGGGATGTAGGGAGAAATTAATACCGTGCCGGCTGCTAGTTTCAGTGCTTCAAAGTCCACTATTTGCGAGAGTCTGTCTCCTAAAATTCGGTTGCCGATTTGGTCGTGGGTTTGGGAAAATACCAGAAATTTCTCGCCCGGTTCATCTTTGACCGAATTGCCGTGTTTTCGCTTTCTGTGGGGGGCGTACTGACCGGAGTAAACAAAGCTTTCTTTGAAGGATTTTTCTAAGTGTTCGCACTTGCCAAAGTCTTGGTAGTAGCGGTCATTTTCTCCGGTGAGCAAGGCGTGCAGTGCGTGGTGGAAATCGTCGCACCATTGGGCGTCTAAGCCGAAGCCGCCGAGTTCTTTGGGACGTACTGTGCGGACATCATTTAAGTCGCTTTCTGCGATTAAATAAAGTTTCCTTCCGAGTTCTTGGGAAATCTCGGCCGTGGCGTCGGAGAGTTCTTGCAAAAACGGTCTGGCGCCTACTTCAAATATTGCTTGAATTGCATCTAATCTCAGGGCGTCGATGTGATAGTCTCGGAACCAGTAGAGGGCGTTTTCAATAAAGTAGTTGCGCACGCCGTCGCTGTATTTGTCGTCGAAGTTGAGGGGGTCTCCCCAAATCGATCCGTATTTTGAGGTGAAGTAGGGGCCGAAGTCGCGGAGGTAGTTTCCTTCGGGGCCGAGATGGTTGTAAACGACATCAAGTATTACTGAGATCCCGTGTTCGTGGCAGGCGTTGATGAGTTTTTTGAATCCTTCGGGGCCGCCGTAGGAGTTTTGAACGGCGTAGGGATATACGCCGTCGTAGCCCCAGTTTCGCTCGCCGGGAAATTGGGCGACTGGCATAATTTCGATGGCGTTAATGCCCAATTCTGTGAGTTGTTTGAGTTGGGGAATGATTGCTTCAAATGTTCCGGCTTGAGTGAAGGTACCGACGTGCAGTTCGTAGATGATCGTGTCGGCTAGCGGTACGCCTTGCCAATTTTTATCTGTCCAAATAAAGGCGCTTTCATCTATTACTTGGGAGGGGGCGTGGACGCCTTGCGGTTGATATTTTGAGGCTGGATCTGGTCTCTCGGTTTTTCCTTCGAGTTGGTAGGTGTAAAGGGTTCCTGGTGGGATGTCTGTAGCTGTGGTTTGCCAGTAACCTTCTGCGGATTGTTGCATGGGTATCAGGCGTTTGTCTGGGGAAACTATTTGGACTGCTATCTGTTTGATTGTGGGCGCCCAAACGGTGAATTCACATTGGTTGTTGCCGAGGTAGTTTGCTCCTATCTTCACTTTGAGTTGTTCTCCTTATTAAATAGGTTGGTTGTGCGATCGATCGCCCTTTGGACGCAATCAAATGCTGTGTTGTTAAGGTAGAGCGCCTGTGTAGAGGGTAATATTACTTTAAATAACAAACAACTAACTTTAGACAGAGCAACGGTTAGAATTATCGCTGGGGCAAAAGTAGCGGTTGGTTATCTTTAAATTAGACCATGAATCTGCACTCTTAGCGATCGCCATTCTTTGCCACCTCCAAGAGTTAATATTTATGGTTTATAAGTTCTAAAATATACTTTTAGGTAGATCCCAAATCAGCGTGAGCGTGTATTCTATGGTTATTGCTTTTGGACGGGAAATCTGCTGCAATCTCGACTCGGCCGAGTCTCGGGAGTGGTTGGTGACCAACGGGATCGGCGGTTACGCTAGCGGGACGATCGCGAATCTCCTCACCCGCCGCTATCACGGGCTGCTGGTAGCCGCGCTCAAACCCCCGCTGGGACGCACTTTGATGCTCGCTAAGCTGGACGAGACGGCCGTGTATGCCGATCGCGCTTACCCGCTTTATACCAACCGCTGGGCCGACAGTACGATCGAGCCCCACGGCTACAACTGCATCGAAAGCTTCCACCTCGAAGGCACGACACCAGTTTGGAGGTTTGCTCTCGCCGACGCGATCCTAGAAAAACGGATTTGGATGCAGCAAGGTGCTAACACAACATATATTCAATATTGCTTGCACCGCGCCTCACAACCGATCGCCCTCGCAGTCAAAGCCCTAGTCAACTACCGCGACTACCACCACACCACTCGCGCTGGCGACTGGCAAGTGAGGCTAGAAACATTGACAGGGGGGGTTTGCGTGACTGCTTTTGACGGAGCCGCGCCGCTTTACCTGCTGACAGATGCTGAACCAGAGGCGAAATTTAGAGTTTCTACGAGTTTATACAATTGGTACTACGGATTTTACTTGGCAGCAGAAAGGCAGCGCGGGTTGGACTACTGCGAGGATCACTTGCACGCGGCAACTTTTCATTTCGCGATCGCACCTGGCGAGTCTCTGACATTGATCGCCAGCACCGAGAAAAATCCCGAACTCAACGGCGGTAAAGCTTTAGAATTGCGCCAAGCGGGCGATCGAGCGCTGCTGCAAAAATGGTCGCCTGCAAGCGAATCACCCGACTGGATCGATCGCTTAGTGCTAGCAGCAGACCAATTTATCGTCAACCGCCCGCTACCGGAGGAACCGGAGGGCAAAACGATCCTCGCCGGATATCCCTGGTTTAGCGACTGGGGCCGCGATACCGCGATCGCCCTGCCCGGCCTCACAATCTGTACTGGGCGATGGGAAATTGCCCGATCGATCTTACGGACTTTTGCGCGGTATGTCGATCGGGGAATGCTGCCGAACCGCTTCCCCGATGCCGGCGGCGCCCCGGAATACAACACCGCAGACGCGACGCTGTGGTACTTTGAGGCCGTTCGCGCTTACTGCGACTGCACGGGCGACGAGGATTTTTTGAGCGAACTCTGGCCGACACTATGTGAGATAATTGATTGGCACGTACGGGGAACTCGGTATAACATCCGCGTCGATCCTGACGACGGTTTAGTCTACGCGGGCGAAAGCGGCGTGCAACTGACTTGGATGGATGCGAAAATCGGCGATTGGGTGGTGACTCCTCGGATCGGTAAACCGATCGAACTCAGCGCGCTTTGGTACAATGCTGTGCAAGCTATGGCAAGTTTTGCTCGAAGATTGGGCAAGCCTCACAATGAATATCAGCAATTGGGCGATCGGACGGCTGCCGGATTCGATCGCTTCTGGAACGACTCAACCGGTTACTGCTACGACGTTCTCGACGGCCCCGACGGACACGACAGCTCCCTGCGGCCCAACCAAATATTCACCGTTTCCCTGCCCCTGAACTCGATTCCTCCACACCCCGCCAAATCCTTGTCAGCGGGGACGTGCCAGGAAACCCGCTATACACCGTTACTGACGCCCATCCAGCGCCGCGCCGTCGTGGACGCCTGCGCTGAGGGGCTTCTCACTTCCCACGGCCTCCGCAGCCTCTCGCCGCAGCACCCGCAGTACCGCGGCACGTATCAAGGCGACCAATGGCAGCGCGACAGCGCCTATCACCAAGGCACAGTTTGGGGTTGGTCGATCGGTGCGTTCGTCTTGGCGCACCTGCACGTATACAAAAACCCAGCACAAGCTCGCGAATTCCTGGAACCCATGTCACATCATATAACGGCCGCCGGAGTTGGCACTCTGGGCGAAATTTTTGAGGGCGACGCCCCCCACTCCCCCCGGGGCTGCACGGCTCAAGCTTGGACTGTGGCTGAGGTGCTGCGGGCTTGGTTGGCAATTAATACTGTGGGTGTTTAAATGGGGAATGTTCTGTTTGGTTGAATAAAAGATTTATGGCATTATTATTAGCGGGTGACATTGGCGGAACTAAGACGATTTTGCGATTGGTAGAAAGAACTACTGATGGTGAAATGAACGCTCTTTATGAGTGTCGCTATCCGAGCGGAGATTTTCCTGATTTGGTGCCGATTGTGCAGCAGTTTTTGGCGGAAGCTGCTATTAAGTTGAGTTTGGCGCCGGCACCGGAAAAAGCTTGTTTTGCGATCGCCGGGCCGGTCGTCAACAACACCGCCAAACTCACTAATTTACCTTGGGTGCTGGAAGCTCATCGTCTGGAACAAGAATTAGGCATATCCCGCGTCAGTTTGATTAACGATTTTGTGGCGGTTGGCTACGGCGTGTGTGGTTTGGAGGCTAAAGATTTGCACACTTTGCAAGTAGGAAAACCCCGCCAACACGATCCAATTGCTGTTATTGGTGCGGGTACTGGTTTGGGCAATTGTTTTGCAATTCCTGAAGCAAATGGTATCAAGGTTTTTTCTTCGGAAGGGGGACACGCTGACTTTGCTCCTCGCTCGCAGTTGGAGTTTGAATTGCTGAAATATTTGTTAGCAAAACATGACATTCAAAGAATATCGATCGAGCGTGTAGTTTCGGGACAGGGGATTGTTTCAATTTACCAGTTTTTGCGCGATCGCAAGTTTGCTCCTGAATCAGCCGAGGTGGGGGAAGCGATTAGAAAATGGGAGTCGGAAATCGGTAAAAGCGAGAAGACAGTCGATCCGGGGGCGATAATTGCAGCGGCTGCACTCCAAAAGTGCGATCGGCTTTCCGAACAAACAATGCAAATGTTTGTAGAAGCTTACGGCGCTGTAGCCGGAAATATGGCTGTGTCACTTCTACCTTACGGCGGTTTGTACGTAGCCGGCGGCATCGCTGCCAAGATTTTGCCGCTAATTCTAGAAGGGGGTTTTATGCGAGCTTTTACCCACAAAGGCCGGATGGATTCACTGTTAGAAATGATGCCGGTGCGGGTGGTTTTGAATGACAATGTAGGGTTAATTGGTGCCGCAGTTTGTGCGGCCGGTCTTTAGGGTATTGAATCTGAGGAAATTCAAAATATTGGGGGCGGGCTAGAAGCCCACCCCACAAGAGTTTTTTGTGGCACAGGCATCTTGCCTGTGAAAGTTTTTGTGGCACAGGCATCTTGCCTGTGGCCAATATTGGGGGCGGGCTAGAAGCCCACCCCACAAGAGTTTTTTGTGGCACAGGCATCTTGCCTGTGAAAGTTTTTGTGGCACAGGCATCTTGCCTGTGGCCAATATTGGGGGCGGGCTAGAAGCCCACCCCACAAAAATGCTTGTGGCACAGGCATCTTGCCTGTGGCCGATAAAAGGATTGAACAGACACTAACCTTCAGATATTTGACAGAAAAAAGGATATTCCTCTGGAGTCAAACAAAGACCGGCTTTGACAGGATTTTGCCTGATATATTCCCAAAAACCATCAAATTCTCGTTCATCTCTGACTATTCGATCATGTCGCTCATCTTGCCAGACAGTACCGATATGCTTCATCACCTTCGGAATTTGTTTAGAACTGTAGCTTTTCATACTGTGCATAATGCTGCTAAGCGACCAGAATTTATCCTCCGACTTTGGCAAAGGCTGAATTAGCATATGCACGTGATCTGGCATTACAACTAAGCAAAACACTTGATACCTTTTTTTATCAAAAAAGTTGCAAGCATTAAAAACTACTTGTTGAGCCGCCGGAGTCAATTCTAGCTTTTCCCAAGTATTAAAAGTGATGAAGTAGACCGATCCTTCTAACTCCCAATGAGGTAGATTTCTGTAATTGATTTTTAACTTTGGTTCCACCAGAGATTGATAATTGTTGGCGAGGTGGGCATCTTGCCCGCCCAGCCGAGAAATCGGCTCCACCAGAAATTGATGATTCTTTGTGGGGTAGGCATCTTGCCCGCCCAACTCCTGATTGCTTTCCTGACTCAACTTTCTATGAATCATATTACTACTTCGGACAATCACAACTTAATATAAAATAGCCTTAACCAGGGAAGAGGTCAATACCACATCTTGCCTGTGGCAAAGATTGGGGGCGGGCTCTCCGGCCCACCCCACAAATATTACTGTGGCACAGGCATCTTGCCTGTGACAAGCATTTTTGTGGCACAGGCATCTTGCCTGTGACAAATATTAGGGGCGGGCTCTCCGGCCCACCCCACAAATATTAGTGTGGCACAGGCATCTTGCCTGTGACAAGCATTTTTGTGGCACAGGCATCTTGCCTGTGACAAATATCAACTCTTTTCTCCTACCTCACCGTCAAAATCTTCTGCGCCGCACTTTTAGACACCGGCATCACCGACAACCGATTACCTTTCCTCACAACCAAAATTTCATCAGCAGTAAACTTTGCTTTCAGTTCATCCAACGAGATTAACTTAGCAAACTCCTCAACAAACTCAACTCTCACAGTTTGCCAACGAGGCGCATCAAGCTGCGATTTTGCATCATAATATTCGCTATTCACATCAAACTGAGTCGGGTCAGCAATCCCAGTCTCAATGACGCGCGCCAACCCGACAATTCCAGGAATTTTAGTATTAGAATGGTAAAAAAATACTAAGTCTCCCGAACCCATTTGCCGCATAAAATTGCGGGCTTGATAGTTGCGAACTCCGTCCCAAATAGAGATTTTATCGCCCTTCAAGTCCGCAATACTATAAACATCCGGTTCCGACTTCATCAGCCAGTAATTCATAAAATATCTTTCCGCTTCTGCAACCACAGAGTCAACATCAAATACACAAAAATATGCACGCACAAAATCCCCCAGTTCAAACCCAAATTCTCCCACGTTGGATCGTAAACAGGAGTAGGTACAAACGGCTGAGGAAGTGTGCTTCCGTCCGGCAATGTAGTAGGCGCAGGAACCATCGCATTTACATTAACTAAAGAGCCGTAAGCGCCCACAGACCAGCGGCTTAACATCAGCCAAGAAAACTTGCTCGCCACACCTTCCATCCTAAACAAAACTCCCGAAAAAATAATCTGAGGCAGCAATATTAGAGGTAAAGCACTGTTAGCTTGAGAGCCATTTTTGACGATCGCAGAAACCAGCAATCCGAGACTGATGCAGCTCATTAAAGTGAGAAATGTGGTAATAGCTGCTCCCACAGGCCAGGAAATCAAACTCGGTTCGGGGGATTTGAAAGCAATCAGAATAACTCCTACCATCAACAGCGTTTGCAAGACTGCTAAGCCGGAAAGTATGAAAACCTTGGAACCTAAATAAGCAAACAATCCTAAATTCACCAAACGTTCGCGCAAATAAATAGCAGATTCTTTAACAATTTCTTGCAGAGAAGTTGCCAGTCCCACCCAAATAGCCGCACAGGTAAATACAAACAAAACTCGCATCGCTAAAGGCGCTAAAGTTGCCTCCGGCGCGCCAATTAACGGGTCTTTATCCCTGACGGCGAGGCGCAGCAAACCAATCCCGATCGGAGCCGTTAACAGAGCTAAACTCAAGTTAACTAAGTCGCGGGAAATAAGCTGAAAATAGCGCTGGGCGAGCAAAATTAGTTGGTTGACAAAAGATACAGATTTGGGCTGGGAAGGCGCAGCGGGCGTTTTTCCATTAGCGTTGCCGGTGCTGAAGTGGTTGACAATATACTGCTGATAGTATGGAGATTGTTTGAACTTTTCTGCCCAGCTTTGAACGTTGGTTTCTCCTGTTTCTAATTCGTTGTAAATGTCGGCAAAATCGCCGGTTTTGACATCGAAAAAATCCAGGGCTTCCGCAGGCGGGCCGAAGTAACAAAGCCGTCCGCCGCGGCCCATAAAGACAATCCGATCGCACATCGTGATATTTGCCGTCGCGTGAGTCACCAGAATCACCGTCCGGCCTTGACTTGCCAACTTTCGCAGCAGTTGCATCATCTTCTTGTCCAACCCCGGATCTAGCCCGGAAGTCGGTTCATCTAAAAAGAAAAGTTTCGGATCTGCTAACAGTTCAACTCCGATGCTAACCCGTTTTCGCTGTCCGCCGCTAAGCTGTTTTACAAAAGCAGTTCGGCGGTGAGTCATTTCAATATCTTCTAAAGTTTTTGCGACTACTTGCTGAACATCTGTATCGGGAGGTAAGCGCAATTTAGCAGCATAACTCAACACTTCTTCGACAGTCAAATCTGCGTGAATAATATCATCTTGAGGCACGTAACCAATTTGATTACGATAAATATTGAAGTTCTGGCGCAGGTTGTCGCCGTTGAGAAACACAGCGCCCTGAGTAGTTTTTTCAATGCCTAAAAGCGTCCGCATTAAAGTAGATTTCCCCGCACCGCTACCGCCGACTAAAGCCACAAACTGCCCCGGTTCGATCGCCAAAGTGATGCGATCCAAACGCTTGGGAATCACCAGACTGTCAGCATCCAAGCGAATCTGATTGCCTCGGTCTTGCACCTCTAACGTATGATTGCGGTAAGTTAGAGTAAACGGGCCGATCCGAATCGCATCTCCCTCGGCCAACTGTACAGAATTTGTAATGCGCTGACCGTTGACAAAAACGCCGTTAACGCTGTGATCTCGTAAAATATAATTGCCGCGACTGTCAGCATCAATTGTCGCGTGGCGCCTCGAAACCAGCGGCGCATCTAATTGCAGCGAAGCATTTGGATCGCGGCCCAATAAAACCGATCGATTGCTGAGAGGAATTGACTGTTTGCTGGGGGGAAAGATTTGACTCGCCAGCGGATTAAAATAAGTCACCAAAACTTGATTTTTGGGATCGAGACCGATATTAATTTCTGTACCGTTTTTGAGACAATAACCGTCGTTGGGAGTGATGCGAGTGCGATCGACAAATAAGCCATTAGTGCTCGGCTGCTGGCCGTCACCGTCGTAAATCCAGTAATTTTGACCAATTTGGCGCAACACAGCGTGAACGCCGGAAACTGCCCGCCAAGGCTCGGGAACAACCAAATCAGCACGAGTGCGATCGCGCCCCAATACGTGCTGCGCCTGTTTTAACTCTAACTGTATGCTTTGATCTTGACTCGTTAATACTAAATAAGGGCGATCGCTGACAGCAGTCGGTTGTCCTATATTACCTATCATATTTAAATCGCGGTTTTTGCACTCACTTTGGTCAGCATATCAAAACTCAGGCAACAATTAACTTATTTATTTTAAAACTTCTGGAAATTTTCTAAATATCTGGTGTACATTGCAAACCTTACGCTTGTATTACTAATTACCAATTACAATTACCAGTTACCAATTACCGAATTTCCAATAACTTAGCCACTGCATTGACCACAATTTGAGCAGAACCGGCGAAGAAAGCTCGATCGATAGTTGCGAGTGTATCGGTAGACTGGTGGTAGTGGGGCGATCGCAAATTTGCAGTATCCGTCACCAACACAGCACCAATTCCTTTATACCAGAAAGGCGCGTGATCGCTACGCAAAACATCGGGAGTCAGCAACCCTTTCAGGGGAACAGGTAGCGCCACCACTGCTGGTAAATCGGCGTTTCCCGACTCCGCAAAAGTTTTCAACAGCAGCGGATGTTCCGCATCCCCAATCACAGCGATAAACTCGCCCTTGTCGGGAGATGTTACCCCCGACGCTTCTAGAAAAGGTTGCGCTGTCAATCCTTCGGGATATTGCTGACACCCCGGCGTGTGGCAAGAATAACCTACCATATCTAGGACGATCGCACCCTGCAAATTTTTTAACCGCGCTGGACTACCAGCGAATGCTAAACTGCCTAAAAGTCCGATTTCTTCCCTGTCGAAAAATGCCACTTGCAATGTCCGAGCAGTGGGACGAGAACCCAGCAATCTTGCTACTTCTAAAACTGCTGCAACTCCCGTCGCATTGTCGTCAGCCCCGGGCGATTTTGGTACGGTATCGTAGTGTGCGGCCACTAAAATTGCCCCAGCCTTTGAGTCAGTACCTTTTCTCTGGGCGAAAACGTTAATTCCGCGATCGAACTCCTGCAATTCTGGGGAAAATCCGAAACTTTTTAGTTGTTGGGAAATGTAGTCTCTCGTCAAAGAACGATCTCGTTCTCCCTCGCGTTCTCCTGCTAAATTTTCAACGTGTTTCCACAACCGGGACGGGTCAATTTGAGGCAGATTGACTGCATCTTTTTCAGCAGTCAGCGGCGAGGGTGACGGGTTTTGGGAAATGTGGATATTGCGATCGATCGAAACTTCCGGTACCGCCGAAAACCGCTGCAACGAGTCTGAGCCCCAACCCGCAGCCGCCACCGCAACCAGAATAAATAGCGCTATCCAAATCAATTGTTTCATCAGTAAGTCTATGCGATCTTTTATAGTGTGATATTTGAGCTTTTACATTGACACCAGAGTCAAAAATAAATCGTTTCCAAAAATGAAACTCAAAGCTCTTAAAATTAGCGCCGTTAGTACCCATTTTTGATTTATTTACCTAAAAAATCCGGGGAAACATTTAAAGGTCGCCGTCGAATGTGTCTTGCTTATTTGGCTATTCAACGGCGACCTGCAACCCTACTAATTTACCGTTTCCTATTCAATCACAATTCAAAACTAATTTTTTTTCCATTCAATCTCCTTGTTGCCCAATATTAACCCGCTGCTGCTGGCAACAGCGTAAGGAATAGTTGTTGCCGAAAAATCAACTATTTGAGTTTGTTGTTGAAACCACTCTGAATAACTGGGATTTAGTTCGTCGTACAGTGCTTTTAAAGCTTGGATTTCTGCTTCTAGCTGCACTGCTGCTTGATTGATTCTGCGAGCTTGTGCTTGCAAGCGTTTTTCCCCGCTTTGAACGTGGTTTTCTAGTTGTTGCCAGTGCTGTCCCGCCAGCAATTTGTCTAATTCACCTTGTTTGTAATCGAGTAGCACCTGTTTTTGTTGCAGTTGCTTGTCAATAATTTGAGTTTCTCGATCGATCTCCTGGATTTGCTGCAACCACTGCTCCCCAAAAGCAGCATTTTGCTGGTGGAACTCGGCCATGGCCTCAGGAGTATTATTCTTGGGAAAAGTGACTGTCACTCGGCACTCAGAGCGCTGTACGCAAAGTTTTTCCCGTGCCTCTTGCAGGGTGGGAACTTCTGCTTGCAGCGCGCGGACTTCTGTTTGGAGTTCTGGGATCGTCTGACTCATTGGTTCAATTAGTGGGCCTCTGCATCGATTTTAAGCTAATTGTTTATTTTTATAACAAATCTCGATCGCCTTCTGGCGGCAATTCTCTAATTTTAGCGCGCTCCCAGCCGCACTCTAGGCATAATGGCGGATAATTTGTGGCACAATGGCCGATGACACATTTAAAATTAAGATTAGAATTATAATTAGTTACAGCAATAAATTATTTTTTTTAAAAAAGTGCGTTTACCAAATCCACATAAATTAAGGTTCGATATGTTTTCGGATCGCACCTGAGCTTCTGCTCGATATCTTCAGATTTTAAACGGCGGGCAAGCATCTATTTAAAAATTAGGAAATAAAGCCAATGAAAATTACTGGTCAATTAATGTTTGGATATTTAACTGCTGCTCTTTTTGGCGTACAAATTTTCCTTAATGCAAAACTATTGCCTGGTGCAGGCGATAGAGACTGCCATCGCGCTGTAGAAGCAATTTTAGTGGTGCCTCAGAAACTTAGCTATTTGCGATCGGCATCTGACGCTTTTTCTCCAAGCGCTGACTTATTTGTGGATAAATTATCCAAAATAGAACCGATAAATGCTTCGAGCGATAATTTTATTCAATCTCAGGAAACTCCCCAAACAGAGCGTAGTTTTAGTTTAGAAAAAATCGGTTATTATCTGGCTTTTATTTTTGTAGTAATCTCGTTATTAATCAGAACGAATAGGGCAAGTATCTTATCCAAGGCGATCGGGCTAATCAAACCTAACTCTGAAACAGGGAAGGACAAGCTACCAGAAGAAGAAAAAGTTTTGTATCCAAAAAAAGAACAGGATATCCGGGATACTATTGCCAAAATGACTCAAGATGTGCAGCAAACTGCCGAAGATGCCCTCGATATTTGCGAGGAAATGAGCGTCTCGATCATTGCTACAACTCCGGGCGGTCATATCCTGTCCTTAAACCAAGCTACCTGTCAACTTTTAGGATACTCTAAAAAAGAGTTGTTAGGCAAAGCAATAGCCGGACTTTTTAAGGAAACTGAATCACCACCAGGGCTAGAAATAGCAAATTTAACAGCCGAAGGTTCTGTCCGCAATGTCGAGAAAGTCTACCTTTCTAAACAAGGAAAAAAAATAATTGTACTGCTTTCTATTTCAACTATTCGGAATGGCAAAGGCGATGTGAGCGGCAAGTTGTATGTAGCACAAGACATCACCGATAGCAAGCGGGCTGAAAGAGATTTGCGGCGCAGTGAAAAAAAGTTTCGGCAATTGGTAGAAACTGTTAATGCTGCTGCATTGATCTATCAGCGCAGACAGTTGCGCTATGTCAATTCTCAGACAGAAGATCTGACTGGATATACTCGCGAAGAATTGCTAGCTTTGGATTTATATGATTTAATTCATCCAGATTTTCGGACAACAGTTAAAAAATGGGGTAAATCCAGCCTGCCGCGAGACAGTTCCGGCTCAAAATATGAAGTGAAAATTATCACAAAAACCGGAGAAACACGCTGGATTGAAGCAACTGTAGATATTATCAAATTTGAGAGAAAAGCATCAATATTGGTCACGGCTTTTGACATTAGCGATCGCAAATTAGCAGAGTTAGAACTAGAAACATCCCTTTCCTTGCTTCAAGCAACCATTGAATCTACTGCTGATGGCATTCTGGCTATTGACGGTGGAGGAAAAGTTGTCAGCTTTAACCGCAAGTTTGCTCAAATGTGGCAGTTGCCGGATTTCCTGCTAGATTCGAGAGATAGCAACAAAATTTTTGGGAACGGAATCAACCAGTTAAAATACCCGGAAATCTTTCTCAACCGCGCTAAAGAATTGTCCGATCGCCCTGATGCAGAAAGTTTTGATATCATCGAGTTTAAAGATGGCAGAATCTTCGAGCGCTACTCGCTTCCGCAACTCACGGGAGGCAAAATTACAGGTCGAGTATTCAGCTTTCGCGATGTAACGGAACGCTGGCAATCCCAAGAAAAACTCCGTAAAAGTGAAGAACGCTTTCACCTGCTGACGCGAGCGACAAATGATGCAGTTTGGGACTTTAACCTGTCAAAAAGTGAGTATTGGCTGAGCGAAGAGTTTGAGAAAGTTTTTGGATACAAACTCAACGAAACTCAGACGATAGAATTAGAATCATGGTGGTTGAATGTTCATCCTGAAGAACGAGAAAGAGTGAAGTCAAGCTTCAATGAAACAATGAACTCAGATGCTCAATGTTGGTCGGAGGAATACAGCTTTCGCCGCGCTGACGGGGGATATGTTTTCATACTCGATCGCGGTTACATCATCCGCAATGCCAGCGGCAAAGCAGTGCGGGCAATTGGCACGATGATGGACATCACTCAGCGCAAGCAAGCTGAAGAAATTATTCGCTATCAAGCTGTTTACGACCAACTGACGGGTTTGCCGAACCGGATACTTTTTAACGATCGCCTGCAAGCGTCATTAATCAAAGCTAAAACAACCAAAAAAATGCTGGCTGTGATGTTTTTAGATTTGGACAGGTTCAAAAAGATCAATGATACACTAGGTCACGCTGCGGGCGATCGCCTGTTAGAAGGTTTTGCCGGACGGATCAGCGACACTTTGCGATCGACTGATACGGTAGCCCGCTGGGGAGGCGACGAATTTACCGTGCTGCTTCCCGAGATAAATTGCTTGGAAGATGCAGTTAAAACAGCTCAAAGAATTCTCGACAATTTGAAGCCAGCATTTAAACTAGGAGAACAGCCGTTGCACATCAGCAGCAGCATCGGCATTGCGGTTTATCCAAACGACGGCGAAGATGCGGAAACTTTAGTCAAAAATGCCGATGCTGCCTTGTACCGCGCTAAAGAAATGGGAAGAAATAACTATCAGTTATATACTTCAACAATGAATCCCCAAGGCAGCCAGTTACTGACTCTCGAAAACAGGCTGCACGAGGCTCTAGAACAGGGAGAATTTGAGATTTTCTACCAGCCAAAAGTCAACATTACTACTTGGAAAATCCAGGGTATGGAAGCCCTGCTGCGCTGGCAACATCCAGAATTAGGTTTAGTTTCTCCTGCGACGTTTATTCCGATCGCCGAAGAGAACGGACTAATTGTCTCTATTGGCGAATGGGTGTTGCAAACGGCCTGCACTCAAAATAAAGCTTGGCAGGATGCTTTGCAACCAGATTTGCGGGTAGCAGTCAATTTTTCGGCGCGGCAGTTCCAGCAATTTAATTTAGTACAAATGGTGGCGAACTGCTTGGAAAAAACTGGTTTGGCACCGAAATATTTAGAGTTAGAAATTACCGAGACTACAGCCATGCAAGATGTGGATTATACCACAAAAGTTCTGAGGGATTTGCAAAATATGGGAGTGCAAATTGCGCTGGACGATTTCGGCACGGGTTATTGTTCTCTAAATTATCTCAAAAAGTTTCCCTTGAATATCTTAAAAATTGACAAATCTTTTGTCTGCGAACTGACGACTGATCCGTGCGAACGGGCGATCGCCAATGCTGTAGCGACGCTGGGGCGAGATTTGAATTTGAGCGTGGTGGCCGAAGGAGTAGAAACTAAAGAGCAGTTGGAGTGTTTGCGATCGCTCCACTGTCACGAAATTCAGGGTCACTATTTTAGCACTGCGCTCTCGGCTGGCGATGCGAGCAAACTGTTGGTAAATTCTCTGTTGAAGAAAGTTAAAATTGCTTGACAGTTGTCAGTTGGCAGTTGTCAGTTGGCAGTTGTCAGTTGTCAGTTGACAGTTGACAGTTGTCAGTTGACAGTTGTCAGTTGACAGTTGTCATGAGCGGAAAAAGACGGCGGTTGAAACCGCGCCTATACAAACGATGTCCGCCTTCGCGGACGAAGAAAAGAGAAAGACGGCTTGAGACGGCGGTTGAGACGGCCGTGTCTTCTTCAACCCACGGAGGTGCGTGAGTGTTTGTATCGACGCGGTTTCAACCGCCGTGTCTTCTAAGATCGATCGCCCGCGCCACTTAAAAATTAAAATAGTGTGCAGAATCACCCACTTGCGGCTCAAGAAAGAGGAAAATATCGCTACCCCAACATAAATGCTTTGTCTATGCAGCCCATTCGCACATTCAACGTTTCCCCCTCGCTACCGGCAATTCTGGAACCACTACGCAAACTTGCCTATAACCTCCACTGGGATTGGAACGTAGATACCAAAGACCTTTTCCGCCGCCTCGATCGAGACCTCTGGGACTCCAGCAACCAAAACCCGGTGCTGATGCTGGGAACCATTTCTCAACAGCGACTGCAAGAAATGGCAGAAGACGAAGGCTTCATTGCTCAAATGAACCGATCGGCCCAGCAGTTAGACGATTACCTCAAAAATCGCGCCTGGTACCGCAAACAGCGCGGTACAGACAAGCAAGAATGCTACGCTTACTTTTCGATGGAATTCGGCTTAGTTAAAGCCCTACCCATCTATTCCGGCGGTTTGGGCGTGCTCGCCGGCGACCACCTCAAATCAGCTAGCGATTTGGGCTTGCCCTTAGTCGGTGTCGGCCTGCTCTACCAAGAAGGCTATTTTTCGCAGTATCTCAACGCCGACGGCTGGCAGCAAGAACGCTATCCGCTCAATGATTTCTACAATATGCCGCTGCACCCAGAACGCAATCCCGACGGTTCGGAATTGCGGATTGAGGTGGACTATCCCGGCCGCAAGGTGTATGCCCGGATTTGGCGGGTACAAGTGGGAACGGTTCCTTTGTACCTGATGGATACAAATATTGAACCTAACAGCCGCTACGACCAAGATATTAGCGACCAACTGTACGGCGGTGACAAAACCCTGCGGATGCACCAGGAAATCATGCTGGGCATCGGCGGCGTGAAAATGCTCAAGGCCCTGGGGCTGACAGTTACGGCTTATCACATGAATGAAGGCCACGCGGCTTTCATGGCTTTGGAGCGCATACGGATGCTGATGGAGGAATATCACCTGAGTTTCGAGGAAGCGGAACAGGTGGTGGTGTCGAGCAGTATGTTTACGACTCACACGCCGGTGCCTGCTGGGTTTGACTTGTTCGAGGCGGATATGGTGATGCACTATCTCGGTCAGTATCCCAAGATGTTTGGCTTGTCGCAAGATGAGTTTCTCGGATTGGGCCGGGAGAATACTGGCGATTTGTCCACACCTCTGAATATGGCAATTTTGGCAATTAAAATGTCGAGTTTTGTCAACGGGGTGGCGGCTTTGCACGGTGTGGTGTCGCGCCCGATGTTCCAGGGGTTGTGGCCGGGTTTACCGATGGAAGAAGTGCCGATTACTTCGATTACTAACGGGGTGCACGCTCGCAGTTGTGTGGCGAAGTCTACTCAGGAGTTGTACGATCGATACCTCGGCCCTGATTGGGAAATGACCGGCCAGGACGATCGCCTGTGGGACAGAATTGCGTCGATTCCTGATGAGGAATTGTGGCGCAATCACGAACGCTGTCGATCGGAGTTAGTGGTGTTCGCGCGGGAGTGGCTGCAAAAGACTCTGCGTGAGCGCGGTGCTGCTCAAACGGAAATCGAGAACGCGCGCGAGGCTCTCGATCCGAAGGTGCTGACGATCGGGTTTGCGCGCCGTTTTGCTACTTATAAGCGGGCGACACTATTTTTGCGCGATGTCGATCGAATTATGCGGATCATGCGCGATAAAAACCGCCCCGTGCAGTTTGTGATTGCTGGGAAGGCTCACCCGATGGATATTCCGGGTAAGGAATTGATTCGGGATATCGTTCACTTCATCCGCGAGCACGAAACTATTAATTCAATGGTGTTTTTGCCGAATTACGACATTAACGTCGCTCGGATGATGGTGTCTGGCTGCGATGTGTGGCTGAATACGCCGCGCCGCCCCCGTGAGGCTTCGGGTACTTCCGGGATGAAGGCTTCGATGAACGGTTTGCCGAATCTGAGCATTCTTGACGGTTGGTGGGATGAGGCGGATTATGTTCGTACCGGTTGGCCGATCGGACATGGGGAGTTTTACGAAGATACTAAGTACCAGGATGATGTCGAGGCGAATGCTTTGTACGACTTGATGGAAAAGGAAGTTGTACCGCTGTTTTACAACCGGGATTCTGATGGAATTCCTCGCGGTTGGACGGCGAAAATGAAGGATTCTATTGCCTTGAATTGTCCTTTGTTCAATACTGCTCGGATGGTGAAGGATTACGCGCGACGGGCTTATTTCCCGGTGAGCGATCGCTTCCACACTATGACGAACGACGGATGCGCTCCGGCTAAGGAGTTGTCTCACTGGAAGAAGCACGTTCTCTCGAAGTGGTACGATATTAAGATTGAGGCTGTTGATATTTCCCAGGATAAGGAAGTTAAGGTCAATCAGTCGATCGCTGTTAAGTCTCGCATTAATCTAATGGGATTAACGCCTGCGGATGTGCAAGTCGAACTTTATCAAGGTTCGGTTGATGCTAATGGCGAGATTGTTGGCGGCGTGCCGATGGTAATGCAGTATTTGGGTGAGGATTCTCACAATGCTAGTCTTTATACGGCTGACATTACTTATACTTCTAGCGGTTTGCAAGGTTTGTCGTTGCGGGTTTTGCCGAAGCACGATAATCTCAGCAGTCCCTATGAAGTTGGTGTGATTCTTTGGGCACATTAGAAGAAGTTAGTTGTTATTTGTTATGTGTTATTTGTTGGTACGAATAACTAATAACTAACAACAAATAATATCAATTCCGGTGTAACCGGAATGACAAGCGAGGAGACGGCAGTGCCGTTTCCCTACCGCGATTAATTGTAGGGACACGGCAGTGCCGTGTCCCGGGTGTTAGTAATATTAATTCCGATGCAACGGGATTTTTTGATATAACTCACACTAATTCCGGCTTAAATACTCCTTGTCTTCTTATTGAAGTTGGGGTATGACTATGTAGCCGATTGTGCGATCGCCCAATACGAGATTCCGCTCGATTCCCCAGTACCACCAGTGCGCGCCGATATAAGCGCACAGCAAGGCATCTAGCTTGTCTTCTAAGGCTTTGAGAGTTGCAACACTGGTGGGGATTTCGGGGAGTTTTGAACCGCCAAGGCTCACAGGCAAGATGCCTGTGCCACAAGACAGATTTAGAGAGGGTTCAAGGCTCGGTAAAATATCGATAATATACTGGCAGAGTTTCATCAATTCTAGTTGACGCTCTGCCAGTTTTCCTTTTTTGTATTTGATAATTCTGTCTAATTGAAATAGATTGATTGTGGCTGGATGGGGAAAGACTTCTATTTGATATCTTCCTAGTTCTTGAGCTTCGATTGTTGGTGCGTGGACAAATCCTCTGGCTTCTAAACTGAGGCCAAATTCTACCGTTTTTTGGGCGAAGGGGCGGGAAAGGTTGGCGGGATAGCAGCCTGCGTGGTAGCGGCCGAAGTGTTTGTGGGTGAGTTTGTCGGCGAGGCGCATTCCTGTTGGATTGCTGATGATTGTGGGCGCGTCTACGGCGATGATTGCTGGTTCGGTTGGAGAGATTTGAGTGTCGATCCAGGTGAGGATGTCGTTGGTTGCTAAGAGGCGATCGCACTCGATGAATTGTAATTGGTTATTTTCCCAATTTAAGCAGCACAAACCGCTGGCGCCTGAACTCCAACCTAAATCGATGCCGATAAATTTCATAGTTGTTTAAAGGGCGATCGCCCAAACTGCACTTAATTTTTCTCCTGCTTTTCATTAGATGGCGGGGGCTGTTTTTGCTTTTGGCGTTCTCTCACAGCTTGCTCTAAAAGGAATGCTGATAAGCCGCTGATTGAGCGCCGTTCTTCATTTGCCCACTCTTGGAGTAGCTCATAGATTCCTTCTGTTATAGAGGTTGATATGCGTTTAGCCATTAGAGGTTAATTGTTTCTTATTTAAGCCGATCGCCAGTGTGCAGTATTTTAGGCAATCTTGTCCATAGTGCTGCGTAGTGGTGTAATATGCTGCACTATGCGGTATGCTCTTGATAAGTCAAAAGCCAGCGTGCTCCCTAGTAAAGTTCGTCGCTGGCTTATGGCCCCTAATAAACAAGGAGGCAATCTCTATGGTACGGCCTGGAAGCGACGAGAGCGAATATACCCGCGGCTATCAACAAGGTTTAGTTGACTTTGGTGTCACGCAACTGCTGTCACGCATCCGCAGCTACTCGGATGACGATTTTGATGCCGATCGCGCGCAGTTGACTCAGCAGGAGTTGGAAAGCTTGGTGGCGATGGTGATCGAGCGCGTGGCGGCGAATATTAAGGGTAGTGCGTAGGCGCAAGCCGGGGCGTAGCCATCGCCCGTTATCTCAACACTCTCAGAAATGCCAATTCTCCGATTATGGGTGGCGATCGCAATTCTTGGGCGATCGTGCGGATTTTGCCGAATGCTCAGCATTACACAATTGCTCGTTTTTTCAACCGCCAAGATGCGGACGATCGTTTGAGGGCTTTGTGTCGGTTTATTCCTGACGGAGTGTTTGAGGTTGTGTGGGTGCGATCGGCTGTTTAAAGATACCAGGGGCGGGTTTCGCGACATCTGGAAAAAATTAGATCGACCCGCCCAACCCAGGGACAATATTTAAGTTATTATATAACTGTGTAGTTTTGAGTTCTATGCAATCAAGTTTTAATGCTAAAAAAAATCTCAACTTTCTGATTTTTTGAGATCGAGTCCAGTCACTTACTTTTTTTGCAGTATCAGAATCTTTATTTAACCAACCCCGAAGATGCGCCATTTGGATCTTGTGGCGAAGTAAAAAATCAAGGGGCGGGTTTGCAGATATTTTGGAGGCCAATTGTAGAGCGTGGAAAACTAAAAAAAATGCCTTTCCACAGAAAAAGCACCGACGACTGGCCGTGTTTCGTCTCGGTGCTTTTTCTGGTTCGCTCCTCACACGTCCATCAATATAGCTAACTCGGCCGAATGTGTCAATACTTTTTACAAAAAATGTTTGTTGAGTCGGCCCAATCCTGGGTGCGAGTGCGGTGGAGCGAGGCATAACCTTTGGAATGCAAGGGTTTTGACCGATCGCCCTTTCCTTGCATTCCGCAGAAAAATTTTAGTTCAATTCCCGCATCCAGTCCAAAATCAGAGTATTTACCTCATTCGGACGCTCGTCGTGGGGACAGTGGCCCGTGTTGGGAATTGACACAAATTTCACGGGTTTACCACTGGCTGCTAATTCTTGATAAATCTGGCTACCGGCGATCGGCGTCCAGGGGTCGTCTGCGCCCCAAAGTACCAGTAACGGACGATCGACCTTTGGCAGCAATTCCGACGGTTGAGGGCCTGCTGGGGCCGTGAGAATGGAAGCAAATACTTGTTGAGCTCCCGGCTCGCAGGAGGGCGCGTGCAGGAGTTCTACGAGTTCGTCGGTGATGGCTTCCCGATTCCCGTAGACTTGGCGCAGGGTGTTGCGGATGCGGTGTTTTTTGCGGATGTTGTTGAAGACAAACGGGCCAATCAAGGGCGATCGAACTAATTTAGCAAAAGTCCCCATCACTAATCCCAGCGGAAAACTAAGTTCTTCGGGTCGGTGGTTGAGCCCGCCAGCACAGTTGATTAAGACACCGCCGGCTGATATTTCTGGATGATTGGCGACTACCATCAAACTCAGCAAAGCGCCGATCGAATTTCCGACAAATACCGCCGGTTCCTGTACCAACTCCGTCCAGAAATCTGTCAGCAATTCTTCCCACAATTCCAGGGTGTAATCGAGGGCCGGTTTAGCGGAAGCCCCGAATCCCAGCAAGTCCAGCGCAAATACGCGGTAGCCGCCGGCCGCGAGTGCGGGGATATTTTGCCGCCAATGCCCGATCGAAGCCCCAAATCCGTGAATCAAGATCAGAGGGCGGCCGGTTCCTTGGACGGTATATTGGATTTTGTGACCTTTCCAAGTCCAAATTAGTTTTTCAAAGCTGATTGCAGATACTAGCTGTTGTGCTGTCACGGTTATTATGTAAAGTTTCGTTAACTACTTTCATCATAGCAGAAGGAACAAGGAAGATTAATGCCCAATGCCCAATTCCCAATTCCCAATTCCCCATTCCCAATGCCCCATTCCCAATTCCCAATTCCCCATGCCCCATGCCCCATGCCCCATGCCCCATGCCCCATTTTTACCTTTTTTCTACCAACCAATAAGTCATCATATCCCCCTTACCTTTTACCGGAATCACACCTCGCCTCTCAAACAAATACTTATCTTTCAAAAGCTCATAGGTAACATCAGTAACTTGAATGCTGCCTGCAAAACCCGTAGCTTCCATCCTCGCCGCCACATTCACCGTATCTCCCCACAAATCGTAGGTAAACTTGCTCACACCAATCACTCCCGCCACCACCGGCCCGGAATTGATGCCGACGCGAATTGCCAGTTTTTCCCCTGTCTCGGCGGACAACTTAGCTATTTTTTCCTGCATTCCCAAGGCCATTTGGGCGATCGACTCGGCGTGGTCATCTCTCGGCGTAGGCAATCCCCCAACTACCATATAAGCATCGCCAATAGTCTTAATTTTCTCCACACCGTACTTTTCAGCTAACTGGTCGAAATGAGAAAAAATCACATTTAATCTCTTTACCAACTCCGTCGGAGACATTCTCGCCGACAGCTCAGTAAAGCCAACTATATCAGCAAATAAAACACTTACTTCGCCAAAACTGTCTGCAATTGTAGTTTGCTGGGCCTTCAAGCGTTCTGCTATTGGTTTGGGTAAAATATTTAACAGCAACTTCTCGCTTTGTTCCTGTTGAATTATCAGCTCTTCTTGCGCTAATTTGCGCTCTGTAATGTCAGAAACAGTACCCTCATAGTACATTAACGCACCTTGTGAATCCCGAACAGCCCGGACATTTTCTGACACCCAAATCCGGCACCCGTCTTTGCGGCATACCATAGATTCAAACCCCGAAACGGCATTTTCTGCATCCATAGCCGCCACGAATTCGAGGCGGCGTTCTGGGTCAACGTACAGTTGCTGAGAAATATCTTTAATGCAGGACATCAGTTCTTCCGGCGAGTCGTAACCGTACAATTTTGCCAAAGCTGGATTAGCACTGAGATAGCCTCCTGAAGGCGTGCTTTGAAAAATTCCTTCCATCGCATTTTCTACAATGCTATGATATCTTTCTTCAGCAATCCGCAGCGATTCTTCTGCTTTTTTGCGCTGAACCAGAGAACCTAATTGAGTGCCAACCGCATTAAAAACGTCTATAAATCGCCCATCTTTCGGACAGGAAGAAATTTTAAAGAAAACTAGCACTGCCAATACTTCATCGCCTACCAAAATCGGCACGCCAAAACCTGCTTTGAATCCGAGTTTTCGTGCTATTTGACTTCGGAGAAAATGCGGGTAGCCCCGGGAAATATCTTCTACCCATTCCGGTTCCTTGGATGCCCAAACTCGTCCCGGCAGCCCTATATTCATGAGAAATGTCAGCTTTTTGCTTTGGCTGCGGAACGATTCCATGTTCGCGCTGCTGGCATACCAGCCCCGGGCAGATTGCAGGACATTTCCTTCTGCATTCGGAATCCAAGCTTCTCCTACATCCCATCCGATTGTTTCGCCAACCTGGTGCAGAATTACTTCTAAAGCTGAGTGAAAGTCTACAGCTTCGCCGATCGCCCGCGTCGTTTCCAGCAAAAATCGGATTGATTCTTCAGCCCGCTGCCGTTCGGCGATTTCTGCCTGCAATCTCGAATTGCGATCGTGCAATTCCCTCGCTTGCTGTTGCAGTTTCGATTGCAGCAAACGCAGCGAAAGTTGATTTTGGACGCGGGCCAAGACTTCTTCTACTTGAAACGGCTTAGTAATATAATCTACTCCTCCTACTTGAAAAGCTTTTACTTTTTCCAGCACGTCATCTAGCGCACTAATAAAAATTACCGGAATATCTTTAGTTTTTTCACTTAACTTTAACTGCTCACAAACTTCATAGCCGTTCATTTTCGGCATATTAATATCTAGTAAAATTAGATCGGGAGGAGACATTTGTGCCCCTTGCAGAGCCAATTGTCCGTTAATAGCCTTCCTGACTTGATACCCGTGGGAACCCAGCATAATGGATAAAAGTCGCAAGTTGTCAGGCATATCGTCAACAATCAGAATGTCTCTAAGAGTCGGTGGTAATGGATGGTCGTTCATCATAATATAATTGAGTTAAATCAATAATGATATCTATCCGAAAATTATCGACTAAATCTGTTAAAGCGTTAGCGAGATTTGCCGAAGTTTCGGGAATTTGCTCGATGAGTCCGAGAATGCGGTTGTCGTCAACACAAAGTGCTGCTTGGTACAAATCGACCACCCAGTCTCTGGGCATTACACTCAAATCCTCCGGGGTCAAACTTTGAAGCAGTGTCGGTGCACAACCAGAAGTAGATGAGTTTTCTTCCTCATAAATATAACGCAGGTTCAGGTGATGGGCTATCTTCTCAAATAGTACCTCTTCCCGAAACGGTTTACAGATCAAATCGTCACAACCAGCAGACAAAATTATCTGCCGCTGCTCGTCAAAAGCACTAGCAGTCAGCGCAATAATTATTGTTTCTCTACCTTCTGGAGTTTGCTTGATCTGTCTTGTCGCTTCGTACCCGTCCATCACTGGCATCAGCATATCCATTAAGATCAGGTGCGGCTTCCAACTTGACTGCAAAGCAATTCCTTCTTCACCGTTAGTTGCTTCGCAGACTTCAAATCCCAGCGGTGCGAGCAGCTTAACCAGCAGTTGGCGATTTTCCGCTATATCTTCAACTATTAATATCCGATAAGTAGGCTCTCCCAATTCTAAAGCAATAACTTGTTTAAACGCAGATTTTTCTGGTTCGTCACTTTCTGTTACTAAGTTAACCTGGATACTAAAGCTGAAAGTTGTGCCTTGACCGAGTTGACTTTCAACAGCAATATCACCTCCCATAATCTTCACAAACTGTTGGCTGATCGGCAATCCTAGCCCGGTTCCCTGCATAGATTTTCGACCTGTTTCGGTTTGTACGAAGGGCTGGAATAATGTGGAGATTTCCGAGGGAGAAATGCCTGGGCCAGTGTCGGCAATTTCAAAAAGCAATAGGGCTTCTTTTTGTGCTGCGGCGTTGGTTTCGCGGCTGCTGACACGCAAAGTAACGGTTCCGTATTGAGTAAATTTAATCGCATTGCCGAGCAGGTTAATTAAAACTTGCCGCAATTTAGCTTCATCTGTTTGAATGTAGTGCGGCAAATCGCCGATATTCTCAAAGCTTAAGTGCAAACCTTTAGAGTTGGCTTTTAGTTGCAGCATTTCTTTGAGGCTATTGAGAAAATTATAAAGGTTGAAGCGGCTTTCATTGATGGTAATTTGACCAGCTTCTATTTTAGACATTGACAGAACATCATTGATCAGTTCCAGCAAATGTTCGCCGCTGCGGTTGATAATTTTTATGTATTCTTTTTGTTCTTCTGTGATCGAACTGTTGCGAGCCATGACTTGAGAAAAGCCCAGAATCGCATTGAGAGGTGTGCGCAATTCGTGGCTCATGGAAGCGAGAAATTGGCTTTTGGCGCGGTTGGCAACTTCGGCGTTTTCTTTGGATTTAAGCAGTTCCATTGACTGCCTTTGAGTGCGGGCGAGCAATTCGGCTTGCTGCAATGCTACTCCTAGCTGAGTGCCTACATGAACTGCAACATTAATTTCAGCTTCGCTCCACTGGCGGGGAGCTGAATTTTGATAGGATGCTAGCAGTCCCCAGAGCTGTTCGCCGCAGAAAATTGGCACAGTAATATAGGATTTGGCTTGAAATTTTTCTAGCAATTGGATGTAACAATTATCGAAGCCTTGCTTGTAAATGTCTGGCACACAAAGGTAAGTTTTACCTCGGCTGTAGGCTCCGCCTTCGGTTTCTTGCAAATAGGTATCGCGTACTTCTTGTGAGGTGCTATCGAATTTTTGGACGAGGCATTTTTCGCTTTCTAAAGCGCCTTCTGTGAATTTAGAATCTATCTCCTGTACTTGGATGAAAGAAACCCATTTGCTGTCAACGGATTCGGCTACAAATTCGCCGCTCCAGTCAGGATTGAAACGGTAAAGGGCGACTCGATCGCACTTCATGGTTTGGCGCAATTCTCGGGTTGTCGCGTGAAAAATTTCTCCGATATCTAATGTCTGCCGCATTCTTTCAATCACGCGGGCGATCGCTCTTTGCCGCAAAGCACTTTCTTGCAGTTCGGTTTCTGCTTGCTTGCGTTCGGTAATATCTAGAGCCATTGAAGCGATACCGATCGCTTTGCCGTTCTCGTCAATTAGCCTAGTATTGTACCACTCGCAGATGATAATTCTGCCGTCTTTGGTCAGATTTTCGGAAATGCCACTGGATTTGCCCTTCAAGCCGAGATCTAAAATCTCAGATGCTTGCTGGCGAAAGCTTTCAGATACGATCAAATCGGGGGCGACTCTCCCTTTCGCTTCTTGCTCGCTGTAGCCAAAAATAGCTTCCGCGGCCGGATTCCAAGTGATAATTTCTAAATTCAGGTTTAACTCGATAACTGCGATCGGCGTTTGCTGCAATAAAAATGAGATTCTTTGCTGCGATGCTAGCAGTTTTTCTTCCGCTAATTTGCGCTCTGTGATGTCATTAGCCGAGCCGAGAAGTTGTTTGGGTTTACCATCATTGGTTCTGAGAAATACGGTATCCCAACTTTGCATCCAGCGCCATTCACCGTTTTTGTGTTTCATTCGGTATTGATAATCAATCACATCGCCGTCTTTGGCTCGCTCCACTTTTTGGACGCTTTCAAGAAACTCTGGCAAATCGTCGGGGTTGAGCAGAGTTGACATCATTGCTGTACCCATATCTTGTATTTCTTGGGCTGTGTAGCCGAGCATCGTAGCAATTTGTCGGTTGCAGTAAACATTCCGCTGTTCAACCAAATCGTAAACGTACAATAGGTTGGGATTGGAATCGGCGATCGCCTGAATGAAGTGTTGGCTTTCTCGGAGTGCAGATTCAGCTTGTTTGCGATCGCTAATATCTCGCGCTACCATAATCACTGATTCTACTGAAAGCGGAGAAACTTTAGCGTCTAGCCAAACTTCGCGCTCTCCGACTGTATAGCTATATTCAACATTGATACTTTGCTTCGTTTTTAGAACTTGTTGGATGGCATTTAATACCAAATCTGCCACAGATTCCGGCAAGACTTCGTGGGCGGTTCTGTTAATCATTGCGCTGGCAGGTTTCACCAAATTCGTCGCTGATGTCGGGGCGATTTTGATGCAGCGCCCTTCGGCATTTCTGACTAAAACTATGTCAGTCATGGCGGCAAAAATCGCCCGCAATTCTGCTTCAGATTCTTTGAGAGCTTGCTCGGCGCGGATGCGGGTGCGAATTTCTGCTTGCAACTGTTGATTTTGCCGATCGAGCTGCTGAAGTCGGTTTTTTTCTCGATCGATCAGTTTAGCTTGAGCCAGCGCGATCCCTAGTTGAGCCGCCACAGCTTCTAACAAGTCGATTTCATCTTTCGTCCATTCGCGGTAGCGATCGCACTGGTGCAAGCAGATAGCGCCGTTTGCCTTACCTTGGTAGGAAGTGCGAATTGCCAGCATCGATTTCAACCCAACCCGGCGGCAAATCGGTTGAACAGCTTGCAAAAGGGGCTCTGAGTCAACATTGTTAGAGGCGATCGCCCGATCTTGTATCATCATTTGTACGACATGAGGATTGCCCCAAATCGGCACCGATACATTCCGAGTAGATTCCCACTCAGGTTCTAGATACTCAGCCACCAGAGGAATATCGACTTGGGGAGTAGTAACGTAAGAATGAATCAAACAGCGATTGGCGCAAAATGCCTGACCGATTTGAGTTGCGGCTGTTTGAAATATTTGTTCGGGCTGCAAGCTTGATCGAATTTCTTGAGTTATTTTTGCAATCAGCAATTCTCGCTGAACTTGGCGTTCTAAAGCAGCTTTAGCTGTCGCCGTTTCTATTTCTGCTTGCTTGCGATCGCTGATATCAAAAAGTACGCCATACCAAACAATATCGCCATTCTCGCGCAGTTCTGGTCGAGAATTAGATTGCAGCCATTTGAGTTTACCCGACGGCGTAACAATCCGCCATTCAAGGGCAAAAGCTTCTAAAGTTCGAGCGCTAGCAGCAATTTGTTCTCCCAGATATTGTCGGTCATCTGGATGATTTTGATCGAAGCAAAACTCAGGATTTTTTAATATTTCCTCACTCTCTAATTCATAAATATCCTGAGAACCATAACTGATATATTCAAATTTGAAACTTCCCTCTGACTTCTTTATGAATTGATAAATAACTCCCGGTATATTGACCGCCAATTTTAGCAACCGCGCTTTGCTTTCCCGGAGTGCTTGTTCTGTCCGCTTGCGAAATTCTACCTCTCGTTGCAGTTGGGCATTCTGCTGTTTTAATTGTTTCGATAGCTGTTGTATAGTCAGTTGACTTTCGATCCGCAATAAAAATTCTTCCACTTGAAAAGGCTTAGTAATGTAGTCAACGCCGCCGACTTCAAAAGCTTTTACTTTGTAAAATATTTCATTAAAAACGCTCACAAAAATCACTGGTATTTCGCAAGTATTTTCGTTAGCTTTCAGTCTTTCGCAGACTTCATAGCCGTTCATTTTGGGCATAAGAATATCTAGCAAAATCAAGTCGGGGAGAACACTAAATTTAGCATTTATCGCCATTTCTCCCGAAATTGCCCGCTGAACTTTATACCCCTCTTTCGTCAATATATTTGATATAAACCGGAGGTTGTTGGGCTGGTCATCAATAATTAAGATCTGAATATTTTCTTTGTTGATAGCCATTTTTTGTATTGCCATTTTGAATTTTAGTGTGTTAGCAGTAGATTAATGAGTTAATAATTCGATCATTTTTTTACAACTAAAATAATTTATCAAATTTTTCAAACCTCAGCAAATAGAAGATTGTTTTTATATATTGGTTCATCGAATAACGCACCTTTTCTTCGTTTAACTTTTTGGTTAAGAGTCTGAAATTCGCAACTCAAATCAACCGCATTTTGGTCATATTTTATTGCACAAACAAATCCCATTATTCGCTGCAAAGATTAAGTCTGCTGGAAAAAATCATTACCGGAAAGAATTGGTTGAAAGCCGGAACCCTTTTAGGGTTCAATTAAAATCAGACTATTTATTACTCCAATCCTCGGACTTCTTTTGTCTAGTGCTGTCAACTGTCGAGGGGTCAACTGTCAACTGAATGAATTAGGCACCCCGACGCGAAAAAACCGGGTTTTTTACACTTCCCCCGGGCTGCAACGCGTCTTGCTGTGAAAAAACCAAGGTGATGAGGCATCCGCGCGTAAGTCTTAAGATATTTATAGGCAACTAAGAGTATCGATCGACTCGCCCGCACCCAAGCTCTGCCGTATCAATTCTTTTCCCAGTCTTTTCTATGCCAGCAATTCCTTAAGTTTAGCAATATTTTCCGGGCTAAGGGAGATTTTAATTTCAAGTTCTCGGTCAGCCGCCCACAGCAGCAAAATATTATCTTCCCCCAAGGCGACTTCAGGATTGTTTAATTCAAGTGTTTGATATTTAACTTCGGGAAATCCTATGCGAATTACCAGTTCTGATTCTAACTGAGGATAGATGTACAATTGCTGTTGCAGGTTGTCTAATTCTAGTTTTTGAACTGTGTTGTTACGTTGGACAGGAGAAGCGGGTGTGTACCAATAGAGAGTATCCTCGCGAATTTCGGGATTGACTATCACAAATGTTTCGTCAAAACGCTGGGGATGCCAGTGAATTTCGCTGAGACCGCCGATTTGCGGAATCAGTCGCTCTACCCAGCTAATTTCTTTGCCGTTGAGGTTTCCCCACCACTGACTGATACGATCTAGGCAGTCAGAATTTTCGGGGTTGTTGCTGCCGGACTGCCAGACTGTTTTTAGTTGCATATAAAGGTTCTCCAGCGAATTTAAATCTGAAATAGCAGGCTGTCAATTGGAGATTCAATCGTTCTACAATCATCTTAATGGACTTACCAATTATCTACCACGAAGATTACGTTGCACCCCTGCCCCCGGATCACCGCTTCCCGATGGCAAAGTTCCGAATGCTTTACGAAATGTTGCTCGCGGACGGGGTAGCAGATAAATCGCAATTTCATGCTCCCGAACTTCCCCCTCAAGAATGGATTGAATTAGTCCACGATCGCGACTACGTTCAAGCTTACTGCAACGGGACGCTCGATGCCAAAGCGATTCGGCGAATTGGTCTGCCTTGGAGTCGGGCCCTTGCTAACCGCACTTGTACTGCGGTTGCAGGGACGGTACTAACTGCCAAGCTAGCTTTAGAATACGGTTTAGCTTGCAATACTGCGGGTGGAACTCATCACGCTTTCCCTGCTTTTGGGTCTGGTTTTTGTATTTTCAACGATTTGGCGATCGCCTCTCGCGTCTTGCAAAAAATTGGTTTAGTTCGCAAAGTTTTAATTGTCGATTTAGACGTGCACCAAGGAGACGGAACCGCCGTAATTTTCCAAGATGACAGCAGCGTTTTTACTTTTTCGATGCACTGCGAAGTCAATTTTCCCGGCACCAAACAAAAGAGCGATCTAGATGTACCTTTGCCGATCGGTATGGAGGACGACGAATATTTACAAACCCTGGATAAATTTTTACCAGATTTGCTGTCAAATGTCAAGCCAGATTTGGTTTTGTACGATGCAGGAGTAGACCCTCACCATGGCGACAAACTGGGAAAATTAGCTTTAACTGATACGGGCTTATTTCGTCGGGAAATGCAAGTTTTGACGGCGTGTTTGGCTGGCGGATATCCCGTTGCCTGCGTGATTGGGGGCGGCTATTCTGATGACACGAACGGGTTAATTTACCGACATTCGCTGCTGCACCGAGCCGCAAGTCAAGCCTACAGACAATATCGACTTTGAAGCTCAGCGGTGAGATTTCAGATTGACTTATAGCGGTTCTCAAGCGTGGTGAGGTATGCCCACGGAGCCCACGGAGCCCACGGAGCCCATAGCCCATAGCCCATAGCCCATAGCCCATAGCCCTATGCCGTTCGCGTACCTCATCTTTCTGAGAAAGGCTATAAGTATTGACTTGATACCAATTCTCCAAACTCTGCAATAGTAGTCGTAGGGTGCGGAGCAATTTTTTAAGGTTTAAATAAAAATAGACCTCACAGAGCCGCACCTGACAAGCAGGGTTAAGAAAACAAACCCAACCATTATTTGGGAGCAAGAATTTTGAGAAATGGTAGAAGTATTGTTTCGCGATAAGTTTGACATTTATTAAAAGTATCCATTCATACAAATATTTACATGAAGAGGTATTTAAAATATCTAGTATAGTGTTCCCTAACAGCGTATTCCATGACATCCACCTCGTTAAATACCAGAGAACATGGGGCCACAGAACCGCCCTTGAAGCCGATCGAGCAGCGCTACCTGCTCGTCCTCAACATCAAATCTTCCTGCGACTCCAAAGGCAGCAGGTATCTCGATCGATTGTGGGCAAAAGACTTAACCGAACACTTCAAGTATTTGAAAAACTTCACCCTAGCATCTCCAAGCGCGCTAGAAACCCCCACAGGAAACACAATAGAGGTGGAGAAGGAACCATCATTTGCCGGTGCTAAATTTATTGACCTGCCCTGGCAAAATAGCTACGCCAAAGCAATATTGCTGCTGCCGACGACGGTTGCCCAACTTTGGGGCGCGATCGCCTCTTCAGATCTCGTACACAGCGGCGTAGCAGGCTGGCCGATTCCGATGGCGTGGTTAGTGACGCCAATAGCCCTGCTCCAGCGCAAACCATACCTGATCGTAGTCGAGTCCGCACCCTGGCGGCTGCAACCGGGCACCGCTGCCAGCATCAAAGCCAAAATTCTGGCTAACCTATCGGAAACATTAAATCGCTGGTGCATCAACAGCGCCGACTTGACAATCTTTACACAGTCAGAATACCAGCAGAGTTTATTAACCAAACGGCACAAACCAAGTTACATAATTAATGCTTCGTGGATCGATGAAGCAAATATTATTTCCGACGGCGACGCGACCAAAATATGGCACGAAAAACTTTCTGCCTCACCCAAACAACTAAAAATAGTATTTGTAGGCAGATTGCATCCAGATAAAGGCCTGTTAGTTCTCCTAGAAGCCATGAAAATTTTGGACGAGCAAAACATTGCCGTCAAGCTGGACATCCTCGGTGAAGGCGAGCTGTTAAGCAACTGCCAAGCAGCCAGCAAGGATCTGCAAAAATCGGCACAGATCGAAGTTTTGGGAACCCTTCCTTACGGCCCAAAATTATTCGAGCGGTTCCAACAATATCATGCTCTTGTGGTTCCCAGCCTCTCAGACGAACAGCCCAGAGTGGTCTACGATGCTTATTCCCAGGCCCTACCGGTACTGGCAAACAACACAGCCGGACTGCGCGACTGCATCGAAAACGGCATCACAGGCTCGATCGCCAATTGCGATAACCCCGCTGCTTTAGCAAACTTGCTCAAACAGTCGGGAGAAAACTTGAATTTACTGCAAAATATGGGCATGGCAGCTCTGAAAAAGGCTCGCAGCCTGACTCACCAAGAAATGCACCGCCAGCGGTGGCAGCTTTTGTTAAAAATGTTGGATCGATCGGCAAAGTAGGCGATACCAGCCGGAACGGGCGATCGATCGATCTTGCCATAGCGGCACAACTTGAGCTAAAAAGTTGTTAAACCAACAACTGCACCTATGTCCAACGCCAGCGAGCCCAATCACCCGTATCCACTGCTGGTTGTCATTGTTAACTACCGAACCGCTAGTTTGACAATTGACTGCTTGCGCTCTCTAGTTAGCGAAGTGCAATCTCTACCAGGTACGCGGGTTGCAGTTGGCGACAACGCATCCGGCGACAATTCTACCGAAGAAATACCCGCCGCCATAGCCGCATTCGGCTGGAGCGATTGGGCATCCTTCGTGCCCCTAGAGCGCAACGGCGGATTTGCCTTCGGCAACAACGCCCTGATCCGTCCCGCCCTAGAATCCAGCAATCCCCCCCCTTACATCCTGCTGCTCAACCCAGACACTGTAGTTCGCCCCGGAGCTCTGAAAGCACTGGTGAACTTCATGGACTCCCACCCCGAAGCAGGCATTGCCGGCAGTCGCTTGGAAGATCCAGACGGTACTCCCCAGCAGTCAGCGTTTAGGTTTCACACCCTAGCCAGCGAGTTCGATTTCGGCTGGCGGCTCGGGTTTGTATCAAAACTGCTAGCAAGGTGGGCAGTAGCCCCTCCAGTCCCTCAAGAAACTTGCCAAACAGACTGGGTAGCAGGAGCTTCCGCGATCGTCCGCCGCCAAGTATTTGAAGCAGTTGGCTTGCTGGACGAAGCATATTTCATGTATTACGAAGAAATGGACTTTTGCCTGCAAGCTAACAGAGCAGGCTGGAGTTGCTGGTACGTACCAGAAAGCCGAGTCGTGCACCTCGTCGGGCAAAGTTCCGGCGTCAATAACTTTCAACCTCGGACTAAGCGACTGCCGCAATACTGGTACGATTCCCGGCGCCGGTACTTTGTCAAAAACTACGGTTGGTTGTACACAGCATTAGCCGATTTATTCTGGGCTTCCGGTTTTGTTTTTTGGAGAATGCGGCGGGTTGTTCAGCGCAAGCCGGATACCGATCCGCCCAATATGCTGAGCGATTTCATGTCCAACAGCGTATTTTTCAAAGGAGGCTAACGGCCTGACTCGGGGAAATTGAGGATAGAAAATTTAAAAATTGATGCTCTGAGAATGTGCGCCAGCTTTTTTCACGATGTTTTTAAAGTTTCCGTTCTCAATTTTTCATTCATGGCGCGCACAAAGCGCACTCGATAAAAATAGGCGCTTTCAAAAATAATTGCCTATGGGAGCGCAGAATACAGCAATATCCGCAGGTGATTTCAATGAACAGCGAAACCGAAAAAAGCACTGTACTATCTGGCCGATCCATACCAATACCAGCATCGAAAATGTTTACCTACCCCACGCGATTGGCGAGTGCGTGGAAGCCCGATATCATGGAAATTAACTTGCCGGAATATTTGTTAGAAAGACCCTCCGTAGAAATCATGGTTCGCCAAGGCTCAACCCGGTCAATTAAAATAAATAGCGGCAATATTTACCAAAAAATCTACAGAAAATTAACCCCACCGATGCCAGTTGACGGCTCGTACATTTTAGACTCCCGCTACGAAACAGACGGCAACATAGCCCACATGATGACTGGCGTAGTACCCCAACTTTTAGCAGCCAAAAAAGTTTGCGACAAAATCACAGTGGTTTTGCGATCGAATGCTACCAGCATAGCCAAAAATATTTACAACCTGCTCGGAGCATCCGTGCTGTGTACGGACAAAGATATTGACGGAAAGCTGATATTAGCCAGCCAAAACCATACGTACTCTTATGACGGATGGTACACTACTTTATTCGGCGAATTGGATGTTGAGAGGTGGAACCACCAAACTCCCGAAAGAATATTTATTGCTCGTAAAGGAGCCAGAAGTTTAATCAACGAAAGCGAAGTAGAACAATTTTTGCAAGCATATGGATTTCGTAAATATTACTTTGAAGACATCCCGATTGGCGAACAATGGTCGGTAGCAACAAATGCTAAAATTATAGTGGGAGTACACGGGGCAGCTCTGTCCCATTTGGTATTAAACCGTTACCAAGTTAAGCTGATAGAATTATTTCATCCGGGTTACGTAGTCGATATGTACCGAAATATTGTCGGAGCTGTAGGCGGAAATTGGTGTGCCGTTAGCGGTCAAATTACACAAGACTTAATCGCAGAACTAGACTTTAAACAACAAGCTAGAAAGTTTGCAGCCACTCCCACCCGCATCGATATCAATTCTTTGCAGATGGCATTAGAATATTTGCAGATAAGTGCCACACAGTCAAATCACTCTGTGCCAAACTAAACAAATAACCGATCGCCCGAATAAATTATGGTAGCGCAGCCGGAACTCACAGAAACTGCTAATCAAATAGAAACCCCAGAATTGGGACTTTGGCAACAAATCAAAGAAGACTGGATCGCTCACGGACGCGACTGGACAAAACCGGGATTTCGCGCCGTAGCAGTTCAAAGGTTCGGCGTCTGGAGGATGCAGGTAGAACCAAAACTGTTCCGGGCTCCGTTGAGCATTCTGTATCGATCGCTCTACCGCAAAATCCGCAATACTTACGGGATAGACTTGCCCTTCACCGTTAAACTCGGCCGCCGGGTGATTGTGGAACATCAAGGGGCGATCGTCATTCACGGCTACTGTATCATTGGGGACGACTGCATCATCCGCCAAGGTGTAACCTTAGGAAATCGGTACTTGGATCGCCCATTAGAAGCCCCAAAATTGGGAACGCGAGTCAACGTCGGCGCCGGTGCTAAACTTCTCGGCGGTATCAGTTTGGGAGATGGCGCGAATATCGGTGCTAACGCTGTTGTCTTGTCAGATGTGCCGGCGGGTCAAACAGCAGTCGGCATCCCCGCCAAGATTCTGAAATCTACCAAAGAACGCGAAAATGATTAGATCGATTTTTCCGAAAATCCTCCGCCATTTTGCGATGCGTTAGGGGATATTCCAGATTCTGCGACATCAAATTCTGCGGCCCTTTGTCCCGCAGAATAAACCGAATTTCTCCTGCGCCACGGCAACCTGTACTAGAAATCCCACGCACCTACAGCTTGCAGTAGCGATTTCTGGCGGCGCTCACAGCATCATCAACAATTCATTTTTCCTGCTTTCTGTAGCAGTTGATGCGCTTCCCCAAAATGGTTTTCCCAGCAGCTTCGCTTTCCTAAAGATTTCGATTGAAATGTAGGTTAACCAGTAAATTGCACGATCGGCTACCAGTTGTTGAACACGCTCAGACAGGAACTCGCTCGGATGGATTATATAAAGATATTGTGAAGTTAGCTAAACTGTTACTAAAATATTAAAATAACAGCTCCCAAGTCTAATTTAAGAGGTAAACTTTGAAACAAGTTGGATTGGTTGCGATCGGGCGGAATGAAGGCGATCGGCTCCGAGCGTGCTTGCAGTCAGCGCTCGTCCAAGAAGCTGTGGTGGTTTATGTCGATTCCGGCTCCACAGACGGCAGCTTGGAATTAGCCCGATCGCTCGGAGCCGATACAGTAGAACTAGACCTATCTATCCCATTTACCGCAGCACGCGCCAGAAATGAAGGATTTGCCCGCCTGGGGCAATTAGCTCCCGACACCGAATTTGTCCAATTTGTAGACGGCGACTGCTCCATAGTTGACGGATGGCTCCAGAAAGCCCAGCAAGAACTCGCAGCCCGACCAGAATTAGCAGCCTGCTGCGGGCGGCGGCGCGAGAAATTCCCCGAAGCCACAGCATACAACCGACTCTGCGACATAGAGTGGGACACGCCAGTTGGCGACGCCAAAGCCTGCGGCGGCGACTCTATGATGCGAGTCAAAGCATTCGAGCAAGTCGGCGGTTTCAACCCCGCCCTGATAGCCGGCGAAGAACCGGAACTGTGCGTGAGGCTGCGCCAAAACGGCTGGAAAATCGAGCGCTTAGATGCAGAAATGACCCTGCACGACGCCCAAATGACAGGTTTTGACCAGTGGTGGAAGCGCTCTCAAAGAGCAGGTCACGCCTACGCCGAAGGTTCCTGGCTGCACGGGAACACCCCCGAACGCCACTGGGTGAAAGACACCCTCAGCATCTGGTTTTGGGGATTCGTTTTGCCAGTGCTAGCATTGGGTACAGCCTGGTTCACTCACGGGTGGAGCCTGTGGTTGCTCGCCGGCTACCCGGTACTTATTTACCGAATTTACAGCCGGATGCAGCAGGATCGGAGTTTGCCAGCCCAGGATGCTGCACTTTATGCTATATCTTGCGCGATCGGCAGATTTCCTCAGTTGCAAGGTCAGATTCAGTTTCACCAGCGCCGATTGCTGGGACAGCGCAGCAGCTTGATTGAATACAAGACCTCAAATCCATCAATTGATCAAGTTAGAATCAGTGCTAAGTCTACTAAGTAGGTCAGCCACCATCCACTTAACTTGTTTTTTCTGCAACTTCTCCCCTGTACTCCCGAGTCGCGTTTTGGTAGAGAGGCGGTTTTTCCCCCAACCTTTACACCAACACGCGACTAAAAAAAAACCGCAGCCGATCAAGTAATTGATTGAAAACTCAACTTACAAATAGTTCGCGATCGCACGGGTAGCGAGAAACCTGGTTTTTTAACCAAAATATTTGCTTAAAACCTTCAATCTCGATTTAAAAACCCGGTTTCTTTGCCAGAAATGCGTCCAGGACTGACAAATATAGATAGAGCGATAAACAAAGGCATCCCACCCATGAACAACCAAAAATTAAAAGTTTTATTAATTGTAGAGCAGTGCAACCCCGAGGCGGCATCGGTACCTTTGGTAGGTTACAAATTTTACCAAGGAATTAGCAAATTGGCAGATGTAACTCTGGTTACCCACGAAAGAAATAAAGACCCCCTGTCAAAGTTAAAAGAACACACAAATATTACTTATATAGCCGAAAGTGAACTGAGCAAAAAATACTTCCCCCTAGTGGTAGAGCGCCTGACAATGAGAGGCAAAAATAACTGGCCTTTAGCTAATGTTTTAGGTTATCCAGTTTATGCAGAATTCAATCAGAGAGTTTATGAAACTTTCAAAGAGCGAATTAAGAGAGGAGATTATGATTTAGTTCATGCGATAACTCCCATGCAGCCGCGGTTCCCTTTCAAAGTAGTTAAAGCTTGCGCCCGCACTCCAGTAATCATCGGGCCAGTGAATGGCGGCGTTCCTTTTCCCGCAGGGTTTGAAGAAATAGCCAAACAGGAATATGCTTACCTAAACTTTTTCCGAGCGGTGGGCCGTGCATTAATACCGGGTTACGTGGAAACTTATAAAAAAGCTGATAAAATCTTAGCAGGTTCGACATATACTTTGAATCTAGTCAAAGATATGTTTGGCCTTCCCGACAGTCGAATTGAACTGTTTTATGAAAACGGTATTGCCAGTAGTTTTTTAACAGAAACCAAAAAAGTAAAAAATGGGAGCCAGATCGAATTACTGTTTGTGGCTCGGTTAGTTCCCTACAAATGTGCGGACATTCTCATAGAAGCAGTGAGTAGATTAGATCCCAGCGTTAAAGAGAAAGTCCACTTAACCATAGTAGGTGACGGGCAAGAAAGAAACTCTTTAGAAAACCAAGTACGAGAACTTAAGTTAGGACAAAAAGTTACGTTTGCGGGTTGGGTAGGTCAAGAACAAACAGTTGAATATTACCGACAGGCGGATATTTTTTGCTTTCCTTCGATCAGGGAGTTTGGCGGCGCAGTGGTTATGGAAGCGATGGCTTGCGGTCTGCCCTGCATTGTCCCAAATAACGGCGGTATCGGGGAATATGTAACAGAAGAAACAGGCTTTAAGATCGAGCCAAAATCTAGAGAGTATCTCACTCAAGAATTAACGAACAAAATAACAATTTTGGTCGAAGACGATAAGTTGCGGGAAAGGATGTCGGCGAAGTCGAGGGAAAAGGCAAAAGAATTTGAATGGGATAGCAAGGCTGAAAAGATGATAGAAATTTATGCAAAAATGATTGTCGAAAAAGCAGCTTCTCATTCTAAATAGTCTGTTAATCCTGTTAGGAGGAGGACAAGTTATGCGAGTTTTAATTGTTGCTCAAAATGCCTCAACTAAATTCGGCGGCGAGGCATTGCTGCCGCTGAACTACTTCCGGATACTTCGATCGCGCCAAATAGAGACGTGGTTAGTAGTGCACGCGCGCACTCAGCCCGAACTTGCAGCGCTGTTTCCATCCGAGGGCGATCGAATGCACTTTGTACCGGACACTTGGGTACACAGGCTGCTCAGCTTTTGGGGGGGATTTTTGCCTCCCAGGTTAGGTGCACCTACTTTAGGCCTGCTCAATCACCTCTACACCCAAGTGCTACAGCGGCGCATTGTGCGGCGGCTGGTGAGCGAACACCAGATTGATGTCGTACACGAGCCGACACCAGTCTCGGCAAAATTTCCTTCGCTGATGTTCGGATTGGGGGCGCCTGTAGCGATGGGGCCGCTGAACACGGCTGTGAAATTTCCTCCGGGATTCGGACGATCGCGCCAAAATCCGACCATTGATATTTTAATCGCGATCGGTCACCAGTTCGTCGATTTCTTCAATCGTCTTTTGCCGGGTAAAATCAAAGCCGAGACGCTGTTGGTGGCAAACGATCGCACGAAGCAAGCACTTCCGACTGGGGTGCAGGGTAAAATTATTGAACTTGTGGAAAACGGTGTGGATTTCTCGGTATGGCGATCGGAATCTACCGCATCAAAGCAGGCAAATCAACAAGTTCATTTTGTTTTCTTGGGGCGGTTGGCAGACTGGAAGGGGGTAGACTTACTGTTAGAAGCTTTCGCCGCCGTCACCGCTCAAACAGATGCAGTTTTGGAAATCATCGGCGATGGGGAGATGCGAGGGGAACTCGAAGCTCAAACAGCTCGTTTAAGTCTCGACAGCAGGATTGTATTTAGCGGCTGGCTGTCTCAGGAGCAGTGCGCTCTCAAACTGCAACAAGCCGATGCACTGGTGCTGCCAAGTTTGCGGGAGCCTGGGGGCTCGGTGGTAATGGAGGCAATGGCAGTGGGCTTGCCCGTCATTGCGACGAATTGGGGCGGCCCGATGGATTATATCGATTCCACTTGCGGTATTTTAGTAGAACCAGTTTCTAAAGAAGGCTTTATCAAGGGATTGACTGAGGCGATGCTGAAGCTCGCTCAGTCGCCAGAATTGCGGCAGAGTATGGGTATGGCTGGATGGGAGCGGGTTCGGGAGAATTTTGATTGGGAACGCAAAGTCGATCGCATGATTGAAATCTATCAACAAACGATCGACACTTCCCAGAAGCATTAGCTAGCCCAGCATTAAAGCAGCAGATCTCAACCTGAGAGCTGCTGCTTGGGGTTGCTAAAAAAATGTGGCGGGTCAAAAACCCCACTCTACATCTTAGTTAGCTAAAAACGGGTTAACCTGTTTTTGGTTAACCCGCGAGCTTGGAAACGCGCAGAGCGATTAATTTTGCACTACCAACTTAACGTTGGCGTTTTGCAAACCGCGCTGCTTGACTGCTGCCAAGGTCTTGTTAACTGCGTACTTCTGGTTGATGGAGTTAATTAACTCAGTTTGATTGTGCTTTTTGGCGACGCCCCACAGGTCGGCAATCAAGTCAAAGGAGCCGTCGCTATTGCGAGACCAACCCAGGTCATATTCGCCTTCCAGAATCGCCACGATGTCGGAGCGAACGCGCTGGCCGTTATAGCCGCGAACATCAGCTTCGGACTTGACTGAAATGCCCAAGTCGCGCAGGGAAGCTTTCAGGATTTCGGCATCAGTGATTTTGGTACGCAGAGTGCTAAAGTGAGACATTGGATTTCCTCCTAATAAAACTGAGAGAGAAACAACAACGGTCTGGATTTAACTGTGCCGCTGGGCGGCTCTTCAATCGAACTGCTAGCTGTTGCTAGCCTTTGCTCCTGTTTGGACCAGGAGAAAGCTTTTAGAATTCCATTCGCTGGTATTCAGCGACGGAAGACGCAGCGGGCCGTGCGCGCTGTCTCGCCCAATCTCGGAGGGCGCTGACCTGTTCGGTCATGGTTTTAGACAGTGGCATTGTGGATTTAATGGCCGCGATGATGTCAAGCTGCGTAAACTCTCGATCTTGAGCGAAGGCTTCGTACATGGCTGCTACTAGCGCTTGCTCAATCTCTGCACCTGAAAAGCCGTCGGAAACATTGGAAAGTTGCTCTAAATCGAAGCGAGTAATTTCCCGGCGCCGCTTTGACAGGTGAATCTTAAATATATCTTGGCGTTCTTCTTTGCTAGGTAAGTCTACAAAGAAGAGCTCGTCGAACCGGCCTTTCCTCAAGAATTCCCCCGGCAACCGCTCGATTCGGTTGGCTGTTGCCATTACGAAGACTGGGGAAGTCTTTTCTTGCATCCAAGTCAGGAAAGAACCGAAAATCCGGCTGGAGGTGCCTCCGTCTGAGTCTGCCGAACCAGTGCCTCCTGCAAAGGCTTTGTCTAGTTCGTCGATGAAGAGGATGGCTGGAGAGATGGATTCTGCGGTTTTGAGGGCGTTGCGGAGGTTGGCTTCCGATCGACCTACCATCGATCCATCGTAGACTCTACCCATATCTAGCCGCAGCAGGGGCAGTCCCCAGAGGCGGGAGGTAGTCTTGGCAATCAGCGATTTTCCGCATCCCGGTACACCGAGAATTAACATCCCTTTTGGTTGGGGGAGACCGTATTCTCTCGCCCTTTCGGTAAATGCGTTGGAACGCTGTCTGAGCCACCGTTTCAGCTCTTCTAACCCGCCGACTGCATCCAGGGTTTCGTCTTCTTCAATGAACTCTAGAATGCCGTTGCGCCGAATTAGCTGCTTTTTCTCCGACAGAACAATGTCTACTTCCTCTTCCGTCAAGCATCCCTTGCAAACTTGGGCTTTGCGATAAACTTTTTCAGCTTCATCCTTGGTTAATCCCAAGGCTGCTTTTAAAAGTTTTTCTCGCGCTTCTGTGGTAATGCGTTTCGATTTTGTTTGCTCCAACTGGCTAGACAATACTTGGTTTAGTTCCTTCATGTCTGGGAGCGCGAAGTCTAATACCACTACTTCCTTTTCTAGCTCGATCGGTATTTGCTGCAAAGGAGACATCAGTATAATTGTCTTTTGTGTTCCTTTGAAGTTGGCGATCGCATCGCGCAACCACCGCGTTACCGGAGGAGAATCGATAAAAGGATGTAAATCTTTGAAAATGTAGATGCTAGCGTTGCTATTTGGTTCTCGCTGCCTGATTACCCATTCAATTGCTGCCTCTGGGGAGACGGTGTTGTGTTGGGTGGTGGTGCGGGGTTGACCGTACTCTACAATGCCGTGAGTTACAGTCCAGATAAATACTCGTCGCTGTGGTTTGGCTTGAGCTATTGTCGAAATTGCTTGCTCACACCGCTCTTCCTCGGATGTCACGAGGTAGATCAGAGGATATTGAGCTTGGATTAGAATACTGATCTCTTCTTGCATATTCCTCGACCCACTAGAGACGGTGCTATCTTTGCTGAATCTCAATGCTACCTTTAGCCCTGTTACTGAAATTTTCAGTTCTAGGTTTTTGGGGAAGCAAGGCATTCTTAGCAGGGAACCAATTCTTCCTCTCCCGGTTGGGCTGTGCTGGCGCTGACGCCTGACACTTGCTTTACTGGAAGATCCTGCTCAGCCAATACGCTTGGCTGACTTGTTAGTGATGCCAGTTCTCCATCTCGCATTACTACTGAACCCGTGCATTCTGGACAAGTGTACACCCGGTGGGTTTGTCCGTAGGAGGCTTCTACTTCGTCAACCAGTTCGGGGTTTCCTAGGTAAAAGACAATTGCCCTTTCTGCAATTGATGACATCGGTTCTGTTTCTACTGCGGCTTTGATTTTGAGCTGGCGATGCAGTTCAGGTGGAAGATACAGTGTAACTTTTTGCTTTTCTTGCATATGACAGTGAATTGACTTACCCGGGTATGTATATCAGAATAGCGGCTTACTTTCTTGCTGTCAAGACTCTATGCTGCTTTAGCGTTATCTTGTAATATTTCGTTACAATTGGCGTGAGTTTGGGGCGGTTAACAACGGAAAAATTAGGGATGTAGCTGATGAGGCGGCGGTGCAGCGACAGATATGGGTAGCGTCAAGGTCGATCGACCAACTATAAATCTAAACAACGCATATATAGGACAAAGGCCAACAAATCCTTTGAGCCGCCATCTGGGAGGAGGTGCGCGGTGCATACCCTACTTGAATTGCATAAATCTTTGATGAAGATGTCAACCGCAGATTTCAGGCAGATTAACGCAGATTAACGCAGATGATTTCCTGTTATGGCGAGCGAAGGAATGCAATTCGAGTCTTATTTTAAGGCCGATTAGCCGATCGCCCCGCGAGATATGGGAAAATCAATCAGTGTCTGCCGGTAAACCTCCGGCAATCCCGTGTCAAAACACCGCCCTCGCACAACATAACCAGCCATTCCCTCGAACTCCCGCAATTTATCCAAACACGACGTTAACTGAAATTCCCCTCTTTCTCGAAAATTGCTATTAATATGTTCTGCCAAATAATCAAAGATTTTAGGCTCAAGGACATACAGCCCAAACATCGATAAAAATAAATCCTCGGCCATACCTTCTACCCTTAAATGCTGCCGCGCATACTCGATAGTCGGCTTTTCGTAAACTTGCGTCACAGACAAAATAGCATCTTGTTCCTGCCAAACTCCCGCCGCGCAGCCGTAGTGATGAATTACATCAGATGGTGTTACCCTCAAACCAATCACACTTTGCTGCACTTGCGAGTAAATCTCCAATAGCTGGCGGGCGCAAGAGCTTTCAGTTTGCGACGAATAAATGTGGTCGCCCAAAAGCAGGAGAAATGGTTCGTTGTTCACCCATTCTTTAGTACAGAATACCGCGTGACCGAATCCTTCCTGAACATCTTGAGTAAGAATTGTAACGTGCTGCCCCAACTCTTGTAAATATTTGCTATATTCCTGATTTGGCTGAGATAATTTTTGGAAAAGTTCGGGCGACGGGGGACTTTTAAAGAAATCTTCAAAAAAAGTGCGTGAAGCCTTTTGCACAACTATAGCAACTTCTTCGATTCCCGCGCTCAAAGCTTCTTCCACAATTGCTAAAATTATCGGTTTAGCGCGGCCGTCGCGATCGATAATTGGCAAAAATTCCTTCTTCACTGCCTTAGTAGCCGGAAACATCCGAGTCCCGAAACCTGCTGCCGGAATCACGGCTTTGCGGACTTGCAGCCGGGAAGCTTTTTCTGCATCTTTTCTTTCTTCTATCTGTGTGGAACAGGCGTCCCGCCTGTAAATTTCTGGGGTTGCTGCATTAAATTCTGTTTCATGCTGCAAATGGGTCTGAGAACGAACAGTCAGTTTCAAACATTCCATCTGAGGAAAATCCCGTGCAACAATACCGATAACCTGCTGTTGACTTTCTGCATCTTTAACGATAAACTGCGCCGTGCCGTCTCCTTGAGAACCTACTCCCTTACCGCCCAAAATATAAGGCTGAATCGGTTGATAGTTCAAAAGTTCGTGCAAGACGGGAGCAGTTAATTGCCAGGGACAAGCGGGAATTAAATGCTTATCAAATTCCCTCTGGGCAACTTTCATCAACTCCCCGATTTTAACCGCATCTCCCTGCTGTAAAGCTGCGGCGGCATCTTGGGTAATTTTATAACTAATTGCACCGAGATATTTTTGCACGTTTTCTTGAACTTCATTCGCAGCCAAGGGGTAAGCCTGATTGAGGCTTGCCAGGATTTCTTGAGTATTTTTGCTGGCACCCAAATCTACGATTACAAAAAACAAATCTTTGGTAACTTTCAGCTCAACAACATCCATTTTATCGCCGTCAAAAATCATCAGAATCGGGCGATTTCCATAGGCACAACCCTGATCCATGCGGCCGCAGCGCGAAGGTGTTGCAGTCTCGCCTAGATAAGCCATTTCCATTTCGGCGCGGACGTTCATTTTTAAATCGTATAAGCGATTGAAAGCCCGGGCTACTAACACGCAAATTGCGGCACTTGAAGACAAGCCTTTCTGAATTGGCAAATCTGTTAAATAATTGTCAATTTCTAGTCCTCCCACGCCACCGTGCGAGAGAAATTGATAAGCAACACCGGCTGCATAACTGAAAAAAGTTCCTGTTTGGGCCTCAGCAAGCAGAGCAGTTTTTTCCATCGGGAGTGCAGCTTCTATTTTTGTGCCGTCATTTAAAGCAGCCCGCAAAATCAAGTGTGTGGGATGCGGCTTAACTTCGGCATAAATTCCTTGATTTGTACTGGCTATCAGAGTGCAGCCTTTTTCTATAGCGGGATTGAGCGGGCTATAACCGGCGGCCCAATCGCTGTGTTCGCCAAACAAACACAGGCGGCCCGGAACAAAAAGTTTCATTGCATCTATCTAAGGGTATCTATATTGTGATTACTTTAACCTGAGACGCAGCAATTTTCGTAAAGTGCGATCGTCCTCTGGGTTGATGTAAGTGGCTAGGGAAATTTGTTCTAATAAGTATAAACAGAGATTTAAGGGAACAGTTTCAATGCGTAAGTTAAACATAGGTCTATCTGACGAGCAACGTGCAGGCGTTATCGAACTGTTGAATCACGACCTGTCAGATGCTTATCTGCTGTTAATCAAAACCAAAAAGTATCACTGGGATGTAGTTGGCCCGCAGTTTCGCTCGCTCCACCAGTTGTGGGAAGAACACTATCAGGCGTTAACACTAAATATCGATGCTATGGCAGAACGGGTGAGAACTTTAGGTGGCTATCCAATTGGTACTGCTGAGGGTTTTCTGAAGTATGGTTCGATTAAAGAACATATCGGCGATTTGCCTTTGGCTACGGAAATGGTGTCGCGTTTAGTTGACGATCACGAGTTGGTTATTCGCAATCTCCGCCTACACGTAGAACAGTGCGGTGAAGAGTTTAAGGATGATGGAACCGCAGACTTTTTGACTGGTTTGATGGAACAGCACGAGCAAATGGCTTGGATGTTGCGATCGTTTATTGAAGGTGAATCTATTTCGCCAGATGGTAAGCAGCCACAAGCTAAAACTCCTACGGCTTCTCACGCTTAGAGAGATTAAGAAGAAGTCAAGCGTGAAGGCGGAAGAAGGAAGAAGGGAAAATTTATATTTTTTATTTAACCCTATTTTCTGATTCTCGCTCGCGTAACCAGGCAGAATTCAACTCCCTCTAGCTTCCTCAAAAACCCGGTTTTTTCAAGAAACCGGGTTTTTCAATGTTGGGTAGATTTAAATTTTAGATTTGCTAAATTATTAAACCGCATTCTTTCATATACCTGCGACGGCAGCATTTTGTGAACTTTCGTACGCGCCTCAATCGTTGCAAGTGTCGTCCCTTGATTCGATTCTGATGTTTGTTTTAATTCTAAGCCTGATTTGGTTGGCGGTGAAACTATAATTTTGAAAAGGCTTTCTATTGACAGCAAGTACAGATTGTGACGCAATAGTGCCATAAATAAATCTTCTTTGAAAGCTTGAGCCAGCCAGGATAATGTACTCCGGTGATTGCCGCTGCGGTTGCTTTTAACAGCTAGATAAATGTAGAAATTGCTGCTAGACCACCGATAAATATTGCTGGGAATTTCGGGATGTTGCTGCCGGACATCTGCCATAATCAAAGACTGAGATTTTGCCATTGCTGCATAGTTGCAAGACATACTGCTGGCAATCTGTCGGTAGCCAACTAAATATTCTGGCACTACTTTAAATTGATAGTGTTGGGCGATGCGGAGGTGAAGTTCCCAGTCTTCGCAGCCTTGAGCGTTTTCTGCTTTTAATTGGCAGTTGTAACCGCCGACTTTCTCGAAACAAATGCGGCGGATCAGAGATGAGCTGGCATTGCCTATAAAATATTTATAAACTAATGCTGTGTAAACTTCTCCTTCGATGGTGGAGTTGTAAAATCCGCCTGTGAGCAAGTCTTGTTCGTTGATATCAACTGACCAGGAATAGACAACTCCGACAGAATATGCTGAGGAACTCAGGCATTTTACTTGTTTTTCTAGGTTTTGCGGATACCAAATATCGTCGGCATCGATGGGTGCAATATATTCGCCTTTTGATTTTTCAATTGCTAGGTTGCGAGCGGCGGCGACTCCGGCATTTGATTGCTGCAATAAGCTGATTCGCCTATCTTTTTGAGCAAAAGATTTGACAATTGCGGCAGTTGTATCTAGGGAGCCATCGTCTACTACTAGAACTTCTATGTTTTGATATGTTTGAGATAAGACTGACTCTAATGTTTTAGCAATAAACTCTTCAGCGTTGTAAGCCGGTATAATTACTGAAATTAAGGGCTGATTTAAATTGTGTTTGGTGGTGTTCATGTCAGATATAAATTTGTTTGTGTAAAAGTTTTGGCTCAAAGGCACCGAGCTAATGGTATGTTAACAAAGAGCTAAGGTCGATCGTACACTGGAAAAATTTTTTACCAGTGTATCTTAAATATCTTGCCAAAACTCATAAAATGTGCATATACACAGCAGTGGGGATACAGACTAGGTGCAGCAGCCACTCACTGATGAGGTTTGTAAAAGAAACTGTAGCGGGCAAGTCCTGACCGCAGAGGAGTCTCCGTAGAGAATATGTTTTATTTTATACTTTATTGAGGCTGTAAAATCAAAGTCTTGTGGGCTGGAACGCTGTCAGAGACAATGGCTGGTGGGGCTTTTTCTAAGGTTTACAAAAACAATCATATATTTAAAGATTTGGTAAAGCTGTTGTCTGGAGCGGGTGAGTCTCAGGAAGATGTGGCGTAGAATACAGGTACGAATGGGGAAAATGCAGTCGAGAATGCCTCCCAAAAATCTAGTTGAATAGAAACACAAATCGGGCTATAAACTAAAAAGTAAAGCTGATGTTACTATTGGCAAAGTAGCATAAGTAAAATTCAAGCCAACTTTTTCTGATGCAATTTAAACGATTTAGGTGATGATTTCTACCGCCGACCCGACTGTATCCGTGATTATCCCAGTCCACAACGGGGGCTCTTACTTCCGTACCTGTTTGTCAAAACTGGCTCAAGCTGTACCGAGACCGATCGAGATTATTGTAGTAGCAGATGGCGAAAGCGACGGTTCTTGGCGCCTGGCCAAGGAATTCGGCGCCAAATTAATCAGAATTCCCGAATGTGGCGGCCCAGCCCGAGCGAGAAATTTGGGAGCGCAAGCTGCGAAGGGAGATATTTTGTTTTTTGTAGATGCTGATGTGGCTGTGTGCCCTGAAGCTATCGGTTATGCCAAATCGGTGCTCGGGAATAATCCATATTTAGCTGCTTTCATCGGCTCTTACGATGATGCTCCTGGAGATCCCGATTTTCTATCGCAGTATAGGAACTTGCTGCACCACTACGTGCACCAAACTGGTAACGAAGAAGCTTCGACTTTTTGGGGCGCTTGCGGAGTGATTCGCCGGGAAATTTTTTTGCAGATGGGCGGGTTTAATGAGAATTACCGCCAAGCTTCGATCGAGGATATTGAACTCGGCTACCGTTTGAAACAAGCTGGGTATAAAATTGGGCTGTGCAAAACATTGCAAGTCAAGCATTTAAAGCGCTGGGAAGCGGTGGGGATGGTGAAGGCTGATTTTTTTTACCGAGCGCTGCCTTGGACAGAACTGATTTGGCGCGATCGCCAATTGAATAATGACCTGAACTTGCAAGTCTCGAACCGCATCAGCGTGATTTTAACTTATGCTGTGCTGCTGGCAGTTTTGGGGACGTGCTGGTCGCTGAGCTGTCTGTTATTGGCTGGGTTGCTGGCAATACCGCTAGTAGCAATTAATGCACCACTTTATAGATTTTTTCAGCAAAAACACGGTATCGTATTTGCCATGAAAACAATTCCGTGGCACTGGCTTTTCTATTTTTACAGCGGACTGGCATTTGCGATCGGCACGGGTCGTCACTTATCCCAAAAAAAGCCCTTGACTGGTAAAATTAACTTGCCGCCAGTATCGCTGAATAATTCAAGGCAAATTGTCCTTCAACATCAAGGCGATCAATAGTTTTTCAGGGTATTTACGGGTGCATCTATTAATTTTAGAAGTTATAAATAAGGATATAGTTCGATAAACAAGCTGGAGGTAGGCTGAGTGAAACATTATCCGGTTGCGATCGTCGGTGCGGGGCCTGCGGGTTTGACGGCAGCCTATGAGCTAGTCAAAGAAGGGATCATCCCTGTTGTACTCGAAAAAGGTGATAAAGTTGGGGGAATAGCTCGTACCGAAACCTACAAGGGCTATCGTTTTGACATTGGAGGCCACCGTTTTTATACTAAAGTTCAAGCCGTACAGCAGTTGTGGCAAGAGGTACTAGGAAATGATTTTATTAAAGTGCCGCGGTTGTCCAGAATTTATTATCGAGGTAAATTTTTTAACTATCCGATCAGTGCCTTCAATACTCTGTTTAATTTGGGCATAATTGAGAGTGCGCTGATTATTTTGAGCTATCTGAAAGTGAGAGTCTGGCCGCTTCCGAAAGAAACAACTTTTGAACAGTGGGTGATCAATCGTTTTGGCGAACGTTTGTACAAAACATTTTTTAAGACTTATACTGAAAAAGTTTGGGGAATTCCCTGCTCGGAAATTCAAGCAGATTGGGCGGCGCAGCGGATTAAAGGATTGTCGCTGACGACGGCGATTATTAATGCTTTGTTTGGTAGCAACGACACCAAAACGTTAATCAAAGAGTTTGACTATCCGGCTTTGGGGCCGGGGATGATGTGGGAAAAGTTCGCGGAAGCTGTGGAGAGTAAAGACGGCAAAGTTTATCTCGATACTAAGGTGATTAGCTTTGAGCGTGAAGGTAATAAAATTAAAAGTATTACTGCTGAGCAGAACGGAGAATTAGTTCAATATTCGGCGGATAATTTCATTACGAGTATGCCGATATCTGCGCTAATAGCAAGGCTGAAACCGCAGCCGCCGGAAGAGGTGTTGCACGCGGCGCGATCGCTCAAATATCGAGATTTTTTGATTGTATCGCTGATTGTCGATCGCCCAAGTTTATTTCCTGACAACTGGATTTACATTCATTCTCCCGAAGTGCAAGTCGGACGGATTCAGAATTTTAAGAATTGGAGTGCTGCATTAGTTCCTGACGCGAGCAAAACTTGTTTGGGAATGGAATATTTTTGCAACGAAGGCGAGGAACTTTGGAAAATGTCGGATGCTGAACTTGTGGAATTAGCAACTCGCGAGTTGGTTGGGTTGGGTTTAGCAAAAGCTGCGGATGTTGAAGATGGGGTGGTGCTGCGGCAGCCCAAGGCTTATCCTGTATACGATGCGGAATATCGCGGACATTTGCAGGTACTGGAAGGTTTTTTGAGGGGGATGGAGAATTTGCAGACGATCGGGCGAAATGGTATGCACCGATACAACAATCAAGACCATTCTATGCTGACGGGGATGCTGGCAGTGAGAAATCTGCTTGGGGAAAAGCACGATTTGTGGGATGTGAATACTGAGCGATCGTATTATGAAGATTTTAGTGTAGATCGCTCCAAGGAAAAAAGAGATGCGTCTTTGATTTCGCAGTCTAGTTGATCTTTGGGGATTGTGGCGATCGGCCGATCGCCCATTTTGCGTTTGTGGGCGATCGTTCAACTATCATCAGGTAAGGTCGGCAATAATTCCTCTACTTGTAACAGCAAACTAGGCAAAATATTTGTCACAATATTCCAAATAACTTCCGAACTCACTTGGTCATAACGGTGAACCAAAATATTTCGTAAGTTAATCGCATTTCGCCAATCGATTTCGGGATGGAACTGCTGAAACTCGATCGAAACTCTCCGAGCTGCCTCCCCCAAAATCCCCAACTGCCGCTCTACGACACTTTGCATAAAAACACTTTCAAGATAAGTCTCGCAAATCGACCCTCATCAGATTAGTTTGATGTTTGGGATAATTTTCAACTACCTGCCGTGTAGTGATGGTATTCAAGCAACTTCAACCATACGACCTATAAGCTCACGTGAACCATCCCACGCAAAAGTTATTTCATGTGTTTCTGGGTTTCGATACCATGACTTATCACAAACACTATTTCCACTATATAAAATAATCACTTGCGCTCCTTCTTTAAAGAGATTAGGCGAGGTTGGATGGATGGAGTATCCTGCAAAGACGTTTCCAGGGTGCTGTCTGTTATCAAGGATCACACCAGTCATATCTGGTCTTCGCTGTTGACAGCCTGGATCGGAGTATAAAGGCACATTTACCCAACGAACAGTTCTAACCACATTATCTGGCTTAACTTCTTCTACAGGCAAAGAGTCTTGATGATGTGGAGCTTGAAGAATTTGATATGTAGGTTTAAAGATGACTGTTCCAGAAAACTCAGAATCAATCAAATAGCTCAAACGTTGAAGTTTCTCTAAACTTAGGGAAGGAAGTTTGCGTACTATATCTTTGAGATCGAGGATATCTGTTTCCGGATTAAACTCAAATAGATTGTCAGTTTGAAAAACCTGTGAATACCTCTTTTGCTTCTTTCCAAGGATAAGAAACTTTAGATGCCTAAAATTTTCATACTGCTTGTGACGAATGAAAATTTCTATAGTCTCCTCAATCTTTTTTGGCGTCTTGGTAGCCGTGACTTGGAAAGCAATTTTTCTATAAGAGTCTCCTAAATCTATTGCAGGATATTTATGCCCATCACGATCTAAATTGATAAGATCGTACCCATATATAATATTGATAAATTTGGCAATGAAAGATTGAGCAATAAAATTTTGATCGAGCAATCCGATCGCTCCTCGATACTCTACTGAATATCGTAAGATTCCTAAAAAATCACAAATTTTCTTTTGAAGCTCTTCCTGAACAAGCACAGATTATCCCTCTTTAACTCATGATTACAATTTTACTACAAATTGAGCCGGATCATCCCAACTACACCGATGAGCAACTCCTGCCGGAATAATGGCAACGTCTCCGGCACTGCGCCTTTCTCGTTCCTGCTTGCCATTGAGCGATCGCGTACCGGGTGCATTCGATCGCAAATAAGGATTTTCTAATCGGTTCTTTTCCACCAAATCTACACAACGGTGAAATAAATCCTCTATCTCCTCCTGCATTCCCAATAAATGAGAAAGCGTGAGGCGGTGCGATGGCTCATAGGTAACTAATACATCCACATCGCTATCGGGGCGAAAGTCATCCCGCAGCACTGAGCCAAATAGCGCAAACTCGACAATGTTCCAGCGCTGACAAAATTGTGCGATCGCATCTAAAGAGACTTTTAGGCGATCGTTCAACACGTATTCTAAATCTGACTGCAACTCAATCATGCGCTAGCAAACCTCCAACGAGAGCAAATAACATCCGAGCTAAAGTGAAGCAATGGCATCGCTAACTTTCACCATCATAGTCATAGGAGCGATCGACGAAACAATAAAATGAGAGGATATAGATTTAGAGGTCATATTATGTCGCCGATTAAACAACGCCTTCTCGAAGCGATCGAACGGACTCCTGAACCGCTTTTAGAGCAAACCCTGACATTCCTGGAATTTTTGATTAGTCGGACACAATCTGCGATCGCCCCAGACTTCGACTCAGATTTTGACTCAGACAACGACTCCAACGACCAAATCCTCGCGGATCTGAAAGCCTCCCTCCACCAAGCCTCATCGGGACAAACTTTCCCCATCTCAGAACTCTGGGACGACATCAATGTCTGATATGCTAGTCCAACTCAAATTCACGGCACTATTCAAACGTCGCCTCAAAGGACTCGAAGAGAAAGTATCGCCAAATTCAAACCGATATTCAGCCTGTCCTCGATGAGATTATCCAAGGTAACTTCATTGGAAACCAGATTACAGGCACTCAATACATCGTTTACAAAGTCCGGGCTAAAAACAGTGATGCCCAAGTTGGTAAGAGCGGTGGTTATCGTTTGATTTCTCAAGTTGAATCACCGACTCAAGTTGTTTTACACCTGCAGGGACTCAAAATCAGAACCAGCAAACGTCTCGGCCGAAGAAATCCAAAGTGCGATCGCAGAATACCAAGTAGACCCAGACAATGGACAGTTGACTGTATCTAACCAAAATTTTTGAAATATGTGCTAACTCTTGACTATATAGTCACTAAAGTGAAAAATATGCAAAAACGCAAGCAACAAACCAACCAACCTATGAACTTTTCCCAGAAATCAGGCAAAAGTGCCACACCCTCAAAAACCCACACCACACTGAATCTCGGCACCGCAGGATTGCGGAAAATACTTGTAGCCGCCGGCATAGCCTCTCTGTGCGCTAGCTGTCAAAGTCCTCAAACACCGACCGCCACAACAACTCCCGGCAGCACTCCGGGAGCAACTCCAGCAGCCACTCCCGTCGCAGTCAGCACCCCCGGAGACCCAAATACTGTCAAAATAGTCTCCATGCTCCCCATGACAGGCAGCGCCTTGGGTCAAGCTCAAACAATGGTCAACGGCATCAAACAAGCACTCGCCGAAACCGATTCCAAAGCTTGCGACGGCAAAATCAAAATCGAATACGAAGTTTTCGATGACGCCACCGCCGCCGCCGGCAAATGGGACCCCGCACAGGTAACGTCCAACTCCAACAAAGCCGTCGCTGACGGTTCGGTAGTTGCCGTCATCGGTCACTATAACTCCGGTGCAGCAAAACTTTCCATTCCCGTGCTCAACCAAGCTAACGTCGTGATGATCAGTCCGGCGAACACTTATCCGGGACTGACTAAACCAGGAAAAGGCGAACCCAAAGAACCCAACGTTTATTATCCTGCTGGCACTCGCAATTTCACCCGCGTTGTGCCTGCTGACGACCTTCAAGGCTCTGTCGCTGGCAACTGGGCGAAATCTTTGGGAGTGCAAAAAGTCTTCATTCTCGACGATCAAGAACTTTACGGCAAAGGTATCGCTGACGTTTTTGAAGCAACTGCTAAAAAGTTGGGAATTCAAGTCCTGGGAAGGGAGGGAATTGATATCAAAGCTAGCGACTACAAGGCGTTAATGAATAAGATCAAAGCTTTAAATCCAGACATGATTTACTTCGGCGGCACTACTCAGAGCAACGCCGGACAAATAATTAAAGACATGAGAAATGTCGGGATGGCGGCTGATGCAGTTAAGTTCATGGGGCCTGACGGTATTAAAGAGCAAGCTTTAATTGACGCAGGAGGCAAAGATGCCGAAGGTGTTTACGCTACTTTTGGCGGCTTGCCTCCTAAAGAATTGACTGGTGCGGGCGCGAAGTGGTACGAAAGTTACAAGGCCAAATATAATGCTGAACCGGAAGCTTATGCAGCTTATGCTTTTGAATCTGCTAAAGTGGCGATCGCCGCAATTAATAAAGTCTGCAAAAATGACCGCGCTGCGATCCGCGATGCTGTCTTGGCAACTAAGGATTTTAATGGGGTACTCGGCACTTGGAGTTTTGACGCTAACGGCGACACGAGCTTGACTACAATGTCAGGAAATGTTGTTAAAGCTGGCAAGTGGGAGTTTGTGAGCGCGCTGAAGACAGAATAATGGATAATTGGGAATTGGTCATTGGTCATTGGTCATCGGTCATTAGTCATCGGTTATTCGTAACAACTGACCAATCATCGCTAGCAAATAATAGCTGTCGGAACACGAAAAATGCCCAATTCCCAATTCCTAATTTCCAATTCCAAATTCCCAATTTCCAATTCCAAATTCCCAATTCCCTAATTCCCAATCCCTAATTCCTAATTTCCAAGATTATGAAAAAATGGCAGAGTATTCTTCTCTATCTAGGTGTAGCTTATATAGTTTTGTTGTTAGGGCCGATCGCCGGATTTGACTTGCCAAAAATTATTGGGGAAATAGTCCGCAGTCCTGAAGTTTTGATCCAACAATTATTAGTGGGGCTGGTTAACGGCGCGCTGATTGCAATTATTGCTTTAGGTTATACGATGGTTTACGGCATTATTGAATTAATCAATTTTGCTCACGGCGATTTGTATATGTTGGGTGCTTTTGCTTCCCTAACAGTGTTCGGGGCTTTTGGCATTCAAGACGGCGCACCTTTAGCTGTTGCTATACCCGTGATGTTAGTTGCTTTAATTGTATGTTCGGTGTTTTGTGCTGGACTGAATATTGTTGTGGAAAAGTACGCTTATCGGCCTTTGCGCAATGCTCCCCGTTTGGCTCCTCTCATTTCGGCGATCGGAGTTTCTTTCATTTTCCAAAATATGGGGCTATTTTGGGGAGGATTGAAAGCTTTTATTCCGGTGATGGGTTCTAATTCTGCTGCTCCGAAAAGCTTTCCCGATTTGTTGCCGCGAGTTGATATTCTCAAAGCTTTGGGAATTCAAACGAGTATTGTGTTTACAACTAAGGATTTAATTGTGTTGGTGGTGGCGCTGGTATTGATGGTTTTGCTTCATGTGTTTGTGCAGTACACTCGTCTGGGAAAGGCGATGCGGGCAACTGCTCAAAGCCGGGATGCTGCTAAAATTATGGGAATTAATGTCGATCAGATTATTGCTCTGACTTTTTTGATTGGTGGAGCTTTGGCTGGTTCGGCGGGGATTTTGGTTGGTTTGTATAACAATACAATTGTGTTTACGATGGGGTTTACGGCGGGTCTGAGGGCTTTTACGGCGGCGGTTTTGGGGGGGATTGGTAATATTGTCGGGGCGATGTTAGGAGGGGTTTTGATTGGGGTTTTGTCGTCTTTGAGCGATCAGTATTTGTCTAGTCGCTGGACTAATGCTTGGGTGTTTGGGGTTTTGGTGGTGATTTTGGCTTTTCGGCCGGGGGGTTTGTTGGGTGAGAATGTTCAGGAGAAAGTGTAATTTTGGGAATTAGCAATTACTAATTATGTCAAACAAGATAATCAAAGCAATTAAATCGAGTGGTATTTTAGGAGCGATCGCCTTTTTGACTGTTGTGCTATTCGGCGGTTGGAGTGGGACTGTGATCGGGTGGCTAATGGGCACGGCTGCGGGCTTCATGAGCTGTCAGGATCAGAAGGTTGACACCCCAAAAATTGGTGCAACACTCGGCAGTTTCGCGGGTTTGGGTTTGGGGATTTGGCTGTTAGTTGCTAGCGTACTGGAAGGGGTGTTGGTGAGACCTTTTTCTGGTCAATCTCCTGTGGCTTTGCCGACTACGCTGCTGTACGGGATTTGCAGTTTGACGATCGCAATTTTGACAGCTACATTAATGGGTGCTTTGCAGGGTTTGCAGGGAGAACGCCAGCGACAGGCTACTCTGGTAACATTAGCTTTTATCTTAATTCTGTTTCCGTTTATCGACCTTCAGGCTAAGACCGGCTGGATTGCTACGGTGGTACAGATTCAAATTTTTATTATGCTGGCGCTGGGTTTGAATATTACTGTGGGTTTTGCGGGTTTGTTGGATTTGGGATATGCGGCGTTTTTTGCGATCGGCGCTTACACGACGGCTTTGCTATCTTCGGGACAGTTAAATATTGCTTGGAATTTTTGGGTGGTTTTGCCGATCGCCGCCGGTGTAGCTGGGATTGCGGGCGTAATCCTGGGTATTCCGACACTGCGGCTCAAGGGCGATTATTTGGCGATCGTTACCCTCGGTTTTGGCGAAATTATCCCGGTGGTGTTTCGGAATTTAACCGCGATTCGCATCGACGAACCAATCTCGAAGATTGTCGCTGGGGTTTTGGGTAAGCCGGAATTGGTGTTGTGTCTCGTTGGGTGCGATCGACCTTTTAACCTGACTGGCGGCGAAGCGGGCATCAACCCGATCGGGCGTCCATCTCTCCCCATCATCGGCACTTTCAGCACCGGCAACTACTTTCCCTGGTACTACCTAATTTTACTGCTAGTTGTCTTTGCTTACTTCATGATTTCGCGGTTGCGAGATTCCCGCTTGGGACGGGCATGGAATGCCATGCGCGAAGATGAATTAGCGGCGAGTGCGATGGGCATTAACCTGGTCAAAACCAAACTTTCGGCTTTTGCGATGGGAGCGACGTTTTCAGGCTTTGCAGGCGCGTTTTATGCGGCTTACATTAGCGCGATTTTTCCCAGCGTCTTCGATTTCTCGGTGTCGGTGATTATCCTGTGTATGGTGATTTTAGGCGGTTTGGGTAACATGACTGGGGTGATTTTGGGCGCTATCATTATCATGTCTGCCGATCGGCTATATCTCCCCCAACTCGCCCAAGTCCTCAAGGGTTTTCTGAATACTTTTGTTCTCCCCAGAATTGCAATTCCCCAGTTAGCCGACTTTCTAGCAACCAGTTTAGACCCGATTCAAATGCGCTTATTTCTATTCGGTTTAACTCTAGTTGTGATGATGATCGTGCGGCCCGAGGGGCTGATTCCCGATCGCATTCACCAAGCTGAACTGCATTCAGATGGTGAAACGAGCAACGAATCTTTAGCCGATTCCAGAAGTCAATAGTAAGGATGAAAGATTAGCCATGAACAATCTAACTGGTACTGCTTTTATCGTTGCGGAATTTAGAGCAGAAGAAAATGAAGCAACTCATCCACTTTACACCGATAATGTAGTCAAAATTTGGCTGAACGAGGAAACCCAAACAATTGCCTCCGCAATAGCTCAAAACTCTCCCGCAGCAAAAGAAATGGTCAAGCTGCGGACTAAATACTTTGATGATGTTTTATCAAATCAAGTTTTAGGAGGTTGCAAACAAATAGTTATCTTAGGTTCAGGCTTAGATACTCGCGCCGCTAGAATCAATGGAGAAAAAGTCACTTATTTTGAAATAGACGATCCCGCAACTCTCCAATTAAAAGAACAAACTCTCACAGCCAACAAAGTTACTGCAAATATTCGCTACCTTCCCGGCGACTACGTAAAAGATGGTTTAATCTCATTGCTGAAACAGAGCGAATTTAATTTCGATAGACCGACATATTTTTTGTGGGAAGGCAACACTACTTTGATTGCTAAACAAGATATAATATTTGTCTTAGAACAAATTCGCGACAATATTAATACTTTCCGATTGTCCTTTGATTATATGTCGGATCAGGTAATTTCGAGAACCACGGGCTACCAAGATATCAATGATTACATAGATAAATACGAAAGTATGTATGCACCGTGGATTACTGGGTTTGACAAAATTGCAAGTTTAGCTGACGAACTCAATCTGAAAGTTATTGAAAACTTCTCTACCGCAGATTTACACGCACAATATCGCCCTCTCCGTTCCCTAGAATCTAATCTGTTTAAGTTCTATTTTGTTTGTACGTTACAAAATTCAGTAGCGTCACTTAGTCCAGAGATTTGACTCAACTCAAACAATCTTCTGCTGACGTTAGAAAATTCAGTAGGGTGCGTCAGTCGAGATATTTGACTCAACTCAAACAATCTTCTGCTGACGCACCTTACCAAATCTAAGTAACAAAAATTACCCATAATAACAAATCCGAGGCTCAAATCCCCATATATTCAGAAAGGTGCGTGACGCCAGAGGCCTGCTAGACTCCGCCTAAATCTATTTGCAGTCACGCACCCTACCCGAGAAGATCAAAACCAATATTAGGAAACACAACCAAAATGTCACTATTAGAAGCACAACAACTTACAATGAGATTCGGCGGTTTGACTGCGGTCAACCAAGTTAGTCTAACTTTGGAAAAAGGCTCGATCGCGAGTTTGATCGGCCCCAACGGTGCGGGCAAAACCACGTTTTTTAATATGCTCACTGGTATCTACAAACCTAGTGCCGGTCAGTTGCTCCTAGAAAATAAGAATATCACCGGTTTGCCTCCCGATCGCCTGACAAGTTTCGGGATTGCTAGAACTTTTCAAAATATTCGCTTGTTTAACAATATGACTGTGCTGGACAATATTTTAGTAGGTAGACACTGCCGATTAAAAACAGGTTTGTTGGGTGCAATCCTCCGCCCACCGACTGCGATGCTGGAAGAACGGGAAGCTAAAATAAAAGCGCTGACTATGCTGGATTTTGTCGGTTTAGGCGTGAAGAAAGCGCCGGAGTTGGCAAAAAACCTTTCCTACGGCGACCAGCGCAGATTGGAAATTGCCAGGGCTTTGGCTTCCGATCCGAAAGTGCTGCTTTTGGACGAACCGACGGCGGGGATGAACCCGAATGAAACGGCTGATTTAACTCGCTTTATTTACCGGATTCGCGATGAGTTGGAGTTGAGTATTTTGCTGATCGAACACGATATGAAGGTGGTGATGGGAATTAGCGATCGCGTCAGTGTTATGGAGTACGGTACTAAAATTGCTGAGGGAACTCCGGCAGAAGTTCGCGCAAATCCTCGCGTGATTGAGGCATATTTGGGAAAAGAAGAAGATGCCAATGGGTAAGACAAGTTTAGATTTTAGATTTTAGATTTTAGATTGGGGATGACTGATGACTGTCGGGGTTTGAAGCTTCTCAGCATTTGCATTCTTGAGAAGGAATTACGCATTTCTGGCAAAGAAACCGGGTTTTTTGACTCTTATTCAAGGTTTGAAACAAATATTTTGGTTAAAAAACCCGGTTTCTAGCTACCCGTGCGATCGCAAACTATTTAGTTTAAACTTAATGGGTTTTCTGCGCACCCTACGGAGAAGTGAGGTGCGCAGTGCGCACTATACGGATTGATGTTCGGGCGTTTTTCCCTAAATTTTTGATTTGGCTTCAGACAATTTATTATTCAGTTTTCGCGCCCTGACCAACAATCCTAAAAACAGTGCAGTACCTAATATTGTGCTGGGTTCTGGAACTGCTTCTGCTTGTGCTTCTGCTTGTACTTCTGCGAGATTGTTGTTAATTTCTACTAATCTTAAGCTAGTGGCGCTGTCGAATGTCCGTGAATACCTCCAAGAAGTAAAGAAGAGGCTTTTTATAGTGTTTCCTTGTCCGTAAGGTGGCGTTAAAGTTAATTTAATTGCACTGAAATCGAAGTTGTTGCTGCTGCGGTACACGTTGCGAGTTAAGCCCTCAGAAGAATCTAAATTGCTGGTTATTTGGACAGAATCTAACAAAATGTTGGTAACAGTGTTAATCAATCCGAAAAATATACTTCCCCTGGCGCTGGCGCGTTCGGATTGGCGGTTGTCAATTGATGTGAAAAGATTTAAATCTGTCTTAACAGCGAAGGAAAAAGTTTCTTTTGCCTCAATCTCGAAGTCGCCGATCACTGTTGCTTGACTTTGGGCTAAACCTGCATAGTTGCTGCCGCTGCCTGCGACTTCACTCTTGGAGAGATTTTTTGCCAGCAATTCGTGACAGTTAGATATAAAAGCTGCATCAGCGTTCGCTTGGCTAATCACAACACCCTCGTTAGCTATCGTAGCAGTGTTAGTGTCGGTAGATGTACCTGTGTCTGTGGGTCTGTGACTGAAGTTGTTAATGGTTACTTGTGCGGTAGAACCTGCTATTGTGGCAGCACTGCTGGGCGCTATACCTACAGTCAAGCCGCTTACTAAAGGAGTTGCTAATAAAAATGCGTTAGCGAAGCCCTCGAAGAGGATCGCTCCAGTGCTGTGATTTAATTTCATGGTGAATATCCTTAAATTTGCAGAATTTTAAGTGTTGTTATTTTTGTGATTTGTAGTGGTTGGTTTCCCTTACGTATTCATACTATCTATTTACTTAGACATTTTTGTAAAGTTACGGTCAAGAAATCATTTTTTTGATTAAAAGTTCTGTAAAGTTGGCCACCACAACTTCTCAAAATACATGGTATTCGAGCTACCGCTGGATGTTGATTTAAGTAAAACTACTGCATACTCTAAAAAAAGTTAATTTTAAATAAATGCAATAAAAATTTAGAATTAGTCGGGATAATATAACAAAGAACAAACTAGAAAGAGTAATTATGTTGGAAATCAAAGACATTCACACCTACTACGGAAATATCCACGCTCTCAAAGGAGTATCGCTCACAGTCTCGCAGGGAGAAGTTGTGACATTAATCGGTAGCAACGGGGCGGGGAAAACGACAACTCTCCGCACGATTCAAGGGCTGCTGCGGCCGAGCCAGGGGACTGTACTGTTTGAGGGAAAGCCTTTGGAGTCGCTGTCTACAGAGGCGATCGTCCGTTTGGGCATTTCTCAAAGTCCCGAAGGGCGGTTGATTTTTGGGCGCATGACGGTGCAAGAAAACCTGGAAATGGGTGCTTATCTCCGCAACGATACTCTCGGTATCAAGTCGGATATGGAAAAAGCATTAAATTTATTTCCCCGTTTGCGAGAAAGAATTAGTCAAAAAGGGGGCACTCTTAGCGGCGGTGAACAGCAAATGCTGGCGATCGCCCGCGCTTTGATGTCGCGCCCCCGTTTGCTATTATTGGACGAGCCGAGTATGGGCTTAGCGCCGATGTTAGTCAGTCAAATTTTTGCGATCATCCGCGATATTAATGCTGAAGGAATGACTATTTTATTGGTGGAACAAAACGCCCGCATGGCTTTAAGTGTAGCCCACCGCGGTTATGTCATCCAAACTGGTGAGGTTGTAGTCGCTGGTAGTGCTAGCGATTTACAGTCAAATGAAACTGTTCGCAAAGCGTATTTAGGTGAAAGTTAAATTGGTAATTGGTAATTGGTAATGGAGAATTGGTAATTGGTAATTGGTAATGGAGAATTGGTAAGTAGGTGGGTACAAATAAACAGTAGATGGGGAGGGCGGGTTTTGCCTTCAAAAACTGGCTGGTATCATAGATTCTTAGCTAAACCCGCCCCTACAAAATACTATTGTTTTTTCGCAATGACCTACTTAATTGGTAATTGGTAATTGGTAATTGAGCGCGGTTAATCAAACATTTTGGTTAAGGACCAATGAAAAATGACCAATGATTAATGACCAATGATTAATGACTAATGACCAATGACTAATGACCAATGACCAATGACTAATTCCCCATTTGCGATCGCAATTTCCCCGTTGCCAATTCTATCTCAAAAGCCGATCGCACCTTTTCCCACTCCGCTTGGGCTTCCAACAGGCGATCGCGTGCAGTACGCGCATCAAACACCTGTTCCCCTCCAGACTCAACCGCCACGCGGCCCATCAACTCCAACTCCTTGCAAACTTCCGAAAAAGACACGGCTCCTAAATTAGCGCTGCTCGACTTCAACGTGTGAGAAGCCAGCTTCAAACTATCAGCATCCCCCAGAAAAATCGCCTCTTTAATTGTTTCTAAATGCTGCGGTGCGTCTGACAAATATATCTTAATTAACTCCCCCAAAAAATCAGGATCTTCCTCATCGTCTAGCTGGCGGAGATTTTGCAAAACATGAAAATCGATCGGCGAATTTGCTCTCGGTTGAAGGCTGGAATATGCAGCAGCCTGACTGTCAACTCGATCGGAAATGTGTTGATTTTTTGGCTCCGTAACGGCATCCGATTCATCCCGATGCAGAGGTTGGCACTTGCTCAGAGCGATCGCCAACTCTTCCCGGCGCACCGGCTTAGTAATATAATCGTCCATACCTGCTTCCAGACACTTTTCGCGATCGCCCTGCATCGCATTAGCCGTCATCGCAATAATTTTCGGTTTCTTATTAGCTGGCCATTCCCGACAAATGCGGCGCGTCGCTTCCAACCCGTCCATCTCCGGCATTTGCACGTCCATCAGCACAACATCGTAAGATTGCCGCTTCAGCGCCTCCAAAACCTCCAAGCCATTAGCCGCAATATCAGCCCGATATCCTATCCTGTCGAGCAAATGAGTAGCGACTTTTTGATTCACCACATTGTCCTCGGCCAGCAAAATCCGAATCTGACTAGAATTAGCTGCATCCTGTGCGGCAGAATTACTCGCAACCTGCCTCAAAACCGCAGGCGTCCGCTGTACGCGGTGCTGTTCTTGAGAATTTTCAAAATACTTCAATCCCGAAGTCAAAGTCGCTACATTTGAAAGTTCTCCCTTGCCGCTTCTGCCGGCAACATATCCAAAAACTTGCAGCAATACATTATAAAACTGCGACTGTTTTAGAGGCTTAGTTAAAAAAGCCGAAAAATGTACTTCTGTAGTTTCAAGTTTTTTCCAAACTTCCGCCTTGCTCAAATAAGTAAACAGCACTAAAGGTAGCGTAACTTTGCGAGGGCTTTTAACTTTGATGACATTCGGATTTAGCGCCTCGCCGCTAGACAAATTGCTCAGCTCCCATGAACGAATCTGCACAGCCAAAGCCACACCGTCCATATCTGGTAGATTCATTGCCAAAATAGCCAAATCGATCGCCGAGTTTTCTTTGATGATTTCCAAAGCCTCAGCACCGGAAGTTACAGCCACGGGTATCATTCCCCAAGCCTCAGCTTGCCGGATCAAAACTTGTCGGTTGATGGTATGATGCTCGACAATTAACACACGCTTACCAGCAGCAAATTCCGGTAGTTTTTCCTCAGCGCGGCTCTGAGTCGCTTCAGCAGTCACCGTGAAATAAAAAATCGAACCAGAACCAGAGATTGACGGCCCAGCAAATCCCGTAGGCGGCCTTCCTGCGATACTTTGTCCGATCGCAGAAACTGTCGGTTTAGACTTAGAACTTCCCGGAGCAACCTGACTCACAACCCACATTTTACCCCCCATCAGATCGCTCAAACGCTGACTGATAGCCAGTCCCAAACCCGTCCCCCCGTAATGTCGCGTTGTCGAAGCATCCACCTGCGAAAAAGCTTTAAACAGGCGATCGATCCGGTCACGCGGAATACCAATTCCGGTATCTTGAACAGCAAATTGAATCTCGTATTGTCTGCTATCTGCCAACTCTTCCTGGTTAACTGCTAGCGATTGCTGCTCTATAAGATTGATTGTTTTTAGCGGACTATTAGCAGCTACACGCTCGATTTTCTTAGCCGTACAACAGACCACAATTTCTCCATTTTCTGTAAATTTAACTGCATTTCCCAGCAAATTTACCAAGATTTGGCGTAGTCTTGTGACATCTCCTAAAATGTTTTTCGGAACCGAATCATCGATAAAGTAAGCCAATTCTAAACCTTTTTCCGATGCTCTCGGAGCCAGCAATTCCAGAGATTCTTCTATACAGTTTTGCAGCTCGAAGGGGGTGCGTTCCAAATCCATTTTTCCAGATTCAATCTTGGAAAAGTCTAGGATATCGTTAATAATAGTCAGCAAAGCATCGCCGCTGGTGCGAATTGTCTCCACAAAATCCCGCTGTTCTGGAGTTAGTTCCATATCCAACAGCAAACCCGTCATCCCGATTACCGCATTCATCGGAGTGCGGATTTCGTGACTCATCGTCGCTAAAAATTCGCTCTTAGCTCTGTTAGCAACTTCCGCCGCTTGTCGAGCTTGTTCCAAAGCTTCATTTTGCTCTGCTAACTGTTGCTGTCGCTGAACTTCGGTTTCTAAGAGTCGTGCTTGAGCTAAGGTAATTCCGACTTGAGCGGCAACATCTTCTAACAGTTCAATTTCGTCGGGAGTCCACTGTCGAGTTGCATCGCACTGGTGCAAAGTTATAATGCCATTCGGTTCTCCTTGATAGGAAGTGCGAACCGCCAACATAGATTTTAATCCGATGCGGCGGCACATCGGCACCGAAGATTCGAGCAACGGATCGGCAAACACATCGGGAGATGCCAGGGCTATATCTTCAGCGAGTAGTTTTTCTGTGTAGGGGTTGTAAGTGACAGAAAGTTCTAAATCTAAAGCCGATTCGTGGCCTGGTTCTAAGTATTCCGCGACGCAAGGAAGGTGCGGATAAGGTTGGGAAAGATAAGTGTGAATTGTACAGCGATTGACACCAAAAACGCGACCGATTTGGGTGGCGGTAGTCTGAAAAATTTCTTGAGTATCTAAGGTCGATCGCACTTTTTGAGTGATTTGTTTGAGGAGTAAAACGCGCTGGTACTGACGCTGCAAAGTTCGATCTCGCTCTTCGCGGGTAATTTCAGCGCCGATGTAATTTCCCATCAACTTTAAAATTTCAAAATTCAGCGGTTTTAAAGGAGGTTTAGCGGTGCGGGAAGTAAAGCTCAAAGTGCCAAAAACTCGCCCTTGCACGATTACCCGCGTGCCGACAAAAGCCTCCAACCGGCGCACGGCGTAAGCGGGATGGTTGCGCCACTCAGTAGTGCCGGCTGATTCGATCGAAATAGGTTCGATCGATCGCAAAACCTCTCGCTCAAAAGTTCTGCTCAAAGCAAAACCGTCTCCTTTAGCAAATCCGAAGGGAAAATCCGACGGTATGTAGGCCGCGATCACTTCGTAGCGATCGCCCAAAACCCTACCCAACAGCCCGATATCCATTCCAAACTGACTGCAACCCATTGCCAGAAACCGGGCTGTTCGCTCGTCAAAAGAGCCCTCCGAGTCCACCATTACCTCGTAGAGCGATCGAATTGCCCGCTCGCTTTCCCGCAGTTCCTCAACTCCAGCGACGCGGTTGCAGACATCATGCAAAGTCCCTAAAATTCCCGCTATTTCACCTTGGGAATTCAGCCTGACTTGGGCAAATATTTCAACTGAAATAAAGCCAGAATTAGGGTGAATTCCCAATTCGTTTCTCCCCGATTCCGAATTGTATTTCAATCGCAGTTCTCGCCGACAAAATTCCGACTTTCCCGACAGCAAAGACTCCAATAAATCCCCACACTGCGCGCGCTCATCTGGATGCACCCAATCTAAAAAATTAGTTTGCAAACTTTCGGTCACCAAAAAACCAGTAATTTCAGTCCAAGCGCGGTTGAGAAATGTCCAAACCCCCGCCGCATCCATCTGAAAAATTACTGTTGCTTTCAAAGAGTCAAATACTTGGAATTGCTCGCGATCGTTCTCGTGGTTTTTGAGTTCTAAGCGCTTGTTTGGAGTAATATCTGTATGAGTTCCGACTAGCCGCAGCGGTTTACCCGCAGCGCTGCGCAAAACTTGACCCCGGTTGAGCACCCAGACAGTGCTGCCGTCTTTGCAGTACATCCGATATTCTGCTGCAAAATCCGCAGTTTTTTGTGCGAAGTGATCTTCTAAAGCTGCTTTTACTCCGTCAATGTCATCACGGTGGATGCGACTCCACCATTCCGATCGGCGATTCGAGATTTCCCCTTCTTTGTAGCCCAGCATTTCTTGCCACCGCGCCGAATAAAAAAACTCATCAGTTTCGAGATTCCAATCCCAAATTCCCTGATTGTTGACGGTAGCGGGGAGATTTGGGCGCTGCACGAAACTGTTTTCAGAAATTTCAGCCGCGAGGGGGGGATTTGCTGCCGGAATCTGTATTTCTGCCGAGAGTCTTTTGTATTGCGCGTTGCTAGATTCTAGCTGGCGCTGCAAAGCGATCAAACCGGAATGCAGAGATTTTGAATCCAGGGCTTGTAAAAGGATGGTTTTAGGATTGACAATCCCGATCGGGTGATTGCTTTCGTTGATGACTAATAAAGGTAACTGGCAGTAGTATTTTTGCAGCAAGGCGATGGCTGCTTCGAGGGTAGAGTGCGATCGAACCAGCGGCGGCGAACTGCTGCAAATCGCTCCTGCTTTAATTTTGTTCGAGTCTCTGTCTAGTGCCTGCAACTGCACGATGTCCCGAGAACTTACCACCCCAACCAGTTTGTGGAGGTTGGGATTTGTAAATTTGGAATTTTGAGCAGCACCATTCGAGTTTTGTTCGGGAGTGTCAGTAATTAATACATAGCTAACATTGTGTCTGAACATCAGTTGCGCCAAATAGCGAACCGAAGCAGTAGCAGGAGCGTGAATAATTCGCGAGGCTGCGATTTGAGGGATTTGATAAAGTTTAATTAAACTCGCGGGCAGCTCTAGTTTCGGATGCAAAATTGGCAGCGGCGGAGGGAAGGCGAAGGCCGCCGCAGGTGGCGAAGCGCTGCTTGCTTTTTGTGGCGATTCCCCAATTTCCTGCAACAGTTGCACTAAGCTTTGAGAGCTAATTAAACCGATAAGTTCTTCAGCGTCGCTGACGACGGGTAAATGACCGATATGATTTTTTTCCAGCAGATTTGCTAAGGCAAAAAAGTCGGGAATTTCCGATTCACGGGCTACAGTTACGGTTCTGATCATGATTTGCTCGATCGCAAATCCCCTCAAAGCAGCGCCGATAGAACTTAGCTGGACAACATCTCGCGCTGTAAAAATCCCCAGCACTGTCTGCCCACCAGGATAGTCAGCTTTCGATCCGTTAACACTGATGCCGTGGGCGGATGCCTGTACCGCACGCGGTGCGCCCTTAGAGAAACCCGAGTGTTCGCGCGACTGTGGGGAAGTCCCATTGGTGGGATTTCCGAGTTGAAAATTCCCGCGCGGTTCTACCACGAGGACGTAACTGGCTCCTGTGCTGCTCATCAGCTCGATCGCCTTTTCTATGGGCGTCCCAGGGGTGACGGTGAGGGGATTGCGGTTGATGACCTGACTGAGGGAGGGAATAAACATCAGGGGGCATAAAAGTGATATTTGTTGGAAAAACCCGATCGCGGGCAGCAGATTGATTGAGAGGCTTTGCCCGCGAGGTTTCCTGTGCGCGCTCAAAGTTTCTGTACAATTAAACTCACCTCTACTTCCAGCATCTTGGCATTGAAAATTAATTCCGTGCCAATCCCTGACAATTGACGGGTAATGACAAGTCAGAACCAATGCTATCTGCCAGAGGGGGGACTTTTGACGGGCTGGCAATTTTTCGCCTAGCCTACTGCTGCGGGTTTACGAGCTATAATTTCTGCGATCGTCTAGACTGCACCCTACTTTCTCGCCCTCAACGGAACTCTGGCTCGGATTCTGTTTGAGGCAAGATACCTGCACGCTACCAATTTACCAGCGACAGGAGGGGAATCACAACATGACGATTTAGGTATTTCAACTGTTGTGCAATTAAGGGTTCGAGGGTTCGAGGGTTCCAGGGTTCCAGGGTTCCAGGGCGAAACAGGTAGAAAATAAATAATTCCGATAATAACTAATTCTATCTTATCCCAATGCTGACTCCAGAGGATTTGAAATTCAATTCGGGCGATCGAACTTAATGAGAATAGCGCTGTTCCCCGCCACCGCAAAAGTCGCATTCCCGCCATTCAGCGTCAAGCTCCTAACAACCTCATCCATTGCCTTTAAACTGAACTCCCGCACGGTACCATTACCGACTTTAATCAGAGCCGAAATATCAGCATTAATAGTGTAAGATTCTGCTTGGTCGTTCACAGCCAGCAAATAAACATTGTTGCTAGCATCCAGAGTGGCAACTGCCATTAAACCAGAAATGTTAGTGATAGGAAAAAAGCTAGCTCTCCCGCCCTGCAAAGCCCGAATGCCCATCCGCAAAGCATAGTAGCCCGCGCGCCGCTTGCCGCCTGGGCCCAGCAAACCTTCTGCCACTCCCGACTTTCCCCAGTCATACAAACTGAATATGTGACTACCGTAAATATAATTATCCCCCGGTTCGGAACCTCGAATCAAATTTTTAATCAAACTTAAAGCTAAAGAGAAATCGTTATAGCTAATCTTGTAACTTCCCCATTCTCCCACCCAAAGCTGGGAGTTAGCGCGGACAGTACCGTTCATCCAGCCGCGCACTTTGCGGGTGTAGTTAGAAATATCTGCATCGTAATTGTGGAAGTTGACTGTATCGAAATAATTAGGAATTTCTCGCAAAGCATAAACTGGCCAGTTGCTGCCGCCTACGGTTTTCGGGCCGTGGATGCGGTATGCGCGCGAAGGCAAATAAGTTTTGTAAACAAAGTCGATCGCATCTTTGGCCACTTTAACCAACTCAAAATAATCCGCCCTAGTTCCGCCCCAACCCTGTTCGCGGTTGTCCGGTTCGTTGTGAATTTCCCAATCATCAACACGGTAATCGTTACGCACGTTCAACCAATAAACAGTAGCAAAAACGTGCTCCCACCACTCGTTCCAATCATCTTTGGTGCGAGGCGGATTCAGTTGCAGCGCCCAAGACGGATTCCAACTACTGTCCACATTGCGAATGCTGACAACCGGGCGAATATTTGCTTGTTTGAGAGTATTGAAAATAGTCCTGGCATTGCCTTGCCAAACTGTGCCCGGTTCTCCAGACCACCAATAATCGCTACCCTGGGGCGGATCGGTCATCATCCGATCCCAATGCGCCCAATTAATTATATTGGGATTTGCCTTAATTCGGGAGATTTCCGGCCAGCCGTATTTACCATCATCGTCTTCGGGTTCCCACCGGGACATCCCGCCGTAAACACGGTAGGTATTAATTCCCAAATCTTGTAAATCCTTGAGGTCAAAGTTGATGTTGCCCTCGACTGCACCGATGTAGCGAGTGCTGACACCCGCAGCAGTGCCGGAGAATTTGATTGCGACGACGTTTTGAGCAAAAATGGCGATCGGGCTGTACAACTCAAGCAGCAGGGCGATTAAAATGCCGATCGTCAAATTCTGAATTGTTGTCTTTGAGAGCACGGGACTAATGACTAATGATTAAATCACCCTTACAAATATAGCAGGTAATCATGAGTCATTAGTCATGAGTCATTAGTCATGAGTCAGCAGTCAAATACATTGAGAAATTTTGCGTAATTCCTGTAACTAAAACTTCTCCACAACGTACTTGCCCAAATTCCTGCCCGCCTTCAACCCATCTCGATTATCGGATGACCAATGAGCACCCCCATAAACGCGACTCATCCAGGCTTCCGCCGCAGCTTCAGTCAAACTTTTCAAAGTCCGAGTCGGCAGCTTTGGTGGCGCAAACGGCCAAACCGCCGGCATCAACCAATTCTGTCAAGTAGTCGGCTACTCCCAGGATGGGATAAATCAAGAGCACGCTTTTGTCTGGAACAACGGTAAACTCCAAGATTTGAACAATTTGGCAATGACAAATCCCACCTTTGGCGACCTGAAAGTGACATTAGCTGGTGCTACTGGCATCAATAATTTCGGCGTGCTGCCTACGGAACTTACACCTACAAAGATGCGGCTGGCGTGACGCAAACTGGATCGCGCTCTTATCTGCTGAAGGCATTACCGACAACTTAAATTACTTGAAATTAACGCAGATGCTCTGAAAAAGCATCTGCGTTAATCAGCGTGCATCTGCGGTTAAAAATCCCTCTTACTGCAACATCAAAGCAACTTGCTTCGCAAAATAAGTCAAAATCAAATCAGCACCAGCCCGTTTAATACTCGTCAAAGTCTCCAAAATAATCCGTTGTTCATCAATCCAACCTAACTGTCCCGCCGCTTTTATCATCGCGTATTCGCCGCTGACATTGTAAGCAGCCACAGGCAAATTAGTTGCTTCGCGCACTTGGCAGATAATATCGAGATAAGCCAAAGCTGGTTTTACCATGACAATATCTGCACCTTCTGCGATGTCTAAAGCAACTTCTTTCAGTGCTTCCCTAGCATTAGCAGCATCCATTTGATAAGTCTTTTTATCGCCAAATTTGGGAGCAGAATCCAGGGCATCGCGGAACGGGCCGTAATAGGCAGAGGCATATTTTGCTGAATAAGCAAGGATTCCTGTATCGATGTATCCCGCTGCATCTAAGGCTTTGCGAATTGCACCGATTCTGCCGTCCATCATGTCGGAAGGTGCTACCATATCTGCACCTGCTGCTGCTTGAGAAACTGCCATTTTGACTAAAACTTCGACAGTTGGATCGTTGAGAATTTTACCGCTTTCGTCAACTAAACCGTCGTGTCCGTGACTGGTGAATGGGTCGAGGGCTACGTCGGTAATTACGATTATTTCGGGGATGTTTTGTTTGATGGCTTTGACTGTTTGCTGGATTAATCCGCCCGGGTTGTAGCTTTCGGTTCCAGTGTCATCTTTTTTGGTTTCTGAGATTACTGGGAAAAGGGCGATCGCACAAATTCCCAAATTCCAACATTCGGCGATTTCTGCAAGCAATAAATCGAGAGAATAGCGATAGCACCCAGGCATGGAAGCAATCTCAACTTTTTGCCCTTCCCCTTCCATCACAAACATCGGATAGATCAGATCATCAACTGTGAGGTGATTTTCCCGTACCATCCGGCGCAAGCCCGCTGTGCGTCGCAGGCGGCGGGGGCGGATTGGGGTTGCTGGCAAAGTCGAGGTTTTGCTTTCAGAGGCAATATTTTCTGAGGACATGAGCGGTGGTATTTTTACGATAATGATAATGATTATCGCACAGCGCTGACTCACAGGTAAAAATCAAACTAACTCGAAGTTAAGACAATGTATTGAGGGCGCGATCGATCGATCAATCCATCTTCTTCCAGTCTCGCCATCAGCCGCGTTACCGTGATCCGTGTAATCCCAAGAGATTCGGAAATCTCCTGGTGAGTCAATCTCAAATCAATTAACAGCCCTTGTGCCACTTCGCGACCAAATTTTTTACCCAACAAAATCAATAGTTGCAGCAATCTATCGCGCAGAGATTCGCTGCGAAGTATGCAGAAAAATGCTTGAGTCTGCTGGATGTGCGCGAAAATTTCCTCTAAGGATCGATCGCACAAATTGGCAGGAATGTAACTAATTTCAACATGAGTTTTGCATTCTATTTGATAAGGTTCGACACCTGACAGCGACTGACCGATCACGTCTCCAACTCCCCAATATCCCAGCGTGATTGGTGTCCCCTGGTCGCTCCAAGTCACGGTTCGGACAGCTCCCCGTTCAATTCGCAGCAAGCCTTGAGACGGCACCGGCACTAACTGGCGGTGGGTGAAAGTCTGGTGTTTGAAACTAGCGTACAAGCCTGGAGTGTAGGTGGAAAAAGTCATGGGATTCACCGCTACTTTGAAGACAATATGCAGTTTAGGCTAATTGATAAATTATGTCAACTAGCTGGACTCCCGCTGTAAAAATCACAGAAACCGGGTTTCTTGACAAAAACCTACGCTTTCACGATAATCCCCTGAGAAGAAACCCGGTTTCTCACCCTTGCGAGTGCGTCAGCCCTAGGGATTTTTGCAGCATCGCCACGGGGGACGGAATTATCCCCCGAACCCTTTGCGGGGGCTGTAGGAGACGTTTCGGAACTTGACGATATCTGTGTCGGGATCGTAAAGAGCATAGGTGGCCCGATCGGGCGATCGACCAACATTCCCCACTCCAACCACCCGCCGCGGGGTTGCAGAGACCGTTGATAGTGGCTCTTGAGAGTCAAGAGTTTGCACAGAGTTATTGATAATACTTCCCTGTAATTGATACTCAAACGCTAAGCCCGATCGCCCGCAAAACAAAGTATTAGCATCAGCCCGCACAACGCGATCGAGCATCACAGGCGGCGGAGTTTCCGGGGTAAGTTCGTCAGACGCGCCAACTGTACTCCCGTGAATCAACAAACAGTCAAACTCGTGAAAGCCGAAAGTCAAAGAGCGCAACCACTCTACACTTTTACGGCTAACAGAATCCCAGAGCAACTTAATCGTATCTGCACTGTATTTTTGTCTGAATTCTGCAACATCTGGGTTTGCGCCCACTCCGTGCAGGTTAAAACACTGTTCTTCCCACCACCCGATACAGATTTGGGGCTCGATTTCTCCTCGTTTGGGCGATCGTACTCGTTCAACTAATTTTTCGCACTCTGGTGTCGGGCCGACTAAATCGCCCAAAATATACAACTCGTCAACGCGGATTTTCAGGCGTTTTATGTCAGCGAGTACAGCTTCGTAAGCTGCTAAATTGCCTTCGATTCCGCTTAAAATTGCCCAGTTTTTCATTGGTTTTGTTGATTCTTATGAGGATAAGAGTTTTTGTCTGGTTAGTTTGGATGTTTTTTTAGAGGATAATTTGAACGAACCGCGAAGACGCAAAGGACACGTAGGAAGAGGAAAGAAGAGAATGAACAGTTCGCAATATACTGACAACTAACTTCAAGTTTTTGTGATTGATTCGCGAAAACAGGCGGGACGCCTGTTCCACAAACAAAGGGAAGAGAATAGTTCACAATATATCCAATGACATACTGACTAATAGACTTGTCCAATAATGATTGTGGGGCAGGCATCTTGCCTGCCATTTACAGGCTTTTCTAAAGATGTCTAATGACCAATGACCGCTGACCACTGACTAATGACTACCTTTCACAAACATGAGTCGGATCGTCAGCTTTTTCGGCATACTCTAAACCCCTAGCCAAACGCCAAGCAAAAATCGGAGGTAAACCCTTTTCAATAATTGCAGCGCAAGTAGCTTGATAGTCATATTCGACTTCTCGCAAAGTCACCCGTTCCGCATCAGCATCGTAAATAACGTAAGTAGCATTCGGTCTACCGTGGCGCGGTTCTCCTACGGAACCAACATTTACAATCCGCTTTAAAGGAGCTGTAAAATTTAAAGACTTTTCTCCTTCAACGCTCGGCCCGCTCACCTGAATCTGCATTTGTCCAGCGTCTAAAGTGCGGACGTAAGGGACGTGAGTATGACCGCAAAACAGCACGTCAGCACCCGTATAAAATACCCGCTCTAAAGCAGTAAAAGCATCCATTGTTGGCAATAAATATTCGTGGTTGCTGTGAGGACTGCCGTGAACGAAACACATATTGTCTTCCCGCAAACTGTGCGGCAACTGAGCTAAATATTCCCGCGTTTCAAAGGGAATTTGTGCGTTAGTCCATTCGTGGGCTAATTTGCCTCTTTTTTCGGCTAAAGCTGAGGGATAACTGCATTCGCAAGAGTTCAAACCTTCGACTATATCTTCGTCCCAACAGCCGATGCAGGTGGGAATGTCGAGGGAGCGAATCATTTCTACTACTGCGTGGGGATTGGGCCCGTAGCCGACTAAATCTCCGAGGCAAAAGATTTTGTCGGCTTTTTGTTCGTCAATGTCTGACAATACTGCGTTTAAGGCTTCGTAGTTGCCGTGAATGCAGGATATAACTGCTATTTTCATGCTGTTTCTTCTCCTAATGATAGTGATTCTTTGACTTGTTGCTGGTAATTCAACATGACTGCTTCGGACAGACAGCAATCTTCTAGGGTTTGTGCTAATGCTGTTTTGTCGAGATTTTCGCCGACTATTTCTATGCCGCTAAATCTTTGGGGACGGCCTTCTAGCCAGCGGGGAAGTGCCAATTCTTCGTGGGCGGTTTCTTGGAATTTCGCGGCGAAGTCGAAGTAGAACGATCGCCCATCGGCTATGTCAAAGATGCCTTTGGCTCTGTGAACTTTGCCGTAGGCTCCTTGGGTCATTTCTTGGTACCAGAACATATCGAGGCTGGCGGGATCGAGGACTTGGCCGCTGGCGGGCGATCGCCAAATCGATAGTTTTTCTAATTCCCCGCTGACGGCTATTCCCTCGACAATTACATCGCCCCACTGATGCCATTCGGTGTCTTTGATTTCCGGGGGCACTACGCCGATCCGACGGCTGGGGAAGCTTTGGAGCAGGTTTTCTACTGTTGTCAGTTGTAGGTAAAATCCCAGTTCGATGTAGGCTGAAACGCCGTTTTCTAGGTGTTTGGCGAGTAGGGATTCTTCGCCGTCTGTCAGGGTTTTGATTTGGGGGAATTCGGCGGCGATGCAGGTTTGGTCGATCGGCACATTGCCGCTTCCGGGGCAGAAATACAGCACGGGTGCTGTCTCCGCTGCTAGCTGCTGTCGAATCCAGGTAGTTTTGCCGCTTCCGGGCGGGCCCGCTACGGCGGTGATTGTAGGTTGACTCATGAATATAATGATAATCGTTATCATGCTTGGTCAGCTCTTATACATTTAAATTTAATTTCGCGATCGGGCACAATGCCCGCGCAGCAAAGGTCGTAAAATTTTAGATTTTAGATTTTGGATTTTATTTGATCATCTGAACACAAAAGTATGTGATGAGCATCACATATCTTTGTGTGTTATATCACCGTTACATAGCTTAACAGTCTGTTACATTTATTTACATAAAGCAACAAGGAAAAACAAATGAACTCATCTAAACTTGTGATTGACGACCAAGGCTTGCTGAACAACTTCGCAGTCGAGCCTAAGATGTATGTAGACGCAACAGTCAGCACCGGGTTTACCAAGTACGCCGAAAAAGTTAACGGACGTTTTGCGATGATTGGCTTTGTTTCCTTGCTAGCGATAGAAATTTTTACCGGACAAGGCTTTCTTACCTTGCTGAAAAATGCTTTAGGCTAGGGCGATCGGTTACATAGATTTAAGATAATCTTCGTTGAATAGCTTATAATAAAAAATGTTTGTAGTCAGGACTTGAGTCCTAATTACAAACCATTTTTTTTGTTTAAAATATGTTTGCTATCGCGACTTGTAGCGAATCAAACTGCATATTTGCTCAGACAGCTTTGCTTGCCAAAAAATCGCGCATATAGCGATTCACTAACTGGGGCTTTTCCTGGTGCACCCAGTGGCTGCAATTGGGAATGTATTGAATCTGAAAGTCCCGCACGTAATCTGCTGTCCCGTAAGTTAACTCTTTGCCGAGAGCAGCATCATTTTCTCCCCAAATCATCAGCGTCGGAACTTCCAGCACACTCCAATTCGGGCGATCGAGAAATCCGCGAGCAATATTGCGATAATAATTGATAGTAGCAGTCAGAGCACCCGGTTTGGCAGCCGCATCTTTGTAAGCTTCGATATCGGAGGGGGTAAAGGTATTTTTGTCAACTGCCATGCCTTGCAAAGCGCGATCGATCGCCCGATAGTCGCTCAATTTAATTAACAATTCCGGCAAAACTGGCAACTGAAACAAAAAAATGTACCAACTTTTGAGCAATTGTTGGGGAGTGTGCAACCCTTCAGCAAACTTTGCCGGATGCGGTAGATTCATCACAATTAATTTATCCACCATCTCAGGATAAGCATAGGCAAAATTCCAGGCGATCGCGCCTCCCCAGTCGTGGCCAACTAAGACACAACTTTTGTATCCAAAGCCTTGAATGATTCCTTTGACATCTTGTACGAATTCTGCCATAATGTAAGCAGATTTATGTTGAGGTTTTTCGCTGTCGTTGTAACCCCTGAGATCCACAGCGACAACTTGATAATCTGATGCAAATTCCGGGATTTGATTGCGCCAAGAATACCAAAATTCAGGAAATCCGTGCAGCATCAGCATCAGCGGCCCAGAGCCTTGAGTGACACAGTGCAGTTTGATGCCGTTTGTAGCGATAAATTCGTGTTTCCAAGCAGCTTCTACTACAGACATATTTGATGTTTCCCCTAGCTGTAAAGTTATCCTAGCAGTTGCTATCTTTAATAGAGGTAAACTTTAGGCAGATACTTAAGGAGTTAATACCATGTCTGGCGATCGCCTGCAAAACATTGTCAACCGCTTGACAGATCGTCTAAAGCGCGACGTATTAATCGAAAAATCCCTATACGACATTCGAGAAGTTGTGCAGAGCGATCGCGCGGTGCTGTATTATTTTTACAGACAGTGGCAAGGTCGAGTGACTTGTGAGATGCTAAGTGCGATCGAACTCTCAATTTTGGGCTCGACGGGGCCAGACGAGTGTTTTAACGGCGAATACGCTGCTTTGTACGAAGCCGGCAGAGTCAGAGCAATTGCAGATATTGAAACAGAACCAATTCACCAATGTCATCGACTATTTCTGCGTAGCATGAAGGTTCGCGCTAATTTAGTCGTGCCAATTTTAACGGAAAAAGGACTGTGGGGGCTGTTAATTGCTCATCAATGCAGCGGGCCCCGCACTTGGTTGCGATCGGACATTGAATTCATGCAAAAACAAGCACAAAATATGGCAATGTCTCCCACAATTCAAGATAGTTAATACAGAATTTCACGCACGAATAACAGTAACCGATCGCCCAATTGGAGTAGTATGAATCTCAGTGTTCAACCGTTCTTCGAGTTCCAGTGCATTCTCGCGGCGATCGAATATTACCAACCAACCGGAATCCTGTCCCAATCTAGCCAGATATCCATCTAACTGTTCCAAACCTTTACTCAGAGGATCGACTTTTCTAGTCCGCCAAACCTTCAGTTCAATTCCCAATGTTACCTCACCATAGCGCAAACATAAATCCATGCGATCGCGCCCGATCGCATATTCGCGTTCCAAAGTTCCCCCGCCATTAATCACCCGATGCAGAAACGCCATCAACACCAAATGAGGGGCAATTTCAGGATAAGAAGCACTTTTGAGTAACGGTTCGCCATGTTGTAACCAAAATGCCAGAAAAGCTTGGAGTAACGCATCGGTCATTAGTTCTCCGCGAGGATTCAACCAACTCGGACTGATAATCGGTAAACTATCTTGTGGGCCTTGCACCAAAACTCGTGGCAAAACTTCTCGATAAATCGGATTGGCGATGACCAAACCCCCCGCCGGATCGCGTTTGAGCAAGCCCAAATCTACGAGGTATTGGCGATCGTCATTAGAAGACTCTGGCAGTTCTTGTCCTGCTAAAATCGGCTCAATAATCGCTTTGACTCGATTTTCTCTCAGTCGTTCTGCTAGACTATCTAAATGCGTATCTTGACGTTTGATTAAAATTTCTTTAGCTGATAAAATATGTTCCGTGGTAATTTCTATAGATTCATCAGTAACTAATTCTTCTACTATTTCCTTAGCTAGTGCATTCACCAACCAAGGCTGTCCCTGAGTCAGTTCAAAGGCTAAAGCTGTTGCTTCCGGTGTAAAAACTTGTCCGGTATCTTCGGTATGTTGCGCGTAGAGTTCGGCGACTTCTTCGGCGTTAAAATTGCGTAAAGTGAGCGATCGCACTTTAATATTAAACGGACTAGAAGTATTGAGTCTGTCGCTACCGCCCGCAGCCACTTTGTAATCCCGAACATCCCGCAAACCGATCAAACCAACTGATTGAGGAAAAGCTTTAGGACGATTGGGATAAGCATCGCGCAGTTGACGCAAGATAGAAATCAAAGCTTGGTCTTGTAGCGCATCAATTTCATCAATAAAAATTACCAAAGGACGAGGGGATGCTTGCGCCCAAAGACTCAGTGCATCGCCGATTCGCTGTCCCGATTCCAAGGAAGGCCAAGCTGGAGGTTGTAATTCCTGGGGAAGTCGGATGGAAATCGCCCGTCGCCAAGCAGCCAGAATCGCCTCTTCAGCACCGGCAATATCTTGACTGAAGGGTGCGCCGACTTCTACTGATAGCATCACAGCCGTGTATTGTCCGCTATCGGTGAGTTGCTTGGCTAAAGCTAGCATCGCCGTGGTTTTACCCACTTGTCGGGGTGCATGAATGACGAAATAGTTGCGTTGAGCGATTAACCGTTCTAAGCCAGGTAAGCGTGACGTTGGAGGTAGCACGTAATGAATGTCTGCTTGGCACGGGCCTGCGGTATTGAACCAGCGTGGCATAGTTTAATTGGGGTTAATGGGGTTGCTCTCAGTTTACTTAGGAATAATTAACAACAAGGAGTTTTCGGATGCTGGGGGAGCGAAACCCAAGAATGATGTCTTGAGGAGACACGCCACGTTGAATCAGTTCTCGATCGATATAAACCTCGGTACTGTTGTGTTGAATCCAGATTTGATTTTCGATGATATCGAGCTGCATGGCACAAGCATAGATGCGATATTCGTCGCGCCATTCGTTGTGCATGACGAGGTATCGATCGCGGGCGATATCAAAGATTAACTGAGCATTTGCGTCATTTTTAGAAAAATCTTCGAGAAAGTCACAAACAATTTTGCGGTATTCGTTTAGTCTATCCATTTGTCGATCGCCTCACGAGTTGGATTATAAATAAGCAGATGTAAACTTAATGCCCTACAATATACACATCTATAACTTATCCTAAAAGCTTTATGCCTTTTACTGAACTTGTTCCTGTTATTAAAGAATTATCTCACGCCGAGAAGCTATTGCTACTCCATTTCCTGATAGCCCAATTGCTGAACGAATCTGGTTTAGTACCATTGAGCGATGGAGGAACACCTGCTAGTCAAGGGTTGCATGATTCTTTTGAGGCTGCTTCTGTACTAGCAAGAGCATTGGCAGAAGAGAAGGTTGCAACACATGGTTGATCGAGTTAGATTTGCCTTTACGGAGGTCGATCCAAGTCTTGGTGCATTAAGTACGCTTCCTTACCTGCCGATAGTTCTAACGTATCAAAATCAATCTCTGAGGGTATCAGGTTTATTAGATACAGGCTCTAGTGTAAACGTATTACCTTATGAGATGGGTTTAAGGTTGGGTGCTGTTTGGGAACGACAGAGGCTTTCAGTGCCGTTGGGAGGAAATTTGTCTAAGTTTGAAGCAAGAGCGGTGGTGATGACAGCAAATGTCGAGCAATTTCCGCCTGTGGAGTTGGCTTTTGCTTGGACAAAAGATCGAAATGCTCCATTGATTTTGGGACACATGAATTTCTTTCTAGCGTTTGATGTATGCTTTTATCGCTCTGAGTTAACATTTGAAGTTAGCCCGAAAAAATCTTGACCAAAAGATTCAGATTATTCTCAATGCCCAGCATTTAACTTCTCGCAGATGTAGATTGCTTGTCTGGATTATCCCAATTTTATCAATATATCCGGTGGGGCGAAGGATTCGCACCTATATTCTATCGATTATATGACATATTTTAATTGTAGGGTGCGTCAGGTTAGTTTATTAAACGATTATTGAAGGTTTAAATATCTGACGCACCCTACAATTGGATTGTAGGATGCCAATTGCATAATTCCTGTTACTATTAACTAACGGCTACAGCCTCCCCCAAAGGATGCTGTTCTAAAACAGCTTTCAAATACTTCCCAGTATAAGAACGAGAATTTGCAGCCACATCCTCCGGCGTTCCCGCCACAATAATTTCACCTCCCTTATCTCCCCCTTCAGGCCCTAAATCGATCGCCCAATCGCAGCACCGAATCACATCCAAATTGTGTTCGATTACCAAAATTGAATTCCCCTTATCTACCAATCTTTGCAGCACATTTAACAAATGGTGAACATCATAAAACGACAAACCTGTCGTCGGTTCATCGATTAAATAAAGCGTCTTCCCAGTAGCGCGGCGCGACAGTTCCGTTGCCAACTTCACCCGCTGTGCTTCGCCACCAGAAAGCGTCGGCGCGGGCTGTCCCAACTGAATGTAACCCAAGCCAACATCAAGCAAAGTTTGTAGTCTCATGGCTGCCCTGGGAATATTTTTAAACATTTCCAAAGCTTCCTCAACAGTCATGTTCAAAACATCAGAAATTGACTTGCCTTTGTACTTAACTTGCAGCGTTTCCCGGTTGTAGCGCGCACCTTTACAAACCTCGCACTGGACGTAAACATCCGGCAGAAAATTCATCGAAATCACGTTCACCCCTTGACCCCCGCAAGCTTCGCACCTTCCCCCTTTCACGTTAAAAGAAAACTGCCCCGCTTTGTAACCTCTTGCCTTCGCTTCAACGGTTTCGCAAAATAAATCTCGAATCACATCAAAGACTCCCGTGTAAGTAGCAGGATTAGAACGCGGAGTGCGGCCGATGGGAGATTGATCGATGACAATTACCTTATCAACCACATCCTCAAGAGAGCGTTCGCCCTTGGTTTTAAGGGCTTCCATGTCCGTCGGTAAAGGAACTTTTTTGGTGAGATAGTGTTGCAGCGACGGGTACAGCAATTCATTGATTAATGTGGATTTTCCTGAACCGGAAACGCCCGTGACGCAGACGAGTTTCCCCAGCGGAATTTCCACATCGATATTTTTTAAATTGTTGCGCGTCGCATTTTTAATCGAGAGAGCTTTGCCGTTGCCTTTTCTCCTTTCATTCGGAGTTTCAATTACTCGTTTTCCTGACAAATAAGCCCCGGTCAAAGATTCCTCGGCTGCCAGCAAGTTTTCTAAACTTCCTTGGGAGATGATTTTGCCGCCGTGAACGCCGGCGCCGGGCCCGATATCGACAATATGGTCGGCAGCCCGCATGGTTTCTTCATCGTGTTCTACCACAATCAAAGTATTGCCTAAATCGCGCAATTTTGTTAATGTTTGCAGTAGCCGAAAATTGTCTCTTTGGTGCAGTCCGATGCTCGGTTCGTCCAAAACGTAGAGGACACCAGTCAAACCAGAACCGATTTGAGTGGCGAGTCGAATTCGCTGAGCTTCTCCGCCAGAAAGTGTCATGGCTGCACGGTCTAATGTCAGATAATCTAATCCGACATCGAGCAAAAATTGCAGCCTTGCTTTGATTTCTCTCAGGGCTAAATCGGATATTTGGAATTGTCGATCGCTCAATCCCAAATTATCCATTCTCTCCCGGCATTCGCGAATCGAAATACTCGTTAAATCCACAATTCCGTACTGTCCCAACCGCACCGCCAGCGCCTCTGGTTTCAACCGTTTGCCGCCACAAACCTCGCAAGAGCGATCGACTCGATACTGTTCCAACTTCTGTTTGATCAAATCAGACCCAGTATCGTCGTACTGGCGCTGCAACATGGAAATTACGCCCTTAAAATCTCGCCTCAAATCGGTGATACTGCCGTCTCGTTTCTTACTTTCGGCGGTTTGTTTTGACTCATTGCCGTACAAAATCACCCGCTGATGTTCTGGCCTCAAGCGGAACCAAGGAGTGTCGATCGCAAATCCGCAAGCATCAGCAACACTGCACAGCAAAGAGAGATAATAGGAATTGTCTTTGTCAGACCAAGGGGCGATCGCACAATAAAGAGGCGCTTTCTCGTCGGGAATCACCAACTCCGGCGCAAAAGTCCGCAAACTCCCCAAACCGTGGCAATTTGGGCACGCACCGTAGGGGGAATTAAACGAAAATAACCGGGGCGAAAGTTCTTCCATCACCGCGCCGTGTTCGGGACAAGCAAAATTTTCCGAAAATACGATCGGCGGATTTGGTTCGGAATTTTCGTCAGTCGGTAACTCTTCAACGATCGCAATTCCCTCAGAATGGCGCAAACAAGTCGAGAGAGAATCAACTAAACGTTCTTCTAAACCCGGTTTTTTAATTAACCTGTCAACAACTATCTCGATGTTGTGGCTATGATTTTTATCTAATTCGATATTTTCCGAAAGTTCTAAAATTTCTCCGTTAACTTTGACGCGAATAAATCCTTCCGAAGCTAAACTCGACAATAATTTGCGGTGAGTGCCTTTTTTTCCGCGTACCACCGGCGCGAGAAGGTGAAAGCGAGTGCCGTCTGGAAGGGCCATGACTCGATCGCACATTTCATCAATTGTCTGCGGCGCGATGGAGCGATCGCAAATCGGACAGTGCGGTTCCCCAGCTCTGCCGTAGAGCAATCTGAGATAGTCGTAAATTTCTGTAACAGTGCCTACAGTCGATCGCGGGTTATGAGAAGTTGACTTTTGGTCGATCGAAATAGCCGGACTCAACCCCTCGATTGCGTCCACATCGGGTTTGTCCAACTGTCCCAAAAACTGGCGCGCGTAGGCGCTGAGAGACTCCACGTAACGGCGCTGTCCCTCGGCAAAAATTGTATCGAAAGCCAAGGAAGACTTACCGGAACCGGAGACACCAGTAAAAACGATCAGTTGATCGCGCGGCAGTTCCAGATCAATATTCTTAAGGTTGTGCTGTCTCGCACCGCGAATCCGAATTGTATTTTGGCTGTTGGAGTTAGAACTCGTCACATTATGCCCATTGTGGGATGCACTTGACTGGCTTTTTGAGGTTTTGGCGCGTTGGGACATGAGAGTAGTGCAAAACAGTGCTTAACCATCTTAGCGCTGCCTTTGGAATAGGTGGCATCCAAACTCAAGAATATCAAAGAATCTTAAACAGTTGACAGTTGACAGTTGAGGGTTCAGTTTTAATGCCCGCTGCTGTTTGCACAGTAGACTGCATAATTTTTACTTCCCCTCCATTGAGATTAACATTAAAGAATTGTCAAATAAGTTTCCGTCGGCCCGTCGGGCAAAACCTTCAAGCTTTGATGTTTCAAATCCACTTCAATTCCCAGCGCTTCCATCGGAATCACGCCCAAAAGTGCAGTTTTCCCCTCTGGTAATTCCAGACACTCAAACGTGCCTTCGCGCCCGCACAAAGAAATCGAGGCATCTCTAAAAATCCGAGCCTCACTAATACCTGTGGCTGTTTCCACAACCACTTGCTTAAGAATTTTCAAACCCAGTCTCGCGATCGCATCTTTCGGCAAACACAAAGTTGTCGCGCCCGTATCCACCAAAACATTTTCTAGAGTGACACACCTGACTTGCTCAATAGGAATCAAACCATCTTCTGCTTTAGCTTCATCGATCCGATTCGTAATTACTAGCGTTGTTGTGACTTTTCCCATGAGGCTTTCGGTAGTTGACTGCATAATTTTCATCTGAAAAATTGCTGTCTTAATTTTAGCATAAACTGCTGAATTCAAACCCCAGCTAAAATAGATAAAAACTAGGGATTATCCCGATTCGGTGAAAGCATTTTTTAGGAATGCGATATTCCCGCACAGCCAGCCTATATCTTTACTGTTATAAGTAAGTCATTGCAAAAACACAAGACTTGCTCCAGAAACCGGGTTTTTTTAGGAAAATATTGGCTCGCCGCCTTTAATCTCCGTAAAAAACCCGGTTTCTGAAGCAGTAAGGGACGAATTTTCGACTCCTATCAACCAGGTTTAAACTTAGTTTCGACTTGGTTTCGACAGAGATAAAAGGGCGCGCTCAACCAGCAGGTTTTTGCTCAACCAGCCCGAAAATACCGCGTGCAATTTTTCAGGGATAATCGCTACAGGATATTGCTTGTTAAAACCGGGAATTAGCGGCGGATAATGCTGCGGATCGAACAATTTCATCCCTTCAATTTGCTCGTCAGTCAGTTCTAAGACGGCGCCCGATCGCGCGCCGTCTGTTTTAGCGCCCAGCGCACCATCGCAAAGGTAACAGGCTTGCTGATACTGCCCATACGCATGGGGGTGTCTGCTGGTACGATCGCACTTAGAGGAGCCTGCATCTCGTCGCCGCAAGCCGGATTTGCGTTATTGGTCGATCGGCCTTTCATGCGCCCCAAACCCCAAACACCCACGGGCTTACCTTTGACAGAAACACCGAGGACAGCCGCACCGATACAGCGATGGCGCATAAATTCAGTTAGCGATTGCAAAATCGGCTGGAGTTGCGCGTCGCCGCTACCGCTAACGGGGATGCTTTCCTCAGCTAAAGCTATGTTGTTGTTGGACTCGAAAACCTTTCCCAAGCTTCCTAAGAGAATAGCTGAAATTAAGGTAAAAGTTGTGCAGAAAAGCCTGTTGAATTTCCGTTTATTTTCCGCAATTTTCATCATAAAAACTCCTGTTTAAAAATAGTGGGCGGTGCTCAGTTGCCGCCATTAGGTAGCGAAGCTTAAGAGTGCATTTTATTGTGAGAAACGTCTCTGGTAGGGGCGAAGCATGACCCTAGTAAATATTAGATTATAAGTCAATACGGTTTACTTAACACTTTTTATGCCCCGGAGATCCCCCTAAATCCCCCTTAAGAAGGGGGACTTTAAGAGCTTTCTTGTCCCCCCCTTTTTAAGGGGTGTGCCAGGGATATCTGTCTTAAGTAAACCGTATCAGATTATAAGTAATAACTTATATGCGGTCATCCTTCGCCCTCTTCAAAAACCAGATGTACCCAAGCTTAAGACTATTGAGGGATGGGAGGTGCGGACAAGAATACTTGATTAGGGTTAACATTAGTTAATTTTTGGTCTCGCACAACCCCAATCAAATTGTCCTTGTAGAAGATGCCAGTATCTTGAACATTGTTGCCGTTCCAATCGCCAGCTTTCAGGGAATAGCCGTCTGCTAAATTACCTTTAATCTGGATTTTATCAGTACCTAACGTAAAATCCGTAATCGTAGCATAGCCAGTGCCGAGATAGTAAACATTATCAACATTGCCGAGTACAAAAGTGTCCGTACCCGCGCCGCCGGAGAGAGAATCGGATTCACTACCGCCACCGATACCGTTACCAGCACCCGAAAAATTAGCACCGTCAAGGTAATCGTTACCGTCGCCGCCGATCAGATAATCTTTGCCGCTTCCTCCGAATAGATAATCGTTGTGAAGACCGCCAGACAGTGTATCTTTGCCAGCACCTCCATACAGCAAATCTTCGCCAGCTTCGCCGTATAATTTATCATTACCCGCGCCGCCATTTAGCTTATCGCCGCCGAAGCCACCGTAGAGGATGTCATCTCCGTCGCGACCTAACAAGATATCATCGCCTTTATAGCCGTAGATTATATCATTTGAAATCTCAATTTGACCTTGACCGTTGATGGTAAAATCATCTCCCACTAGGGATTTGTGGAGTTTACCGTCGCCGTTGACAGTGTTGTTGTCGTCGTAGTCAGTACCTTTGATAACTGATGACATTTTTGTTGCTCCTTGTAGTTTTCAAATTTGTGCAAGGGTGAGAAAGACTCAACTAACTTGCTTGATGTATTTAGTTTCTCCTCTTTTCAAAGAACAGACAATGGGAATAAAATCAGGTATTGAAATGATTAAAAAATGGTGTTTGGTAATTATGGGTAGGAATAAATCAGGTAGTAAAATATCAGAATTGGGAAAAATCAGGTTTCATTGGTGTCAACAACTGCGTTAAACCAGCAGTTCGGGAGGGGTTTAAACCTGGTGGACCTCACTCTTGAAGAGGGCGAATCATTCCGACCGATAAGTTATATCACGTCCGGTCAATTACCATGACAAAAACGGTTCGTAGTGTGGACTTTAGTCCGCAAAATACTGCGGACTAAAGTCCACACTACGAACCTTACTTATTACGGTCAATCGACCGGACACGATATTATTAGTTAGAAGCTCATATTTACTGCCGGAATGCTTCGCCCCTACAGATATATTTGCCAAAATGAGATGCACCCGTTTAAACCCCTGACGGTCTTTTGGGTATTGATAGATTAAAAAAGAGGAATGAATGAGTTAGCTGAGTTCAAGTCGGTAAAATTGATTTGAGCAACGGATAGGTTATTGAGAGTAGCTAAAATTTGACCTGTTGCAGTCAAGCGGATGAAGGTATCGCTGTTGGCTTGAGTAATTGAAAGTTGAGAGGAAGTCAAACCTTTACTAAGGGCGATCGCATCTTTTCCAGGTTCAAAATCTAGAATGATATCCATGCCTGAATCGGGCCAAAGCATAAAACGATCGCTCCCACTTCCTCCAATTAAAATATCATCTCCCAAATCGCCGCTTAAAAAGTCGTCTCCCGCTCCCCCAAATATCGTATCATTGTTTTTTCCGCCCAAAATCGTATCATTACCTTCACAGCCATCAAGTAAGTCGTTATTTTCATCACCCCGCAAGTAATCGTTGCCGCCACCACCACAGGCAGTATCGTCACCTAAATTTCCCAACAGAGTATCGTTGCCTTCACTGCCTACAATTAAATCTCGATTCTTACCTCCCAATAGGAAATCGTTTCCTTTGCCCCCATCTAGCGAATCTTCTCCCAGATTTCCCAATAATGTATCTGTTCCTTCATTGCCAATTATAATGTCTTGATTATTGCTGCCACACAGCCAATCATCTTCCGTTCCGCCTGATATCAAGTTGTTTTCTACAGAATTGGGTTGGTTTAGATTCGGAAGGGATAGAGAATTACACGGGCAATCTTCGGTCGGAATTTCTGTCGCAATTGGCGTTGGTGTGGGAATTTCTGTCGGAATTTCTATCGGAGTTGGAGTGGGTGTGGGAATTTCGATCGGAGTTGGAATTTCTGTCGGAATTTCTGTCGGAATTTCTGTCGGAATTTCTGTCGGAGTTGGCGTGGGAGTTGGTGTTGCTGCCGGAGTTGGTGTCGAAATTTCTGTCGGAATTTCGGTTGGAATTCGAGTTGGTGTCGGAATTGGAGTTGGAGTTGGCGTTGGCGTTTCTATTGGAATTGGTGTCGGAATTGGAGTTGGAGTTGGCGTTGGCGTTTCTATTGGAATTGATGTCGGAATTGGAGTTGGAGTTGGCGTTGGCGTTTCTATTGGAATTGGAGTTGGAGTTGGAGTTGGAGTTGGCGTTGGCGTTTCTATTGGAATTGGAGTTGGAGTTGGAGTTGGCGTTGGCGTTTCTATTGGAATTGGAATTGGAGTTGGAGTTGGCGTTTCTATTGGAGTTGGAGTTGGAGTTGGCGTTGGCGTTTCTATTGGAGTTGGTGTCGGACTTGGCGTTGGCGTTTCTGTCGTAATTGGTGTCGGAATTGGAGTTGTTGTTGGAATTGGAGTTGGTGTTGGAATTGGAATTGGTGTCGGAATTGGAGTTGGTGTCGGGATTGGAATTGGTGTCGGAATTGGTGTGGGAGTTGGCGTAGGAGTGGGATTAGAGTCATTATCTGCGATCGTCAAAACTGCATTCTTGTATCGATCGCCCACCGTAGCATTTCCCGTAGGATTAGTCAGAGATAAATTAACCGTTTCGTCAGCTTCGTCGATCGCATCATCGGCGATCGGAATAGTCACAATTTTTGGTGTCGTATCGCCAGCGGCAAAGTTAATCGCGATCGGCGTATTGGTGTAGTCAGCAGCAACAGCAGTACCATCCGTCAGCGTCAATGTTGCGCCAACAGCACCTTTGTTACCAGCAATGCGATCGACAGTAATCGCTGCACCTACAACTGTACCGCTTTCATTCACCGTGTAAGCGGGGTTGCTCAATTTCAGTAAGCCGGGGGAAGGTTGAGAAAATTCGGAAGTATCGTTAGTTGTTAAGTTAGTCGCAGTAGTCACGATCGCCCCTGTTGCAGTTAACGCCGGCGATGTAAAATTAGCATTGCCAGCAGCATCAGTCGTGACATTTACAAAGTTGAGGTAAGTTTTTCCTTCGCCGTTACCGCTGGGATCTAGGACAGTATTGTCAAAAAATTCGACGCGGAAAGTCGTATTGGGAATGCTGTTGAGAGTGCCGCTAAGGGTAATGTTGCCACCGCTAGCAGTTGCGGAGTTTAAAACAGGAAAATTTTGCAAGCCGTTGCCGCCTGTATCTCCGTCTCCCAAGTCGTTTGGGGTAACGCCGTCGAGAGTGAGGGGATCGGCATCGTTATCGAGATCGATGCCTAAACTATTATTAGAAAAGATGGAATTGCCTAAAATTGCTAAGCCTTTGCCACCAGTAACTTGAATGCCAGTGCTGCCGCTAAAGGCGATCGTATTTCCTTCCCCTGCTGCGGTGCCGCCGATGCGGTTATTGACGCCAGTATCTCTAGCTACGACGCTGTACGAGGTATTAGGTAAAGGAGTGCTGCCGTCAGCTTGCGTGCCGATATAATTGCCGATCGCGCGGTTGCCAATGACCTCGTTGCCAAGGAATAAGACGGCCATTTGGTTGCCGGAAATGACATTGCGTTCTTGCGCCGTCGCCCCGCCGATGGTGTTGCTTTCACCAGCAAGGATAACGATGCCGATCGTATTTCCCAAAGCGGCAGTACCGCTGATATTCGTACCGATATAGTTGCCGAGAATTCGGTTTGTCTTCGCAGTCTTAGCGTCTAAAGGTACGGGTGCAGATGCGTCTCCAATGACAATACCCGCAGTCCCATTACCAGAAATGATATTGCGTTCTTGAGGCGTTGTGCCGCCGATAATATTGTTAGAACCGCCGCCAATAGCGATGCCATATATACCGTTTCCTAGCGCTACAGTACCCGTAATATCAGTGCCGATCCGGTTGCCGACAACTCGATTTTGATTGGCAGTTGGACCAGCGATCCCAATTCCAACGCCGTCACTACCTGCATTATTGCCAGAAATCTGGTTGTCCTGAATCAGGTTTTCAGGCGCATTCTTGATGCTGATGCCAACATTGTTGCCGATCGCAGCAGTACCAGTAATATTAGTGCCAATACGGTTACGGATTACTTGGTTGTTGCGCGCAGCGATACCGGAAATCTCGATGCCGATGCCGGCAACACCGGGAAGAATAGTGGTCTTGCCGGAGATTAAGTTGCCCTCGATCCGATTATCTGGAACGCCATCAATCGAGATCCCTCTGCTGCCGGAATCGCTGGCGATGTGGTTGCTGACGATCTCGTTGCCGCCATTGGTTTGCAAGCGGATGCCTGCCAAGTAAAATCTGTTGATCGCTAAACCTCGCACGATACTGTTCCCAGCAGTGATATCAAGTCCGACCATCCCAAATCCGGGGAGGTTGCCGCTGATTTCCACCAGGGGCAAACCGTTATAGCCCGCGCCGCCTTGACTCAAACCGTCGATGACAACTCGATCGGAGATCGGCGGCAGTGCGGATAAAGGCTGAATTAATTGCTGAGAACCGATCGCCCCGATATTAAAGGCGATCGTGTCGCGATCGGCACCAGTACCGACAGTGCCGTTAATTTGCGCTTGTTCTGCCACTGTCAAAGCAGCAAAATTTAGAGTACCATTGGCAATCAGAATTGCCTCTCTGAGCGAGATGACGGCATTCCTGGTATTCAAGTCATCTGTGCTATTGACGGTAATCGTAGCAGCCATAATCTTTATCCTTTTACCCTGGTGTTTGCGAGGTTTGGCTTTGGTTAGTGCGATCGGGTTTCTGTAATTGCGATCGACAATCAACTTGCTTCAAAACCAGCTTATTTTCTAAGCATAAAACCCACCAGGGGAATAAAATCAGGTATTTCAACCAGCATTGACAGTAAAAACTCAGCTTAAATCAGTTAAAATAGGGAAAAGTCAGGGTGACTTTCCGATAGAGGAACAACTGCTCTCTTGCAAGAGTCTGCATACTTACGTGTATACTTAGTTACCCGTGTCCAGCCCATGAACTCAGAATTACAATTCTCTTGGAGCAAAACCAAAGAATCTGCCGATCGCATTTTTGCTCTAAACACCGGCAAATATCTCAGCGACATCGAAATGAAAGTCCTTCAAGGTTCTTGGGAAGGCAAAAGTTACGATGAAATCGCCAAAGTTTACGGCTACAGTGCTGAATACCTCAACAAAGATGTCGGTAACAAATTGTGGCACAAGCTTTCAGAAGCTTTGGGAGAAAAAATCACCAAGAAAAATTTCAAAGAAGCACTGAGGAGAGCTTATGAAGCCGAACCCAGTCAATCTCTTCACACAAACCCGCCTTTACCAACATCACCAACGGCGGCAAATTTGCAGTTTCCCGAAGGTTCAGTAGCATTAGATTCACCTTTTTATATAGAGCGTTCCAGCATTGATGCTCTCTGCGGCGAAACGGTTGTCAAACCCGGTTCTCTGATTCGGATTAAAGCCCCGGAGATGATGGGAAAAACTTCACTGATGACCCGGATTTTAGATCGGGCTGTCCGGGAAAATTATCATGCAGTTTATTTAGATTTGAGCGCGGCAGACCGAGGAATATTAACAAATCTTGATAAATTTCTGCGCTGGTTGTGCTTGATGGTAAGCCGACAGTTAAAGTTAGAAAACAAGTTAAACGAATATTGGGATACCGATATTTTGGGCAGCAACGATAACTGTACGGTATACTTTGAAGAGTATTTGCTGGCCCAAACAGCAACTCCTCTAGTGTTGGGATTGGATGAAGTCGATCGCATATTTCCCTACACAGAAGTAGTTGAAGATTTTCTGGGAATGCTGCGAAGCTGGCACGAAAAAGCCAAAATTTCTGATGTTTGGCAAAAACTGCGGTTGGTAATGGCGCATTCTACGGAAGTTTATATTCCTTTGGATATGAACCAATCTCCGTTTAATGCGGGAGTTCCCGTTGAACTGCTGGAGTTTGACAGCCAGCAAATCCACGATTTAGCTGGGGTTCACGGCTTGGATTGGGGTGATGGGCAGTTGCAAGAGTTGATTTGGGCGATCGGCGGACATCCTTATTTAGTAAGATTGGCAATGTATGAGGTTAGTTGTGGCAAAATCTCATTAAATCAGCTATTAGAAAATGCTGCCTCAGAATCGGGAATCTACAGCAATCATTTGCGGAGACATTTAGAAATTCTGCAACAAAATCCAGAATTAGCTTCAGCTTTGAAAAAAGTTGTTAATTCCCCCGAAGCAGTTGAATTAGATTCAATGCAAATTTATAAGTTGCACAGCATGGGAATTGTGCGGCGGCAAAACAATTATGTGATGCCGCGCTGCAATTTGTACCGCGAGTATTTCTGCCGTGTTTTGGGGTGAAAAGTAAGGTGGGCATTGCAAGGCGCGTCAGCTTAACGTTAAACATAGCATCAGGATACCGTCCACTAAGATTTTGACAGTTTTCGATAAGTAAAAGTACCTTGAACACCTCCTAAGAATAAGATCAGAAAAAACCATGATATAACTCCTGGAAATATTTTTAGTCCGATTGCAATCCAAGCTTTACTTAAGAGAAAATAAACCAGCATAATTACAGCAGCAACTCTACTTTTTTTGTAAATACCAAATGACAGACCAAAAACCAGACAAACATCTATAAGTGCAGATGCGTCTATCAAGCCAGTAAAGCCGTATCCTGCTAAGGATAAAAATACAAGTATCAGAGTCCAAGTACCGGATATTATTCCTGCTTGCCACGCCCATTTAATTTTAGCTTTGGCTTCATTTAATAAATAAGTAGTGGTATTTCGTTCATGTAACCGATTCACAAGTGGGTTACTTGTACCCGCATATTTTGAAACCAACTGTTCAAAATGAGACAGATCGTTGAGCAATAAGGGCAACCATAAATCTTGTGATACTTTGGTTGTCGATATCAAGATAAACTTTAATCCTGATGTCAAAATTCCACTGTAAAACCTTGCACCACGAATGGTTGACCATTCTACAAAATGAAGCTTCCCCCAAAAAGTAGTACATTTTATGCCACGAGAATTGACAGATACCCTATAGTAAAAAACCAACCCAGTAGTAATAGCTAAATTGAGTAGTGCCACAACAAATATGGAATAAATTCCAATCCCTTGATTCCAAAGACCGGGTACAAACAAGGATGCAATCCAAGTAAAAGGTGCAACACCTAGAAAAAGGATACATGATAACAGGAGAGAGAATCTAAAGTAGGTAGTTTGCGAGTGCATTTTGCGATCTCCTTGATAATTTACAGTTGAGATAACTTAACCAAATAACAGTTGAATTTTCGCGATCGCTCTTCCAGTCTCTGCCTCACCTGCAAAGGGTAAATTCGAGGCAGATCCTGCTAACGAGTAAACGAATAAAAACTCTTCAGTCCTCTTTGAGAGGACTTTCGCTTTGAGGCAGGGGTTTAAACCCCTGCCGGACTGCTGCCAGGAACTTAATTACTGATATCATCGATGGTGTTAACCTGCACCCAATTCACCCGCGAAGCACCGTAGAGAATAAATTTATTCAACAAACCATAGGCATCACCACAGTTGTAACCTTTCTCTTTGGTATTTACTCGATCGGCTTCAACGCATTTTCTATCTGCCCACTGGTTAACAGCAACGAAGATATCAACACCATCTGGAAGAGAAGTTTGGTAAGTTTGTAATTTCTCTTTGTCAAAGACATCCAGGATGCGTCCTTGTTGATCTCGTGGCGGTAATTTCCAATTTTTAGGATTATTACTACCCCCTAGATGAATTGCCCAAGTATAAGCGCCGTCATAGGCTCCCGTGTGTCCAGTATATCGAGTCCATGTGTTATTGCGCTTTTCACCGATATAGGGGTTAGAATCATAACCTCCTACCCAATATTCCGACATAAACTTCAGAAAAGCTTTTGGTTCTACGGCGAGAGAACCCGTACCAGGACTTATGATCCCTGAGCCACTATAAGGAAACGGCACTTGCTGCAAATTCCCTGACCAATTAATAGTGCCAGGTTTTTTGTCTATCCAGCTAGTAAAATCACATAAATTTCCTGTCCATAAGCAGTGGGGGCGTTTTACATCCCATTGAGTTCCATAGTAATTTTTGCCATTCCAATGACGTTTTTTCGGTTCGCGATCGCCCGGAAAATTTTGTACCCCTGGTGTAATAAATACCCCTTCTGTAGCTGTAGTCGTTACGCCTAGTTGAGTTTGGAAAAATACCTGTAAAGCCGAACCTTTGTGAGTTTCTGGCTTACCTAATAAATCCGCTCCGTACCTGCCAGATGCCATTAGTTCTTTCAAAATAATGGTAGGAAAGGCTGGGCTAGTATTGGAATAGCTATACTTTCCTAGAGGATACCGCAGACAGCGCCCTGCCAACACCATCATAGTTTCTGATAGCGTGATTTCAGGAATGAAGTAGCCATTCTTGTCGGAATTTAAGCCAAGTTGGTTTTTTGCTGAATTGATCGTTTGGCTTCCCCACTGTTTGCTGATTAGATTTTCTTGATTTTTAAAATCTGCTTTTGTTGTCAGTTTGCGGATAATAGGAAGATTAGGAACTATGTCGTTTTCCAGATTTGGCGCGCTCCTTTGAAGTCCAGTCCGATGAGATAAAAAATGACCAAGAGTGACTGACTGCCATTGTCGATCTGCGTACCCTGATGTTAAATCGGCACAGAGTTTTTCTTTGTCCTTGTTTCCGCCATACTTAAAGCCGTCTTTTATAGCTACGGAGTATTTGACTTTTCCCGAAAAGACTCCATACACATCTTTAGGAATTATTGCGACGGGGTAAGGTTTATTTGTACCGGGAATTAGGGGCGGATAGTGTTGCGGGTCAAATAATTTTAACCCTTCAATTTGCTCGTCTGTTAATTCTAGACCCGCTTTATCTTTGGCGACTTTTTTCAACGCCCAACGTACCATTGCAAAAGTTACGGGTTTAGAAATACTACCAATTCGCATCGGCGTATTTGGTGGTACGACAGGAGCGAGAGGGGCATTCATATCGTCGCCGCAGGCGGCATCCCAGTTATTTGTAGGTCTGCCATTCATGCGACCCAAACCCCAAACACCTACAGGTTTCCCTTTGACAGAAACACCCAGTACAGCCGCCCCAACGCAACGATGACGCATAAACTCGGTGAGGGATTGTAAAATTGGTTCAAGTTGGGGGTCGCCAGAACCTGTGATGGGGATATTATTTACTTCTTTCAAATCAGAAGTCTCTGTCAAGGCGGGTGCTAAGGGTAGCAAGAAACTGGTTGCAATTAGGCTAGCAGCAATTAAGGAACTAACGGATAATTGATGTTTGTGCATGACATTTGAACCTCAATATTTAGTTTGTATCAAATTTGAAGTAAATTGAAACATCTTTCTCAAGAAGCGATCGCCCTCAGTTTTTTGGAGACTGAAAGAGCGATCGCCCTGTCTTGAGCTAAATAAAATTCATCTGGCTACAGAAACTGGGTTTCTCAAACCTGCACTTAATTACTCCAAGCTTTGTCAAACGCATCGATTAAAATTTGATTTGCTGATGGAGAATGGCCGCGAGAATTAATCAATAAAGATGCCTGCACTCCATTCGGCAATGTAACAACACCACCGTTCATCCCATTTCTCAAATCTGGTTCTCCTTTTTTCGGTCCAGTACCGTAAAAAAGCAAACCACCATGAGAGTAATAAGTGCCATGTTTTCCCGCCAATGGAGGTCGCCATCCAAGGGGTCTGCAATTTGCACCCGGACAGTTATTTTTATCGAACATTAAATCGCGGGTGTTTTGATTCAGGATATCGTTAGAAAAGCGCACGTAGGCTAAGAATCTTCCCAAATCGATGGCTGATAAATACCATCCGCCTCCACCAGCACTCAGCGTCCAATCCCCTGCCAGAGTTCCCGCTCGATTCGGCTGTTGGATACTCCCAACTGTGTGATATAATCGGGTCGGAATTTGCGGTAGCGCATCGTCGATATTGGTTGTTTGATGGTATAGTTCAGCATTTTTGATTCCTGCTTTCGCGAAGACCTCAACTTTAACAAACTCTTTGTATAGTCTTGACATTTGTCGATCGAACTCTTCGGGATTAGTTTTGTACAGGTTGCTGTAGTAACCCTTATTTTGACTACTCAAAACCATGTAGGGCAAAATAATGCGGAAAATCGCGATATTGGCATTGATGTATATGTACTCTGTTTTGGGTCGAGTTACACCTTTGGCAATCCATTCTTTGAGTGCATCAAGAGAGGTTCCCCCGCCGTTATCGTTCATACCGCTGTATTGTGATAGCAGTTCTTTGAAGGTGAGATCTTTTACACCTGGCCCTAATTTCCAAGCAGTAGGAAGAAAAGGTTCGATTTTAGAATTAATCGTGAGATTTGGATAGCTGGGTGCTTGTTTCTCTTGAATGATTCTCAGCACAGCCGTAGCAGTAATTGGTTTAGTGATACTGGCAATATTCATGCGCTTGATTGGGTTTTGTGGGATTCCCTTGGGATCGGGGAAAATTCCACTATTATTGGGGATATCTCGTCTGAGAATGGCATAGCCACCTGCACCGCTTTTTTTGAGTTGTCCGTTGAGTACAATGGCGTATGAGTAACCTATTGATTGGTGATCGAGGGTTTGCTTGATATTTTGCTCGAATCGATTGATGTCAAATCCTGGGGCGGTAATAACATCGGTGGAAGCTATTTTGGATCGCTCGCTGGTGAGAATTGCTTGTGAATCGGCTTTGACTAATTGGCTCGTAATTAGAAATCCACCTAAAGCTAGGCTAGAAAGGATTAATAATTTAGGAATAATTTTCATTAATTTTGACTCGTGGGTTTTCGCTTTCTGTTATCAGTTTATTGCTAAAACTCCTGAACTGCAATGGAGATAAAATCAGGTATTATAGGAACTGATAAATAGCTTCAGGCTTTGAATTTATCGGAAAAAATCAGGTGCTGCCTGACCCAGCATCATCAAAATCAGCAAAAATCAGGTTTTTTGGTAAATCTCTACATAGTCAGGTTGGCGATCGTATAATCAAGCCGAGGTTTGAGTGCTGGAGTCCGATGCGACAGTATAAAACAGATAGCGTCAATAAAAGACTCGCGCGATCGCCCTCAGTTCATTGTAGACTGAAAGAGCGATCGCCCGGTCTCAATTAGGCAATTAATTAGCTAGCGGTCATGAACACCTGATTTGGGTTGAGTTTGGTAAGATTTTTGTCTTGCACAACACCAATCAAATCACCCTTGTAGAAGATTCCCGTGTCTTGGGCATTGCTACCTTCCCAGTTGCCAAGCCCAAGCGAGTAACCGTCTTTGATAAGGCCTTTGATTTGGATTTTATCGGTTTGAGCTAAACTAAAGTCCGTAATTGTGGCGTAGCCATTTCCGAGGTGGTAAACACTATTTATGTCACCCAACACGAAGGTATCCTTTCCAATGCCACCTGTGAGGATGTCGAATTCATTTTGCCCAAAGCCGTAACCAGTAAGTTGATCGTTACCGCTGTCGCCTAAGAGAACGTCGTTGCCCGTACCGCCAAATAAAGCATCGTCTAAAGTACCGCCAGCTAGATAATCGTTACCAGGGCCACCAACTAGATAATCGTAGCCAACGCCACCATATAAAGTGTCATTACCAACGCCACCATCGAGAACGTCGTTGTTAAACCCACCATCTAAATAGTCATTACCACCAAGACCCGACAATATGTCGTTTCCTGCATAGCCAAAGATTGAATCATCTCCATAAGTTCCAACTAGCTTTGGTTTGTTAATACCATCTTCATTGAAGTTTGTGCCATTAATAGTTGCCATTTCTGTTACTCCTTGTTGTTCCAAATTAAGACGTAGAGATTGAGCGACCTGTGCGATCGCTACTACATTGCTTTGAATCGTTAAAACTTGATTTATTTCCTCTGTTTTTTTGAGGGCAAGCTCTTAGCCGGGTGAGAAAGTCAGTCTCTTGGAAAAACTGACTTTGTGATAATTTATTCGCGTTTTTGAGGCTTGAGTTTTAGTTTAGTGACTCCAGTTATAGGGTGCGTTAATAACGCACCCTACAGCTATTGCTTAGCCAACGGCGTATGGGACAAAGGTGAAGTCTTTTTGGAAGCTGACATTGGTTGTGTCTTGCACAACACCAATCAAATCACCCTTGTAAAAGATTCCAGTGTCTGGAGCGTTGCTACCTTGCCAGTTGCCAGCTCCGAGGGAGTATTGGTTATTGTCGCTTCCCAAGTCTAAGAGTTGAATTTTGTCACCTTGTACCTTGTTAAAGTCTGTAATTGTGGCATACCCAGCCCCAAGGTAATCAATACTATTGACAGGGGAACCCACTGCGAATGTGTCCGCTTCTGTACCGCCAGTGAGGATGTCGTATTCCTCGCCGGAACCGAAACCGCTAAGGTAATCCTTGCCAATACCGCCAGTAAGAATGTCATTGCCAATACCGCCGTACAAGTTGTCGTCGCCTGCTTGACCATACAGCTTGTCGTTGCCAGTGCCGCCGGACAAGTTGTCGTTGTTATTGCCGCCATCCAGATAGTCGTTGCCAGTGCCGCCATCCAGATAGTCGCTGCCACTACCGCCGTACAAGTTGTCGTTGCCAGTGCCGCCGTAGATGCGATCGTCACCACTGTCGCCGTATAAGATGTCATTTCCTCCACGACCCTCAATGAGATCGTTACCTTCCAGGCCGTGGATTACATCATTGCCAAGCGTTAATACTAGCCCGTTCGGACTTTGCTCCCATTGCTGATTGGTTCCCACTAATGATTTGTGCAACTTACCGTCGCCGTTGACAGTGTTGTTGTCATTGAATTTAGTGCCTTTGATATTTTCCATTTCAGTTGTTCCTTTGTATTTCAAACTAATTGGTTTATTTTGGAAGTAATGGTTGCTATTTATATTTTTTTGCTGCCCTTTTCGCTTCCTGTTATCAGTTTCTTGCTAAAACTCTTGAAGGGCAATGGTGATAAAATCAGGTATTATAGGAACTGATAAATAGCTTCAGGCTCTGAATTTATAGGGAAAAATCAGGTGCAGCCTGACAAAGCACCATCAAAATCAGGACTGAGGCATCAGACCAAAGAAACCGGGTTTTTTACCTAATCTGTCGGCTGCGACGAAGGAGTATCGTAAAAAACCCGGTTTCTGACCCCCGATTCGTATGTCCTAAAAATCAGTAAAAGTCAGGTTTTTTGGTAAATCTCTACACAGTCAGGTTTGCGATCGTACAATCAAGTCTAGATTTGAGTGCAGGCAATGATGAAAGAATCTCCAGTTAACTATGAATACCATCTAGGCGGGAGTCTCCCAGCAGATGCGTCGTGTTACGTCACCCGACAAGCGGACTTGGACTTTTACGAAAGTTTGAAAGCGGGCGAGTTTTGTTACGTTTTGAATTCGCGGCAAATGGGCAAATCTAGTTTGCGGGTGCGGGCGATGCGCCGGCTGCAAGCTGAAGGTACTGTTTGCGCTTGTATCGATTTAACTGGGATTGGTAAGGAAGATGTCACTCCCGAAAAATGGTATGCGGGAATGATTAATTCTTTGGTGAGTAGCTGCCAGCTCAGCAATAAAATTAATTGGCGGAATTGGTGGCGCGATCGCCGGGATTTGTTATCGCCACTCCAGCGGTTTAGTTTGTTTATTGAAGAAGTTATTTTAGTTGAGATAGAATCAAGTATTGTTATTTTTGTTGACGAGATCGATCGAGTGTTGAGCATGAACTTTTCTACGGATGAGTTTTTTGCTTTGATTCGCTGGTTTTACAATCAAAGAGTTGACAATCCTCTCTACCGGCGTTTGACTTGTGCGCTGTTGGGGGTGGCGACGCCTTCGGATTTGATTGCTGATAAAACTCAAACTCCTTTTAATATTGGTAAGGCGATAAATTTAGGCGGTTTTAAAATTGATGAAGTGCAGCCTTTGATTGATGGTTGGCAGGGGCAGGTTGCCAATCCTGAAAGTGCGATCGCAGATATTTTGGATTGGACGGGGGGACAGCCTTTTTTAACGCAAAAGCTCTGTAAATTGGTGTTGGAAAATGAGTTAAATAAAGTTAACCACAGAGGCACAGAGGGATTTGAGGGGTTGGTAAGGTGGCAAGTTGTGGAGAATTGGGAGTCTCATGATGAGCCGGAACATTTGAAAACTATTCGCGATCGCATTTTGAGAAATCAGCAAAAAGCCGGACAGTTATTGGGCTTATATCAGCAAATTTTGATCCCCCCCAGCCCCTCTTACCAAGGGGGGAGAAATCTCAAGCCCCCCTTGTTAAGGGGGGTTGGGGGGATCTCTGCGGATGGCAGTCCCGAACAAACAGAATTGCGACTGTCAGGTTTAGTCGTGCAACAGCAGGGAAAATTAAAAGTTTACAACCGGATTTACGAACAAGTTTTTAATTGGGAGTGGGTAGAGAAACAATTAGAAAAGCTCCGTCCTTACTCCCAGGCTTTTAATGCTTGGGTAGCTTCCAATTATCAAGATGAATCGCGATTTTTACGAGGGCAAGCCTTACAAGATGCACTTTTTTGGTCAAATAATCAAAGTTTAAGTCCGCTCGATTATCGTTTTTTAGCAGCTAGTCAAGATTTAGATAAACGAGAAGTTCAACAAGCTTTAACCGTCCAAGAAGAAGAAGGTAAGATATTAGCTCAAGCCAACGATACTTTAACCACAGCACAACAACAAGCAACCGCTGAATTAACCAAAGCAAAACGCACAGCCAAAAGAATTATTGGCATTGGTTCTGGAATTTTTGCAATATCTTTAATCGCCGCAGTGGCGATCCAAGTACAATTAGTAAAAACCGAGCGCTCGCTGCTCCAAGAACAAGTAGAATTGGACGTATTTACTTCAAAAACAACCTTTGAATTAAACCCATTTGAAGCACTCATAGCAGCACTAAAGGCAACACAAAAACTCCAGGAATTAGAAAAATATGGAGCAGTCAAAAATGATTTAAAAGAACAGGCGATCGTGGCGCTACAGCAAGCCGTTTATAACGTTAGAGAAATTAATCAAATCCAAGGTCATGCAGCTAATGTTAGAAAAGTCATTTTTAGCCCAGATGGTAAAACTATTGCTTCTGCGAGCGAGGACTTTACAGTAAAGTTGTGGAAGGTCCAAAATCGAAAACTGAGACAAACTCTTTCTGGTCATCAAGGTAATGTTTGGAGCGTTAGTTTTAGTCCCGATAGCAAGATGCTTGCATCTGCCAGCGATGACGGCACGATCAAACTTTGGTATGTAGAAACTGGCGAGTTAATCAAAACAATTAAAGCACATAAAGATTGGGTGAGAAGTGTGAGTTTTAGCCCTGATGGTAAGATGCTGGCTTCCTCTAGTTCTGACGGCACTGTGAAGTTGTGGAATGCCTTAGATCGAACTGAATTAAAAAATATCAAAGCCCATAACGGTTGGGCAACATCCGTTAAATTTAGCCCCGATAGTAAGATTCTCGTTTCTACCAGTCAGGATGGTACGGTAAAGTTGTGGAATGTCCCCGATGGAACTTTATTAAAAACCCTCAAAAACAATCGCCCCCTTGTTAGAAGTGCCGATTTTAGTCCCAACGGCCAAATTCTCGCCTCTGTCGGTGAAGACGCTACAATCAAGTTATGGAATCTAGAAGATGGCAAGTTAATCAAAGCCTTCAGACATGGGGGAGTACTTTGGGATGTTCATTTTAGTCCTGATGGTAAAACTCTGGCATCCTCCAGTGAAAATGGTTTGGTCAAACTGTGGAATGTCGAAAATTTAGAGGGGATTCAACTACAAACTTTCAGCGGTCATAATGCCAGGGTTATGAGCGTTAGTTTCAGCCCAGATGGCAAAATTCTCGCTTCCGGTGCTAACGACAACAGCATCAAATTGTGGGCTTTAGAAACGGCTCGATTTTCAACTTTAGCAAACCATCGTAAAGCTGTTTTGAGTACCAGTTTTAGTCCGAATGGTAAAATTTTGGCATCTGCGAGTGCTGATTATACAGTCAAGTTGTGGAATGTCGAAAATCGCAAGGAAATTTTGACTCTCAAAGGTCATAGCAGCCATGTTTGGAGTATTAGTTTTAGCCCTGATGGCAAGATTCTGGTTTCTGCTAGCGATGACGGTACGTTGAAGTTGTGGAATGTGGAAAGTGGGATGTTGCTGAAAAGTTTTCCAGATAATGGCAACAAAATTAAGAGCGTTAGTTATAGTCCCAATGGCAAGATTATCGCATCTGGTGGTAGCGATCGCACGGTAAAATTATGGAATGCGGAGAATGGCATTTTACTCAGAACATTAAAAGGCGATCGCGGCAATATTTTGACTGTTAGTTTCAGTCCAGATGGGAAGCTGCTTGCTTCTGGTAGTGCTGATAACACCGTAAAGATGTGGAATGTAGAAAATGGCAATCAACTCTTCAGTCGAAACCACGGGGGTTGGGTGACAAGTCTTAGTTTTAGTCCAGATAACAAGATGCTAGCAACTACTGGCGCTGACGGTAGCATTAAGTTGTGGAATGTCGCTGATAAGACTTTACGAAAAACTCTGGAAGGACATGGCAATTGGGTCAGAAGCGTTACATTTAGTCCCGATGGTAAAACTTTAGCTTCTGCGGGAGAAGACATAATAAAGCTGTGGAATATTGAATCTGGAACCGAAATCCAAACGATCAAAGGACATAGCCACAGAGTGATGAGTCTCAGTTTTAGTCCCGATGGCAAAACTTTAGCTTCTGCTAGTGCTGATGGTACCGTGAAGCTGTGGAATTTAGACCGCGATTTAGATAGTTTAATCAGGCGGGGTTGTTTGTGGCTGGAAGATTATTTTGCTTCTCATCCCGAAGAGGCTAGAAAATTTAGCCAAATCTGTAAATAACTCAAGTTGCTAGTTACAAGACACTGGTAATGGGTAATGGGTAATGGGTAATTGTAAGGCAGTTATCATATAATCAAACCAAGATTTTTATCCGGGCAATTATGAGAGAGTATCCAACTAATTATGAATATCACGTAGGCGGTAGTCTTCCAATTGAGGCCTCCAGCTATGTAATGCGACAAGCAGACTCAGACTTTTACGAAGGTTTGAAAGCAGGTCAGTTTTGTTACGTGCTGAATTCGCGGCAAATGGGCAAATCTAGTTTGCGGGTGCGGACGATGCAAAGACTGCAAGGGTCAGGGTTTCTCTGTGCTTTTATTGACTTAACTGGAATTGGCAAGGAAGATGTAACGACAGAAAAGTGGTACGCCGGACTTGTGCAATCTCTGGTAAGTAGCTGTCAGCTTGGCAAGAAATTTCAAGGGCGGACTTGGTGGAAAGAGCAGCGGGATTTTTTGTCACCCGTGCAGCGGTTAAGTTTGTTTATTGAGGAAGTTTTATTAGAAGAGATTGAACAAAATATTGTGATTTTTGTTGATGAAATCGACACAGTTTTGAGCCTGAGTTTTTCCCTGCATGATTTTTTTGCTTTAATTCGGTTTTTCTATAACCGACGAGTGGATGAGCCAAAATATCAGCGTCTCACATTTGCTTTGTTGGGAGTGGCGACTCCTTCGGATTTGATTGCGGATAAAACCCAAACACCATTTAATATTGGTAGAGCGATCGCACTCAACGGCTTCCAACTTCACGAAGTCTAACCGTTAACCGATGGGTTGAGGGGAAAGGTGAGCAATCCCCAATTCGCGATCGCCCATGCGACTACTTACTTGTCACACTGATGTTTGGCGTACTGGCTAGGAGACTCACCAATCCAGTCACAAACATCACCATACATCGGCGATCGCAAACGCGCTCCAAGGTTCAAGGTTGCAGGCTTCGCCGTCACTTCCGCACCAGATGCAGGCTCGTTGCCCCGTTTGTGAACTGCTAAGACGGTCGGGATATCTCCTCGCCATTCCCACACCGAACTGCCGCTATGTCCCCCCGTTGTATTGCAGTCGTACATCATGTAGCCGCTACCAACGGCGCGATCGACCTTGCAGCTATCACCATACATATATCCCCCACACTGACCTTTCTTTGTGCCGTTATCGAGTGGTGAAGCAGCACACTGCTGATTGGCGACGGGATAGCCAAGGTTGCGAACGCTTTTTCCTTTGTAGGCATTGAGGTTGTTGTACCAACCCATCCCCATCCAGCCGAGACTTGCCGTGCTGGGGTCGTCTTCCAGGACGATCAAACCGTAGTCCCATGACAAGCCAAACGTTCGAGCATATCGTCCTACCATCTTGCGTGGTGTGCCGTTGAGCTTTGTGGTACCTTGCTGACCGGGCGAAAAATAGATGGGTGAGTACCATGTTCCTTTGCCGTCATGGAGACAATGCGCCGCCGTGAGTACATGGCGTGGTCCGACCAATGTCCCCGTACAACCGCCCGTTGCTGTAGGACTGCCTGAGAGGGATCCAACCGTCCGGTAGGGGTAGCTGGTCAAATCGCTGGTTTTATCAAAAACCTTGCGATCGTCATCTCCGAGAAGAACCGCGACGGCATCTGCGTTGTTGATAGTTAAATCAGACGCAGACGGCTCACCAGGCTTTCTGTTGCTTTTGGCCTCGGCGATCGCAAACTCAGAATTGTCACTGGAACGACGGTCTTGAGGTGATTCTTCCGGCTTTCCCTTGAAGTCGCGCGGGATACCCAAAAATTCTCGTGGTTCGTCCGCTTGTGGGGAGGGTTGGCGCGATCGACGGTACATCCGACCATCCTCTAAAACAACAGAAGCCGCCGCTTCCCTTGTATCGCGGCTTGATTCTGCCACAGCAGCGGGATCGTCCGGCATAGGCGCTTGATTCACCTGTCCAACGGGTTCCCAGCCAGCTTGCCTGAGCGACCGATCGGTGACGTTGTTCGTGATAGAACTTTGTGCGATCGCACCGGAGGCTTCCGCGATCGACCAGGCGTGATTGGACAGAGCAACAAACCCTATTCCCAAGAGGATGCAGATGGCATAACGCAGCGATCTTTTTGTCTGTAAGCGTTTGAGGATTTGAAACATTTTCTCCTTTCCTTTTTTTATTTAGTTTTCAGTTTGGAGGAATATCAAAACGCCCTCAGATGTTTGAGGTATTGCAAAAATTCATGAGGGCGTTTTGAGTGGGACTCGGCGTGGATATCAAAAGTTGAGAATCCCCTCTTTAAGGCTTAGCATTCATTCAGGGCATGGGCATTCGCAGCAAATTCCCGGCGGATCTGCATAACAGCCGTTGCCATCGCCGATAACGATTATTGGTTCAAACTCGAGGTGGATTCGCGGATTTTCTGGAGTCCCCGTGGTCATGGTGAATTTACCCACAGGAACACTAACGTCCATGCCAAGGTTTCCCCTGACAATGCGAGCCATCTCTTGAACGCGAATGGTGACTTCCTCAGTGAGTTTAGTCATACGAGCACGCTCTTCGCGCGAAACTTCAACCTTCTGCTTACTTGTCTTTTCGTTCATAACAAACCTCATCAAAAATTTAGATAAGTTGTCAGAGTGATTAATCCTTGAACAATCCTGTTTTGAACAGCATTTTTTTCGGCACTTTTCACTTCCTGTTATCAGTTTGTTGCTAAAACTCTTGAACGGCAATGGTGATAAAATCAGGTATTATAGGAACTGATAAATAACTTCAGGCTTTGAATTTATAGGGAAAAATCAGGTGCATCCTGACCCAGCATCATCAAAATCAGTAAAAGTCAGGTTTTTTGCTAAATCTCTACATAGTCAAGTAAGCGATCGTACAATCAAATCTCGATATGGGTGCAAGCAATGATGAAAGAATCTCCACTTAGTGATGAATATCAGATTGGCGGGAGTCTCCCAGCAGATGCGTCTAGTTACGTGACGCGGCAAGCAGACTTAGACTTTTACGAAAGTTTGAGCGCGGGAGAGTTTTGTTACGTGCTGAATTCGCGGCAGATGGGCAAATCAAGCTTGCGGGTGCGGGCTATGCAAAGGTTGCAAGCTGAAGGTACTGTTTGCGCTTTTATCGATTTAACTGGGATTGGTAAGGAAGATGTAACTCCCGAAAAGTGGTATGCTGGTATTGTTAATTCTTTGGTTAGTAGCTGTCAGCTAGGCAATCAAATTAATTGGCGCAATTGGTGGCGCGATTGCCGGGATTTGTTATCGCCTCTCCAGCGATTTAGTTTGTTTATTGAAGAAGTTATTTTAGTTGAGATAGAATCAAATATTGTTATTTTTATTGACGAGATCGATCGCGTTTTGAGCATGAATTTTTCTACCGATGAGTTTTTTGCTCTGATTCGCTGGTTTTACAATCAAAGAGTTGACAATCCTTTATATGGGCGTTTGACTTTTGCGCTGTTGGGGGTGGCGGCGCCTTCGGATTTGATTGCTGATAAAACTCAAACTCCTTTTAATATTGGTAAGGCGATAAATTTAGGCGGCTTTAAAATTGATGAAGTGCAGCCTTTGATTGATGGTTGGCAGGGGCAAGTTGTTCATGCTGAAAGTGCGTTAGCGAAGCCCTCGCAGAGGATCGCCCAAATTCTCGATTGGACAGGTGGACAACCTTTTCTTACCCAGAAATTGTGTAAACTGATGATTGAGGAATCAGCATGGGGAAATTCGCGATCGGTTGAACAGGTTGTGCAGTTGCGGATTGTGGAGAATTGGGAGTCTCAGGATGAGCCTGAACATTTGAAAACTATTCGCGATCGCATTTTGAGAAATCAGCAAAAAGCAGGGCAGTTATTGGGGCTTTACCAGCAAATCTTGCCCGGAAAACCCCCCCAACCCCCCCTTGCTAAGGGGGGGCTAAATGCTGGTGAATCTCCCCTTAGCAAGGAGGAGCTAAATGCTATTCTTACTCCCCCCCTTAGCAAGGGGGGGCTGGGGGGGGTGATGGCTGATGGCAGTCCCGAACAAACTGAGCTGCGGCTGTCGGGTTTGGTGGTTCATCATGCAGGTAAATTAAAAGTTTACAACCGTATTTATGCGGAAGTTTTCAATCTTGAATGGGTAGAAAAACAGTTGGGAAAGCTGCGGCCTTATGCGGAAAGTTTTAATGCTTGGACTGCTGCCAATTTTGAGGATAATTCGCGGTTGCTGCGCGGAAATGCACTGCAAGAAGCTTTGGAATGGGCAAAATATCAAAGTTTAAGTCATCTGGATTATCGCTTTTTATCGGAGGCTCAGGATTTGGAAAAGCGAGAAGTTGAATTGGCTTTTGCACTGCAAGCTGAGGAAAGTCAAATATTGGCACAAGCTAATGAAACTTTAAGTCTGGCTCAGCATCAAGCTAAAACAGAGTTAATGTTAGCTAAAAAACAAGCTAGAAGGATAATTGCGATCGGCTCGACTATTTTAGCGCTATCTTTAGCCGCAGCGATCGCCATACAATTGCAAGTAGTCAAAGCCGATCGCTCCCTCGCAGAAACAAAAATTATCCTGGAAAGTGTGTCGTCAAAAACAACTTTAGCCTCAAATCCTTTTGCAGCAATGATTGAAGCACTGCAAGCAGCAGATAAAATGAAAAAATTAGAGGCATTCAGTCCGGCAAAATCCGAAACTAAGATGCAAGTATCGATCGCCCTCCAACAAGCAATTTACAGCATCCGAGAGCGCGATCGGCTTGCAGGCCACCAAGCTTTCATCAGAAACGTCGTTTTCTCGCCCGATGGAAAAATCCTCGCATCCGCTAGCGCCGACGATACTATCAAACTCTGGAACCCAGACGGCACATTGCTCAGAACCCTCACCGGACACGGCGATAACGTTGGGAATGTCAGTTTCTCACCCGATGGCAAGACGATCGCATCTGCTAGCGACGATGCTACGATCAAAATCTGGAACCTCGCCAACGGCACAGAAATCAGAACCCTTACAGGACATAAGGGCTGGGTGAGAGGAGTCAGTTTTGCTCCCGATGGATTGACGATCGCATCTTCGGGTTCCGACGGCACTGTCAAACTCTGGAATCCGGCCGACGGCACTTTGCTCAAAACCTTTACAGGACATAGGGGCTGGGCAACAAGCGTCACTTTTTCGCCCGACGGATTGGCGATCGCATCTTCCGGTAGCGATCGCACTGTCAAACTCTGGAATCCAGCAGACGGAACCGAAATCGCCACGCTGACAGGCCATAGCAAAGCTGTCAGAAGTGTCAGTTTTTCCAACGACGGCAAAACCCTAGCATCCGCTGGCGAAGACGGTTTAGTCAAGCTGTGGGATGTCCAAAACCTGACTCTCCTCAAAACCCTCCAAGCCCACAGCAAAGAAGTCTGGAGCGTCAAATTCAGCCCTCCTGGCAGCAACAGCCCAACTCTGGCTACCGCTAGCGAAGACGGAACCGTCAAATTATGGAATTTATCGCGGTTGGGAGACATCGAGCCGCAAACGCTCAAAGGACACAGTGGTAGGGTTGCAAGCCTCAGTTTCAGTCCCGACGGCCGCACTTTGGCAACCGGAGGTACCGATCGCACGGTACGACTCTGGAACCTCGGCGGCATCGAACCCAAAGTTCTGGAAAGCCACCGCAGCCAGGTTTTCAGCGCGAGTTTCTCCCCCGACGGCAAAACTATTGCTTCCGGTAGCGGCGATCGCACTGTTAAATTATGGGATGCACAAAACGGCAGCGAAATCAAAACTTTTCTAGGACATCAAGGTGCTGTCACCAGCGTCAGTTTCGCCCCTGACGGCAAAATTTTAGCATCCGCGTCGGGCGATCGAACTATTAAATTGTGGAACCTAGAAAGCGGCACCGAAATTAAAACTCTTTCAGGACATCAGAGCGGAATTGACAGCGTTGTTTTCAGTCCAGACGGTAAAATTTTAGCATCATCTGCGATCGATAAAACTGTGAAATTGTGGAACCTAGAAAGCGGCACTGAAATCAAAACTTTGAAAGGACATCTGGAAAGAGTTAGAAGTGTCACCTTCAGTCCCGACGGCAAAACTTTAGCCTCCGCAGGGAACGATCGCACGATATTATTCTGGAATTTAAACAACTTAGAATCTCCCCGAAGAAGGATTGTGAAAGCGCATAACAGCCGAATTACCAGCCTGCGTTTCAGTCCCGATGGCAACATTTTAGGATCGGCTTGCGATGACAGCACGATTAAATTGTGGAATGCAGAAACCGGAACCGAAATCAGAACTATTAAAGGACATGGAACATGGGTAAAAAGCATTAGTTTCAGTCCCGATGGCAAAACTTTAGCATCTGCAAGTTTCGATCGCACAATTAAACTATGGAATGTCGCAGACGGCAAAACCAGCTCGGAGGCGCAGCCATTACAAACTTTTGACGGACATCGCGATCGAGTTAATGATGTTAACATTAGTCCCGATGGCAAAACTCTTGTTTCGGCTAGCGATGATGCTACTTTAAGGATCTGGAATTTGGAACTCGATCTAGATAGCTTAATGAAGCTGAGTTGTCAATGGCTGAGCAATTACATTGCCAACCATCCTGAAGAAAGGGCGATAGCACAAATCTGCAATCCTTAAAAAAATTGCATAAATCATGACAAAATTCATGGCTTGTACGGGCGGGTTCACAAACCATTTACGATCGGCATGAATAATATTGTTAACCCGCCTCCACCCACCAACAATAAAAATGTACCATTAATTTATTGAGTAAAACGTTGATGTGAATAATGGCGCGGATGGGGCGGCTTTATGAGATTATTTGTATGTTTTATAGATAGTTAGTGAGCCCACCCATACATGATTTTTGGATGTTTATTGCACACCAATAAACTTGTGAGTTTGCAAAGACAACCTGTAACTCGGATGCTGTTTCAGCAACTCCAAAATAATCGGAATCGCCCGATCGCGCTTTTCCCACTCCGGCTGCAAATATACAGGAATATTCACATTATCAGCCAAATATTTTCTATAAAAATCAACTTCTTCGCCCGTGCTTACTACTAACTTAATTTCATTAGCTCTACTCCACAAATGCTCTTGCACTGGATATTGAGGATTGACGTGCTCTTTAGGAGAAAGAGTAATCCAAGCCAGCGGCGAAACATCCTGCCAATAAGCACCCGAAGTTTCAATACTCACCTGCTTGTCAGTTGCTAACAAAGCTTCCACTAACTCGGGCAAATTTTGGTGAATGAAAGGTTCGCCACCAGTAATGACAACTCTCGGAGACTGGAGTTGATCTAGCAATTGTGCGATCGACTGCGGCACCGAGGGCAAACCTTTGCCACCATTTCCGTAGCCAGTATCGCACCAAGGACACCGCACAGGACAACCGGCTAATCTAATAAAATCAACTAAAGTCCCAGTCCAGTAGCCTTCGCCTTGAACGGTACATTGAAAAGTTTCGTGAATCGGCAATTTTACTTGCAAATTTGATCCCAGCATTTTCGCCTCAGCTTAACTAAAAATAAATCATTCTGTACGGGGCGCCATCCGCACTTTGCCCGAGAATTTTGAGTTTGTATGGTGCGAAATGCACACTTGATTCTATGCAGGCAAAGGAATTTTATGTAATTAAATAATTAGCGGTTTGTGGCTATTTAAAAATGAACCGCAAACCGCAAACAACTGTTTAGTTTTGATCTTCGGGCTGCATCACAGTCGCCCAGCGGCGTTTCAGGGCCAAAGTCAGTCCGTCAGCAATGGGGACAACACTGAGAGTAACTCTGGGATCGTTGCGCAATTTGTCGTTGAAACTGCGAAGGGCGAGGGTATTTGTGTCTTGTACTTGAGGATCGGCAACTCGTCCAGACCACAGAACGTTGTCAATTACAATTAAACCGCCATTGCGCACCAGTTGGAGCGATCGCTCAAAATAAGCCTCATAATTTTCTTTATCGGCGTCGATGAAGGCAAAATCAAAGGTTCCTGCTTGTCCCTCGGCTATGAGTTTGTCGAGAGTATTTATTGCTGGGCCCAACTGCAAAGAAATCTTGTTTGCTACACCCGCAGCTTCCCAATAGCGTCGTGCGATCGAAGTATATTCCTCGCTGACATCGCAAGCAATAATTTTTCCGTTAGAAGGCAGCGCTAAAGCTACGCACAGCGAGCTATAACCAGTGAAAACGCCAATTTCTAAGGTTTTTGTCGCTCCCATAAGCTGCACCAGCATTTCCATAAACTGACCTTGTTCGGGAGCTATTTGCATCATACCCAGAGGATGCTTAGCAGTTTCTTCCCGCAGTGAAGCGAGAATATCGGGTTCCCGCAGGGAAATAGATAACAGATAATCGTAAAGTTGATTTTCTAGACCAAGAGTTGAATTCGCCATCGGTTTGTCCTTGCTAACTTTTGATTTTAGATTGTAGATGTGCAGTTATGGGAATTTGAAGACGGTAGAGTTAATTTTGGCACCTATTTTGCTGTGGCCGATCGCAGGTTGCAGTAGCGGTGTCTCGGTTCCTGAGATGCAGCTTGCAGTAGCGCGCGATCGACCTCACAATCAGTGTATCTCAGCCTCCGGCGATCGAGCAGCTCCCGGTTCAACCGTACTTCAACCAAAATTTCTCAAGTTTAACCCCTGACAATTATACATTTACCATTTTTTCGAGTGCCGTGAAGTTACGATTTAATTTTTAAGTCATCGAAAACGGCGATACCATACCTGCAAGTCAAGTTTAATAGGAAGATTCCCTAACTGTCACACAGTCTCTAACTATACCTGCAAAATATATCCACAATCAAAATAACATTTCGTAAAGGCAATCGCTATGTATTACAACACTTTTGCGAGTTTCGGCGCAGGGACTGGCCTATTGTTACTGTTAATTTTTGCCATTCTGCAATGGCTGCACGTTTCCGCAGGCAGTTTTATTGATTGGGTAATTGCTATTGCTATTTTTGAATGGCTGTTGCTGATAGTTACAGTTCCCTGGAATATCCATTTTGAAGCTAAGGAAGTTTTAGCGCAAGGGGCAGAATCTACGAATAAAAACATCGCTGTCGATGCGGAACAGCTCAAATACGTTACTGTATTAGCTAGCCGATCGCTCCTGGTGGCGATCGCCCTTCACCTGGGTAGCGCGATCGCACTTTACGCCCTAGCCGCCACCGGAATTAGTGCTGTTGGCTATCTCAGTTCTGGTGCTGCACTGCTTTTAACTGTACTGCGTCCAGCTATCCGAGGTTATCAGTATTTAGCGGTGCGACTGACAACCATCCGCAGCCAATTCTTGCACCCCCGCGAAGATATTGTCGAACTCCGCAACCGCTTTACAGAATTAGAATCAACAGTTAAAAATTTGACGGCTCAATTAGATTCAGACGATCCCCATTCGTGGGCTGCTGTCCAAGAGCGCGATCGAGAATCTATCAGAATAGAATTAACTCAGGTAGCGGCATCTCTAGAATATTTGCGATCGACAAACCAGGCAGAACACACTAAACTGGCAAGAGATGCAGAAAGTGCGATCGCCCAACTCACCGATGACGGACAATTTCTCAACCACGTCCGCGAAATCATCCGCTTCTTCAAAGAATCATGAAATTAGTCAGTAGTCAGTAGTTAGTAGTCAGTAGTCATTAGTCATTAGTCATTTTCCCAATTTCCAATTTCCAATTCCCGATTACCAATTCCCAATTTCCAATTCCCGATTACCAATTTCCAATTTCCAATTCCCTACCTTTAGATAGATGTCAAATCCTCGCGCCGTGTGAAATTTTTACTCAAAACAGAATTCTCTCAGTCTTGAGGAAGACTCAATAAATGTATTTTACATCACAGCAATTTCTCGGAAACTATAACCAAAGATAGTTTGTGAATGAGTTAGCTTTGGCCTAATATTTAAACATAACGCAAAGACCTTTTTGAAAAGATAACCCAGGAATAAATCATGACTAATCGCCAACCAATACCCCCCAAAGAAGAAGTTAGCAAATCAACACCGGCTGACGAACAAATCGAAGCTAATATGGAAGCCCCCCACTACGACAGGGGCATTACTCCTGCTGAGACAGCAGCGCGGCAAGAACGCGAAGGCTCTAACTTCATGCACACAACCACTGAAGGAAGGCAGCAAAGCGCCAAAACAGACGACCAAACTGATGACGAAAGCATTCACACTACAGATGGTTATACCGTAGACAAGGAAGGTCTGGTTAACAATTACGCCATCGAACCGGAAATGTACATCAACGAACCGGGCGATTTGAGAGAAAAAGAGGAAGCCGAAGCCGCAGAACGCGCTCGCATTCTCGCAGAAATCAAAGATAAAAAAGGCGAAGAAGGACAACTGACAGTGGATGCAGACACCCGCGGCAAAGGCCCGGGAATTATCTAGGTTGTCTGGTTGGTAGTTGCGCCTCAGCGCGAGAGGTTGGAACTGCAAAGCCAAGGGGGGGTTTTTCTAGAGCCGGAAATTGTCGATCGAGCTTTCCGCTAAAACCCGCCCCTATTTTCCTTTCGGATTACAATTAATCAAGCCCTAACATTTTCCCTCAGCCAATTAAACTTAGCCTGAGCAAGCGCCAAATTTTCCAGGACGTTGGGATTAATATCCTCGCGATCTAATTCTGGTTGATCCAATTCAATATTGCGACCGTATTCTATATGTCTGATCGTACCGCGCATCCTGTCTGCCAGACACAGCGAAATTCCATAGTAAAACCGGGAAGCAAAGCCCATATCGTGTTGAAGCTTGATTACTAACTGCCGCCTGGGAATTGCCAGCAAGTGAGTTTCTTCGATCGCCTTCACCGTTGCCAAAGGAGGGCGAGCGTCAATAAAAGAAACTTCTCCCACAAGTTCTCCACTGGCTATTTTAGCGAGTTCTTTACTCTCCTCATCGTCGAGCAAAACGCTCAAAATCCCGTTTAAAACAATGTATAGTGCATCAATCTGTTTCCCTTCCTTGATCAAAATCGCGCCTGGAGCGAGAACTTCCTTTTTGCCTTTTTGGACGATCCAGTCGATATCATCGTTATTTAACTGGCTCAAAATAAAAAGTGCTTTTTTTCTGCTGCTGTCGGCCATAAGTTGAGCTCCCGATCGCTTTTTTATATTAAACTTAGATGGCGCGCGGTTGCAACTTCTTCCGAAGCAGTCACTCCTCGCTGAATACAGTTTTTCTTATCCTGCCTAACTTCTTCGCAAAACGCTTCAAGGTCAGGACTTGTCAACGTTAGATGAATCAGACTGAATCATAATCTCTCAATACTAGCATTTGTTCAACAATCTTTTGTAACTCGATCGGCATCCATACCATCCCGCTTCAGCAATCGGGTTTTCCCCACAGCTTTGGTGCGGGATGGGGCGCGGGAGACAACGCTCCGCGCCCAGTCTCGATCGCTAAATCGATCGCAAATCAGGATAGCCAGCCAACATATCATCAGCAGTCAGAGTATCGCCGTTAGCTTGAGGAGTCCACAGCACCTCAACCGCCAGCAACTGCTCGCTCGATACTCCTCCAATCAGGCGCAAAGCTTGGCGCAAATCATCAGAGTTTTTCACTGTTGGCAATTGCAATTTGCCTTGAGTACCGACAATCACCGTCACCACAATAAATTCCCCAGGATCTGAATTCAACTCAGAAGCAACCAGCGCGCCGTTTTCCTGCAAACCTGGCAGGTTTTTGCTGCTCCCTGCTTGCCGGAGCTGGTTGTTATAATTCGAGAGCGTTTCTTCAGTAAACTTGCTGCGTTCTGCCAAAGAAAACTGGTTAAATTTAGCTTCGGCTGCTTCCAAGCGAGTTTGCACAGAGTCAGCGCCTGCATAAACCCAATATTCAGGATGCCGCAGCATCGCCAGAGTAGATTCTTGCAACACTTGAGCGCGGCCGGCCGCTGTATCCGTATTGGCTTTGCGCGCTAAGGAGTCGAGTTCGCCCTGCAAACCGCGGGCCTCTGCTAGCAAACCAACTTGCAAGCGGGCCACAGATACCGTCGTAGTAGCCGTGCTGTTGCCGAGTTCGTCAGTTGTGCCACCAGCGCTACGGAAGCTTCGCACCAGGAAATTCGCGATCGAAATAAAAATCAAAATCGAGAACAGGCCGCCAAAGCCGCCACCAAACCCAAAAAACGGCAGCAAGAATGGGAAACCGAAGCCACCACCAAAGCCGCCGCCGTAGCCACCGGGGTAGTAACCGCCTCCAGACGGGGCGTAAGTGCGACTAGGAGACGAGTAACTGCGCGCCGGAGCTCTAAAAGATCCGCCACCCATGCGTCCTCCGCTGCGGGCCGCCAGAGCTCCGTCAGCGTTACTCAGGGCTAGCGTCAGTACCAGACCGATCGCAAATAGTGATTTCAAAAGTGGTTTGATCTTTGAAATTAGTTGCTTGTACATAAGACCGTTACTATTCGATACATTTATAATTTACAGTCTATCTTCGCGAATAGGCAGCCCGGTTGTAGGTGTGAAGCCAGCGAGATATCCGTACCAACCCATCCCAGCACCGTTAGGGTTCAGTCTGCGAACCAGAAAGGCTAGAGAGTAGAGAGGACTTAAGTCCGATGCTGCGAACAATGGACATCGCGGGTTTTACAGAACTTTACTTAAGTTGAGGGCGATCGACCAACAATAAGCTTTAGACTTTTAAACAAACGCCGCGAGTCCCAGAAAGCTGGACTTTATCTACCGTAAAAAAAACATTATGTTTCCAACTCACCGCCCCCGCCGCCTCCGCAACCATCCCCAACTCCGCCGGATGGTACGCGAAAATATCTTGACAACCAGCGATTTAATTTACCCCCTATTTGCCGTACCGGGGGAAGGTTTTGCTAAAGAAGTTAAATCGATGCCCGGAGTTTACCAGCTATCGGTAGACAAAATCGTAGAAGAAGCAAAAGAAGTTTACGACCTCGGCATTCCCGCGATTATTTTATTCGGCATTCCCGCAGACAAAGATACAGACGCCACAGGTGCTTGGCACGATTGCGGCATCGTTCAACAAGCAACGGCAGCAGTCAAAGCAGCCGTACCAGATTTAATCGTCATGGTCGATACTTGTCTGTGCGAATATACCAGTCACGGTCACTGTGGCTATTTGGAAGTCGGAGATTTAAGCGGTCGCGTTTTGAACGATCCGACTCTAGAATTGCTGAAGAAAACTGCCGTTGCTCAAGCTAGAGCTGGTGCAGATATTATTGCACCTTCGGGAATGATGGACGGTTTTGTGGGAGCAATTCGCGAAGGATTGGACAGTGCTGGATTTGAAGATATTCCCATCATGTCCTACGCGGCAAAATACGCCTCAGCTTATTATGGCCCGTTCCGGGATGCGGCTGATTCTGCTCCGCAATTTGGCGATCGGCGCACCTATCAAATGGATCCAGGAAACGGCCGCGAAGCTCTCAAAGAAATTGCTCTCGACATTGCCGAAGGTGCGGATATGCTAATGGTTAAACCCGCTTTAGCTTACATGGACATTATCTGGCGCGTCAAAGAAGCAACTAATTTGCCAGTTGCTGCTTACAACGTTTCTGGAGAATACGCGATGGTGAAAGCCGCCGCCCTCAACGGTTGGATTGACGAAGAAAGAGTAGTGATGGAAACCTTGACAGGATTCAAGCGTGCTGGTACTGATTTGATTTTGACTTATCACGCCAAAGACGCCGCCCGCTGGCTGAAAAACTGATTCACTCGTGAGGCCCCACCCAATACGTTTGGGATCGGAATACCGAGCGGTTGAAACCGCGTCTATACAAACACTCACGCACTCGCCTGCGGGTTGAAGACAAGGAGGTGAAAATTACGCGATCTTCTTTACACCGCGGAGGTGTTCGGCGAGCGAAGTCGAGTCGCGGACTTCGCTTGTCTAGAAGCGGTTTCAACCGCCGTCTAATCTGGCGAATTTTGAGTCAAAAACTTTTTCACCAACTTTATACAAAAAAGTATTAATAATCACCGAAATCCCTTAGAGAATATGTGTCAATAGTAATGGTTGTGTAAATCGGGAATTCAATTATTGATTGTTCCCAAGCAAAATCAACTTTCATTCCTGCAAGACAGTAAAAGTAACACAGTTTAGATAAAACTTAAAGGCATATTGAGCATGACATCAACGACTAGGGATTCGAGTCACATTCAATTTTGCACAAAGCGCGATCGCGCCGACATCGTACAGATCCAAGAACTATTTAAAGCCGCCGCCTTTTGGGCGAGGGAACGCAAAATAGAAGATTGGGAAATCGCGATCGCCAACAGCGAACCAGTTGTGACAGTTTGGGATGGCTCACGGGCGATCGGGTTTGCCAGGGCCACATCAGACGGCATCTATCGAGCCACCATCTGGGATGTCGCCATTCACCCAGATTATCAAGGTGCAGGACTCGGCCGCAAATTAGTGCAAACCGTCTTGAGCCACCCTCGGATGTGCCGAGTAGAGCGAGTTTACTTGATGACAACCTACAAACAAAGCTTCTACGAGCGCATCGGTTTTCAGCATAACGCCAGCACCACAATGGTACTTGAAAATCAGCTCTTAGAAGAAAATGTCGAATTAGAAATTAGCAACGGCGAATTGCTAACTGCTATTTGTTAAATAAGCACAAAACTTGCACCAAAATCTATCATATGTAGGGTGCGCAATGCGCACCTTACTCCCTATCAATAATTAAATCCGTTAAATCCATTGCCCTCTTTTCGACCTCCGCTAAATCCGTTAAATCCGTTAAATCCGTTAAATCCGTTAAAAAATCCGTTGCCGAACTTCCTTCATCACAAAGTTGCCAAAGGAATAGAACACTGAGTCCGGTTAAAATTGGACTCTTCCGACTCAGAAGGCACGGCCAGAACCTCCAACTTGCCATTCATCAAACTTAAAAGAGTCTGATTCATCAGTAACCTCATGCCAGAAGACACCTTAGAATTATCGCTGCTCTTAGTAGGATCGCACTCCAAATCGTGCTTCAGCAAATCCCAAGACTCGCTCCAAGCACTAACCGAACGCTGATCGTCCACCCAAATGTGAACGCAGCCAGATTCCGGCGAAGAATGGGCAGAAACAGAAATACTCCCCTCCTCCATCTGAGCAATAGCAGTATCTACCAAATTGACTAAAACTTGCCTAAACCTCGGCAAATCTGCCAATACATAAATCCCCGGATCTGGCGGCAATATCTCCAAACGAATGCTGCGATTAGCGGCTTGCAAATAAGTTAAGTCATCAACTTCATCAAAAACCTTAGCTAACTGAATCGGCTCAATATCCATCCTGTCAGTGCCGTGTTCAGTTTTAGCAACAGAGATAATTTCATCTATCAATTTCACCAGCTTGAGTGCTGCGACGTGAGCTTGTTCGACAAACTCTCGTTCCTCAGCAGGATCGTCGCACAAATCTGAGAGAATTAATTGCAGCGTACCAATCATAGTGCTCAGGGGCGATCGCAACTCATGAGAAGTTCGAGCCAAAAAACCCGCCTTAAATAGACTCATCTCCGATGCCATCTGATAAGCCAATTGAGTTTGCTTCAGTTGCTCTCCGAGGGCATCAAACTTCTCTAAGTTAATTTCTTGAGGAGTTGGTGGCACTTTGGGCGCAGGTTCTGGCTGTTGCGAGCTTTTTTGCTGCCCGCGCCAAATCAAACTGCCTCCCAAACCCAGTCCCAGTCCCATACCTAAATATATCAAGTCGCTCCAGCCGATCGGCGCCATATTACTTTGCCTAGGAGTTTAGCTTTTAGCATTCTAGCTCGATCGCGCCTTGTCGCAATATTTCCCAATTGCCACAGGCCCATTTAGCCACAGTCGAAGGCAAACTCGAAGCTGTTGGCGCTGTTGGCGCTGTTGCTAATTCAGCAGCAACTAATGTCAAGACTTCGGGAAACTGCGCCTCAATTTCTGCCACCGACTCCAGAGGCGCTTGGCCGGACAAATTAGCGCTCGTAGTCGCCAAAGGGCCTGTCTGCTCTAAAATCTGGAGTGCAAGGGGAAAGTTAGGCACTCGTATCCCGATTGTAGTGCGATCGATCGCATTCATGGCAGGTGGCACCAGCGGCGAAGCCGGCAGCACCAAAGTTAGCGCCCCAGGCCAATAGGATGCGGCCACTTGCTGCCACAAATTCAACTCTGCTGGACTCCCCTGCACGTAAGGCCACAAAGCCTCCGCCGATGCTGCCATCAAAATCAGCGGTTTGTCTTGACTACGGCGTTTAGCTGCAAAAATCAACTCCGCGCGATCGGGTTTTGCAGCTAAAGCGGGTACAGTATCCGTAGGAAAGCTGACAATATGATTACCAGAAATTGCCCCTTGAACTAGAGCATTTATCGAAACTTGAGTCATCCGATTTTAGATTTTAGATTTTAGATTTTGCATAAATCTTTGATGCGAGCCGATCAACCGCAGATGTCAGGCAGATAAACACAGATAAACGCAGATAATTTCGCGATCGGACAGCGCATGAATGGAATCTTGTCTATTTTAGAATTGCAGCATATTTTTGGAATCTAAAGACGATAGGCTAAGGCAAAGCGATCGATTCCTGCTAAATCCGAAAATATCTGAACTCCACCGTAACTCCCGTGACTTTCCAACATATCAGCCACCGCCTCAGCTTGTCCAGCCATCATCTCAACCAACCAAACTCCCCCGGATGCTAAATAATCGGGAGCCGTTGCTATCAAATGCCGGATGCAATCTAAGCCGTCTAAACCGCCGTCTAAGGCCAGATGAGGTTCGTGTCGCACAACTTCCGGCTGCAAAGTCAGCACCGTGCTGCTGGGAATGTAAGGCGGGTTAGACACCATGCCGCTCACTTTACCTTTGAGAAATCCTAGCGGTTCCCACCACAAACCTTGATAAAAATTAACTCGCGATGCCAAGCCCAAATTCTCAGCATTCAGTCGAGCCACTGCCAAGGCTTCAAAACTGCAATCTACTGCATGAATCGTAGCATTTGTCAACGCAGAAGCCAAGCCGATCGCGATCGCCCCGCTGCCCGTTCCCAAATCCACCCAATGCGATGTTGGATTAACTGAATAGTTTTTAACAGCATCCACAGCCAAATCGATTAGCAATTCCGTTTCAGGACGAGGAATGAGCACCGCTGGCGTTACTTTGAGCGAAAAATGCCGCCAATGTGCAACTCCCGTTAAATACTGCACAGGAACCCGTTCCTGCCAGCGCCGCTGCCACAATTGAGCAAGTTCAGATAAAGACAACTTTAATTCAATTTTTGGCAAATCTTTAAACGACTCCAAACGCAGAGCCAACTTATCCAAACCTGCTAACTCTTGCAGCAGCCAGTCGATTTCTGCTTGGGGAATGTCGGAGGCGATCGCCAGAGCCTTAGCTTGATTCATCCACTGCCAAAGCTCTAAACCAGAAACAAACATAGGACTTTTTGGGAATTGGGCATTGGGCATCGGCCAAACAGGTCATTGGGCATTGGGCATTGGGCATCGGCCAAACAGGTCATTGGGCATTGAGAATTGAGAATTGGTCATTGAGAATTGAGAATTGGTAAATAGTAGGTTGAGTCGAGAAATCCCAAAATCCAACCTACTAACTCAGTCCCGAACGCAAAACCCAATTATCTAGGGTTCCATCCACACCGCACTTTACCGCTATGAGTAGCGCATGAAACCAATTTTTGGGTAAATCCTGTAACTAATGACCAATGACTGATGACCAATGACTAATGACCAATGACTAATGACTATTAGCGAGCTGGTCGGGCTGGAGCCGGAGATGCAGCAGGCCGAGCTGGAGCCGGAGATGCAGCAGGCCGAGCTGGAGCCGGAGATGCAGCAGGCCGAGCTGGAGCCACCTGTGGATTTTGGCCGGCACCGGCTGGTTGGAGCGATCGGACAAATTCCAGGGACTCCCGCGACGGAACCAAAATCATTTGACTCAAAGACGGGTCGTTCTCTGTGCGAAAAGCTTCCAAAATCCTCTCCAAGTTCACCACCTCAATTTTAATGGTGGAAGTCACGTTTGGCTGCTGCTGCTTAAAACGCTCGACCATTTCCTGCAAATCTTCCTTGTTAAAAAACAAGGGAAGCTCCTCTTGCTGGCCCCGCTGAATCGTCAAATAACCATTTTCCGGGCCACCTCTCGCCAAAAACAGAGGTACACCGTTTAACTCGTTAACTTGTTGCCCAGTCTGCTGAAGTACAGTTTTAGCCGACTGCACCTGCTGCGGAGCCGGAATAAAAGCAAACAGCAGTTGATCCGGCTTGCCTTTATTGGCTTGAGCGATCTGATAAATTTCCTCCAGCGACACGAGCATCACCCGCGCCGATGCTGCCAACTGAGGATTTCTCGTTTTCAGTTGATCGAGAAAAGCCTGAGCATCTTTTTGGCTGATGAAAATTCTTGCCACAGAAGCATTGCCACTTTGACCCTGACCCGGCTTGGGAACAGAATCGATCAGGAACGCACCCTGAGCGTTTGTAATCGTAAATACTGGCACCGATCGCAATTTTTCCAAAACTTGCGGCTCCGGCAGTGCGAGCGCAGACATCTTGCTAATTGGCGAAGGGCCCAGCAAAGTGCAGCCGACAATTCCTAATATTGCGCCGAAACGAACTAATGATTTCATGTTTTTTCCACCATCCGCGATCCTGAAACACATTAACGCAAAGACTGGCGCCTTGACACGATCGGCAGAAACTGCCTCCATCTGTTTTCACTTTGACCAAGTGTAAACATCAGAGACAGTTTCTGCTTGAATCTATTATTTAACATTGTGCGATCGGGATGACAGGATTTGAACCTGCGACATCCTGCTCCCAAAGCAGGCGCGCTACCAAGCTGCGCTACATCCCGTTGTGATAGTTGGCTATCTTCTAACTATTAACACACAAAACTCCCAGCTTGTCAAGCTTTTTTTATTTGAGCTTTGGGTGCTACGCCGAAGTTGTCTTCAGGTTGTCCGGTTTGACAATACTTGCAGCTCGATCGCGGCCGGCGCTGTGGGGATACACCCTCTTGATAACTGACCGCAGCGCGATCGGGCGAGGAGGTGTTAGCAGCGTCGATATTGAATGTCCTCAACAAATCAACGCCAACCTGCACCCGCTCGCTAATCTGGATACCAAAACATACCTTTAATCCCCTCCGGATCGGACATAAAGCCCAAATTTCGGTAAAAATCCACCACCTGAGGGTCAGCAAATAAGGTAATGTTGCTGATATCTTCACTGCGGAGTTTTTTAATGATGTATTTCATCAACGCCTTGCCCATGCCTTTACCCTGGTAGTCAGGATGAACTACCACATCCCAAAGCGTGGCATTAAAAGCATGGTCTGAAGTCGCTCTGGCGAAACCGACCAGCCGTCGCTGGCTGCCCCGCATCTCCCACATAGAGACGACTAGGAAGCTGTGCTGAATAGCTTTTTTGACTTTACGCAGGGGACGGCGGGACCAACCCACTGCATTACAGAGTTCTTCGAGTTCGTAGAGGTCAATGTCGCGATCGCAACTGAAAAAGATGCGAGCGTTGCCGAGGGAGGTGGGTTTGCGAAACGTTGGGGAAAGCGGATCGCCTAACCCAACAACCACATCTTCCTCAAAGTCCGCTGTTTGGGGTACAGAGGCAGACTCAGGACTACTAAATAAGTTTTTCCAAAAACCCATGCAGGCGCGGTTAAGGTAGTAGAAGTTGGACGAGGTGAAAGAGAACCCGACAGACAAACCCACTCCGAGCGGGGTGGGATAAATTGCCGGTAGGCTCTTGAGGAACAGTTTACGGTACACTCATCTTACGCTGAAAACAGCGATTTGTCGTCCAACATTGAGTCTGCACTTTTTTGATTCTCGTCAAGTTTGGTAGAAGTGTTCTGCTAGCCAATGCCCGGACAACCCGTTCTGAAGCTAAAATTTGTTGCCGAACCAGGACAGAGGCATTTTGGGAATTGCTGCTTTTGAGTGCCGTCGATCGCGCCGGAACTTATACGCTTGGTGGGAAATACCACTGGAATGGCAAGGGCGGTGACTGTACTGTCCATCCTGGGGTATGTCGATCGATCGCGATCTGAATGCCAGTATTAATATTTTAAACTGGGAACCTTCGGCTTGAGGGGGATAGCCTACGGATCTTGGGATAGCCGACTGCCCAACAGCGTAGGAAGTGAACATCAGTTAGCTTTGGCTAAGTTTGAGTAAGTTTTACGAAGCAGTAAATCCAGTATATCTCCCGCACCTTCCCCTCAATTATGGCTTCGGGTTTAAAACCATCTACACTAGAACTTCTCAAGCGCTTTAACCGAGCGTTTCCACAGTTTTATGAGCAATTTGTCAGCAGCGAAATCCAACTGCAAAACCTCAAATTAGCTTATCAGCTTTACAAAACTCGGCAAGCAGTCATCGAAATCAGAGCCGAAGGTAACAAAAGTGCCCTGCATTTTGCTTACCGGAACCAGTCTTTTCTACTGAGCGATATTTTTGGAGTGCTGGCGGCCTACGGGCTGACGATTCACAGTCTGAGTCTGTACGGTCAAATTTACCCGCCGATGCTGGTATTTATCAAATTGGTAGTATCTCGCGGCGGCAAGGTACTGGCAGATAAAACAGCAGAAAACGTCTGTAGGGCGGTTCGAGAGGCCTTGGCGGGGCATTTTGAGGTTGAAGAGATGTTGGCTGTGGAATTTAATTTAGACGCGGGTTTGGAGGATGTGGCTACTGAATTTTATGTCGATCCGGTTTTCCACTTGCCGGCTTTGCTGATAGAAGCAGATAACCAACCTGGACTTTTTTACAAAGTTATGTATGCCATCTGGCAAGAGGATTTGTTGGTGGTAAATGCAAATTTGCTGGTTTGGCGGGGGCGAACTCGCCTGATTCTCTACTTGTTAGGGCCCAATGAAAGTTTAATTCCTGAGTATCTGGGGCAGAAAATCGCTGAGGGGGTGCGACAAAGATTGCTGGGCGAGCGATTTTAGCGATCGCGCTTACACTAAACCTCTTGCACTCATTTCCAGAGTATCTGGAAATTATCTGCGTTGATCTGCGTTGATCTGCCTTAAATCTGCGGTTGATCGATCGATCGAACGATTTATGCAATGTTTTATACTCAGAAACCCGCTTTTTGTCAAGCCCTGGCTTGAGTCCTGAGAAACTTAAATTAAGCCGATCGCCATCCTCGAACTGCCGATCCCTCTGTGCTGATTTCGCGATAGGATAAAATTATGGCAACCATCGACATCCTAGGGTTTCGGCACGCTTACGATTTGACGGCTCCGACTGCAACAACTTCTCCGGTTTTGGTATTTGTCCACGGCTGGCTGTTAAGCCGCCGCTACTGGCAACCTTTGACCGATCGCTTGGCATCAAACTATCAGTGCCTGACTTACGATTTGCGCGGGTTTGGCGATTCTCAAGCCGACGACGGCGACAGCGATATCGGGCATTCGATCGCGCTCAATTCCTGCTACACTCCCGCAGCTTACGCTCGCGATTTGGAAATTTTACTCGAAAAACTTGATATTTCTAATGCTTGGCTGGTGGGACACTCTCTCGGCGGTACGATCGCCCTTTGGGCAGCTAGCCAATTGTCCGATCGCATTAAAGGTGTTGTCTGCATCAATGCTGGCGGCGGCATCTATCTAAAGGAAGAATTCGAGCGGTTTCGAGCGGTCGGCAAACAGCTAGTGAAAATGCGTCCCCGCTGGCTGGCTCACTTGCCATTAGCAGATTTCGTGTTTGCCCGCGATTCTGTGGCAAGATCGATCGGGCGCTTTTGGGGAAGGCAGCGCTTGAGAGATTTCGTGGCAGCTCATCCAGACGCAGCTTTGGGGGCTTTGTTGGACTCCACCACAGAAGCGGAGATTCACCTGTTGCCGCAAATAGTGTCCCAACTCAAGCAGCCTGTTTATTTTATTGCCGGCACTAAAGACAAAATTATGGAACCAAAATATGTGCTGCATTTGGCGAGCTTTCACTGGATGTTCCAAGGTGGTGGCGAAAATGTGCTTCAGCTTGATTGCGGCCATTTGGCAATGATGGAACAGCCGGATGCAGTGGCTAGTTACCTGCAAAATATTCTGAAAGAACACACTTAAAGGGAATTGGGCGAAGCGAAGCGGAGGGATGGGGCATGGGGCATGGGGCATGGGGCATGGGGCATGGGGCATTGGGAATTGGGGATTGGGAATTGGGCGAAGCGAAGCGGAGGGATGGGGCATGGGGCATTGGGCAGGGAGCAAACAGGGCATGGGCATTAGAACTTACAAATAACCAATAACAAATAACCAATAACCAATAACCAGTAACCAATAACCAGTAACCAATAACCAATAACCAATAACAACTGACTTCTTCCTTCCCCTAAATCTGTTATGTTTAAATAAGTAAGTCTGCCCGATCGCCCTCTTGGGACAGACGTTTCGATTAAATAGTGGCTTTCAACTCTAAATTCTAATTCTACTTAAATATCTGTGCGCGTTAACCTCACCGATCGGCAACAACACATCCTTTGGGCAACGGTTCGCCACTACATAGCAACAGCGGAACCCGTTGGCTCAAAAGCTTTGGCTGACGAATTCAACCTTAGCGTCAGCCCAGCGACAATTCGCAATGCGATGGGGACTCTTGAAAAAGCTGGATTGCTTTATCAGCCCCACACTTCTGCCGGACGAATCCCCTCTGACTCCGGCTACCGAATTTATGTAGACCAGTTGATTCAGCCGTCTGATACGCTGGCCCGCAAGGTGGAACAGGTACTAGACCAGCTCAATTGGTCGGATGGTCGGATGGATGCGGCACTTCGCGGCGCTGCTCAAATCCTGGCAACTATCAGCGGTTACATTGCCATGATCACGATACCGCAAACTAATATGGCTTGCTTGCGCCACTTGCAACTGGTGCAGCTAGAGCCGGGAAAAGTGATGCTGATCGTGGTGACGGATGCCTACGAAACTCATTCGGTGTTGGTGCAGTTGCCGAAGGGCGCAGAAGGTAACTGGCCTGATGTCGAAATTGTCGATCGCGAATTGCAGATTTTGTCCAATTTTTTGAACAGCAAGTTGCGGGGACGATCGCTCTCGGAACTCTCGACTATAGACTGGAGCGAGTTAGACCGGGACTTTGAACTGTACGCTGAGTGGATGGAAACCATGCTGACTGCTTTGAGCAGCCGTCAAAGCAATCCAACCTACACGCGGATTCTGATCGGCGGTTTGTCAGAAGCGCTGCGCTTGCCAGATTTTTCGCAGTTACAGCAAGTTCAAACTCTGGTGCAACTGCTCGAACAAGAGCAGGAACTGCTTTGGCCTTTGATTTTTGAATCGCCTGAGTTGGACAGACCTGGGAAGCGGGTAACGGTGCGTATTGGCTCGGAAAATTCCTTAGAACCAATTCGCGGCTGTACTCTGATTTCTTCGATTTACCGCCGGGGATCAGTGCCGGTGGGTAGTGTTGGGGTTTTGGGCCCGACGCGGATGGTTTACGAAAATGCGATCGCGGTGGTGGAAGCTGCGGCGGATTATTTGTCAGAAGCTATTGGCGGAAATCGATTGAATTTTCCTGAAGGCTAGCGAGGCCGATCGCATAATCCTTGATTAGATGCACCCTAATCCGATCGCCCCAAGCTTAACAGGCTTGGGGTTTTATGGGTCTGTCCCGGACGCACTGCCAACATCAAGGAACCGGGGTTTATTCACAAAAAAACTCGGCTTGCCGATGATTGCTGCGCCCCAAAAATCAGGCGATGACATCTGAGTGCGTCCAAGACTACTTGTGTTAAAAAATCATCTCGGTGCTGTGGGAAAAGCACCCGGGATTCAGACACAAATATTAATCAAAGTAGCTTTTTATACCTATAAATCGCGCTTGATCAGAGATGTACGCAAACAAGCCGATTTCGGTCTGCGGTTCGTCAGCGGCAACAAGCAGGAGTTGCGGGCGATCGGGGTGGGAGATACCTCCGCTCGATCGCTCTGGATGGCATTCACAGAAAGCTGTCGGGGAGCGCCAGTCGCGAGGCAGGTTCAGCAGCCGAACCGAGGAGTTTTGGGGATCGCGGCTGTGCAAAATGAATTGAGGACGCGTCCGCGACAATCCTCGGAACCCAAAGCCAGAAGAACGTCCAAATATTAAGACATTTTTGAGAGTTCGTCAAAAAGATCTAAAAAAGATTAGTCTGGATATGAAAGCTATACTTCTTTTGGAAATAGCCCGAGTTAGACAACTGCAAATAACGTGCAGCAAATTTAGCTTGATTGCCACTCCATAAAAGATTTAACCGCTGAGTTAAGATCGAAATGAAATTTAGGGAATTTTCTTTTAGCATTCAATGAAATCGACCGATAAAACTAAGAATACCTTTGCGATCACAACCCCTCTGTATTATGTAAACGATTTACCTCACGTTGGCAGCGCTTACACGACTATGGCTGCGGACGCCCTAGCCCGATTTGAACGCCTGCGGGGCAAATCTGTGTTGCTGGTGACGGGGACTGACGAACACGGGCAGAAAATTCAGCGCACAGCCGAGAGATTGGGGCGATCGCCCCAATCTCACTGCGATTTAGTGGTTCCGGGGTTTGAGGCGCTGTGGAAGCAACTCGACATCCAGTACGATCGCTTCATCCGCACCACCTCGCGACGCCACGAGTACATTGTCAAAGAATTTTTCCAGCGCGTCTGGAACTCCGGCGACATCTACTTGAACCAGCAACAAGGCTGGTACTGCGTCTCCTGCGAAGAATTCAAAGACGAACGTGATTTGTTACCCGGAAATCGGTGTGCCATCCACACCAGCAAGGAAGTTGAGTGGCGCGATGAGGAAAATTACTTTTTCCGCCTGTCGCGCTATCAAGACCAACTGCTGGCATTGTACGCAGAACGTCCCGACTTCATCGCGCCGGAAAGTCGGCGCAACGAAGTGCTGAGCTTCGTCAACTCTGGACTGCAAGACTTTTCGATTTCTCGGGTGAATCTGGAATGGGGCCTGCCAATACCGGTTGACCCCAGTCATACCATTTACGTCTGGTTTGACGCTTTGCTGGGATACGTCACTGCTCTGCTCGATCCGGACAGCGACCCGATGTTAGAGAATGCTTTATCTAAATGGTGGCCGATCAACCTGCACTTGATCGGCAAAGATATTCTCCGCTTCCACGCCGTTTATTGGCCAGCAATGCTGATGTCAGCCGGTCTACCGATGCCTGGGCGCGTCTTCGCTCACGGTTTTTTGACCAAAGACGGCAAAAAAATGGGAAAAACGGAGGGCAATACTTTAAACCCAGTCGAATTGGTCAATAAATACGGCCCTGACGCAGTTCGTTACTATTTTCTCAAAGAAATTGAGTTCGGAGAGGACGGCGATTTTAACGAAACTCGGTTTATCAATACATTGAATGCTGAGCTAGCAAATGATTTGGGAAACTTGCTGAATCGCACCTTAAACATGGCTCGGAAATATTGTGACGGCTATGTGCCAAATGTGTCTGCGGCAAACATTTCCGATGACAACCTTCTCAAGGGTTTGAGCCTGGATTTGGGCGATCGAGTAGCAGGTTTTTACGAAGAGTTGGCTTTTAGCAAGGCTTGCGAAGCTGTGCTTGCCTTAGTTCGAGCCGGCAACAAGTTTATTGACGTACAAGCACCTTGGACTTTGTACAAGCAAGGACAGCTCGAAAGTGTCCAACAAGTGCTATATTCTGTTCTGGAATCTGTTAGACTAGCATCTTACCTTTTATCGCCGATTATTCCGAATATCAGCAATGCTATCTATCAGCAGCTAGGTTTTTCAATTGACTTTAACGATCGGGTTGCCGTTAACAGTTTAGCGACTTTTGCAGCTCATGCTGCCTGGGGCGCTTTACCGGCAAACCAAACTCTGGGGGAACCACAACCTGTTTTTAAGCGGCTAGAACTGCTGGAAACAGTACCTTCATAGTTGGCAGCCAGCGATCGGGGTGCTATAACAGATTATGAATTAGCACTTATTTCCTTACCAATCTTTCATAAAATTTGAGGCATAACAATCATGTTGAATAGAATAGAAAGCAACGACCTTTTTACGCCGGAACAGGTTCTGGAGAATCGCGGTCGAGTGGCAATTTTTATTGATGGGTCTAACCTTTTTTACGCTGCTTTGCAGTTGGGAATTGAGATTGATTACACTAAGCTGCTGTGCCGTTTAACTGCGGGCTCGCGGCTGTTGCGCTCTTTTTTCTACACGGGTGTCGATCGCACGAACGAGAAACAGCAGGGGTTTTTGCTATGGATGCGCCGCAACGGCTACCGCGTGATTTCTAAGGATTTGGTACAGTTACCGGATGGTTCTAAGAAGGCGAACTTGGATGTAGAAATCGCTGTGGACATGATGGCGTTGGTGGGGTCTTATGACACGGCAGTTTTGGTCAGCGGTGACGGCGATTTGGCTTATGCTGTGGATGCTGTGAGCTATCGCGGCGTGCGGGTTGAGGTGGTGAGTTTGCGATCGATGACAAGTGACAGTTTGATTAATGTAGCCGATCGCTACATCGATTTGGAAATGATTAAGGACGACATCCAAAAAACATCGCGCCCTAATTATGCTTACCGCCCATTGTCGGGTCTAAGCTTGATGGACGAACACGACGACAGATAGGGATTTGGTGATGGGTAATTGGTGATGGGTGATGGGTGATGGATTGAATTATTGAAAATTAGAAGTTAAAAATTTAGACAAGGTATGACACATTTTAAATTTTTGATTGTTTTTCAATAGCAAATTTTCAATTCCCAATTCTCAATTTCCAATTATCGATTACCAATGATTAATCTCAAATCACAAATTCCTAATTTCAAATCCCCAAAATTGGTGCAGCTATGTTTAGCAGCACTGATTTTGGGGATTGCTGCTTGTGCGGCTCCGCAAGAGACTCAAAAAAACAAATTAGCTGAAGATATCAAGACTGCTCAGCAGTCAAACAGCACTTTAACTTTGAACAAAGTAACCCTAGAACAAGCAAACGAAAAGGGCGAAACGTTCTGGAAAGTAAAATCTACAAATGCCGTTTATAGCAAAGACCAAAAGATAGTTGACGTTCAGAAACCAGTGGGCAAATTGTTTCAGGACGGCAAAGAAATTTATGATATTCAGGGAGACACTGGGCAGGTATTTCAGGAAGGAAATCAGGTTTTTCTCAAAGGTAATATAGTCGCTACTGACCTGAAAAATGGCGTGGTATTGCGGGGAAACGAGTTGGAGTGGCGGCCGAAGGAAGACGTGTTAGTTATTCGCAATAATTTGACTGGACAGAACAAACAGGTGACAGCTTCAGCGAAGGAAGCGCGGGTTTTCAGTAGGGCTAAGAGGATGGAGTTATTCGGATCTGTGGTGGCGAATGTTAAAGATCCGGTTCTGCAATTGCGAACTGAGCACTTAGTCTGGTTTGTGGAGCAACAAAAGGTAAACAGCGACAAACCGACTCAAATTGACAGATACAAAGATAAAACAGTAACAGACAGTGGTTTTGCCGATAAAGTAGATGTAGACTTAAAAACCAAGATTGCGACGCTGACCCAAAACGCTCAATTAGTGCCATCAGACCCGCCACTGCAAATAGAAAGCAGTTTGATGAGTTGGAATTTTCCGGCGCAAAATGTGGTTTCGCCCGGGCCTGTGAAAGTTTTTCACCGAGTGGAAAAGGTGACGATGACTGGCGATACGGGGCGGGGAGATTTAGATAAAAAAATATTTTATTTGACAGGAAATGTGGTAGGAATCGGCGAGAAGCGTCAATCTCAATTAAATACCGATCGCGTAACGTGGTATTTAACTAACCAGACGTTTGATGCAGAAGGAAATGTAGTTTACAAGCAACTAAATCCGGTGTTTAATTTGACTGGGCCGAGGGCGGCGGGAGAGCTTAAAAATCAAACTGTGATTGTCAAAGGTGACGGTGGCGGCGGCCAAGTGGTGACGGAATTTGTGCCGGATGAGAATAAGGGATTTTTGGAAAGTAAATAGGATTGCCACCGCAGATATGGGCAGATGAGCGCACATAAACGCAGATATAATTAAGATGGGATTGAGTAAGGAGGACTTGGGATGACGACAACTTTAGAAAAGTTAGAACGACTCGATGAACCTATCTTAATTGATGGACTGACCTGGAGAGAGTTTAAAGTTGTTGAACAGTTGCTGGATAGTCCGGGAATCAGACTGTCGTTTTTAGATGGTGTATTGGAGATTAGGCGTATCCCTGGAAGAAAATATCAAACTGTTAAAGAACGGATTTCAACACTGGTGAATTTGTATTTGGAAGATGCAGGGATTGATTTTACTCCAACGGGCTCGGTGACGCTGGAAAGTGAAGCGGGAAAGGTGAAGCGAGAAGCGGCTCTGTCTTACGAATTGGGTTCTAACCGAGAATGTCCTGATTTAGTGGTGGAAGTGGTGGTGACTAGCGGCGGGATTAATAAGTTGGAGGCTTACAAACGCCTGCAAATTTCTGAGGTCTGGTTTTGGGAAAATGGTAGGCTACGTTTGTATTCGTTGGGGGCTGATGGATATGCAGAGGTCGATCGATCTTTTGTACTCCCAGACTTAGATATTGTACTATTTTCGCGGTGTATCAATATCGAAAATCACCTTCAGGCCATGCGCGAATTCAGAGAAGCAATTCAAAGTGCTTAGGATCGCGAATTAAATAACTTATAATTTTAATTGTTATTGTGGGATGGGCGTCCCGCCCGTCCTTTTTGGACAGGCGGGACGCCCATCCCACAAACTTGTGGAAGTTATTTAATTCTCATTCCTTAGAGAGGCTGTTTTAAGAAAACTAAAAATTATAAAATCAATAGGATCAGAAGACGAGGCGGTTGAAACCGCCGTTTTATCTTCCTTCTTCTTTCCTTTTTCCTTCTTCCTTCGATTACAACTGTCCGAAACCTTTTTTGGGCTTATTTTTTTTCTTTTTCTTCTGCTGCATTCCGGGCATTCCCTGCATTCCGGCCATTCCCGGCATTCCCGGCATTCCCGGCATTCCTCCCATACCTGTAAAGTTGCCTTGACTCATTTGCTGCATCATGGTACGCATTTTTTGGAAATCACTTACCAGCTTAGTTACGTCGTTTTCAGCGTAGCCAGCACCTTTTCCGATGCGACGGCGACGGGATGGAGAACTTGCTAACAGTTCGGGATTGCGGCGTTCTTCAATTGTCATGGAATTAATCATGGCTTCGGTGCGTTTTAGCTGCACTTCTCCTTGCCGCATTTGTTCGTCTGAGAGTTTGTTCATTCCCGGAATCATTTTCATGATGCCGCCGAGGGAACCCATGTTTTTTAATAGCCTGGTTTGTTTGAGAAAGTCGGTAAAGTCAAACTTTGCCGTGAGCATTTTCTCTTGCATTTTTTCGGCATCGGCGATGTCGAATTCTTCTTGAGCTCTTTCGACTAGCGTCAAGACATCGCCCATGCCGAGGATTCTCGATGCCATGCGATCGGGATAAAATGGTTGCAAGGCTTCCACTTTTTCGCCAACGCCGACAAATTTAATCGGCGCGCCGGATATTTGCCGCACGGATAGGGCTGCACCACCGCGACTATCGCCGTCTAATTTGGTTAAGATTGCGCCGGTAATCCCGATTTGTTCGTGAAAGGTGCGGGTTAAATTTGCTGCTTCTTGGCCTGTCATGGCATCAACAACTAACAGCGTTTCGTGGGGTTGTACTGTTTGTTTGATGCGGGCCAATTCTGCCATCATGTCTTGGTCGATTTGCAGACGGCCTGCTGTATCGACGATGATGGTATCTACGCCTAGTTGTTTGCCGTGTTCGATGCCTTGGCGGGCAATTTCTACGGGATCAGTATCAGTGCCTAGTTCAAATACTGGTACGTCGATTTGTTTGCCGAGGGTGAGCAATTGGTCGATCGCTGCGGGTCGATAAATGTCAGTGGCGACTAGCAGTGCGGTACGATTTTGCTTGCGGAGGTGCAGGGCTAGCTTGGCGGTAGCTGTGGTTTTCCCGGTTCCTTGCAAACCGGCCATCAGGATGACTGTGGGCCCGGATTCGGCGGTGGCGAGGGGTACGTTGGTTTCCCCCATGACGCGCACGAGTTCGTCGTGGACGATTTTGATGAATTGTTGGTCGGGACGGACGCCTGAAACGACTTCTGCCCCTTGTGCTTTGGCCGTTACTTCTCCGACGAAGTTTTTGACGACTTGGAGGTTGACATCGGCTTCCAGGAGGGCGCGGCGGACTTCTTTGATGGCGTCTTGGATGTTGGATTCGGAGATTTTATTCTGTCCGCGCAGTTTTTTCCAGGTGGATTCGAGTCGATCGGCAAGGGCTTCAAACATAGGGCTTTGTTGGCTAGTCAGTCTTTTTTATTTTAGGGCTAAATGCGGGTGTTTGGATGCAAGTTTTGGGGAAAGTTGGATTTTTGGGTTTTTGGGCGTTGTTTGACGGCGATTGAAATCGCGCCTACACAAACAAAGTCGGCCTCCGCCGACTGTAGATCAAACGACAGAAATGCCGATCGACTGATAGTAATTGGAGCCTGGGAACCAGTTAAAAGTCTGCTACTAAAAGCTGGGTTTACTTATCGATCGGCAAAAGGCAGTCATACAAGATGGGTTCATCCTTTACTACCTAATGAACCAATTACGATTGCTGGAAATGATGGCGATGATGCGAAACTATATTTAGAGAGAGAAGTTAATCGAAAACTTGGCATATTGAAAGCAATTGAAGAAGAGGAATCGGAATCATGAAATTACCTTATATAATTGTTATTCAATGGTCTGATGAAGATAACTGCTACCTAGTTCACTTACCTGATTTTCCATCTCAGCAGTTCCACACTCATGGATCTACCTACGAAGAAGCTTTGCAGAATGCACTAGAGGTATTAGAGCTTTTAGTTGAAGAATATCAGGTAGATGGTAAATCTCTCCCTGAACCTAAAACTTTAGTAGAAAACTTGCTGTTTGCTTGAACATAAATTACTCGTTACCAGGCTAGAGCCTGGTAACGCATATTCGGAGGCTCTGCCTCCATTTTCCCAACCGAGGCAGAGCCTCTGGATATTGATTCCCAGGCAAGAGCCTGGGAACCAGTTACATAGCCATTCTACTTATCCTTGTAATGGTTCGAGCAAGCCGCGTCGCACTGATTCATTTAAGGCTTGAGCTTGTAGCAGCAGTCGCTCTTCATAAATATGAATTAATGCTTGCAATTCTTGACTTTCAATTTTGGTAATAGTACCGCATTGTTGGCACTCTAGCAATTCATTTAATCGTTGTTCTTGGACTGGTTGCAACCTCAGTTGAGTTAGGGCTATTACTTCCGAATCGGACAATGCTGATACTGGTTTAGCGGTTGGTAAAAGAAAATTTCCCAGAGTTTCTACTAAAATTTCACTGACGCTGCGGTGGCGTTGCTGCGCTAGCAATTCTGCTTGGCGATAGACTTCATCGGATAAATTTAGGGTGATTTGGGCAGTCATAGGTGGGATGCTATGAAAGGAATATCTCTACTATGCCATATTTTACTTGGTGGCAGCCTTTGTATCTGAGCTAGGTAATATTCCAGTTTATTTGATGTTAGTTTTTACATATTCTGCGATCGCCCGCTGAACACTAAACAACGTACACTCGTCTGTTTGCACTTTTTCTATCAACAACCTCCGTCTCAAGGATTCCAAGGCTTTCAGGAATTCTGACGGCGATAGTTCGAGATTCCTTGGCTTGTTTGAGATTTCGACTGCTGCGGTTTGATTGGCTAACCAGGAAATCACCTGTTTTTCGGATTCCGACAATCGTTGAAAATGTTGGTGCAATAAATATTCTAAATCTCCTAAAACCAGACTATCATAAGATAAGAAAGCCGAAACTTTGCCATCAAATAAGTCTTGAATTATTGTCGATACTATATTTAACCACAATGGATTGCCTTTGTAAAGCTCAATCAATTCTGACCAGTTTTCTGATTCAAGTAAACCTTTTTCTGTGAAGAGTTCTCGTGCTGATTCGCCTAAACCATTGAGTTGCAATGTTTGACAATTTTTGTGATCGCCTTCTAATGCTGCAATTTCTCTGGGTTTTTCCCAACTGAGCAAAACTAAGCAACTGTTGTGACATGATTCTCCTATTTGTTTGAAGAAAGTGCCATAATTTTCATAGCCTGGTTTGTAGTTGCCTGCTAGTTGTCCGCTGCTGAAGATTGTTTGGACATCATCGAGTACGATCAGACAGCGGTGCGATCGCAAATATTCGATAATTGATGGTAACTCGGTTGGTTGGCGATCGCCCAAGAATTTGATTAAGTCGGTTTCCAGTGCACTCAGTGGTGGAGAGTGGCGGAGGCTGCGCCAGATGATGCAGTCGAATTGGTGGTGAATTTGTGGGATGAGTTGGAGGGCGATCGCACTTTTGCCACTTCCAGCTAATCCGAGGATGCTGATCAGACGGGTGCGACTTGCTAAAATCCAGTTTTCGAGGGTGGTGAGTTGGGAAGTGCGTGAAGCGAAGCTATCCCGTAGGGAATCGTAAAACGTGAGGATTTCCGGTGCGTCGCCTAAGTCGATGCGGGGCTGTTTGGCTGTTGGTTGGGGGTTTTGGGGAGTTGCGGGCGATCGGGCTTTTTTAGAACAAATATTGACGTTTTTATTAACTGTTATATTCTCACCTGTTACATTTTCAACAATAGCAAATTGATAATTATAAAATGTACCCTTTTCTAATATTGGTTTCAAACTAGCTTTAGTAATATTTTCTCCCAATCCTTCAGAAAGTATTTTCCAGAGTTCCGAACCGACATTTCTCACATGACTTGAACTTGAGTAAACTTCCTTAGCAATTTGCGTGTAAGTGCGTTTTTTTAAAGTTCCCCGCAGGATAGCTTCTTGCACATAATCTAAGCGCTTTCCCGTTTGGACAAAAACTAGGTCATCTGCCAGTTTTAAAGCTGCGGCAATATCCATACATAAAGGAGACGCTGGAGTTTACATGATTTATTATACCTGACATTTCTTACAAATGAAACAATTTAGATTTTGTCATCTGTCGAAAGTCAGGACTTTTCCTACACAGCTCATCCTTTATAGTAGTTTAAAGTTTTGGCAGGATATTTTATGAAGCGAGTTCGGTGGCTCAGTGGTTTGTTCGCGGCTGGGGTGTTGTCTTTTACTCTAGCGACTGTTGGGGCACAGGTGGCCCAGGCCCAGCGGCCTATTCATATACTAGACCTGCAATGTATTGTTACAGGGGGTTATCTTAACAATAGGGGCTACCTACAATATTTTGAGAGGAAGCCTACAGACATTGTTATAGGCAGACAGATATACACCAGTATTATGAGTGTACGCGAGGCCAGTTGGACTTGTAAACTTCCAGGCGGTCGCGCTTCTCTCCGATTGGAGTATGGAGTTGACGATCGCAGTGAGATTTCACCACCAAAAATCGAGGTTTATGTAGATGGAAATGAAGTAGCTTCTGAGGTTGGTAAGCCTGGAAGGATTAATACAATGCTGGCAGATATTAGTAATGGTAAAAGTTTATCTATTGATATCTCTTGTTCCACAGCTCAAAATTGTAACAACAGGAGTTATCACTTTTTCAAATTTCAAGTTGTACCAGGGGCAAGCTCTCCAGGGAGAAGATAAATTATGAGTATCAGCCGCCGTCAATTTAATCGTATCATCATCTGGGGTGGTGCTTCTTTTGCCGCTTCCGCAACATCGGGCATCTTTTTCCCCAAACCTGCCGAAGCTTATTCCCTAGAATTTCCGATTAGTGCCTTATCAGCCGATCGCGTTTTCAGCGGTATTCAAAAATATTGTGGAGCACAGCCTATCCCCGGTGTTCTATCACCAATCTTACAAGGAAATAGTAATGTTAGCAGTCAAATAAAACCAGCGGCAGCCAACGCTATTCGCAGGGCAGATAAAGAATTTGTTGAGCGCAATTTTACTAGCAAAAGAACTGAATTAGGTCAGGTAGGCAAGAGCGAGGAGGATAATACTTTATCTGTAAGTCGGCTGTGGGGTCGGCAAAGACAGGAGCAAGTCGGCCCGAATGTTGGCTTTGGCTTCGTACAAAAGTGGGAAGATCAATATAGCGATGCCAAAATTTCCGGGCCGACAATGTGCGCTATTCATAACGCTCAACAAGTCTTAGCGGATCAAAGATTAACACCTCCAGAAATTGCAGCATCACTATTGCCAAGTCGATCGCGAATAGATGATTTGAGTTCTTGGGGAGGTGATAGCGATGCCTCTGCTGGGAGAAATCCTGGTGCTGTTTTTGCTCAATATGACACAGCAGCGGGGACGGTGACTTCTCGCTACGATTTAGTTGAACCTGGGCCGAAAGGTTTTGGGCGTGTTGAGTATATTGTTGAAGCGGAAAATCAGCCTCGGCGGGTGATTTTGGTGACGGTGAGGTTTTAGGGCTGTAGGGACACAGCACTGCTGTGTCCTCTTTCTGTATTTTTTTCGATAGTTGAGGATACGGGCGAATACGGACACGGCAGTGCCGTTTCCCTACAAATATTGTGTGAGGAATACGGACACGGCAGTGCCGTTTCCCTACAAATATTGTGTGAGGAATACGGACACGGCAGTGCCGTTTCCCTACGAATATTGTGTGAGGAATACGGACACGGCAGTGCCGTTTCCCTACAAATATTGTGTGAGGAATACGGACACGGCAGTGCCGTTTCCCTACGAATATTGTGTGAGGAATACGGACACGGCAGTGCCGTTTCCCTACAAATATTCTGTATCAAATCAATCCTATTTTTGCAGTTGACCAATCAAATCTAATGCTTTCTGAGCATCTGCATTCATTCCTTGAGCCCTAAATAAACGGGCGGCTTGCTGCAAATCTGCGATCGCCCCTTTTGTATCTCCCATTCTCACCAACGTAATGCCTCGATTAGCATAAGCCTTAGCATAACTGGGATTGAGTTGAATTGCTTGAGTGTAATCAGCTAAGGCAGAGCGATCGTTATTGATGCGAAATAGCGCCAATCCTCTGTTAAAATAAGTGTTGGCGCGACCGGGATTAATTTGCAGCGCTTGATTGAAATCGTCGATCGCCCCTTTTTGATCGCCCAAGTCCGAAAGCGCTACACCTCGGTTGTTGTAAGCCGCTGCAAAGTTTCGATCCTGACGGATAACTTGAGTATAATCTGCGATCGCCCCCGGTTTATCTCCCATCGCCGACAAAACCAGCCCCCGATTGTAGTACGCATCGAGATAACTGCCATTTAGGGCGATCGCCCTGCTATAATCAGCGATACTTCTGGGAATTTCTCTCAAATCAAAATAGGCAAGTCCCCGATAGAAATAAGCTTCTACATAATCCGATTGAGTTTGAATCGCTTTGGTAAAATCGGCCACAGCCCCTGGCGCATCTCCCCGATCGAACCTAGTTAAACCCCGAACATAATAAGTCTTAGCATCTTGGGGATTATTGAGTTTCAGGGGTGCATTAGCTGTGGGAGAGGTATTTATCAAAAGTGCCGATCGATTTAAACCAGCTTCCGATAATTTAGCGATAAAAGTGTTAATAGGAACCGCTGAATTAAATCCCGTTTTAGTAAATGCTAAACCTGTGCGGACTTTTCCGTCTGTGACAGGATCGTAATCGCGATCGCCCTCTCCATGAACTCCAACTACGCGCCCTTCTCCATCAAATACCGGCCCTCCACTCATTCCCCCTTTCGTAATAGCATTGTAGCGCAAATTATAACCTTGTGGATGATTGGGGATACGGCTAGTAACATATCCAGGTGAAAACTCAAAATTACGTTCTTCTTGGTAGTTTCTGCTAGCCGGAATACCTGGATAGCCAAACACAAAAATTGGTGTAGCGACTGCCGCTTGTTCGGAATCACCTAAAGTTACAACAGGATAAGATTCTGCACTGTTAAATGTTACTACTGCTAAATCGGGAGCATTCTGGCCTTTCTGCAATAGTACACTACGGGTTACTTGATATTCTTTTTTCGTATTAGTGCGAATCTTAAAGGTATCTTTAGTGTCAGCCACTACGTGGTTAGATGTCAAAACCGTATAAGTTGTCCCTTGTTTTGCAATAATAAATCCAGTCCCGCCACCACTTGTTTGTGCATTGATTTGAACGGTGACAGATTCAGCTAATTTTGCAATTTCTGGCGAAGACATAGCGAAAATCGGTGCAGGCGCAAAAACGACTACTCCTGCTACCGTTACCGTTCCTGCTAGGATGCTGGCGAGGGAATCAAACCGCGAATAACCCCTATTCATAAGTAATTGCACAAGAGTGAGATTTTTTATACTCCGAATAGTATAGGCGAAAATGAAATCTCCGCAGGCTAGAAATAGTGGAGGTTTTCAGGTTATTTCGATTGTTCTGACAATTCGTACATTTCGTACATTTTCGGCATTTCTGACATAAGTGAGATCGCCCCTCTACTTCCCAAATAATTAGCAACCTCGAACAGCATTCCGAAACAATTTCAAAGTACATAACTGTAGGGACACGGCAGTGCCGTGTCCCTACCCGGAACTAGCCCGCCCCTAAAATCGGCCTACAAATAGCTAAGCCAAAAACTGGAACTGGGAACCGTTTACTGCCAAAGCAAACGGACTTGCTTGTTCAAAAGAGCCGACAAGTTCAAAGTTATCCGTGTTTAAAACAACTCCCAAAATCTGTCCGTTTCTGGCGTTGCGAATCACCATATCGTTGATAATTCCGTCGTTTTCGTAAGCGATCAGATTGTCGTCTGTGAAGAGGAGGTCTAATTCTGTTAAACCGTCTGTCAAACCGATACGATCGCCCTCGTCAAAACTAAAATCTGTAATAACATCGGCTCCATTGACTCCAAATTGTTCGTTGCTTCTGAGTACAAATACGTCAGCACCGGGGCCTCCCGTCAGCACGTCAACTCCGCGATCGCCCACTAAGAAATCGTTGCCGTCATTGCCGTCTAAATCGTCGTCTCCTTGCCCTCCCCGCAAAATATCGTTCCCGGGCCCTCCAAAGATAATGTCGTTTCCCGCGTCGCCCCTAACTACATCGTTGCCATCATTTCCATCCAGGAGATCGTTATCTTTCCCGCCGTAAATTATGTCATTTCCGCCGCCACCTCCGATAACATCATTGCCATTATTTCCTAACAGCCGTTCGTTGGAATCCGACGAACCTGCTATAGTATCGTTGCCGTCGAGTCCCCAAACTCCCCAAGGAAAAGACGACAAATTTCCATCTTCTACATCAATCTCATCTGATGTAGCAAATCCCAAAAAACGCGGCCCGCCGCCAGCAAATACAGGAAATCCAGTCAGATCGCCGATGAGATTGTTAATCGTTAGAGCCATAGGTATCTCCTTTTAAAAACGCTGCTTGCTGTATTATATATTTTAATTAGTAAATTGCCAAACAGCAAGTTTAGTGTATTTTTACTAACTTTTATTTCCTGAATTAGTGACTCGCAACCTACTTGCCAATTACCAATTGCCAATTACTAATTACCAATTCCTAATTACTAGCGCTGTGCCTCGTTTAACCCAAATCTGCTAGATATCTCGCCTCTGAGTGAAATAGCATTAGTCGCTGACACTATCCGCTACGGCTTACCGCTTATAATGGGTGTTACCCAGCAGGTGAGAAAAACGTTAATATCACCTATAACGTCAAGACTAAGAGATTGTTTTTGAAGAAAAGTAAAAGTTTCTGGGTCGATCGCCCGTGAAAACACCCAGTTTCCGATACCCATACACAAACTTTACAAACAGGTTCTAAGTTCTTGACAAAGCCATAAATCCCCGATCGCTCATTATTTAACAAAATCCACTGTTTTCAGGTGTTTTACTCATGTCTACTCCTAAATCGTCGGCCCATCCAAACAACAATAACTCCGTAAAATCACTGCCAACAGCAGGTATCGTTTCCACGGAGCCGCACAGTGAAAATCTCCCGGAACCAAGCATGGAAGAGATACTGGAAGCTTTGGCGGCTCAAGTACCCAGTGAATCTGCTGAAATTGAACGTTTGAAAACTTGGAAACAAGATTTAGAGCGACTGTTTCAATTTCTAGGCGATCGCCGCGTTTTAATCGCAGTCATGGAACCGGGAACTTTTGCCATGCGTTACGCTAACACGGCATTTTGCCGCTTGGCCGGTTGGGAGGGCACGCCCTTGGTAACTCAATCTAATAACGGTTGGTTTACAGAAACTGGCATCAGTCTGCTGGAACTGTTCGAGGATTGGGATGCCAAAACAGCAGAGCAATTGTACCGCCGTCACCTTTTACACTGGGTATTTAAGCAATTTTATCAAATTGACCTCGACAGTTTGCGGGTGCTAGACGAACCTGTCACGGCGAGTATAAAAAATTCCCAACATCGAGAACCTAAATTTATTGAATTTTGGCTGGGATCGGAACAGTTGAAAATTACTCGGATTGACTCAAAAGTTGATGAATTTACGGATCTTCCTTTAAATTTAATGCCTGTTGCAGAACGGGAAGCTTGGCTGATGCAGCCGAATCAACTGGCAAATTTAGCCGATCGACTAAAGTTGGATAATTACCGCGTCGAAGGTTTGCTGCTGCTAGAAGGTTTTGATGTCACCGTACAGGAGCAAATTCGACGGCTGACTCAGTTATTGATCGATCGCAATTCGATGCTGCGCCCTGACAAATTTGAGAGAATCGATCAGTGTTTGCGATCGCTCTTTAATGCTGACGGCACTTTGCTAATGCGCCCCGACGGCGAACAGGTACAGCTATTAGTTGCCAAAGACGGTCAACATTTACAGCCGATTGTTTATTCAATGGACTCCCTAGAAGCTTCTCACTTCTTCAAGGCCACCGCAGCAAATCAAGTTTGGAACGTCCCAGACTTGCGCCGCGAGTGCCGCACCGAGTGCGATCGAACTTTGCGGAAAATGGGCACTCAATCGATGCTGCTAGTACCGCTGGTGGTCAAATCTGTCACCCGCGACGGGTGCGGGCTGCGGATTTTGGGCGTAGTGGGGCTGTTGTGCGATCGGGCAAACCACTTCAACAACATTGACGCCCAACACGCCCAAGAACTCATTCCCGCCTTCATTGCAGCCCTGCGGCAAGCCATCCAGCAGCGGTTTACCCACATTCACAACATTCATCCCGCAGTCGAATGGCGGTTCGCTCAAGAAGCAGAAAGGCGCAGTTGGGGACTGCCCCAAGAGACGATCGTATTTGCAGACGTTCACCCGCTGTACGGAATTTCCGACATTCGCGGTTCCAGCGACGAAAGAAACCGAGCCATTCAAACAGATTTGCTCGAACAATTCCGCTTAGGTTTAGCCATAGCCGATGCCGTTTGCGAAACACAAACTACCCACCTCGGCGAGCAACTGCGGCTCGACTTGCTCGACTACATCGAGCATTTAAAACAAAAAGTAACAGTCGATATGGAAGTGAGAGCAGCCGAGTATTTAAACGAGCGTTTAGAAGTTTATTTTGACTATTTTGTGCAATGCGGGCCCCTGGTTCTGGCAGCAGTTGAAGCTTACCGAGCCGCCTGTGAAAACGAACACAACTGCGTTTATGGCGATCGTACTCGCTACGATCAAATGCTCAACCTCATCGGCAGCAAACTCCAAGAAACCTGGGCCCGCTGGCAAGAAAAAATGCAGCAAATCCTCCCCCACTACTGCGACATCGAATGCACCGACGGCATGGATCACATGATTTATGTCGGGAAATCTATTGAACCCAAATTCAGCCAATTTCACCTGCACAGTTTGCGGTACGAACAACTGCGAGCAATTTGCGACTGCGCCCGCACAGTTTTTCGCCTGCAAGCCGAGTCCCAAATCAACATGGAACTCGCCCATTTAGTCTTAGTACAGAATACCACCATCGACATTTTCCACAACGAAAACACCGAAAAAATGTTCGACGTTAAAGGCACTCGCGACATCCGCTACGAACTCGTCAAAAAGCGGATCGAAAAAGCCGTTGACAAAGACGCACAAGAGCGCATTACCCAGTCAGGAATGCTAACCGTAGTTTATTCAACCGAAGACGAATGGGAAGAGTATCAACAATACTTGCGCTACTTGTCACGCGAAGGTTGGGTAGAAGCAAAAGTGCAGACCGGTATGGTAGAATCACTGCAAGGAGTCAGCGGTTTAAAATTCGCCCGCGTCCGTATTTTACCGGACACAAAAGCTCTTGCTGAATATCGCGAAGTTACCGTTATCACCGATTGACAACCATTCCCCCCAACTTCCCTTAAAACCGGGACTTTCCTCCCTCCAGTCCCCCCCCTTTTTAAGGGGGGTTAGGGGGGATCGAAAGCATTCTGGACTCACACAAAAGACCGATATTACATTTAAGATGTTTGTTGATACCGACGATCGCAGCCGTGTTCTCACTTAGTGTATCTTGCGTGTGATTGGGGATCGAAAAATTCATGACCTGAATCACGCAAAATCAAGATAAAGTAGTGTTATTATACTAATAATTAGATGATGTAATCTCAAGTTAACATATGTTAAAATTATCAGAATACAAAATCGATTCTACCCTACATGAAGGCATCGAAACAATCATCTATCGCGCCCAAACATCCACAGACGAACCCGCAACAATTCTGAAAGTCCTCAAAGCCGAATATCCCACACTCGAAGCCATTACCAGGCTCAAGCACGAATATCAAATCCGACAAAATTTAGACAGCGAACAAATCGTCAAAGCCATCAGCCTCGAAACATTTGACCACCGATTAGGACTGGTTTTAGAAGACTTTGGCGGCGAATCCCTAGCCCAACTCCTAGAAAGAGAAACATTAAGTCTGCGAGCAAATTTAAACATCGCCATCCAAATAGTCAAAGCCCTACAATACCTGCATTGTCAGCACATAATCCACAAAGACATCAAACCCAGCAACATCATAATTAACTCGCAAACAAAACAAGTAAAACTCACCGACTTCGGCATTGCCACAAAACTCAACAAAGAAAACCCACAATTCAACAATCCCAACTCAGTCGAAGGCACATTAGCCTATATGTCACCCGAACAAACCGGGAGAATGAACCGCACCCTCGACTACCGCACCGACTTTTATTCCCTCGGCATCACCTTGTATGAAATGCTGACCGGAAATTTGCCTTTCCCCAGCAACGACCCCTTAGAAATAGTTTACAGCCACATCGCAGTTCCAGCAATTTCGCCGCATCAAATCAATTCCGAAATCCCCGCAGCCATCTCAGAAATTGTGATGAAATTGATGGCAAAAAACGCCGAAGCCAGATATCAAAGTGCGGCCGGATTGTTAGCAGACTTAGAAACTTGTTTGCATCAGCTAGAAACCGCAGGCGAAATAGTAAATTTCATCCCCGGCCGCTTAGATATTCTCAGCCAACTGTTAATACCCCAAAAAATGTACGGGCGGGAACAACAAGTCAACGAACTATTAGCAGCATTTGAACGTGTAGGGGCGGGTTTAGCCAACAATTTGTTAGAAAAACTAACAACCTCAGAACAAAACCCGCCCTTATCAGGAACCAGCGAACTAATGCTAGTCTCTGGTTACTCAGGTATCGGCAAATCAGCCGTAGTCAATGAAGTTAGCAAACCTATTACCAAGTCAAAAGGTTACTTCATCAGCGGCAAATTCGACCAATTCAAACGAAACATTCCCTATGCCTCATTAATCCAAGCATTTAACTCCTTGCTGCGGCAGTTGCTAACAGAAAGTGTAGCTTCTTTGGAAACATGGCGCACGAAAATATTAACAGCATTGGGAACAGACGGCAAAGTAATTGCCGATGTGATTCCAGAACTTGAATTAATAATTGGTAAACAGCCAGAAGTGCCGGAAGTCGGCCCGACAGAAGCACAAAATCGCTTCAATCGGCTGTTCAAAGAGTTTCTGCGGGTTTTCGCGCAAAAAGAACACCCGCTAGTCATATTTTTAGACGATTTGCAGTGGGCTGATTCAGCAACCTTGAAATTAATGCAACTGCTGATTACTGACCCGGAACAGCAATATCTATTGGTAATTGGTGCGTATCGAGATAATGAAGTTAGTCCGACTCACCCGTTAATTCAGACTGTAGAAGAAATTGAAAAAACTGGTACGATTGTCAACAATATTGTGCTGCAACCGCTGGATTTAGCAGATGTGACTGAGTTAGTTGCTGATACGCTTAACGATTGCACAGAAAAACTTACAACTCTAGCAGAGTTAATCTGGAATAAAACGGGTGGAAATCCTTTTTTTTTGACGCAATTACTCCTAGCACTTTATCAAGATAATCTTTTGACATTTGATTTTTCTAGCATTACAAATGATGGAAGTAAAGGCGGCTGGGATTGGAATATCGATGAAATCCAAGCGATTGGAATTACCGATAAAAGTGTAGTAGAACTCGTAGCTTCTCGCATTGAAAAATTGCCAGAATCTACGCAGAAAATATTGAAATTAGCAGCTTGTGTGGGTGATAAATTTGCTCTCGATGTGCTGTCTATTGTCAGCGAACAGTCGGCTAATGCTACAGCTACCGAACTTTATTCGGCTTTGCAATCCGGGTTAATTCTGCCTTTGAGCGATGCCTATCGCATCCCTTTACTATTTACGCCCGGAGAGGCGGTTAATCTGAGTTTTGACACGTCGCGGGTGGGATATCGCTTTTTGCACGATCGCGTCCAGCAAGCCGCCTATTCGCTGATTCCTGAAGCTCAGAAGCAATCCACCCATTTAAAAATCGGTCAATTACTGTTACAGAACACTCCACCCGAACAGCTAGAAGACAACATTTTTGATATTGTCAATCAGTTGAATGTCGGAATTGACACGATTAGCCAACAGTCACAAAAAAACCAGTTAGCAAAATTAAATTTAACGGCTGGACGCAAGGCAAAAGCGGCGGCTGCTTATGAAGCTGCTGTCAGGTATTTGCGGGTTGCTATGGAATTATTGCCAGTGGATTGTTGGCAAAGTGAGTATGACTTAACGTTAGCAATTTACGAGTCAACAGCAGAAGCTGAATACTTAAACATCAACTATGAAGATTCAAAAGAACTGGTCAATATCGTAGTGCAAAAAGCTAAAAATTTACTGGAAAAAGTGAAGGTTTATGAACTTCAAATCCAGTCTTACAATGCTCAGAATAGACTGGTAGAATCACTAAATACAGGACTGCAAGTGCTGAAACTGTTAGGCATTTATTTTCCTCAAAACCCCAATATGCTCAATATTTTGGCGGGACTGATTAAGACCAAACTAAGTTTGGGAACGAAACGAGTTGAGGATTTGGATAACTTGCCAGAAATGACCGAGCCTCATAAACAAGCAATCATGCGGATTTCATCAGGGATTCTCAGCAGTGCTGTTCAGGCAAAACCGCAACTGCTACCGCTGCTGACATTTATGATGATCCAGCAGTGCGTTAAATATGGCAACTCGCCTTATGCTAGTATCGCCTACGTTTATTATGGTGTAATCCTGTGCAGGCTAGGGGATATCAATTCGGGATACCAATTCGGCGAACTGGCAATTAGGCTGTTAGACAAATTTCAATCCCGTTCGCTCAAAAGTAGAGTTTATGCAGTTTTTAGTTGTTTTATTAAACATTGGAAATCCGAGCTCAACTCAGTATTAGGCTATCTAATCGAAGGTTTTAAAGCCGGGATGGAAAGTGGAGACTTAGAATATGCAGGTTATGCTATAGGCGAATACTGCAATTACAAACTATTGATGGGAGAGCCTCTAGAGCTGGTTGAACAGGAGACTGGTAAGTATGTGAAATTAATGCAGCAACTTAAATTAGAAATGGCTGTACCGTATATAAGTATACGGAGGCAGACAGGTCTCAATTTCTGCGGAAAAGCTGTCGAACCATGCCATTTAGTCGGCGAGAGCTTTAATGAAGTTGAAACGCTCCCCGCTTTGAGAGAATCTAAAAACTTTCTTTTAGTTTGTTCGATTTATAGCGCCAAAGCTCAGCTTAATTTTTTCTTCAAAAACTACGTGCAAGCCTTGGATAATTCAAGGTTATTTGAAAAATATGAAGAAGCCGCTGCGGGATTTTATGTGGTTTCCATCAGCAACTTCTACTACTCTCTCAGTCTCCTCGCTTTGTTTCCCCAAGCTGGCCAAGGCGAGCAAAAACAATATCTTAAAAAAGTGATACAGTTACAAAAAAAGATGAAAAAATGGGCCGCTCACGCTCCCATGAACCACCAACACAAATATGATTTGGTAGAAGCCGAGAAAGCGCGAGTGTTAGGGCAGAATGAGCGAGCAATGGATTATTACGATCGCGCGATTGCCGGAGCTCAAAAAAACAAATACATCCAAGAGGAAGCATTAGCTTATGAATTAGCCGGAGAATTCTATGAATTTTTGGGCAAAAAAATAATCTCTCAAGCATACCTTACCAAAGCATATTATGCCTACATCCGCTGGGGAGCTTTAGCTAAAGTCAAAGATTTAGAATCTAGATATCCTTTCTTAGTCGCACAAACGCGCACAACAGAAACCCGAACCCTAGATGTCACCCGCACCAATACGGGAAGCACTACCAGTAACGGTTTCGGCCATTTCTTAGATTTGAGCGCTTTTGTCAAAGCTTCCCAAGCGATTACCAGTGAAATTGTTCTCGACAAGTTATTGACTAAGTTAATCAATATTTTGTTGGAAAATGCGGCGGCTCAAAAAGTAGTGCTGCTGCTGCTGAAAAATGATGTTCTCTGCATAGAAGCTACTGGCACTGCTGGGGAGGATAAGGTGAAACTTTTACCGTCTATTCCAGTAGAAAATTCTCAAGATGTACCCCAGTCTGCGATCAATTATGTACACCGCACTAAAAAGCATCTGGTTTTAGACAATGCGACTGTCGCCGCACCTTTTAATGCGGATGCTTACATTGGGAAATATCAACCAAAGTCAATTCTATGTTTGCCGATTATTTATCAATCTCAGCGGCGCGGAATTATTTATCTCGAAAATGCTTTGACGGTAGGAGCTTTTACCGATGAGAGGGTAGAAGTATTTAAGGTGTTGGTTTCTCAAGTTGCGATTGCTGTAGAAAATGCTGGTTTGTACGCACGGGAAAAAGAGAAGTCTCAACAGTTAGAAAAATCTTTTAATGAATTGCAAGAGGCGCAACTGCAACTGATTCAAAGCGAAAAAATGTCGGCTTTGGGTAATTTGATTGCAGGGGTGGCTCACGAAATTAATAATCCGCTGGGTTTTATTGCGGGGAATGTTGATGCTGCTGCTGAGGCGAGTTCGGATTTGATTGATTATTTGCAACTTTATCAAGAAAAGTTCCCGAATCCTGGAGATGAATTGGAGGATAAAGCGTCGGATATTGATTTGGAATATTTGATGGAAGATTTGCCGAAAATGCTGTTGTCGATGAAGTCGGGGACTGAGCGTATTCGCAATATTAGCACGTCTCTTCGCACTTTTTCCCGGGCTGATACTGCGAATAAGGTGTCAGCAAATATTCATGAGGGTATCGATAGCACTTTGCTGATTTTGCAGTATCGGCTGAAAGCTAATGATTCTCGCCCCGCAATTCAAATTATCAAGGAATATGGATATATGCCGCCTGTTAAGTGTTATTTTGGGCAGTTGAATCAGGTGTTTATGAATTTGTTGGCAAATGCGATCGACTGTTTTGACGAATTCAATCAGGGTCGTAGTTATGCTGAGGTTGAGGCTGTACCGAATACGATCGCCATTATCACCCATGTCTCCCAGGATAGCAACAGCGTGGTGATTACCATCAAAGATAATGGGGGAGGGATGTCAGGGGATGTGAGGGCGAAGATATTTGACCATTTGTTTACCACCAAAGGAGTCGGCAAAGGTACGGGTTTGGGGCTGTCTATCAGCAGGCAAATTGTGGAAGAAACCCACGGCGGTAAGCTGAGTTGCGAGTCTGTGTTGGGTGCAGGTACGGAATTTGCGATCGCACTTCCTTTGAATTAACTCATATGTTGCACAATTTTTATGAACAGGCAAGATGCCTGTTCCACAAAGAGTGAATTGTCGGGTGGCATTTATGAACAGGCAAGATGCCTGTTCCACAAAGAGTGAATTGTCGGGTGGCATTTATGAACAGGCAAGATGCCTGTTCCACAAAGAGTGAAAGCGAAGTCCGCCTGCGCGGACTAAGAGTGATTAACATAAATTTTAAAATTTGTCAATGTCTAATTATCTATGAAAAAGTCCGCTGTTCACAGTTTATATTCGGCAATATACAGTTACATTATTAGCTAAATGTAATAAATGTATTTGATAGGAGTTTTGCCAGTGAATGCTGCCGAACAAGCTAGAAATATTGAACTTACGAGCAAAATTGCTGCGGTTGTTAATTTATTTAAGTCGGAATTCCCTGATGCGAAAGTTGATTTGAAACCTTGGATGAATGATCAGGATACTAGGGAACTTGTTGATCCTGAGTCGATCGACATTGGCTTCCATTTTCCCGGTAGAAGTCGCTTGTTGCAAAGCCGCAGCATCTTGATTCAAATCCGATTTTACCAAGATCCGGTCGAAGGATCTCGGCGGGCGATCGGGGTTGAGGCGGCTGGTTACGATCATACTGGTCAACAGTGGCGCTTTTCTACTGTGGAAAATTGGGGTTTTGTGGGTGCAACTGAGCCCGCTGCGGAGTCGGGCGAAAAGCTCAAACACTTTTGTCGCGAGATATTCGGTTTGTTTAATGGCTGAGAATAAGTCTGTTGTAAGGTGTAAGTCGGCGGTTGAAACCGCCCCTACACAAACGATGTCCGAGCTCAGAGGGACGAAGAAATAAAGGGGATATTTAGGCGGGATTTGATTTTAGCTTTGAGTGTCGCAATTGTCGATCGACCTACAGCCCACTGCATAGGCCGATTTGTAAGTTGTCGATCGCTTCCCAAACAAAGTATAGCGGTTGTCGCGCACTTGTTCGTACACGCGATCGCCCATCCACTTCATCCCCGGCATCGCCCGGTAAGCAGCCACAAACACCTCGCCAGCGGGCAATATCCGCCCGATTTCCTCCGCCGCATCGCTACCTTGCCACCGTTTTTCTGGATTGTTTTTATCTATCAAAATCATCCCCATTTCGCAATCGCCAGAAGTTATCCCAAAGCGCTTTAATCCCTCTAAATCTTGCATTGAAATATACTCAAAATTCTTGCCTTGGTCTAAGTTTTCTAGTAACTGCACCAAGGTAACGCAGAGATTGCAATTGCCGTCGTAAATTACGTTGTAATTCATTGTTAATGGTAAATTGAGTGCTGACTAATGACTACTGACTAATGACTACTGACTACTGTCAACTATCAACTGTCAACTATCAACTGTCAACTGTCAACTGTCAACTGTCAGCTGTCAACTGTCAACTAACTTCTAGCGACAGGAATCTCGATCGCAAATTCCGTACCTTGACCCGGTGCAGAATGGCACTTAAGCTCACCGCCGTGCTTTTCTACCACAATTTGATAGCTGATAGACAGCCCCAAACCAGTACCTTTCCCCGGTTCTTTCGTAGTAAAAAACGGATCGAACAGCCGTTGATGAACCTCTATCGGAATCCCGGGGCCGTTGTCAGCGATCCGAATCACAATATGAGAAGGATGCCCGATAGAATCATCAGAAACAGCAGCCTGCTCGTATTTTACACCAGTACAAATCCGCAGCGTCGGCGAAGGACAATAAGGAATAGGTGCCAGTTCCCCCTCCGCCCACTGTCCGGTTTCCATTGCCTCTTCCAAAGCATCAATGGCATTGCCAATAATATTCATAAATACCTGATTCAACTGTCCAGCATAACACTGTACGCGGGGCAAATTTCCGAACTCTTTAAGCAGCACAATTTTCGGATGCCCTGCCGTTTCTTTGAACCTGTGCTGCAAAATTAATAAAGTGCTTTCAATGCCTTCGTGAATGTCAACCTGCTTTTGTTCCGCTTCATCCAAGCGCGAGAAATTCTTCAGCGATAGCACAATTTGGCGAATTCGCTCTGCTCCCATTTTCATCGATGTTAACAGTTTTGGCAAATCTTTGAGCAGGAAAATTAAATCTATATCGTCTATTTCTTCTCTAATTGCCTCTGTTGGTTCCGGGTATTCCCGCTGATAAAGTTGCAGCATTCTTAGCAAGTCTTGAAAGTAATCGTCAGCGTGCATGACGTTGCCGTAAATGAAGCTAACTGGATTGTTGATTTCGTGAGCTACCCCAGCTACTAACTGCCCCAAACTTACCATTTTTTCATTTTGCACCATCATGCTTTGAGTTTTATGTACGTCCCGCAGGGCTTTGGCCAATTCTTGATTTTTAGTCCTCAATTGACTTTCGGACAGGCGCACCGCTTCTTCTGCTTGTTTGCGATCGGTAATATCCTTGCGAATTGCTACATATTGGTGGGGTTCTCCCCGAGAATTTAAGAAAGGTACAATCGTTGTATCCAACCACAATAATTTACCGTCTTTAGCTTGATTTTTAATTTCTCCTCGCCAAACATTTCCCTGGCGGATGGTTGACCAAAGTTGCTTAAAAAAATCGGCTGGGTGATAGCCGGAATTGACAAGTTTGTGAGTTTTGCCGATTAGTTCTTCTCGGGAATATTTCAAGAGTTCGGAAAATTGGTCGTTGACATAGGTAATAACGCCGAATTCGTCGGTATTTGAGACAATTGCTGATTGATCTAATGCAAATTTTTCAAATTCTAATTCTTGGAGAGTTTGGCGCAATTCTGCTTCGGCTTGTTTGCGATCGCTAATATCGGTAATCATCCGCAAAACCCCCGAAAATTCGCCCTCAGCATCGAACATCGGTGTCGCTGAGACGATCGCCCACAAGTGAGAGCCGTCAGAGCGAGTAAACTGAAAATCGTGGCGTTCGCGAATGCCTTGCCGCCTGCGCTGCACGTAACTTTCGGCTATTTCCCGAGCTTCGTCATCAATAAACTCAAATAGCGATCGCCCCAGCATTTCCTCCACAGTATACCCCAGCATTTGGGCCATCCTGCTGTTAGCAAAAGTCGTGGTGCTGTCGGCGTCAAACATCCAAACGCCCTCCGAAGCCGTCTCGACAATGCAGCGGTAATAACTCTCGCTTTCCCTGACAGATTCAGTAGCTTGTTTGCGATCGGTAATATCAGTTTGCACCGCAATAAAACCTTCAAGTTCCCCATTTTCTTGATAAATTGGGGCGATCGACAGCGCCACCCAATAACCCTTTCCATCCTTCCTGTAATTGTAAATTTCGTGATTGAAGGGTTCGCCCGCTGTCAAAGCCGATCGCAATTGAGCAATAGTTACCGGATCTGTTTGAGGGCCTTGCAGCACATCACCCGGTTTTTGTCCCAGCATTTCTGCCAGCACATAACCGCTAATCCGAGTAAATCCTTCATTCACCCATTCTATGCAGCCTTCAGCATCAGTAATAATCACACCATTTTGCGTTTTTTGAGCCACGAGAGCCAAGCGCGACAATTCTGTTTCAGTTTTTTTACTTTCCGTAATATCTTGAGCAATAGCCAGAATATACTTGGGCGCGCCAGAATCGTCAAACAAAGGAACTTTTTTAGTGTGTAAAATTCGCTTTCCCCGGCGCGGAAGTTGGATAGTTTCTTCTGGCAAATCGACCTCTTTTCCCGTGGCAAATACTTCTAAATCTTGTACTTGCAAGTAATTAGCCTGCTCTGCTTCCAACAAGTCAGCAGCATTGTTTCCCAGCACTTCATCGCGGGAATAGCCAAACAATTCTTCGCTAGCAGTATTCCAATAAATAAATCTTTGTTCCACAGCATCTTTAATAAAGACGCTAACTGGCAGATTTTGCAATACCGCATTCAGAAAATCTTGAGTTTTTCGCAGCTTTTCCTCAGCGCGCTTGCGCTCAGTAATATCCAAAATAACTCCGTCGAGATAGATAACTGAAGACAAAGAATTTGCGATCGGCGAAATCGGCGAAACCACAGCAGACAATAATTCCTCAATTTCTGCTTGTCCCTCTTGTCTTCCTCTAGTCTCATCCGCCTCGCAGCAGACACCTTGGCCTTTTTCGTAAACCCAGCTAATTTCGCCGTCAGCCCGAACAATGCGGTATTCAAGGATGTACGGAGTTCTAGTTGCTACACTTTTTGCGACAGCAGCATCGACATTTTTGCTGTCTTGAGGATGGATAATGCTGGCAAAAGAACGGACGCGATCGTTGATAAAATCCGAGGATGGATAGCCAGATATTTCTTGAATAGCCTCGCTCAAAAACACCATAGTCCGCATCGATCCGGCGTCGCCCGGACAGTCGCAGGTACAGCGGTAGACAGCACCGGGAATATTAGCTACTAAATTTTTATATCGTTCTTCGCTGCTTAACAAAGATGAGCTGTCTTCGTGAGGGCGATCGCCGTTCTTAAATTTTTTTGAAGAATTCGAGGAAATTTGCATGATTTTGTCACTTGTGAGTGCGGGGCAAGTGTTAGAGGAGATGCCTGTATAAAAAATGAATTTAATTTGGAGAATAATCGGCTATCAACTAATATAGTACAAAATTACTTGTGCTAACATTCAAAAAATTTAATCCTGGCTAATAGGCAAAGCTAATCAAAGATATTATGTAGAAGGCAGAAGGCAGTTCGGCAACGGATTGTATAACGGATTTAACGGATGTAACAGATTTAACGGATGGATGTTCAGGGAAGATTTTTCCGATTCTCCCCATCTCTCACTCTCGCACTCTCCCACTCTCGTTAGAATAAGATAAGTTGCCTTGCTACCGATCGCCCTCAAACAAAACACCATGACTCAACAACAACCCCGGATTTGCATTCTCGGCGGAGGCTTCGGCGGACTCTACACAGCCCTGCGCTTGAGTCAGTTACCCTTCTCCAAAACCGAAAAACCTGAAATTGTCCTAGTTGACCGTCGCGATCGCTTCCTGTTCGTTCCGCTGCTGTACGAACTCTTAACCGGGGAACTCCAAACCTGGGAAATCGCCCCGCCCTTTGCCGAAATCCTGCCAAACACAGGCGTGCGCTTTTGTCAAGGCACTGTCTCCGGCATCGACGTGGAGTCCAAGCGAGTGCAGTTACACGACGGGCCAGAAATTCCGTGCGATCGGCTCGTTTTAGCTTTAGGCGGCGAAACACCTCTCGATATGGTCAAGGGAGCAGTTGAATACGCTTACTCGTTCCGCAGCCTCGATGACGCCTACCGATTGGAAGAAAGACTGCGATTTTTAGAAGCTAGCGACACTGACAAAATTCGGGTGGCGATCGTCGGCGCCGGTTATTCGGGAGTAGAATTAGCTTGTAAATTAGCCGATCGGCTCGGAGACAAAGGTCGCGTCCGGTTAATCGAGCAAGGCGACACGATTCTGCGGACATCACCAGAGTTTAACCGCGAAGCCGCCCAAAAAGCTTTAGACAAACGCAAAGTCTGGATTGACTTGGAAACGGCGGTAGAGGCGATCGAATCCGACACCATCTCCTTACTCTACAAAGGACAACTAGACGTTCTCCCCGTAGACATAGTATTGTGGACAGTAGGAACTCAAGTTAGTCAAGCAGTGCGATCGCTCCCCCTCAAACAAAACCAACGCGGTCAATTAATAGTTAACTCCCAGATGCAAATAATCGACAATCCAGACATATTTGCCTTGGGAGACTTAGCCGAATGTCACGACGCAACAGGTCAAAAAGTCCCCGGAACAGCCCAAACAGCCTTCCAACAAGCTGACTACACCGCCTGGAACATTTGGGCATCCCTCACAGACCGCCCATTACTACCTTTCCGGTACCAGCCGCTAGGAGAAATGATGACATTAGGAATAGACAACGCCACCCTCACAGGCTTAGGAATCAAACTCGACGGACAACTAGCACACATTGCTCGCCGCCTAGCCTATCTCTATCGGATGCCAACATTTGACCATCAATTAAAAGTTGGTTTCAATTGGATTAGCAAGCCGATTCAGGAGTTGATGAAAAAGTAATAGATAAGACGTACGAATATAATTCGCGTCTCTACAAAAAATGTCCGCCTCTGCGGACTGAAAAAAATAACTTAATTCCATTCGCCCGGTCTTATTCTTATTCTTCAACCTGCGGAGGCACGTGAGAGTTTGTGTAGAGGCGAATTCCCTTCGCTGAAAAAAATAACTTAATTCCATTCGCCCGGTCTTATTCTTATTCTTCAACCTGCGGAGGCACGTGAGAGTTTGTGTAGACGCGAATTCCATTCGCCCGGTCTTCTATTACTCGTTTTCAAATTTATTCTAACCAATGACAAAAATTATCTTTTTAGATGCAGCCGGGACACTATTCGACGTTCGCGGCAGCGTCGGCGAAGTCTACGCACAACAAGCCAATAGTTTTGGAGTAATAGTTAAAAGCGAAGAGTTAAATGCAGCATTTTACCAAAGCTTCGCCTCAGCAACTCCGATGGCATTTCCAGCAATAGAAGCAGCAAAAATTCCCCAGCTAGAATTTGAGTGGTGGCAAACAGTTTCTGCAAAAGCATTCCAAATAGCAGGCGTTTTCCACCAATTTTCTGACTATCCCAAATTCTTTGCCGAACTCTACGCTCATTTTGCCACCGCCGAACCTTGGTTCGTCTATCCCGACGTATTCCGATCCTTAAATAGATGGCAGCAACAAGGAATTGAATTAGCAGTAGTCTCGAATTTCGATTCGCGACTCTATCCAGTATTAAAAGCACTCAACTTAGCAGAATATTTCACATCAGTCACAATTTCCACCGAAGTAGGTGCAGCCAAACCTCAGCCGGAAATTTTCACCGCAGCCTTGCAAAAGCACAACTGCACAGCCGAGAATGTTTTGCATATCGGCGACAGCTTCAAAGCAGACTATTGCGGTGCCAAAGCCGCCGGCTTAAAAGCAATTTGGTTGAACCGAGAACAGGAAAAAGTAGCATTAGGCAAATTGCCTTTAACTGAAACCAAATTAGAACAGTGCAGCAGTCTTGATTATTTAACCTTTTAACTTGATAATTATCAAGATGTCATATTTAGTCCCGTTAATTGACAGGACTTGATATCAATTATGCAAATCACCTCGCCCAACCATGAAAAAAACCTCAATTAAAACTATACTAACAGACACAATGACCGTGTTTTGGGGAGAATGGCTAGATTTGCGAGTCCGAATTTTGCCAATTGCCGCCGCTGGTTTAACATCCCCATTAATTTACATTCTAGCTTTTGGTTTCGGGTTGGGAAGTTCCATGCCTAAACCTGCAATTGGTGGCAATTATCTAGAATTTATGTTGCCGGGAATGGTAGCACTTTCATCGATGACAGTAAGTTTTACCGGCACAGTATTTTCGATTTGCGGCGAACGCCTTTTTAGTAAAACATTTGAGGAATTGCTGCTGCTGCCGGTACACCCGTTAGCTTTGCACGCGGGCAAAATGCTAGCCGGAATATTGCGGGGATTGCTGACTTCTGTTTCGGTGATTTTAGTAGCAGTTTTGTTTACTCAAAAGCTGGTATTTTTGCATCCGTTATTTTTGTTGCTGATAATTCTCAATTCTGCTGTATTTGCGGGCATGGGAGTGATAGTGGGGTTAACCGTAAAATCTCTCGAATCAGTTGGATTGTACAACAATTTTCTGATAACTCCGATGTCATTTTTAGGCGCGACATTTTTCGACCCAGCGTCGCTGCCGGTAGCTCTGAAAGGCATAGTTTATCTGTTGCCGCTGACTTATGCCAGCATTGGATTGAGAGCCGCTGCTTACGATATGGCAAAGTTTCCTTGGTACAGCATACCTGTGTTGTTGGTGGCTGCGATCGCCTTTTCTGCGATCGGCGCCCGCCAGTTTTCTACGCAGCAAGATTGAATTACAAACCTGTAATGAAATAGTTTGTAGTGAGGACTTTAGTCCTCGGAAACAAGGACTAAAGTCCTCACTACAAACTAGGTCTTTAGAACTTCAAATAAGGCTTAAAAAATATTAGAAAGTAACTTATAAATTAAGCGAAAAATCGCTGTTGCAGCGATCGCCCCCAAGGCCGCCAACCATCCCACAAACAATACTCCAGTGATCGGAGAGCTCGGATAAATCGTAACTGCGGCGCGCAAAGCCGGGAAAAACCATAGCAAAGCGAAAGTACCTGCACCAATAATCAGCATCTCAGTTTGTTCGATCGCCCTGCGGTACTGGCCATAAATCAGACCCCCCACAATCATCCCCAACAATCCGATACCAACGCTGGGAGACAGCGGCAAACTCGTCAGGGCGATCGCCAGCAACCCCCCCTCAAAACCCGTAAACGCAGCCCCTCCCAAAATATCCCAAATCGAAAAAGCCCGTCTCGACGAAGCTTGCAGATTTCCCGCAGGAGTCGCGGGAACAGGCACAGGAGGCTGCTGAGTCGGTGGTGGCGGCTGAGTCGGTAGGGGAGGCGGAGTCCTTACTGCCGGGGGCTGCACGACCATGGTAGGCTGTTGAGAATTGTATTTTAGAGCCGCTTCCACCTCGGCCGCCGATTGATAGCGCTGGCTGGGAGCCGGCAATAACATTCGATCGAGAACTTGAGCCAAACGCGAACTTACCTGCACGCGCGATCGCCAATTCCACTCATTTTGATAACTATCAAAAAGCTCCGTCGGCTGCAAACCACTCAGCAAAGTAATGCAAGTCACAGCCAAAGCATAAAAATCCGTTGCTGGATAAACTTCTTGTCCGCTCATCTGTTCTGGCGGAGCATAACCCAAAGAATAAATACCAGTGGAAGCCTTAGAAGTACCCGCAGTTTGCGTCACCTGTTTAACAGCCCCAAAATCTAATAAATAAAGCCGACCATTTTTAGCCCGCATAATATTAGCAGGTTTAATATCCCGGTGAATCGAACCGCGAGAGTGCACAAAATCAAGAACCTTCAATATTTCCCGCAGCACCTCCATCGTTTCCGCCTCCGAAAACTTACCTTTAACAGCAAGTTCCTCCTCCAAATTTTCACCATCAATAAATTCTTGAACCAAATAGAAAAACTGATCGTTTTTCCCCCCTTGCAAACTCGGAACAGTCAGCTCAAAAAACGCCAACAAACTCGGAATTTGCGAATGTTCGTTTCCCAGTTCTTCCAGCACCGCCGCTTCCCGTTCAAACAAAGTTTGAGCAATTTTTAGCTGTGCCGGAGTCAGACTTATCGACGGCTGCAAAAGTTTAGCAACGCACTGCCGCATCCCCGGAGTATAGCGGTCTCTGGCCAAAAACGCCGCCCCAAAACCGCCTTGACCCAACAACCTCACTGGCAAATAGCGGCCGCTCAAAATCAGGGGCATTCCGCAAGTCGTGCAAAACTTTTGCTGCACCGTTTTCAGCATCGAACTGTCATCGAGATCGGAAAAATAGTTTTGAGGGCGCGGGCAGCCAGGACGGGTGCAGTAAACTTCCATTTTGGTTTGCTAATTGGGAATTGGGAATTGGGAATTGCTAATTGGGAATTGGGAATTGCTAATTGGGAATTGGGAATTGCTAATTGGGAATTGCTAATTGGGAATTGGGAATTGGGAATTGGGAATGGTTTAATTCCTAATTCTGCGCGGTTAAACTTTCCTTGTATGCGATTCCCAGTTTATTTTATCCTCTTTAGCTAGTTTTGGTATTAGCTTTTGGGATCAAACAAGCCAATTCCCAATTACCCATTCCCAATTACCCATTCCCAATTTTTTCATGCGTTATAAAACCATATTTTAATCTCTCAACTAACCGCGAACTGCCAACAGCAGGCGACATAACAGATTAACTTCCCTCCGACTTGGGAGTTACTATTTCTATAAGTCCCAAATCGATCGCGGGTGGTTCTTTCTTCTCGTGGGTGGTGGAATAAGTAGCAAAGGAAGGCAAAATTTCATTGCTGAAAGCCTCTGCTGCTTTAGAACGGTAGCGGTTGGGGTTGTAAATCAGCGACAAAATCCGAGTTACCAAAACTTCGTCCATTTTAGATTTATGCAAGACGCCCATGAGCAACTCTTTTTCGATCGCCGAAACCGACACAAAAGCAGCGCCCAGTCCCGACTGAACGGCATTTTTAATGGCTTCGATCGAATTTAACTCCATCTCGATTTTCAGGCGGCGCGTGTCAATGCCGCAGCGAGTCAGCACCTGATCGATGACTTTGCGGATAGTAGACTGCGAATCCAGGGAAATAAACTGCAATTTATAAAGGTCTTCTTTTTGGATGCTTTCTTGTTGTACCATCGGGTGAGACGGCGGGAGAATCAGAGCCAGTTCGTCCTCAGCGTAAGGAACAATTTCTAAAGCTTCTACAAGTTCGGTAGGGATTTCTCCGCCCACAATTGCCAAATCGATTTGTCCGTTGGCCACACTCCACGCGGTGCGGCGGGTCGAATGCACGTGAAGCTGTACCGCTACATCCGGGTATTTTTGCCGAAACATCCCGATCATCCGGGGTAGCAAATACGTCCCGGTTGTTTGAGAAGCGCCCACGATCAAAGTACCGCCTTGGAGATTTTGCAAATCTTCCAGAGCTCGACAAGTTTCTTGACAAAGCGATAAAATTTTCTCGCCGTAACTCAGCAGCAGGTGTCCAGCTTCGGTCAGTTGAGCCCGCCGCCCCCCCCGGTCAAACAGCGGCACGTTCAACTGTCTCTCTAAGTTTTGCACCTGCAAGCTCACTGCTGGCTGGGATACGTAGAGGCTGTCGGCGGCGCGTTTGAAGCTTCCTTCAGAGGCGATCGCCTTGAGAATGCGTAACTGGTCTAAAGTGAAAGGAAGGTCAGACATATATCTAAATTGTCAGTTGTCAGTTGTCAGTTGTCAGTTGTCAGTTGTCAGTTGTCAGTTAACTTTTTAAACAGTTGAGTGCAGGCTGATGACCAATAACTGATAACCGCTGAATGATCCCATAGATACTTTGTGACACAATTTGGCAGAGAATCAATAACTTTTCTTAATATTTGCAATGACGATCGACTTAGCGCTGGACTCCCACTTAGTTATTCTCGGACTTTTATGCGGTTTTGCGATCGCCCACAGCGGTTTAGCAGCCCTGCGCCCGAAAGGTGAAAAGCTGATCGGGCCGAGACTTTACCGAGTTTTGTTTGCCCTTGTCAGTTTGCCGCTGGCGGTGATTCTGGTTGTCTACTTTTTCAACCACCGCTACGACGGCGTGCAGCTTTGGCAAGTACAGGGCGTGCCGGCAGTTAAACCCTTAGTTTGGATACTTTCGGCAATTTCCTTTCTGTTTCTGTACCCAGCAACCTTCAACCTCCTAGAAATTGCCGCCATCCAAAAGCCGGAAGTTCACCTGTACCAAGCCGGCATCATTCGCATCACCCGTCACCCGCAAATGGTGGGACAGGTGATTTGGTGCGTGGCCCACACCCTGTGGATCGGCACTAGCTTTACCCTGGTCACTTCCATCGGTTTGATACTTCACCACCTGTTCGGAGTATGGCACGGCGACAGCCGGCTGCGCGCTCGTTTTGGCGAATCCTTTGAAACCATCAAATCTCAAACCTCAATTATTCCCTTTTTGGCAATCCTCCAAAAGCGTCAAACCATTGATTTGCTTGAGTTTCTCCGCCCTTCCTACGTAGGGGTAGCCATTTTTACGGGCCTGCTGTGGAAAATTCATCCTTTTTTGATACGTGTCACAGGGAACATATACTGGTAGCATGATCCCTAGGATAGAAAAAAAATTATTAAATTTTGAGGGCTCATGGTGTTGTCGGTTAGCGAACGCACTTTTGCACAAGAGGTTTTTGAAGCCTCTACCCCCGTTTTAGTTCACTTTTGGGCACCTTGGTGCGGTTTGTGCCGCGCGATCGAGCCTACGATTACGACATTTGAGTCAGATTGGGCAGGAAAAGTCAAGCTCCTAGGGGTGAATGCCGATCAATGTTTCAAGTTGGCTAGCACTTACCGGCTGACAAGTCTGCCGACACTGATTTTGTTTGAGGGCGACAAAGTTCTATTTAGATTAGAACGCTACCAAGGACGCGAGGAACTGCGGCGGACTCTGGATTACTGGATGCTCGCCACTCAACGGTCTTCCCAAACTCAACGTCTGCAACCGCAGGAAGTAGGCAACAGGTAACGGCTTAAAGGCATTCGGCTATTGCCCAGAAAGCAGGTATTCGGCTTTTATGTAGAAGGGAGAAGGAATTCCCCATTTGTCGATCGGGCAACCGACCAAAATAAATATCGCAGTCTTAGATACACAGGACTGCGATATTTGTCTATCTATCTTTTGGTATAGATTTAAATAAGACGCTCGCGGTTTCAACCGCGTCTATACAAACACTCACGCGACGGGAGCGGGTTGAAGAAAAGGCGGTGAAAATTACGTAAAACGTAATTTTATTCAGTCGGCGTCCGGCGGACATCGTTTTTGTAGACGCGGTTTCAACCGTACGTCCTATCTTATCTTAAGAATTAGAACAAGTATTTCTGCCCAGTCGCGCAGGCTTGTGTCACAATTGTTTACAGTTTTCGCAATTCTAGTAGAAACTTTAAACTACCTATCAGTCATGGAAGAGCTTTATCAATACGCTTGGCTGATTCCAGTCCTGCCATTGGCAGGCGCAATGCTAGTAGGTATAGGCTTAATCACCTTCAACCAGGCAACCAACAAACTCCGACAAGCGAATGCGATCTTCATCGTCTCCACGCTCGGAGGGTCAATGGTACTATCTTTCGCATTGCTGTGGAGTCAACTACAGGGCCACGAACCCTACACCCGCACGATTGAGTGGGCTTCTGCTGGCGAGTTCTCGCTGAATATGGGCTATATCATCGACCCCCTCACGTCGGTAATGCTGGCGATCGTCACCACGGTCGCCTTTTTGGTGATGATTTACACCGACGGGTACATGGCACACGATGACGGGTACGTGCGTTTTTACGCCTACCTGAGCATCTTCAGCGCCTCAATGCTAGGTCTAGTAATCAGCCCGAACATCGTTCAGATTTACATTTTCTGGGAACTCGTAGGTATGTGTTCGTACCTGCTAGTCGGCTTTTGGTACGATCGCAAACCCGCAGCAGACGCCTGCCAAAAAGCCTTCGTCACCAACCGCGTCGGCGACTTCGGCTTGCTGCTGGGCATCCTCGGCATTTACTGGGCCACCGGCAGCTTTGAATTTGACGTAATGGGCGAACGCCTGCACTCATTAGTCGAATCCGGTGCTTTGAGCGCGACTCTGGCGACAATCTTCGGCGTCCTGATCTTTTTGGGCCCAGCAGCCAAATCTGCTCAATTCCCCCTCCACGTCTGGCTCCCAGACGCAATGGAAGGCCCCACACCGATTTCCGCCTTAATCCACGCCGCCACGATGGTAGCCGCCGGCGTATTCCTGATCGCTCGGATGTACCCAGTGTTTGAAGGGCTGCCAGTCGTCATGAATTTGATCGCCTGCACAGGCTGTTTTACAGCATTCATGGGTGCTTCGATCGCAATTACCCAAAATGACATCAAAAAAGGTCTAGCCTACTCCACCATCTCCCAATTGGGCTACATGGTAATGGCAATGGGTGTCGGCGCTTACAGTGCCGGACTTTTCCACTTGATGACACACGCTTACTTCAAAGCCATGCTGTTCCTGTGTTCGGGTTCAGTCATTCACGGCATGGAAGATGTCGTCGGCCACAACCCAGCTCTTGCTCAAGACATGAGAGTTATGGGCGGATTGCGGAAATATATGCCGATTACCGCTAGTTGCTTTTTAATCGGCAATTTAGCAATCTGCGGCATTCCGCCGTTTGCAGGTTTCTGGTCAAAAGACGAAATCCTCGCCCAAGCTTTTGAGGCAAATCCCGCTCTGTGGGCTGTTAGCTGGGTGACTGCGGGGATGACCGCGTTTTATATGTTTCGGATGTATTTCAGCACCTTTGAGGGCGAATTCCGGGGCAATGACAACGCTATCAAGCAACAACTTCTGCAACCAGGTTTGGTCTTCGGCCCTGGAGCAATGAACATTAAGGAATTGGCCACTACTGGCGAAAGTCACGATGAGCATGACCATTTCCCTCACGAATCTCCGCTGACAATGGCTCTGCCGTTAGTGTTGTTGGCAGTACCTTCTGTGTTTATCGGTTTTCTCGGTACGCCGTTTGCCAATTATTTCGAGCAGTTTGTACGCGCTCCTGGCGAGTCTCTGGAAGAAGTTTTGGCACACGCCGCTGAGTTTGATTTGACGGAATTTCTAATCATGGGCGGCAGTTCTGTAGGTATTGCTTTGCTGGGCATTACTTTGGCTTCTCTGATGTATTTGAGCCGGAAAATTGATGCAAATGCGATCGCCCAAAAAATCAAACCGCTTTACGAGTTCTCCCTCAACAAGTGGTATCTCGACGATATCAACGAGTTTCTCTTCGTCAAAGGCAGCCGTCGTTTAGCGCGACAAGTCATGGAAGTGGATTTGCGAGTTGTCGATGGTGTGGTTAATTTGACAGGTTTTCTCGCCCTGGTAACAGGCGAAGCCTTGAAATACATTGAAAACGGTCGCGCTCAATTTTACGCCCTGATTGTGTTTGTCGCAGTTCTGGGTTTTGCGATCGTTTCTGGAGTCAGCTAAATCTGTCGGGAAACGGCACTGCCTATTGGTGTCAATCTCCTGGTTCCCAGGCTCCAGCCTGGGAACCGATATCTAGAGGCTCTGCCTCATTCTTGAAAAGGAGGCAGAGCCTCCGGATCTGCGTTACCAGGCTGGAGCCTGGTAACGAGTAAATTGCCGTGTCCCACCAAGAGATATTTGAACAAATGGTATTAGCTCAATAACTCACAATTGACAATTAGCAAATAGACATAAATCTTGCATTAAACTCAATTTGTACGATCGCACAAATTGTCACAAATATAGCAAAAACAAACGTTTAGTATAAAGAAAGTATAAAATTTAGACCAAAAGTGCCAAAATGTGTTTAAACCTAATAACTGACGGCTTATTTTAAAACGCAATGGATACAGCTAACTTTCCCTGGTTAACAACAACAATTCTGTTTCCCATTGCTGCGTCCCTGCTGATTCCTTTGATTCCCGATAAGGACGGCAAGACGGTGCGGTGGTATGCACTAATTGTGGGTTTGATCGATTTTGCCCTACTGGTTTACGCTTTTTACACTCAGTACGACTTCAGCAATCCAGACTTGCAACTGGTAGAAAGTTATACTTGGGTGCAGCAACTCGATTTAAATTGGTCGGTAGGTGCTGATGGTTTGTCAATGCCGCTGATTTTGCTGACAGGTTTTATTACTACGCTGGCTACTTTAGCAGCTTGGCCAGTCACATTTAAACCGAAGCTATTTTACTTTTTGATGCTGACAATGTACGGCGGCCAAATCGCAGTTTTTGCCGTGCAGGATATGTTGCTGTTTTTCCTGGTTTGGGAACTGGAATTAGTCCCGATTTACCTGATTTTATCCATCTGGGGCGGCAAGAAGCGCCTCTACGCAGCAACTAAGTTTATCCTGTACACCGCAGGCGGTTCGCTGTTTATTTTGGTGGGCGCGCTGACGATGGCGTTTTACGGCGATACGGTGACTTTCGATATGCGGGCGATCGCAGCCAAAGACTACGCCACCAATGTAGAATTACTCCTGTACGCAGGTTTCTTAATAGCTTACGGCGTCAAACTGCCAATTTTTCCGCTGCACACTTGGCTCCCTGACGCCCACGGCGAAGCAACCGCACCCGCCCATATGTTGCTAGCAGGAATTCTGCTAAAAATGGGTGGCTACGCCTTACTGCGGATGAATGCGGGAATGCTCCCCGATGCTCACGCTACCTTCGCACCCCTCTTAGTAATTTTGGGTGTAGTTAACATTGTTTACGCCGCCTTAACTTCTTTTGCTCAGCGCAATTTGAAGCGAAAAATTGCCTATTCTTCAATTTCGCACATGGGATTTGTGCTGATTGGGATAGCTTCGTTTACCGATTTGGGAACCAGCGGCGCCATGCTGCAAATGGTTTCCCACGGTTTGATCGGGGCGAGTTTGTTCTTCATGGTAGGCTGCACGTACGATCGCACTCACACCCTCATGCTCGACGAAATGGGCGGTGTCGGCCAGAAAATGCGTAAGGTTTTCGCCATGTGGACTACTTGCTCTATGGCTTCTTTAGCTTTGCCGGGAATGAGCGGTTTTGTAGCAGAATTGATGGTGTTTGTAGGTTTTGCAACCAGCGATGCTTACAATCCGGTGTTTAAGGTTTGCGTGATATTTCTCGCTGCTTTCGGGGTGATTTTGACTCCGATTTATCTACTGTCAATGCTGCGTGAGATTTTCTACGGTTCTGAGAATAAGGAATTGGTGGAACACGAAGAGTTGGTGGATGCGGAACCGCGAGAAGTGTTTATCATTGCGGCTTTGTTAGTGCCGATTATTGGCATTGGTTTGTATCCTAAGATGTTGACTCAGGTTTACGATGCGACGACTGTACAGTTGACGGCTAGATTGCGTGATTCTGTGCCTTCGTTGGTGGCTAAGGCTGCTGCTGATAAAACGGTGTCTTTGCGCGCACCTGCGATCGAGCAGAGTAAGTTGTAATGTGAACGAGATTTAGGAAGAAAACCCCCAAAGCTTTTAGAAATAGATTTGGGGGTTTTCTATTTTTTTGAGGCTGAAGCTTATCTATTAGATGTTTGCGTCAATTTATGATGAGGTTATAATTGAGATGTTCAGTCTGGCTCTCTTGAATTTTAGATGAGCGGAAAAATAAAAATTCCCGTGGTGCGGGTGGGAAAGCCTGCATGAGTGAGACGCTTACGCTACCGTTTTTACCACAAATCCAGGAGAGGGTTCAGTCTTAACAAGTTGATACTAAAAGATCATCAAAAAAAATGAATCTATATTGCGGAGCATATACCAAGCCACTTTATCTCAACGTTTTACACGGTAACTTTTTAGGGCTTGGCAAAGAAGATTTAGATGCCTTTGTGGACTCGACGACAGTTGCTCTATATGAAGTAACTGAGGAAGAAACGATCCAGATGTATAACGGTAATTGGAGGGATACAATTACAGCAAGTTGGCTTTGTGGAATTGGTCGGCTTTCTCACCATCTCAATAAAATTGAAACTTTACTGATTCCAAGTCAAACTTGTTATGCAGGACAATTTCATTGTTTTGCATTAGCTCGTTTTGACGGTGCTGAATCGGTAAGAGTTTTGCGCTCTTATCTCGACACCTACTTACCCGTTGGCGATCGACAGTACGACCAAAAATGGGCTATTGGAGCATTACGGTGGTTAGATCGTAGACATGGAACTGATTATGCAGAAGTTTATCTAAAAAACCCCGATAATTGGAAAATTAGATCTTTTAGATCTTGGGGAGACGAAAAATATGGGGTACTAAGGCCAGAGGAAGGAATTCTCCACTTTCAAAAGGTGATGGACTTTGTAGACCAGTATTTTCCAGAATTTGCGACGTAGATAGCTCTGCTTCCTAAGATATAGATTTGCCAGGAAGAAGCGATAATAGATAAGATGCCATTTTGATTGTAAGAGTGTGCTAGCCATGACTGATTTACTCGATCGCGCGATCGCTAAGTTGAAAACCTTGTCTGCAAGTGAGCAAGATGCGATCGCCTCAATGATTTTGGAAGAACTTCAAGACGATCTAAAATGGGATCGAGCATTTGCTAGTTCTCCCGATGTTCTTGCCAAACTTGCAGCCTCCGCAATGGCTGAATATCAGGCAGGTAAAACCCAAGAACTCGATCCAGAAACATTGTGAAATCCCGTACTACAGCCGAATTCCGTAAATCTTTTGCGGCACTGCCAAAACAAGTTCAAGAGCAAACACGCGACGCATATCGCCAGTTCAAGGAAAACCAAAATTATCCAAGTTTGCGTTTCAAAAAAGTGCATCCAGAGCTACCAATATACTCTGCTCGAATCAGCAACAACTATCGAGCCGTTGGTCAGTTGGATGGAGATACTGTGATCTGGTTTTGGGTTGGTTCCCACGCAGAGTACGACAAGTTGCTATCTCAGTTATAATGGTTATTTCATCTACTTTAGTTTAACTTTATGAGAACGTTCACTGCGGTTGTTGAGAAAGACCATGAAACTGCTTTTGAGCTTTATACTGAGGCATTTTTATGTTAAGTGTGACAGTTGATGAAATTCAGCGCGATCCTTCAAAGTATCTGCGTCAAGTGGAAGCAGGTGCAATTTTTGTTATCCTGCAAGCAGATAAGCCGATCGCCGAACTAAGACCTATTTCTAGTAGCAAGCAATTACGACCATTTGGTTTGTGTGCAGGCGAGTTTACAGTTCCAGATGATTTCGACGCTCCTTTGCCGGAAGATATCCTCAGTGCATTTGAAGGTAAATGAAGATTCTGCTAGATACGCACATCTTTTTATGGTTCATCAGTGGTGACATCAAGTTATCAACAGATGTTCGAGATGCAATTCGCGATCCAGATAATGAGGTATATTTGAGTGCAGTTTCCGTCTGGGAAGCAATTGTAAAGTACCAGTTGGGTAAGTTACCTCTGCCGGAGCATCCCGAAACATATTTACCCAAACAGCGCGATCTTCATCAAATTGTCAGTCTTGCTCTTGATGAAAGTAGCGTAGCTCAACTGGCTAAACTGCCACCATTACATCGCGATCCATTTGACAGAATGCTTATCTGTCAAGCTTTAGAGAATGGTCTGACTATTGCGACAGTAGATGGGGCAATTCGTGCCTACTCGGTCAGCGTTATGTAGCAGTTTACGGTTATTTGTCGTCGCACAACTTCATGGCGCCATTCGCAATACTCAATACCCAATACTTCAAAATTACCAATTGGTCGATCGCTCTTCAATTCAGTACGATCGCCCTTTTAGTTTCTAGCGTTATTGTTCTGCGAAGAGTGCGATATTTGTCAAGGGCGATCGAACATTAGACCTTATCCAAAAAAGCAAACACACCATCGCAGACTTAGGAGACTGACTTTTGAATAGGCTACAAAGATTAACCCTCAATGGATTTAAGTCTATAAAAGCAATAGATATTGAATTGCATCCCCTAAATATCTTGATTGGAGCAAATGGGGTAGGCAAGAGCAATCTTATCTCGTTCTTCAAGATGCTTAATGAGATGATGGCTGGACGCTTTCAACAGTTTATTGGTGTATCAGGTCGTGCTCAATCCCTCCTACATTTTGGGCCTAAAACAACGCCCCAAATAGAAGCAAAACTAGAATTTAAAGTCGAAAATGGGGTAGATTATTATCATCTTCGGCTGTTTCATGCGGCGGGTGATACGCTAATTTTTGCCCAAGAAACTTTGAGCTTTCTGCAAACAGGCTGGCCATCCCCAAGGACTGACGAATTAGGTGCAGGACATCAGGAAAGCCGAATCAAAGAAGCAGCAAAGGAAGGTAAGCAAACGGCTAAAACGCTAGAATATTTGCTGAATCGTTGCCGTGTATACCATTTTCATGACACATCTTCTACGGCCGGAGTTCGACAATCCTGTTACGTTGGTGACAACCGATGGCTAATGCCCGATGCGGGAAATTTAGCTGCATTACTTCTGAGGTTCCGTGAAGAAAACGAGGGTGCAGCTTATCAACGCATTATTGGAACAATTCGTCTGATTGCACCTTTTTTTGATGACTTTGTTCTGGAGCCAGACGCATCTAATCGAGTCATTCTTAATTGGCGAGAAAAAGAGTCCGATCGAGTATTTGGAACTCATGAATTTTCCGATGGTACTTTACGTGCCATCTGCCTTGCAACCTTACTCTTACAGCCTGAAAATGAACTGCCAGAACTCATTGTTGTTGATGAGCCGGAGTTGGGGCTTCATCCCTATGCCCTAAATGTTGTGGCTGATTTATTTAGCAAGACTGCACTCCACACGCAAATTCTCATTAGCACCCAATCTAGTTCTTTCTTGGATAATTTCGAGCCTGAAGATGTGATTGTGGTAAACCGAGAGGGCAAGGAATCGCAATTTAAGAGGTTAAATCCCAGAGAATTAGATGCTTGGCTTGACGAGTACAGTCTGGGAGAAGTTTGGGAAAAAAATATTATTGGTGGAGGCCCCCATTAATGGCGCGTCTTTACCTATTTGCCGAAGGACAAACCGAGCAGACATTCGCTGACATTTCGCTCAAACCGCAGTTAGCTCACTCAATATGGAATGTTTATGCACAATCCCATACTAATTGCTCATGCAAAAAAGAAGGGTCAAGTGCATCGAGGTGGTGGTCGTAAGTATGGGCCGATGAAGAATGATATCATGCGTTTTCTTAAGCAAGAGAAAGCCCCGGATGTGTTCTTCACAACTATGATTGATTTATATGCTCTTCATCCCGATTTTCCGGGATTAGCTGAGTCTGAGAGTCTACGTCAAGATCCGATACAGCGGGTTGAATTTTTAGAACAACGTTTTGCAGAAGATATTGATGATGCTCGATTCATTCCTTACGTTCAGTTACATGAATATGAGGCATACCTGTTTTCCGATCCAACCTGTTTTGAGTACCTTGATGCTGGACGGACAAAAGAGATTGAAGCTCTCCAAGCTATCGCAAATCAACATCGGACACCTGAGTTAATCAATGATGGGCCGCAAACATCACCTAGCAAGCGTATCATAGCTCTGTTCCCTGATTACGGAAAAGCGAAGTCTGTTTTTGGATCGCAGTTAGCTGAACAAATTGGATTGCAAGTAATTCGGAGCAAATGCTCTCACTTCAACAAATGGCTGTCACGACTTGAATCTTTGAATGGGGAAGGCATTAGTAGTTGACTTTAGAACAAAAAAATTACCAGTAGAACGATCGCCCTTCAATTCGGTGCGTTAGCGAAGCGCTCGAAGAGGATCGCCCTTTTAGTTTCTAGCGTTATTAGACAAGATTGCAAAAATAACTAGGACGGGCTCTTCGGCCCGTTCCACAAAAAACATTTTCTCTTGTGGAACAGGCATCTTGCCTGTTACAAAATTTGATTAAAATGAATTTTGCAATCTTGTCTATTGTTCTGCGAAGAGTGCAATAGTTGTCAAGGACGATCGCACTTTCGCAATTTGTGATTCACTCTACTTGCCTAGAAGAAGCGATAATAGATAAGATGCCATTTTGATTCTAAGAGTGTGCTAGCCATGACTGAGTTACTGGAGCGTGCGTTAGCGAAGCCCTCGAAGAGGATCGCTAAGTTGAAAACCTTGCCTGCAAGTGAGCAAGATGCGTTAGCGAAGCCCGCCCCTACGGGGGCTACGCCAACGAAGAGGATCGCCTCAATGATTTTGGAAGAACTTCAAGACGATCTAATATGCGATCGAGCATTTGCTAGTTCTCCCGATACTCTTGCCAAACTTGCAGCGACGGCAATGACTGAGTATCACGCAGGTAAAACCCAAGAACTCGATCCAGAAACATTGTGAAGTCCCGTACTACAGCCGAATTCCGTAAATCTTTTGCGGCACTGCCAAAACAAGTTCAAGAGCAAACACGCGACGCATATCGCGAGTTCAAGGAAAACCCAAGTTATCCAAGTTTGCGTTTCAAAAAAGTGCATCCAGATGCTGTTGGAAGATGATAATCCAGCTTTCAATCCAGAGTTTGTTGGTACTCAGCAAATTGTAGTTGCGTAGAAGATACTTCCATCTCTTGCCAAACAATCCGATGATGGTGCATCATTGTTTTGATGATTGTTTCATTCTTCATTCCTCAGCTAATATGCGATCGCTCCTGTTAACTCTAGCTCTCATGTGTTTCGCCACCCCCGCAGTTGCCACAACCTGCGAAGAAAGCTTTCAAAAAAAGGGTGACTTTTTCAATGGTGCCGCCTTTTCTGCCCGTGTTGAGGTTGAGGGATTATCGATAGAAAGAGCATTTTCCCAATTGCGACCCATTTTGGCCCGCGAGAGCATCAAAACTATCAGCACCGATGTGAGTACAGGTGTCATGAAAGCCGAAAATCCCGCCACAGCATTTCAGCGTGCTTTGCCGATCGATGTTTTTGCCTCAGCGGATGGAACTCTATTAACTGTCGAAATGATTTTTACGATTCCCAGTGGCGTTGGTGCAAGTAGGGACACAGTGAAGAAATACTTGTGTGGTGCGCTAAATCAATTGTTGCCCAAAAGTAAGTAGGTAGAACAATAAGTGCAGCAATTGCTTGATGGGGAATATAACAACAGTTAACAGTTAACCGTTAACCGTTAACTGTTATTTACTATCCCGATGCCAATGGATTTAAGTGCGGACTCAAATCTGTCACAACAATCCGCGATAACGAATAAATACCAACATCACCGCCCACGATCCTAATGTGACTTTGACTGCAACTAGGACATTCAGTAAGGGGAGAATTCCGCCGCTCAAAAGCGTGCCTAACTCTCCATGTGGCAACTCATATCCCGACAGCGTGATCACTGATAATAAAATAAAAACCAGCACCGAAATCTTCTCCCAAATCGCAGCGTGCCAGCGGTGGTAGATTTCTTCCATCCACTGTGGCGATGAGGTAATTGCAATTAGCCCGATCGCAGTTCCCCCCGCTACACCGGCCGCAAAACCACCACCGGGACTCAAATGCCCGCGAATTGCTAATTCTATACCTACCAACGCGGCAATAGTTGCTCCCAATCGCGCCAAAATAATCGATGGTTGATCCGTAAACTGATAAACCGCGCAAGACGGCCTTTCATTTGCAAGTAGATACTTTGCGCCTAAAATTGCGATCGTAAATACCACTACTTCAAAAATCGTATCGTATAAGCGATTCCGCAAAATGATACCGGAAACCGCATTAGATACTCCACTATCTTGGACAACCAATTGAACGATCGAATTTTGCTGCGAAAAGTCAGATATTGGATTGGGGACGAGCAGCATTTTGACGAATAGCGCTATGCCGGCGATCAGATAAACCCATTTCATTAATGCTTTTCCTCTACGTCTGGTGTATTCACATAAGTTAGAGTTGTCCCTGGTGATGAAAGTTCGGTTTGCATAATCTCATAGACACGCCGAACTCTAATTTCGGTGTTATAAGGTGGCGTTTCGCTACTAGGTTCCAGTTGCTCTTGTGGGGAACAAACTGCATGAACTTCTTTTTCCATCAACGCCCGATGCAATGCTTGAGTAGTCGCATAGGGCAACACTTCCAGACGCATATGACGTTTCTTGAAAAGTGCACGAATGTCATCTATAACTTGCTGAAAATGGCCGGCCATTTTGTCGTCTGAGACAGCATCGCCCTCGATCGCGCTTTCCATCACACCCAGACGCAGCACGAGGGATGAGCGCACTGTCACCGCATAAAGTGTAATCGCGAGTAGAGTGCCCATCAAGGCTTCAGTCAAGCCCACATCCCCCGCGCCTAAAATTGTATACACCAAAGCTGCGATCGCCCCCAACACCCCTCGCAGTAGCAATGCGTGGTATGGATTCACCTGAAACACCAGCATACAAGCAGCTAAGGGCAGCAGAGCAACGAGGACATAAATGTAGCTATTATCGTTCATAATCACTCCCTGCGTTGGAACAATAGGCTAATACATATCCCAGCATGGTGTTCCATATCGCTAAGCAAATGATCGCAAGAATTAGCAGAGGCCATTTGCTGGGTATTTTCAGTAGCAATCCCACCACAATCAACATCGAGCCAAGGGTATCTGCTACCGAAAGACTGTGAAGTTTATATAAAACCGATCGCTTTCCAAGTAGATAAGAAGTACCCCAAAACCAGAAAAAAATCCCTATACCGATGCAGGTATAGCTCAATACATCTATTACAATCATGCGTCACTAATACGTTTGATTATTTGTGCCAACAACATCAATCCAGCATTACCCACACTCAGGATAATCGCGGCCACCACACCGATCATCCAATCATCGCGCCAGACAGATATAACCAGAGCGATGATTGCCGTCTTAGTCGAAATACTAGCAAAAGCCAACATTGTCTGCCAGATATCCTCATCTTTCCATACCTCGTACATGGGTATGAGCAAAGCCAAAATCATCGCAATTAAAATCAAGTTATTCAAGTTGTTCAATTATGTTACCTCCTGATTTTTTCAATTGTAGAACTTATATCTCTTAACTGTGTTGCTAAGAATTTTTGAGATTCATTTCTTTCTGCTCTAACTCTGTGCTCTCTGTGTTCTCTGCGGTTAAAAATCCGAAAAAAACTTCAGCTAGTTACTTGATGTCCGTCGCACCCGGTGTACTTCATAAAAACCATCTTCCCGGTATTTCACAACAATTGTCTTGGGTGTAAAAGTGATCAGAAAGACATCTAGGAATATCAACAGAGGCGATCGATGATTTGGCACTTTTTCCAGGACTATATCTTCGTGTCTGTGGGGACGGAAGATGAGCTCAAATGCTTCTAGATAAGCGATCGGAATCGCCAAAAGTATCTTACCATAGACATCAAACCACTCCTTTAGCGGTTCCGGGCGTGTGTAGCTGCGTGGCAAGAGGAAAGCGATCGCAATACCGATCGCAATATTTGCCAAACTAAAATCGGCAGTCAGTAGAAACCAGATGCTCAATCTTAAGATGAGATGTCCAATCATTTTGGTAATGCCATCCAGAATAGTAGAAGCGAAACGAGACTCATAAAACCGACCAAATTATCGAATTTTTCAAACATCCGTGGCAGTTTGATTGCCGTGCGTTGAAAAATCAAGAAATAGGCTAACCAACCAACGCCGATAGTGCCGATCGCCTTTAGCATATTTTCCAGCGTATAAGCCTGAACATAAAAGGCATTAGCTGCAATTAATCCACCCAACAATAGCAACACCGGAGGCCAAAAACCAGGTTTTGCTTCGGCTGTGCCACCACGGGGTAGAAAGATGAATTTAGCAAACAGGATTGCCGTGCCCACTGCTGCGACATTCATCGCGATCGTTTGCCAAGGTAGCAGATTCTTCATCGTCAACATCTTCGCCCCAAAGCCAACCAAAAAGGGAAACCCAGAGATTGACAAACTAGCGATAACTAGAGCAATCCAGATTTTTAGTTCGATCGGCTTTTGTTTGAGCTCCTGAAAATTGCGACTTGGTAAAGCACCAGCAATTAGGAATAGTGCCGATTTGACCAAACCGTGCGCCAGCGCGTAAAGTCCGCCCACTTCGGGTACAGCAAGAATCCAGCCTAATTGCGAAATTGTGCTAAACGCCAGCATCCGTTTAGTATCCTTTTCAAAGATGGCATAAAACACGCCCATAAACGCTGCTCCGACTCCGAAAATCTGGACAATAGGAGCCACCTCTTCCACCATCAGCGCGCACCGTACGAGGGGATATACCCCGGCTTTGACGACAATTCCTGATAGCAAAGCCGACACCGGTGTTTCTGATTCGGAGTGAGTTAACGGCAGCCACAACCCGGATACAAATACGCCTCCTTTAACTAAGAGTCCCATAAAAATCAGGGCGATCGCCTCTGGAGGTGCTTTGGCCAATCCGGCAAAACTAAAGGAATGACTTGCCTGATAAACCAGCACGGCACCGATTAGATAGAACAACATTGCCGTGTTGCTAATAAATAGATAGCGCAAAGCCACCCAGATAGATCTGTCAGTACGGGGATAGGAAATCAACAAAAAAGCTGCAATCCCGCTGACTTCTAATCCCACATATAAACTGATAAAGTCCGTAGAAGCAAAGGCTGCATTCAGACTACCATGCACCATCAGAATCTGTGCATAAAAAAATGCCGTCTTATCTGTGGGCCAACAGTAGAGGATAACGGCTGCTGTGACTAGGGCATTGGTTAAGATAAAGTAACCGCTTAGGCGATCGACTAGCAGAGTAACACTGAAATGATCGAGTAATTCCAGTGTCACCGCTGACGGCATCGCAAAAAGTTGGAATGCAAAAGCAGCAGAAACAATTGCTCCTAATATTGCGAGATACTTGTCAAGCTTCGGAATCAAATAAATGATAAACCCGATAAAAAATGGGAAGGCAATCCAGGCGATCGTCAGGGTATTCATGGAGTATTGTTTATCTCAATTTGGTTACATTCCAATGTCGGATTATCGCGTGCCAGCTTCATTACACCGACTAGCATTAATGCCTGAATCGAAAAGCCGATCACGATCGCCGTTAAGATCACCGCCTGGGGAACCGGATCTGCATAGGGAACATTTTTAGCCTTTGAAATAATTGGTGTCAACAAGCCATCTCGCGATGCCAGCACGACATAGTAGGCGATGACTCCTGTACTCATCACATCCATGCAGACGATTTTCATGATCAGGTTTTTTTTAAAGATGATGCCAAAAAAACCACAGAATACTGTTGCTAATACGAAAGCTTCTAACATGGCGATCGCCTTTTGGGGAAGGGCTGGGTTCGATCCAATTGGGGTAAGGTGCTGGAAATAGGCATTATTTTTGGTGCTTGACGGTAGTTTTAGGGATTGCTTGATAGTGTTTTAAGAATAATAAGCGATATGAGGTACCCAAAGCAAGAAGGTGATTCCTGGAAAGCTTCAGATGATCCGCCATAGGTATTTATTGCAAGCCTATTCACCGATAGGATGGTTAGGGTTATAGCTGGTAAAAGTATAATCGTCATCTATTGCATGACATGGGAGGCTTCGCTTCAAAGCTTGTTTCACAGAATTCTCAGTAATCCAAATTTATTTCCCAATTTGTGCATTTGTTCGTCCCAAAGCAACTAATTCAGCAATTTGCAATTCACGAGGCGTTAATCGATCGCTCTTGAAAGATTGATGTGGTGATTCACGGATCGCGGGTTCATCGCGATCCGCGCAGCCCTGATCCACTTTGGCACGTAGATGCGCTATTACCAGTGGGTTGATCGCTCTTTTAGTTTCTAGCCTTATTATTCTAAAGCTCGATCGCAATAGCCAATACTTCAAAATTACCACTGGTGCGATCTCGCTTCAATCAGCGTGCGTTAGCGAAGCCAACGAAGAGGATCGCCCTTTGAGTCTTTAACCTTAATTGTTGTTGTTTCTATAATTGCTAGAATAGAATAGAATACTAATTAATCTCAAACCCAGGGATCGAGCTTAAATTCTTCCGCTAAAAAATCAATAAAACTAATTATTTTTGCCGGGTAAAAGCGACTGCGACGATATACCGCATGAATTTGCAACGGAGTCGGCTGATAATCCTGCAACACAACCTTGAGATCGCCCCGGTAAATCTCATCACCAAACATCCAGACTGGCGCGACAGCAATGCCCAAACCCGATAACACTGCCGATCGAATAGCCACAGAACTATTAGTTTGAAAACAGCCCCCAACCCGCACCTTAATAGTGCCATCTGTTCCTAAAAAATGCCACTCATTGCCCGTTGACAGATGGGTATATATAATACAATCATGATCCACTAAATCATCCGGTATTTGAGGTTCTCCCGCTTGCTCAAAATAGCCTGTTGTTGCCACTGTGACGCGGCGGGTAGTGCCGATGGGATGGCTAATCAAGGAACTATCCAGACGATTGCCAATGCGGATCAAAAGGTCTAAACCATTTTCTACAATGTCCACAAAATGATCCGCCATCATCAGATCGATCTTGACATCGGGATAGCGTTTCAGAAAGGCTTTTAAACGGGGGACAATCTGCATTTGCCCAAAAAGCACGGGACAGCCTAATCGTAAAATGCCTGTCGCCCGTTCTTTCTCTGTTAAACTGGCTTCCGCTTCGGCGATAGTTTCCAAAATTTGCTGACAGTATTGATAGTATTTTTTCCCCTCCTCAGTCAAACTCAAGTTCGTAGTAGAACGAGTGAGTAATTGTACCCCCAGATATTTTTCCAGAGCGGCGATTTGCTTGCTAATTGTCGGTTGCGTCGTCTGTTGTTCCCGCGCTACGGCCGAAAAACTCTTCATTTCGATCGCCCGAACGAAACTCTGCATACAGGCAATTCGATCCATACAGCACCTATTCCAAAATGGCATATAACATATTCTATTTTGCCTGCTTGTCAAAAAAATTGAAATAGATCATCATATCGTCATCAACCGTTGTCACCAAAAAACGAAGATGTTAAAACTCAAATCCCTCAGTCCTCTGTTCGCTACCCTAGCCCTTGCTAGCGCTATCAGCGCGGGAGATGTAGCTGTACATAGCTTTTTGCCCAAATTCCAAAATACGGCAATCGCCGCCCCGGAAATGACGGTTCAGCAAAAAATCGATATTATTAGTAAAAGTAAAGGACAAGTTGGTAGTGGCGACCAATTGCGACGATTTTTCTATGGTGATTTATTACCATTAGGAGTACAACCCGGTGGAGCAGGCATGGTGGTCAATCTCTACAACAAAGCCAATAATGTTACCTTCTCTTACTGTGCAACCTATGATGTCGTTGTCGCTGTGAAGCAAGGGAGAGTAGCAACTTTTTCCGCCGCTGAAGTCAAGTAATTTGCCTGTTCCCTTGCTGAGGGTAAGTAAGGGAAAATTCCGATAGATATATTGGAAAATACCGTGAATTAACAACTTAAACTCCATAGTGAATTAATGGATCTTTAACATGGAACTTCAAGACATATTTGCATTATTACATCCGGCGATCGCCATTATTGTGGTTTTTCCCTTAATCGGCATTGTGGTGAATCGCGCCCTACTCACCCGTCAACGTCGCCTGCAAGTTGCCGGTGGCGAAAAAAGTAAAATTCCGCCAGTAGTCGGTTCCGAGCACGTAGCGATCGGTAATTGGTTGAGCGGCTCAGTCGTAGGGGTTGCCCTACTGGGAATGGCCTATCCCATCTTTTCAAAAATGCTCAGTAACGACACCCTTACCAAAGAACCCTTTCGAGTCTTTTTTGCGATCGCCATTTTCCTGTTAACTATTGCTTCTTTCACACTACTATTTAGGGCAAGAGTTAAACTCTGGCGAGGCATTTTTGCCACTTTGACGGGCATGGGATTGATTATTTTAGGGCTTCACCCAGAAATTTATCGTCTAGATAATCAATGGTTTGTTTCCCATTTTTACTACGGTATTACAGCCGCTTTATTGATGATTTTTTCAGTGGCGATCGTCCAAGATATTTATCAGGACAAACAAAATCGCTGGCGCACCGTTCATATCATTCTCAATTGTTTTGCTCTGTTGCTATTTATCGGTCAGGGAATGACTGGTGCGCGGGATTTACTAGAGATTCCCCTCCATTGGCAAGAACACTATATTTATCAATGTGATTTTACCAACAAAACCTGTCCTCAACCAAAATAAAACGGTAACTTGAAAATGATAAAATCCATAATTTTAGCCCTAGAAGCTTATGTTCGTTTCTCCGATAGAGTCGCTACGGTGACACAAATTATTGAGACTGAAAATGCTAGCATCGCTATTTGGGGAGTCAAGCCTGGGCAAATTGTGCAAGGTCATTTTCACCCCGATGGACAAGATACTTGGGTGATGCTCCGGGGCACTTTGACCTATTATTTAGGCAATGGTGAAAGCCAAAGCTTGAATGCTGGTGAAGTTGCCATCGCAGAAAAAAATCAGATTCATGGGGCAGTGAATGAGAATAGTGAAGATGCTGTGTTTGTCTCCATTTATTCTGCTCCCCAAATAGGCTATAAAAAGGCATCACCTTAAGCTAAGTATAGCAGTTGACAGTTGATAGCAAACAGGTTGACAGTTGATAGCAAACAGGTTGACAGTTGACAGTTACATAGTACGGGAATCAAACCATATAAAATTATGAATATTGTTAATGGAGTCCATAAGATTTTAATGCGACTTCCCGGCACCATATATCTTGGCATTGCTGTTTTGATTTTTGCGAGTTCTAATTCTCTAACTCGTAAAATTGTTGAAATTGGACAAGCTCATGCTATAAATGGTCGAAATCCCATCTCACTCTGCAATGTCTTATTTGTGGGTAATATTTGTGCTTTGGGGTTAATGACTCTAATTTTTCATCAAGACTGGCAACCGAATACTCTGAAAGCTCTGACTCGTAAAGATTGGATTAGTTTAACCATTACAGGTATTTTATCGGGGGCGATCGCTCCAGCGTTAATTTTTAATGCCCTCGCACAGACAAATGTTACTAATATCGTTTTAATTGGGCGCATCGAACCAATTTTAACCCTGGTATTGGGTGTTTGGCTGTTGGGTTTGCGGGTCAATTTTTGGGCAAGTGCAGGCTCTGTGATTTCCTTAGCCGGGGTGATAGTGACTGCTTTTTTAGGGAGTTCTGACCAGACGATGACGATGGCTGGATTTCAAATTGGAACAGGAGAAATTTGTGTAGCGATCGCCGCTATCATTGGTTCCATTTCGACAGTTGTTGGTAAACTGCAATTACAATCAATTCCCTTGGGAATTTTTAGTATTTATCGCAATATTCTAGGGACGGTGATTTTTTTCCTATTGGCCAATCTCCTTTACGGGCCAAACCATTTTGCAGAAGTGTTATCTCCTTTTCTTTGGCAATGGATGATTGTCTATGCGGCGATTATTGTCGTCACTGGTCAATTATGTTGGTTAGCGGGTTTAAAAAAGGCGACTTCAACTGAACTAAATTTAGCCAATTTAGTCAGCCCAATTGCAGCTATAGTGATGGCTTATTTGATTTTAGGGGAATCTCCTAGTTTAGCTCAATATTTAGGGGGAAGTTTATTGTTGGTCGGGATTATATTGGGTTTTATTGGCCACCTATATGAGGCTAAAGTAAATCGAGAATTAGTTAACCCCAGTCCTCGCGATGCAATGGAAATGGCGATCGGTTTCCGGGGAGTTTAATATTTTTATCTGCATCTGTAAGTAGCCCAAAGGCCGATCGACTAATAACCGACAGTATTTCAGTCATATTTGCCGCCACGCTCACCGAGTCGTTAGCTCGCGCCATACTCAATACCCCATAGTTCAAAATTACCACAGGCTCGATCGCTCTTCAATTCGGTACGAGCTCTTCTTGTCTGTAGCCCGATCGCTCTTGAGAGAGAGTGCGATAATCTTTGTTTGGGCGATCGCCAAGTTGTAGTATACTGTAATATGTCAAAAAATTACTAAGAGCCAGAAAAGATATATCATAACCTTAACCAGATCATCTCTTCCCAGATATGTTCTACTGCTCGAATCCAAGGTGCTCTAATCCTTTCAATCCCGACAACTCTAAATTTTGTCAAAGTTGCGGCCAGCCCGACCTCACGCCTCTATTCAGAAACCGCTACCGCGTGATTCGACTGTTGGGCGAGGGGGGATTTGGCAGGACTTATGAAGCGGTAGATATCGATCGCATGGACGATCCCTGCGTCATCAAGCAGTTTGTGCCCCAAGTTCAGGGAACATCAGCACTTCAAAAGGCAACAGAACTGTTTCAGCAAGAAGCGAAACGACTTTACGAGCTCGGCGAACATCCCCAAATTCCTCGATTAATTGCTTATTTTGAACAAGACAAGCGGCTATATTTAGTACAAGAGTTGATTGAGGGGCAAAATTTACTGGCTGAATTAACTCAGCAGGGCGTTTTTAGCGAAGAAAAAATTTGGCAGTTGCTGGCAGATATTTTGCCGATTATGAAATTTGTGCACGATCGCAATGTCATTCACCGAGACATCAAACTGGAGAATATCATCCGCCGCCGCACCTCCCCCAATCCATCTCTAACCGCGGGAAATTTTCGCAATTCCGCTTTCCGCAGGGGAGCACGCCGAGAGTTAGTGTTGATTGATTTCGGCGTTTCCAAACAAGTGACGGGCTCGCTGATGAGCCAAGTAGGCACGACGGTAGGAACCCCCGGATATTCGCCTATGGAACAAATGCGCGGTCAAGTTTTCCCGGGAAGCGACTTGTACAGTTTGGGGATAACTTGCCTGAGACTGCTAACTCAATGTTTGCCAAAAGTTGACGGTTCTGATGACCTTTATGACCCAATTAACGGCGGCTGGATTTGGAGAGAACGCTTGCCCGCAGGCACAAAAATCAGCAGCGAGTTGGCAACAATTTTAGATAAATTAATTCAAGATTATCTCAAAAATAGATATCAATCTGCTGATGAAGTAATCAAAGCTTTAAATCTTTATTCTTTACCTCCCCAACCCCATTTTGCTAAGGGTGGACAACTTACTTTAAATTCTTCTCAGACCAAGGCAGCTCTACCTCCGCTAAATGCTTATCTGAGCGAGGCAGGACAACTTGCTATCAATACCCCGAGCGATCGCATGGGGCAAATCAACAGCAATATCTCTGTCAATCCGAGGGAAAAATCTAACACGAATCCGCCTCATAACCAGGGAACGCAAAGGATTGATGCTGTCAAAAGCACTTTTGAATTTCAGGTTTTGACAGTAGACAATCGCGGGAAGCAAGCTAATCTTAAGAGTGGGAAAGCGCATTTTTTTGAAGAACATCTCGGCCGCGGTACAGTCATGGAAATGGTATCAGTTCCTGGCGGTAATTTCCTGATGGGTACCCGAAAAGATCGGGGTGACAGCGACGAAAAACCGCAGCACCCAGTAACTTTAGCTTCTTTTTGTATTGGCAAATTTCCAGTCACTCAGGCACAGTGGACAGCCGTTGCAGCCCTGCCGGAAATTAAAATATTTCTCAATCCCGATGCTTCCCGTTTTAAAGGTGCAAATCGACCTGTAGAAAATGTATCTTGGTACGAGGCGGTGGAGTTTTGCGATCGACTTTCTTGCAAAACTGGTAAGCATTATCGCTTGCCTAGCGAGGCTCAATGGGAATATGCTTGTCGCGGGGAAACTGTGACGGCGTTTCACTTTGGGGAAACGATTACCAGCGAGTTAGCAAATTACAACGGAAATGCTAATTATGCTGAGGCGCCCAAGGGAGTTTATCGCTTTCAAACGACAGATGTTGGCAGTTTTAAACCGAATGCTTTCGGATTGTACGATTTGCACGGAAATGTGTGGGAATGGTGCGCGGATTCTTGGCACAATAATTACAACGGTGCGCCTGTCGATGGCAGCGTTTGGGAGTCTGGCGGCGACTCTTCGCTGAGGTTGTTGCGGGGCGGTTCTTGGAACGATCATCCTCCGAATTGTCGCAGCGCGTGTCGCCTCAGATATCAGCCGGATTGTAAGGCTAGTATTGTGGGTTTTCGTGTGGTTGTTTCTGTTGTTTGATCGGAAGAAGGAAGAAGGAAGAAGGAAGAAGGAAGAAGGAAGAAGGAAGAAGGAAGAAGGCTATAAAGGCTTCGCGAGCGAGTAAAAAGAAGGAAGAAGGAAGCTTTTTAGGGAGGCATATTTTACGCTTAATTAGGAATCAAAATCCGAGGACTCGCATTCCTCACTACGAACACTTTATAAAACAGGTTCGTAGTGAGGAATGCGAGTCCGCATAAATCCCAGGACTCGCATTCCTCACTACAAACATCAGTTTCTACCTTAACCAGCCTTCTTTTGAGGAGCCACCATACGTTCTACACTCATAGCAGCCACGCTCAACGTCACCACAATCATGCCGAGAATTGCCACAGGGTCCAACTTCTCATTGATAATTATAAACCCGAAGAGTGCGGTCATCGCCGGGCCCAAAGTGCCAATTACTGACGCTAATGCTGCTCCGGCATACCGGATGGCAAAATTGTTCAAAAGATAGCTAAACAGCGTCAGCACCCCTAAAACAACGCCTCCCACAATCAAACCCGGCCAAACATTTTGGTCGATTTGAGGAGCAAAATTTTCCGACAGGGGCACCCACAAACTCAGGGAGGAAAATACAAAAATTGCGGCGAAATTAACTAAACTAAAAGGAATCGGGTGCAGCTTGCCCGCGGCCATTTGCGTCAGCAATACGTAACCTGCAAAGGTAATCCCAGAAGCGAGTGCCGCCGTGACTCCCACCCCGACATTGCCGCCGCCCGGAGCTGGCGCCGCAAAACTGGGCCACCCAGCTAAAATCAGACCTAGGGTAATCCCGCCGATCGCCAAAAAGCCGATCGTACTTGGGCGAGCACCAAACAAGATCCAAGAACCCAGTACGGTGACGATCGGGTAAATAAAGAAAATTGTAATCGCAATCCCCGCCGGGATATTGCCGATCGCCAAATAAATCAAAACCTGAGACAAAAACAGAAAAAATGCGCTTCCTAAAACCTTGCTCCACAAAGCTCGATCGCCCGACTGGAACAACCGCCTGATATCTTTCCACACTGATGGATACAGAAATGTTGCCAATACTGGCATCAAAGCCATCACCACGATCAGCCGCATCAACAAAATCAACAAAGAATTTCCAAAACCCCGAGTCACCACTCCCTCAAGTTCAAACAAGCCAAAAATCATCCGAGGATTTTTGCTTTTAATTAAAATTCTTAAACAAACATTAAACATCGACAATACCACCGCCGAAGACAAAGCCAGAATCAAACCAGCCTGTACTTGAGAAGCTGCTTTCGCGGCTGCTGAGGGCGCTGCTGAGGGCTGCGGCAGGGCTGGCCGCGGTGCATCAGCAGGTGTTGGCTCCAGAACTTGGGGGCGGATAGAATTAGTTGATGCTTCGGGATAGGAATCTTGAGCATCGAAAGGATTGTCAAGATATTCTTCTTCTGCGAGTTCTTCCCTGATGCGGTTGACGAGATTTTGTAACAGCTCTTCCCCTTGCAGTTCGAGGGTTTTCATGTTATTGAGCCGCATGGAGAGTTCGCTTTCGTAGCTGCTCAAATCTTGTTCCAGCATCTGGAAACTGCGATCGATCCGATCGTCGAGCGCCGCCAATAACTCCGAAGCCCGTTCCTCATAGTTGCTCGGGGGCATGGGGAGCGGGAATTCGCCGCTGGGAATCGGGCTGCTGAGAGAATGTCCCGAGTTAGCGCTGAGTTCGTTGAACCGCTGCACCAACAAATCTTGCAAATTGTGAGCCAAAACTTGAGCCAACTGCTTCAGCCACAATTGCTGCTGCTGAATGTATCGCCCAGACAGAGATTCCATTTGCTGGGACTGCAATTTTCGATATTGCTCCCGGAGCCCTTCAATATCGTCAATCAGGTGATTTTTTTCTGTTTGCAGCCGAGTAATGTCCTGATTTAACTGACCTTTGACATTTTCATGCAAAGCGTCCAGTTCTTGCATTACTGAGTGGAGGACTTCTTCTGCTGATTGTGCATCCTCTGGCTCGCCCTTTGACGAGTATACGTTCCGCTGCGCCATTAGCCTATAACCTCTAATTTAAACTGCACGTTCAGTGTTCTTAAGTATTTTGGCTGCATCAGGTCGCAAGTTATAGTGAGTTGATCTAAAAGATTGCGGACACTGTTTAATCAATAGTAGTCGCTCAGCTAGAAATGTGAGAATAATTACGCGCGAGCGAAGCTATCGGGATCTTAATCGCCCCAAGAACACTTTGTGCAATTAGAAATCATACTACAGCTTGACCTCTGCACCGATTGCTCCCGGTAATTCTCGCATCCAACTCACCCGCAACGCTAGCAGGCTCGCCCGTTTCCAGACAACTAAAGTTGACGGTAGGGCCGAGACTCCTCACCCCTAAAGGCATAATTTGAGCATTAAATGGCCAGAAACCCGGTTTCTGGGCCCAAATCTCTGCCGCACTCTTGCACCCGGATTTATGATATTAAAAGTTCTATTTTTTTGTTCGCGAAAGTTTTAAGAGGCGATCGCACCCTGAAGAAGTCACCCCGCGCCATCAAAAAACTAACACATCCCATCCCCCGAGAGCAACAGATATGGTTTCCGAAAATTATGACAATTCCTTTACAGGCGATCGCCCAAACCTGAATAATTCCTCAGAAACCGAAGTATTTGTCTTTCCGGCATCATTTGCCCAGCAGCGCCTGTGGTTTCTCGACCAATTCGCACCGGAAAACCCTTTCTACAATGTAGTAACTGCACTGCGCTTAACTGGTTCCCTCAACTTGAGGGCCTTAGAGCAAACCTTCAACGAAATAGTGCAGCGCCACGAAACTTTGCGAACCACTTTTGCAGCGGTATCGGGCCAACCAGTGCAGATAATCTCTCCCGCTTGCAAGATTAATTTAAAACTATTAGAACTGCAACATTTGCCGCCAGAACAACGGCAAACAGAAGCAAAAAAACTCACCGCAGCCGAATCTCTTCGCCCTTTCAATTTAGCCACCGGGCCGCTGATGCGAGTCACCATCCTGCGGCTGACAGATAGCGAGCATATTCTCTTGCTAAATATGCACCACATAGCCTCCGATGATTGGTCGATCGGCGTGCTAATTCGAGAACTAGAAGCTATCTATACAGCTTTTATAAATCACCAGCCATCTCCCCTGCCAGAATTATCACTTCAATATGCCGACTTTGCCGAATGGCAGCGCGCATGGCTGCAAGGAGAAGTATTAGAAACTCAGCTAGCTTATTGGCGGCAGCAATTGCGCGGGATTTCGGTGTTAAATTTGCCGATCGATCGCCCTGCACCAGCTATGCAAAATTATCGAGGAAAAACTCAATATTTAGAACTGCCGAAAAAGCTGAAGGATGCACTTGTAGCGCTGTCGCAGCGAGAAGGAGCGACTTTATTTATGACCTTGCTCGCCGCATTTCAAACTTTGCTTTACCGCTACTCGCAGCAAGCAGATATTGTTGTCGGTTCGCCGATCGCCAACCGCAATCGCAGCGAAATAGAAGCATTAATCGGTTTTTTTGTCAACACTTTAGTGCTGCGGACAGACTGCTCGGGAAACCCGACATTTCGAGATTTTTTGGGGCGGGTGCGCGAAGTAACCCTGGGAGCTTACGCTCACCAAGATTTGCCTTTTGAGAAGCTCGTCGAGGAATTGCACCCAGAGCGATCGCTCAACCGACATCCGCTATTTCAGGTAGTATTCGGTCTACAAAATGCGCCTGTGGACGAGCTAGAATTGCCAGAATTAAAGTTGAGTTCTTTTCATTTAGAAACTCAAACAACGCGCTTTGATTTAGAGCTGCATTTGTGGGAAGCTGCGGATAAGTTTCGCAGCAGGTACGGCGAACATTGGCAAGATTCGCAAGGCCTAAGAGGCGTAGCTGTGTACAATCCTGATTTATTTGATGAAGTGACGATCGCCCGAATGCTGAAACATTTTAAAACGCTGCTGGAAAGCATTGTGGCGAATCCCGAACAAAGCATTGCTAACTTACCTTTATTGAGCGAGGATGAAGTGAATCACTTATTACGAGAATGGAACGATACTCGCACAGATTATCCTCAAAATCAGTGCATTCATCAGTTATTTGAGCAGCAAGTCGAGCAGCATTCGGAGGATGTCGCCGTAACTTGCGACAGCCAGCATTTGACTTACACAGAGCTCAACCGCAAAGCCAACCAACTGGCGCGCTATTTACAAAAACAGGGCGTGGGGGCGGAGGTTTTGGTGGGGCTTTGCGCCGATCGCTCGATCGACCTAATTGTCGGGATGTTGGCTATACTGAAGGCTGGAGGCGCTTATTTACCGTTAGATCCGAGCTATCCGCGCGATCGGCTAAACTTGATGCTGGAAGATGCGGGAGTTAAAGTCTTGCTAATTCAAGATAAATTGAGCGAAAATTTCCGAGACTTCTCGAATTTGGCGATCAACTTGAATTGCGACTGGGAACAAATCGCCCGAGAAAGTACCGAAAATCTCCCCAACACCGCAACCGCCGATAACCTAGCTTACGTTATTTACACATCAGGCTCCACCGGAAAACCCAAGGGAGTTGCTGTCACCCACAAAGCAGTAAATCGGCTGGTAATCAACACCAACTACATAAAAATAGCACCTACAGATAAAATTGCCCAAGCATCAAACGCTTCATTTGATGCAGCCACCTTCGAGATTTGGGGAGCCTTGCTCAACGGCGCTCAACTCGCAATAATTAGCACAAATATTACCCTTTCCCCTCACGATTTAGCATTAGAACTGCGCCAACAAAAAATTACTATTTTATTTTTAACTACAGCCTTATTTCAACAAATTAGCCGAGTTTTACCGCAAGCTTTTAATTCGTTGCGCTGCTTGCTGTTTGGTGGCGAAGTAGCGGATATTAGATGCGTGAAAAAAGTTTTAAAACAGGTGCAAACAACTAAAATAATTCACGTTTACGGGCCTACAGAAAATACCACATTTTCGGCTTATTATCAGGTGCTAGACGTACCGGAAACCGCCACATCTCTCCCCATTGGCCGCCCGATCGCCAATACGCAGATTTATCTCCTAGATGCGGAATTGCAGCCAGTGGCGATCGGCATTACAGGTCAATTGTACCTCGGCGGCGACGGACTGGCGCGGGGCTACCTCAACCGCCCAGATTTAACTGCTGCTGCATTCATTCCCAATCCTTTTAGCAACAAACCCGGTTCGCGCGTTTACAAAACAGGCGATTTATGCAGCTATCTAGCCGACGGGAACATCGAGTTTTTAGGCCGCGTTGACGACCAAGTAAAAATTCGCGGCTACCGCATCGAATTGGGAGAAATAGAAGCGGCTTTGTGCCAGCATCTACAAGTAAGCGAGGCGGTAGTAATTGTCAGAGAAGACATCCCGGGCGACAAACATTTAGCAGCTTACGTTATCCCTGACGGCATTAATAAAAAATCAGATATTCCCAATATCGAGTCAAGTGAATTGCGCCAATTCTTAAAAGCAAAGTTACCAGGATACATGATACCTGCAACTTATGCAGTGTTGGAGTCCATGCCGCTAACGCCCAACGGCAAAGTCGATCGCCGCGCATTACCTAACATAGATACAAACAGCGAGGATCTAACAGTAAATTATGTAGAACCTCGGAATGATATCGAAGAGGTGCTGGGCAAAATTTGGGCTAAAGTTTTGGGAAAACAGCAAGTTAGTATATACGATAATTTCTTTGAACTAGGCGGGCATTCCCTGCTAGCAACGCAGTTAATTTCTCGCATCCGAGACGCTTTGCAAGTCGAGTTACCTGTCAGCAATTTGTTTGAAGCGCCGACTGTGGCGAGTCTAGCAAAATACATTGAAACAGTGCGCTGGGCTGCAAAAAATCAAACAACTACCAACGCGATCGCAGATACTAGAGAAGAGGTGGAATTTTAAGGCCGCCACAGCCAGAACCTACAGGATTTTAAGTCAATACGCTTGGGTTAACACTGTTTATTCCTCGGAGATCCCCCTAAATCCCCCTTAAAAAGGGGGACTTTGAATGCTCTTGTCCCCCCCTTATTAAGGGGGGCTAGGGGGGATCAGGCTTAACTGAACCTACAGGATTTTAACTCACATTTTTAGTTAGGAAAATTCAGCGCAGAATGCCCTAACAGCTTCTGCAAACTGCTGGTTGTGCTCCATTAATGCCATGTGTCCTCCTTGCTGTATAGTAACTAGCTCTGCTTGAGGCAATTCAGCTTTCATCCGCAGGCTAGCTGGGGGGGTAGTGGCAATATCTGAATCGCCGCAGATCACCAACACAGGAATGTCAATTGATCGCAAAGTTTTTGTTTCGTCAAATTTGAACATTCCCAGGGTGCCGCGAGCCAGAACCCCCGGAGAACCCAAGGCTGATAAGAAACCTGAGAACTCTAATTGACCGCGCGTTTCAGTGCCTTTAAATCCCGATAATTCTACACTGATAAACAGCGAACCATTGAGATAGCTCAGCCAAGTCATTGCCCACATAATGGGTTCCAGAGCTGCGGCGAGGTAGAGAATCGGTTCGAGCAGCGGCTTCTGCAAAGCGCGCAATAAACCGCTAAAAATAGAGGTTTTGACGGGATTAGTATAAGTCGTATTTACGAGAATTAAACCAGCTACTCGACTACCGAGAAGTTCTGGGAAAAGCCGACAGAATGTGAGAGAAATCATGCCGCCAATGCTGTGTCCGAGTAGGATAACCGGTTTATTTCCTGCTAGGGAAACGACGGCTTCTAGATCGCGGGCAAATTTTTCTATGGAGTAGTCGCTGTTTTTTGGTCGAGTGGATTTTCCCAAGCCTGGAAGATCCCAAACAATCACTCGGTAGCGATCGCTAAGTTGGCGTTTCGCGTAATACCAAACCATACTATTCGGCCCCCAACCGTGCGAGAGGATAATCGGTTGTCCATCCTCTGGGCCGTAGAATTCTACTTGTAAAATAGTGCCATCAGGCCTCTCTACCCGCTGCACCGTACCCGTCCGCGTCGGCTTGGGTTCGTCAGCACCGGGGCGGCGGAACAGTGGCAAACTGATCAAGCGGCCGCCAACAGACCAAAGAAGCATCAAGACTCCGCTGACTAAGTAGGAAATTCCTACAAGTGCGCCGATGTAATATTCATAGACAATGTATATACCTCCGCCAAGTACGCCGATGGACAGCAGTCCCACCAGCCATAGGAACAGGAAATTGAAGGGCATGAAGGGCATAAGCTGAAACCTTGGGTAGGATTTTGGTTGCGGATTCAAACAGAATCATACTTAGGTTAGGCCACAGTCGGCAAGGGGTAAGTTAAGCTCTTAATTTGTGCGCTGGTGGAATTTCTTTTATTCATTTGCCCAAGTAATGACAGGATGACTCAAAATGCCAGACCCAAAAATATCGAGTTCATCGCCAAATGCAAGAGATTCTATCACGGTGGAGTTAGTAGAATTTATCTCTTACCTTCGCAGTTTAGATATTAATATTTTTGTTGAAGGCTCTCGCCTGCGCTGCAACGCTCCCGAAGGCATTATCACAGCCCAATTGCGCGCCGAAATTTCTCAGAAAAAAGCCGAGATAATTTCATTTTTACAAGCAGCTAATCGTAATTATAATTTTACTCCAGCACCGATCGTTCCGATAGAGCGCACCGGAAATCTACCGCTATCCTTTGCACAGCAGCGGTTGTGGTTTCTCGACCAATTAGTACCGAACAATCCTTTTTATAACGTTCCCGCAGCCTTGCGCCTGACGGGCACGCTGAATTTTCCGGCGCTGCAACAAACCTTCAATGAAATAGTGCGTCGCCACGAAGCTTTACGCACGAATTTAGCAGTGGTGGCGGGCGAACAAGTGCAGCAAATAGCTGATGGTTTTCATGTGCCGATTTATGTATTTGACTTGCGAAAATTTCCCGAACAATCTCGCCAAGCTGAAGCAAATCGGCTCGCGGCTAAGGAAGCTCAACACTCTTTCAATTTGTCAACTGACTTGTTGCTGCGCGTCACATTATTGCGGTTAGATGATGCGGAATATTTGCTGATGCTGAATATGCACCACATTGTCTCCGACGGTTGGTCGATCGGAGTGCTAATTCAGGAATTAGGCGCACTTTATACGGCTTTTGCTAGCGGAAAACCTTCGCCTTTAGCGGCTTTGTCGATCCAGTACGCTGATTTTGCAAAATGGCAGCGCGAATGGCTGCAAGGCGATGTTTTAGAAACGCAGCTTGCTTACTGGCGGCAGCAGTTAAACGGTATTTCTATGTTGAATTTGCCTGCGGATCGGCCCAGGCCCGCAATTCAAAGTTATCGAGGAAAAAGGCTGCTTTTGCAACTGCCAAAACCGCTCAGCGAGGCTTTGGAAATGTTGAGTCAGCGCCAAGGAGTGACGCTGTTTATGACAATGCTGGCAGCTTTTCAAACGTTGCTTTACCATTACGCGCAGCAATCAGATATTGTTGTCGGTTCGCCGATCGCCAATCGCAACCGCAGCGAAATAGAAGCATTAATCGGTTTCTTTGTCAACAGTTTGGTGCTGCGTACAGACTGCTCGGGAAATCCCACTTTTTTGGAACTTTTAAACCGAGTCAAAGAAGTCGCATTAGGAGCTTACGCTCACCAAGATTTGCCGTTTGAGAAGTTAGTAGAAGAATTGCACCCCGATCGCGCGCTGAACCAAAATCCCTTATTTCAGGTAGCCTTTGCGCTGCAAAACGCCCCCGCGCAGCCGTTAGAATTGCCAGAATTAACCTTCAGCCCGCAGCAGTTAGACGTGCAAACAGCCCGGTTTGATTTAGAGTTGCATTTGTGGGAGCGATCGCCCAACAGCTCGGGAGGCAACCAATCGCCCAGTAACAAGCTGTGGGTTGACACTTCCGAAGGCATCAGCGGCATGATGATTTACAGCGCCGATTTATTCGATGAAGCTACGATTAGCAGAATGATAGCGCATTTTCAAACGCTGTTAGAAAGTATTGTCGCAAATCCCGAACAGCGCATCGCGCACTTGCAATATATCAGCGAGCAAGAGCGGGATAAATTGTTAGTTGAATGCAACAAAAATCAGGTTGATTATCCGCAAGATTTGTGCGTGCATCAACTTTTTGAACTTCACGCCAAGCAAGCGCCGGATGCAGTGGCGCTGGTATTTGCAGGCGAGCAAATCACCTATGGAGAGCTGAATCTCCGCAGCAACCAACTAGCACGTTACTTGCAAAAAATTGGGGTGGGGGCAGAAGTTTTAGTCGGGCTGTACTGCGGGCGATCGATCGAGCTGATTGTCGGGATGTTGGCTATCCTGAAGGCGGGGGGAGCTTATCTGATTTTAGATCCGAACTATCCGGTAGCGCGATCGCACTTTATGCTAAAAGACGCTCAATTATCTGTGTTATTAACTCAGCAAAAATGGGTAGAAGATTTGCGCTCGCCCAATGTACAGATTATCTGTTTAGACACAGACTGGGCGATGATTTCCCAAGAAATCGCCGACAATCCCACCAGCGCCGCCACAGCCGAAAATCGGGCTTATGCGATTTATACCTCCGGCTCCACGGGAAAGCCGAAAGCGGTGGAAATTGAGCACGGGAGCCTGTTAAATCTGGTTTTTTGGCATCAAAGTGAGTTTGGAGTGTCAGCGGGCGATCGGGCTACGCAAATTGGTGCGATCGGCTTTGATGCTTGCGGCTGGGAAATTTGGCCGTATCTCGCCGCCGGCGGTAGCATCTACTTTCCCGAAGATGAGATCCGGCGAGATCCAGAAAAACTGCAAAACTGGTTAATCTCAAAATCAATTACAATTAGCTTTTTACCAACACCATTAGCAGCGCAACTATTGCAATTAGATTGGCCTCCAACAACAGCATTGCGAATCATGCTCACAGGCGGCGAAAAACTGCAACAATATCCTCTCAAATCCCATCCATTTAAGCTAGTAAATAATTACGGGCCAACCGAAAATACTGTCGTCACAACATCCGGTTATATTCCCGCAACAGAGTCCGATATCGCCCCAACAATTGGCCGCCCGATTGCTAACACCCAAGTCTACATATTAGACAAATATTTGCAACCCGTACCCGCAGGCATTGTCGGCGAATTGTACATCGGCGGAAACAAACTCGCTCGCGGCTACCTCAACCGCCCTGATTTAACCGCAGCCAGCTTTATTCCCAATCCTTTTCAACCAAATTCACGACAGAGAATTTACAAAACAGGCGACTTAGTGCGCTACCGATCCGACTACAACCTGGAATTTTTAGGGCGCATTGACGAACAAGTAAAAATTCGCGGTTTCCGCATCGAATTAGGCGAAATCGAAACAGTATTAACTCAACATCCAGCGGTGCAGCAAACTGTATTAACAGCTTTGGAAGATGCACAGCAAAATAAACGTTTAGTAGCTTATATAGCTCTGAATACCGAATATAGCACTGCCAGCGAAACCGACCAAATCCTGGAATTGCAAGCAGAACAAGTTTCGCAGTGGCAAATGCTCTACAATGAAACCTACAATCTACCTGCCGCAGACTCAGATCCAACATTCAATATTGTCGGCTGGAATAGCAGTTATACCAACCAACCAATCCCCGCAGAACAGGTGCGCGAGTGGGCGAACAATCAAGCCGCCCAAATTTTAGCTTTGCAGCCGCAGCGAGTCTTAGAAATTGGGTGCGGCACAGGCTTGATGCTGTTCCAAATTGCGCCTCGCTGCACTCAATATTGCGGCACAGATTTTTCACCAATTTCGATTAATTACATTCAGCAGCAATTGGCAAATCAACAGTTAGCCAATGTCACGCTGTTACAAAAAATGGCGACGGATTTTGCCGAAATAGAAACAGCAGCTTTTGACGCGGTAATTCTCAACTCTGTTGTACAATATTTCCCGAATATCGACTATCTCGTGCAGGTGATAGAAGGTGCAGTGAAAGCAACTGCTCCCGGTGGCTTTATCTTCATTGGAGATGTGCGTAGCTTGCCGCTGCTGGCTGCTTTCCACGCTTCAGTACAACTGTATCAAGCCGAACCGAGTCTCGCTGCTGAACAGTTGCAGCAGCGAGTACAAATGCAAATGTTTCAAGAAACAGAGTTAGTTATTCACCCAGATTTTTTTAGCGCTTTACAGCACTGCTTTCCGCAGATTGGCGGCGTAGAAATTCAATTAATTCGGGGCAGCTACCACAATGAGTTAACTCAGTTTCGCTACAATGCAATTCTGCATCTTGCACCGCAGAAAGATCCCCCCAACCCTTCTTATGAAGGGGGGCTAAGAAGTGTCTCTGACTTTAATGACAAACAAGAGCTTCAGAACCCCCCTTTTCAAGGGGGGCAGGGGGGATCGCAACTGCTAGATTGGTCGGAACAAAATCAGCATCTGACTGTTAGGAAGGTGCAACAAATATTATTAGAGAATCAACTGGACAGCTTGAAAATTGCCAATGTACCTAATGCGCGGGTAACTGTGGCGCTAAAAACGGCAGAATTGCTGTCAAATGCTGAGACAATTAAAACAGCAGCTCAGTTACAGAAAGCTTTGGAAAAACTCGGCGATTTAGGAATAGATCCCGAAGCTTGGTATGCTTTGCAAGTTCCGCATAATATTAGTATTTCTTGGTCAGATTCCGGCCGTGACGGGCGCTATGATGTAGTGTTTGTGCGGGGCGAAACTCGACATTTGAGGCAAGAAATCACCGTGGATAACTTGCTTCGCTCTTATGCTAACAATCCCTTACAAGCGAAAGCAGCGCGCAAATTAGTGCCGCAGTTACAGGCTTATCTAGCAGAAAAACTGCCTGACTACATGATTCCATCGGCTTTTGTGGTGCTGGAGTCGCTACCGGTGACTGCTAACGGAAAGGTCGATCGGCTCGCTTTGCCCGCACCGGAACCGATTAAGTTAGAATTAGCTGGCGGTTATATTGCGCCTCAGACTGCGGTTGAGCAAGTTTTAGTCAAAATTTGGGGTGAGGTTTTGGGAATCAAGCGTGTCAGTATCCGCGACAATTTCTTTGAATTGGGAGGCCATTCGCTGCTGGCGACTCAGCTTGTTTCTAGAGTGCGAGATGCTTTCGGGGTAGAGTTGCCTTTGCGCCGGGTTTTTGAAGCACCGACTATTGCAGAATTATCTAAGATTGTGGAAAGTTTAAAGGACAGCAGTGCTAAACTTAAAGTACCAGCCTTAGTTCCCGTCTCTCGCGAGAGCCGCAGGCTCAAATTATCATCCCTCAACCAAGAAAGCAAAGATAGATGATGAAAACTCTATTGTCCTTTTAAAAAATACACCCAATGAGTTCATACGCTTTCTGGAACAATAAAGGTGGTGTCGGCAAGAGCTTCCTTTGCTTTGTCGCTGCTTCTGAATATGCTCACAGTCACCCCGATACAGATGTCTACGTAATTGACCTATGTCCGCAGGCGAATGTGTCAGAAACTCTATTGGGTGGGTATCTCACTAGCCCAAATGCAATACATTCTTTGAACACTAAAACTCCGCGTGCGACGGTAGCGGGATACCTTGAAGCACGCCTGAACTCCCCTTTTAAAATGATTGAAGACGTATCACCCTACCTGTGTGAACCTAAACACTTCAATCCGAACATACCAGAAAATTTGAGGCTCGTATGTGGGGACAATCTCCTCGAAATAATCTCTGAAGCAATCCGACAGACATCCCAACTTTCGATACCAATTGATGCTTGGAAACAGGTGTTAAATTGGGTACAGGATCTGACAGTTGCTCTCCGTAAACAAAGTGGTGATCGAGACACCCTCTTCGTCATTGACTGTAACCCTAGTTTTGCGATTTATACACAGCTTGCTTTAGTTGCGGCAGAAGGCATTGTTGTGCCATTTACAGCCGATGACAGTTCGCGTCGTGCCATAGAGAATGTCGTTGCACTTCTCTATGGTATCACCGATGAACATACAGCACCATACGCACGAATCAGCTTTGCAAAACGTGCCAAGGAAGATGGTGTATCTGTACCAAAGTTACATACATTCGTGAGCAACCGGATGACTTTGTACGAAGGAAAAGCGAGCAAGGCATTTAAAGCTGTAAATAAAACTATTAAGCAGACGATGGATGATATATACAACAAGCATCGTCATATTTTTGCAAACCCTAAAGAATCCCCAAGTAGCACCTTTATTGAAATCCCCGATTATCACAGTGCCTGTGTTGTCGCTGCTACAACTGGTACACCCTTACATAAGTTAAAACCTGGTCCCAAGATCATCGCAGGTGAGCGGGTGCAATTGAATCCAGACCCACTGAAAAAATACCGGGATGCACTCGAACAGTTCGTGAATTGTCTTTAGGAAATCGCCGTGCCGTCACCAGCAGCATTGAAGTACAAAACAGCGTCCAACACGGCTAGAACACTTCGCGAAACAGCTACAGATCCCCGCTTGCAACCAATATCGCGCAGTAAAACTCAAGTCTACTATCACTCCGCTCTAGCTGCATTTGTTGCTGTATGGGATGCTTATATAAACGAACTCGTTCGCAATTTTTTCGCGGCCACTGCAAATCCTTTAGATCCCAAATTTCATGCCGTACATTCTATTGCTAGAGATGCGGCGGAACGCGCACTTGAAAGATTCAATACACCAAACTCGGAAAACACGCGAAACCTTCTGATTCAAAACACTGGTTACGATCCTATTGGCGATTGGGTTTGGTCTGCAAGAAGCCTGAGCGGATTAGCCGTTCGGCAGAAGCTAAATGAGATTTTAAGAGTGCGGCACAGTTTTGCACATGGTTTTGCTATTCCCGCGCTTTCTTGGACTCAAACAGCAACCGGAAAAGTTCGGCTTACGGCTAAAGCGATAGACGATGTTGATGTGTTTTTTACACATCTTGTGAATGTTACCGACCTCGGCATGAAGCAGCATATCGAAACGAGTTATAGTCTAGTATTGCCTTGGTAAAGATTTTAATCAAAGAGATGAAATCTTCTATATGTAATATTTAGAGGCTACTTTGTACGCGCTTTCCTTTGAGGCTTGCCTGATAATTTGATATGACTAACTATCTTTCCGACAATTCCCTCCCGGCTGGTGAAGAAAAGCTTAATCTTTCCGAAGAAACAGAAGTTTTCGTCTTCCCAGCATCGTTTGCTCAGCAGCGGCTTTGGTTCCTCAATCAATTAGCACCGGGCAATCCTTTCTACAATGTTTCAACCGCACTTTGCTTAACAGGTTCCCTCAACTTAATTGCCTTAGAGCAAACCTTCAATGAAATTGTGCAGCGACACGAAAGTTTGCGCACTACTTTTGCGATGTTTGAAGGGGAACTCGTGCAAATTATTGCTCCGATTTTCACGGTATCTTTCACTACAATTGACTTACAAACTCTCTCGCCAACTCAGCAGGAAACCGCGGCCCTGCAACTCGCAACCGATGCCGCACAAAGTCCTTTTGATTTGGCCGCCGGGCCGTTATTTAAAGTAACGCTGTTACAACTAGGTGAAACAGAGCATATTTTGTTGCTGAATTTACATCATATTGTGGCTGATGGTTGGTCTATGGGAGTGCTAATTCGAGAGCTGGGAACGCTCTACACGGCATTTGTTAAAAACGGGCGATCGCCCCTCGCAGCACTTCCCTTGCAGTACGCAGACTTTGCAGAATGGCAGCACCAATATTTGCAGGGCGAAGTGTTAGCAACTCAGTTAGCTTATTGGCGCCAGCAGTTAAGCGGAATTACTGCGATCGATCTACCGACAGACAGACAAAGGCCGGCGGTTCCCTCCTACCGGGGCGCCAAAGAGTCGATCGCACTATCTGCCGCTTTAAGTAACTCAATAAAGTCACTGAGCCAGCAAGAAGGCGCGACTCTATTTATCACCTTGCTCGCGGCTTTTCAAACTTTGCTGTACCGCTATACAGGACAAGCTGATATTGCAGTAGGAACGCCGATCGCCAATCGCAACCTGAGCGAAATAGAAGCATTAATCGGTTTTTTTGTCAACAGTTTAGTGCTGCGCGCCGATCTATCGGGAAACCCCACGTTTTTGGAACTATTGCATCGGGTAAAAAACGTCGCCGTCGCAGCCTACGCGCACCAAGATTTGCCCTTCGAGAAGCTGGTGGAGGAATTGCACCCCGATCGCGAATTGAGCCGCAATCCCCTGTTTCAAATTAGTTTCAGCCTGCAAAACACTCCTGTAGCAGCGCTGGAATTGCCGGGAATCGCTTTTAGGGCGATTCCCTACGGGATAGCTACGCTTCACGACTTTGACACCGGAAGCGCCAAGCTGGATTTAGAGTGCAACTTGTGGGAAGATGCAGGAAGGATTCACGGGCAATTTATCTACAGTACGGACTTATTTGATAGCGCCACAATTGCGCGGATGGCGGGGCATTTTCAAACGCTACTCGCAGCGATTGTTGCTAATCCCAAACAGCGCCTCAGCGACTTGGCTTTGCTGACAGCACCAGAATCCCAGCAATTATTAATTGATTGGAATCACACTCAGAGAGATTATCCGCAAAACCAGTGTTTCCATCAGTTATTTGAAGAGCGAGTCGAACTCGCGCCCGATGCTGTCGCCGCCGTCTTTGAAAACCAGCAGTTAACCTACCGCCAACTCAACAGCCGAGCCAACCAACTTGCACGTTACTTGCAGCAATTGGGAGCAGCACCAGAAGTTTTAGTGGGCCTTTGTGTAGAACGTTCCTTAGATGCGATCGTCGGAATTTTAGGCATTATCAAAGCAGGCGCAGCGTATCTGCCTTTAGATCCAAATTATCCTCAACAGCGCCTCAACTTCATGTTAGCAGATGCTGGCGTGTCGATTTTGGTAACTCAGCAGCACTTAGCAAAAAACTTAACTGCGCCGGAATATCCAGTAGTTTGTGTGGACTCCGACAGAGAAATTATCGCCCGACAAAGCCCAGCAAATTTAACTTTAAATATCATACCAGAAAACCTGGCTTATGTCATCTACACATCCGGTTCAACCGGAAAACCAAAAGGCGTTTTAATCGAACACCGCGGACTTTACAACTTAGCTTTAGCTCAAATTGAAGCTTTTAAATTAAACTCAAATCACCGCGTTTTGCAATTCGCCTCCCTGAGTTTTGATGCCTCGATCTTTGAGATTGTCATGGCCTTGGGAAGCGGAGCCACACTTTACTGTGCCGCGAAAGAATCTTTGTTACCAGGAACAACATTAATTCAATTTTTGCAGGACAATGCTATTACCCACGCTACCTTCCCGCCTTCGCTGCTAGCTGTGCTTCCAGACGCCGAACTTCCCGCACTGCAAACAATTATCTGTGCTGGCGAATCCTGTTCCTTGGATGTGGTAAAACGCTGGGCTTCCGGGCGGAGGTTTTTTAATGCTTACGGCCCTACAGAGGCGACTGTGTGGTCGAGTTTTGCTGAAATTGGCGATGAACTGCGGGATAGCTTCGCTTCACGCCAAAAACCCCCAATCGGCCGCCCAATTGCCAACACTCAACTCTATATTTTAGATGAAAATTTACAGCCCGTACCCGTCGGAATTCCCGGTGAATTGTACATCGGCGGTGCTGGTTTAGCGCGAGGCTACATCAACCGCCCCGAATTAACCGCTCAGCGCTTTATTCCTCATCCGTTTAGCGAGAAACCAGGAGAACGAATTTACAAAACAGGTGACTTAGCTCGCTATTTAGTCGATCGCAATATTGAGTTTTTAGGCCGCACTGACGCACAGGTAAAAATTCGCGGGTATCGCATAGAATTAGGAGAGATTGAAGCGCTGCTGGTGCAGCATCCAGCAGTCAAAGAAACAGCGGTGGTTGCTGAGGATGATTTGTCGGGAAACAAGCGCCTAGTTGCCTATGTCGTCGCCGATCGCGATCGGGCGCTCAATCCCTTGGAAATGCGGAGTTTTCTCAAGGAAAAGCTGCCCAATTACATGATTCCCCATGCCTTTGTGGCGATCGCATTTCTGCCCCTAACTCCCAATGGCAAAATCGATCGCCTGCGCCTCAGATCACCGGATAATCTCACTAGCAGTGCAACAGATAAAAGCTGCATTGCACCTCGCACGCCAACCGAATCAACCCTCGCCAAAATTTGGTCGGAAATCCTCAACACCGAGCCCGTTGGCATTCGCGACAACTTCTTCGATTTGGGTGGAGATTCCCTGCTGACAATTCGCCTGATTAACGAGATTAACCAGCAATTTGAACGCGAGTTGCCACTATCATCTTTGTTCTTAAATCCGACAATTGAAGGTTTAGCAGATTCGCTAGATTCAGGAACAAAATCTGGGGAATGGTCGCCTTTAGTCGCAATCAAACCGCGCGGTAAAAATCCGCCTTTCTTCTGCGTCCATCCCATCTTTGGCGTCGTATTTCCTTATTGCGAGTTAGCATTTCAGCTAGGAGAAAATCAACCGTTTTACGGGCTGCAACCAAAGGGGATTGACGGCGAAACTGCTCCGCTAACTCGCATTGAAGATATGGCGGCTGACTACATTGCAGCCTTGCGTACAGTTCAACCAAAAGGGCCGTATTTTTTGGGAGGTTGGTCTTTTGGGGGTTTGGTGGCTTTTGAGATGGCTCAACAGTTGCTTGCAGCCGGAGAGGAAGTGGCTTTGCTGGCTGTGCTGGATACTTTAGCACCGGTTGCTGCTAACAAACCTTCTGTTTGGGACGGTTGCAAGTTTATTCTGACTACTGTTTCGCGCTCTATCTGGCCTTTTGTAGTCGATTATTTTCGCTTGGTGGCTGCGGCGGAAAATTTGCAAATTGGCGGTATTGCTGGGCGGTTTCCTAAGTTAAATAAGCTGCTTAATTTTGTAGCTAAATTTTGGCATGGCTGGAATTGGAAACAGGCTGTTATGGTTAGCATATTATCTAAAGAATCAACAGAAAAAAGCTGGCGCGAGCTGGCAATTCCCTCAATGTTTACTGTATTTCAGGCTAACAGTCAAGCAACTCTCAGCTATGTACCGAAAATTTATCCGCACCGAATTACTCTGTTTAGATCGGGGGAAAAGCTAAGCATGAGTCATCAAGATCCGACTCTTGGCTGGAGGGATTTAACGACGGCACAAGTAGAGGTGATTCGAGTTCCTGGGAATCACCTTACTATGTTGAGAAAGCCCTGTGTCGAGGTACTGGCTCGACAGTTACAGCATTGCTTGGAGCAGAAGTGATTGAGCGGTCGTTGGGCTTGCTTGTTCGCAGAAACCGGGTTTGATGTGCTCCATTGCTATTAGTGAAGTGGGCAATCTGATGTCCGGTAAAATCACGGTTATCACGTTTGTAGTTAGGATGTAAAAAAATTGCGCTCGCCCGAAGAACACTTTGTGCAACTAGAAATCATCATACAGCGCCACGCCGCAGCACTCGAAGCTGAAGTCAGAGCTTTGCAAGCGGATGACGAAACCGCCAACTGGCCTCCTGACTGGAAGCGTTACTATAATTGGCGTTTCTCTCAAATTTTCGCGTCTGTGAAAATTTTTCGCAATTGGGGTGCAGATGCTGCGGCTTGGAAACTGTTGCCTTCGCGAGTTTATCCCAACCGAGGTAATCAGAAAGATTAGTCATCCCGATTTTATAGAACCCATTTGATATCTATTTTGCGTAAATCTCAGAAACCGGGTTTCTCTCTATATTTCTCGTCACCAAACCCAAAAACTCGTAGAAACCCGGTTTCTCGACATCAGCGTAAATCTCACAAACTGGTTTCTCTCTATATTTCTCGTCACCAAACCCAAAAACTCAAAGATGTCAAATGGGTTCTATAAAAAGCGTTTTTCTAGGAGTGCGATCTTCCCGCTCGCTTGCGTATCTAGCGAGCAATATGCTCGCACTCCTATGAAAGCTCTGATTGGGATGCTCCCGTGTCATCTGCGTTTCACTACAATCTCAAATCTAAAATCCATTGAGCGATACTGAAAATGCTAGCACCCAAACCGGCGGCGATCGGGATTGTCACCACCCAAGCCGAACCAATTGACTGCAAAGTTTGCCAGCGTACCGATTTCCAACCTTTAATCAGCCCGACTCCCACAACTGCACCGACTAAAGCGTGGGATGTGGAAACCGGCAAACCCAAGCGGGATGCTAATAATACTGTGGTAGCTGTGGCTAATTCCGCGCAAAATCCGCCGCTGGGTTGCAGTTGGATGATGTTTTCGCCGACTGTAGCGATCACTTTTTGACCCCAGATGGCTAAACCGATGACGATTCCTGTACCTCCGAGGACTAAAATCCACAGAGGAACGCTGAAATCCTCTAGGGGAAAGGAGCCTGTACGCTGGATATAGGCGATCGCAGCCAAAGGCGCAACGGCATTACCTACGTCGTTGGAACCGTGAGCAAATGCCACAAAACAAGCGCTTAACACCTGAAATCTCGCCATCTGTTGCTCGATCGCAGAGTGAGAGAGTTTGCCAGATGGGGAAAATATTCCCTCTTGCTTCTTCTTTCTATCCGTTACATCCGTTACATCCGCTACAAAATCCGCTGCCGAACCTTCCTTCTCTAAGTTTTTCCAACTATTGAATGTAAGCCCGATCGCCCCCAGACTCCCAATGCCGATTGTAATATCGTGAATTGGCAGATTCCAGCCAAATGTATCGCGCGCGAAGTCGATCGCCCCTGTCTGCACAAAAGCCACATCGACAATAGACGGCAGTACAATTATCCCGAAAACGCTCAGCAGTGCTGCACTCAGCCAAGGTATCCACTCGCGCAGTTGCAATAGAGGATCTGGGCGATCGAGAATCCAATGCTTCACCCCACTGTAAAATAGGGCGGCTAAAGCACCGCTAGCAAAAGGTGTCGCCACCCAAGTTAGCGATATCCTGCCGATTATCGGCCAGTCAACGGCATGAATTCCGGCTGCAACCCAGCTAAAACCTGCGATCGCGCCCACCACCGCATGGGATGAAGAAACCGGCAAGCCTCGACTGGTAGCGATTTGCAGCCACAAGCCACAAGCTGCCAGCACTGAAACCATCCCGATTAAAAATACCTGCGGTTTTGCCACAAACACTTCTGCATTCACAACTCCTGTTGCCAGAGTTTCGGAAACTCCTTGCCCGAACAGTGCTGCGCCGGAAAACTCCAGTATCCCTGCAACAATTATTGCTTGCCGCAGCGTGAGCGCCTTCGAGCCTACGGATGTCCCCATCGAGTTCGCCACATCATTGGCCCCCAAGTTGGCGGCGACGTACAAGGCTAGTATCGCGATCGCCCCCAGTTGCAGAAATTCGACCCCAGAACTATTTAACATAGAAGTTTTTTGAGATAAAACTGGCAGTTCGATATATGATAAGGGATTGTGAGTTTTAGGAAATCCTATGAAAGGCGCAGCAGAAATAATCCGTTCGCTCGAAACGGCAGAAATAAATAGAGTCAAGGTAGAACTCAGCAAAGTGCTCCCCGAAATTTACGTCGGCGACACAGTTCGAGTCGGCGTGAGAATTAAAGAGGGCGCGAAAGAACGGGTTCAACCCTACGAAGGCACTGTGATTGCCATGCGTAACGGCGGGATTAATGAAACAATCACCGTGCGCCGCGTGTTTCAGGGCGTGGGTGTGGAACGGGTGTTTTTGATTCACTCGCCCCGCATCGCTACTGTCCAAGTCATGCGCCGCGGTAAAGTCCGTAGAGCCAAACTTTACTACCTGCGCGATCGGGTGGGCAAAGCTACTCGCGTCAAACAGCGGTTCGATCGCTCCCTGTAGGAATGCACCCAGCTTCCTCTTGGTTGATGCAAAATGGGAAATTGAAAAATTTCAAAAAAAAGTTTCCCATTTTCGAGCGCACTGTGTTAAAATAGGAATCTAGAGGTTAAGCGAGTTTCAGCAACCTCACCTGTGCGCTCTTAGTTCAGTTGGTAGAACGCAGGTCTCCAAAACCTGATGTCGGGGGTTCAAGTCCTCCAGGGCGCGCTGAATCACCAAAATTTTAATTCTGCCCGAAAGCGCCCGGATAATTGGCTGGAAACAGCCAAAACCGCAGACTTTCGGGTAGAATTAATTTTTGTGGGCGGTTCGCAAAAAATGCCATCAACAAATGTTCGGTGTGGCAGATCGATCGGCCAAAAGGGCGATCGGCATTTACATCGTTGATGGGTTGAGCTTGTAAAAAAGTGCTGGCTTTGGATTTGAGATTTTGGACTTGGGCGTAAGTGGTTAGTGTCAAAAAATCAGATAGCCGCGAGCCACTCACAAAATCTAAAATCTAAAATCTAAAATCTAAAATCGCAAGGGGGATTCAATCGTGGCGAAAAAAGACGAAGCTCAACAAACTCCAGAAATGACTGCGCCTGGGTTTGACCCTGCGGGTTTTTTAAAGGAAACTAGAGAAGAACTCGATAAAGTGGTTTGGCCGAGCAGGCAGCAGCTAATTAGCGAGTCTTTGGCCGTGCTTTTGATGGTAATCCTTTCAGCAAGCCTGATCTATTTGGTGGATAACTTCTTTAACTGGGGCGCGGGAAAGGTGTTTGGGCCATGACTTTTGCATCAGAAGAATCTGAGTATTCCACAGACGCGACGGGACAGCCAGCATCGCCAGATGTGCCGGAGATTGACGCTCGCTGGTATGCTGTTCAAGTTGCCTCTGGCTGCGAAAAGCGGGTGAAGGCAAACTTGCAGCAGCGGATTCAAACCTTGGATGTTGCCGATCGCATCGTTCAAGTCGAAATTCCGCAAACTCCGGCGATCAAAGTCGGCAAAGACGGTTCCCGGCGGCAGTCAGATGAAAAAATCTTCCCCGGCTACGTACTCATTCGTATGTTTATGGACGAGGATACGTGGCAGGTGATCAAGAATACCCCGAATGTAATTAATTTTGTCGGGGCAGAGCAGAAACGCCGCTACGGGCGCGGCAGGGGTCACGTCAAACCGCTACCTCTAAGTCATTCGGAAGTAGAACGGATCTTCAGAAACGCTCAGGAATCAGAACCGGTTGTCAAAGTATCGATGGCGACAGGAGACCACGTTGTGGTACTTTCCGGGCCATTTAAGGATTTTGAAGGTGATGTGATTGAAGTGAGCCCGGAACGGAACAAGCTCAAAGTTTTACTCTCGATTTTTGGGCGCGATACGCCTGTAGAATTAGAGTTCAATCAGGTTCAGAAACAGAACTAACTAATGGCAAAGAAAGTTGTTGCAGTAATTAAGTTGGCGATTACGGCGGGAAAAGCCAACCCAGCTCCTCCGATCGGCCCGGCATTGGGTCAGCACGGCGTCAATATCATGATGTTTTGCAAGGAGTACAATGCTAGAACCGCAGACCAAGCAGGTCTGGTGGTTCCGGTAGAAATTTCGGTTTTTGAAGACCGCAGTTTTACGTTTATTCTCAAAACCCCCCCGGCGTCGGTTTTGATTCAAAAAGCTGCTGGCATTGCTAAGGGTTCGGGTGAACCTAATCGCAAGCAAGTAGGGACAATTACACAGGCTCAGTTGCGAGAAATCGCTGAAACCAAGATGCCTGACCTTAATGCTAATGATGTTGACGCTGCTATGAAAATTGTGGCGGGAACAGCTAAAAACATGGGCGTGGCGATCGCTGATTAAGGCAAGTTCGGCAACGGATTGTGTAACGGATTTAACGGATTTAACGGATTTAACAGAATCTAAAATCCCAAATTCTAAGTCGATTCAGGGGGAGAAGTAATACTTCGCTAGGAATCGCAAATGTTTGAGATTTGAAATGAGCGAAACGGTTCAATTCTTCAATCTCAAACCTAAAATCAACTGACCCCAGGAGATAACAATGACAAAGAAAGTATCCAGAAGACTGCAAGAACTTCAAAAGAAAGTTGAAGAGAGACCTTACCTACCGCTGGAAGCTCTGCAACTTTTGAAAGAAACAGCAACCGCTAAGTTTGGCGAGTCTGCTGAAGCTCACATCCGTTTGGGAATTGACCCGAAATATACTGACCAACAGTTGCGGACAACTGTATCGCTGCCAAAAGGCACTGGTCAAGTAGTCAGAATTGCGGTGATTGCTAAGGGCGAAAAAGTTAAAGAAGCTCTGAATGCTGGCGCGGATATTGCTGGTTCTGAAGAGTTGATCGAGGAAATTCAAAAGGGCATGATGGACTTCGATTGCCTGATTGCTACCCCAGACGTGATGCCGTTGGTGGCCAAATTGGGTCGGTTATTGGGCCCGCGCGGCTTGATGCCTTCTCCCAAAGGTGGCACGGTGACAACTGACATTGCTCGCGCGATCAACGAGTTCAAAGGTGGTAAACTAGAATTCCGTGCCGATCGCACAGGCATCGTTCATGTTATGTTTGGCAAGGCAGCTTTCTCAGCGGAAGATTTGCTGGTTAACCTTCATGCTTTGCAAGAAACTGTTGACCGCAACCGCCCTTCTGGTGCGAAAGGTCGCTACTGGCGCAGTTTGTACGTATCCGCAACCATGGGCCCATCGATCGAAGTCGATATCAGTGTCCTGCGCGATACGAAAATTGATGCTGGTTAGAAGGTATTGAGCATTCGGCAGAAGGTAAAAGACAGCTTCGGCTGTCTGTGTAAATCTCTCACGAGATTTACATCATACCCTTGCTAATGTCTGCCGGATGGTGATAGCCTAATCGAAAATCCATAAGCTGAAGACCGCAGGTGCCGAGCGCTTAATTTCCTGCCGAGGCTGAAGAAATAAAAACTCAAGAAAATCAATTAAAAAGTTCTATCTTTTAATTCCTAATTCTTAATTTTTAATTCTCTGCCCCGGCTCTAAGGTTGGGGTTTTTGATTGGCAGTTTGAGATCCTAAAAGGAGGTGAAATTAGTATGGGCAAAAGTTTAGCAGTAAAGAATGAGATTATTGCAGGTCTCAAGCAAACCTTGAGCGAATCTCAATTGGTAATCGCGATCGACTACACGGGCTTAACTGTTGCTGAAATAACAGATTTGCGGCGGCGTTTGCGTCCGAAAGGCAGCACTTGCCAAGTGGCAAAAAACACGCTAATGCGAATTGCTGTTGAAGGCAATGAAACATGGCAGCCGATGCAGGAATTGTTGACTGGTACGTCGGCATTCATGTTCGTGCAAGAAGATATTGGCGGCGCGATTAAAGCTTACCAAGAATTCCAAAAAGCTTCTAAGAAGAGTGCTCTTCGCGGCGGCGTGATGGAAGGACGGGTATTGAGAGAAGCTGATGTTAAAGCATTAGCTGATCTGCCGTCGAAGGAACAACTCATGGCTCAAATTGCTGGCGCTCTCAACGGTGTCGCAACCAAGTTGGCTGTGGGTATCAATCAAGTTCCTACTTCGATCGCGCGCGGTCTCAAAGCTTATGCTGAAAAAGACCAGAACGGTGATTCAGCAGAAGCAGAAGCACCCGCAGAAGCACCCGCAGAAGCAGAAGCAGAAGCACCCGCAGAAGCACCAGCAGAAGCACCCGCAGAAGCATAAACTGCTTAGTCATTAGTCATTAGTCATTAGTCATTAGTGTTGATTGACGCGCTAACGAATGGAGACAAGAGACTAATAATTAACGATCGATCCAAAATCCAAAATCCAAATCTACAATCGAACTAGGAGTTTAACGAATGTCTACTGCAACCGACGAAATCTTGGAAAAATTGAAGACTCTGAGCTTGCTCGAAGCTTCTGAATTGGTCAAGCAAATTGAAGATGCTTTTGGCGTCAGCGCTGCTGCTCCTGTAGGCGGCATGATGATGATGGGCGGCGCTGCTGCTCCTGCTGAAGAAGTAGAAGTACAAACTGAGTTCAGCGTAATTCTTGAAGAATTTCCTGCTGACAAGAAAATCGCAATTCTGAAAGAAGTCCGGGCGATTACCGGTCTGGGTCTGAAGGAAGCGAAAGACTTGGTAGAAGCCGCACCGAAGGCAGTTAAGGAAGCTCTTGGTAAGGATGCTGCTGAAGAAATGAAGAAACAGCTTGAAGCTGTGGGCGCAAAGATTTCTATCAAGTAGTCATAGAATGTAGCCGACAGGTTTGAACCTGTCGCTACGAGACCTCAGTTTGCTGGTGCAGACTGAGGTTTTTTTGGGTTGGTGCGATCAATCGACAAATTTCGAGACTTGTAGGGGCGGGTTTAGCGCGAAATCTGAACCAACAGCAGACAATTTTAGTACAAAACCCGCCCCAACCCAACGACAGGATTTTATTCTCTTGGCAGTTACCGGACATGATAACAGTCACAGATCCGCAAAGGCGGGTTTTGTTCGGAGATTGTGCCCTACATTCAATGTTGCGCGCTAAACCCGCCCCTACAAGTTACTCACCCAATTATCAAAATTCTGCTTCCATTTGCCGCACGACTGTTAAAGCAGAATAGGAAACACCGGCAGTTCCTTCTCCGGGATGGGTGGAATCGCCGACTAACCAGAGGTTTTTAATTGGCGTGCGGTTGGCAAATCCGAAGGGGCCGAAGTTTGGTACTCGCTGGCCAATGCCGCCGACAACGCCTTTATCGCGCGCTGTGTAGCGGGCAAAGGTGCGAGGCGTGGCTGATTCTTGGTGTACAATTTTTTCGGGTGTTAAATTAAAGTATTCGCTTAAACGGGCGATCGCCCCTTCAGTATATTTTTGCTTTAATCCTTCATAATCAGCCGAATTCCACCACATTCGAGTATCAGTAAAAGACGAAGCGATAATTGTCGCCATACCTTTTGGTGCGCGGCCATCGCCAGGATGGCTGACAGAAACAAATAATGAATTATTCTCCCCAATCTCGCCGTCGTAGTCGTAGAGAAACTGCAAATGCGGCGGACAATTTGCCGGAATTGCGCTTTCATGCACTCCCAAATATATGACAAATGCGCCGGATGCGGGCGGCAATTTATCAACTCGATATTTGTAGCCTGCCATTTGATTTGGCAGTTGGTTTGTTGTCTCTGAAGTTTCTGATTTATCTGTTGAATTTGCGACAACAGACTGATTTGACATCAATTTTACTAGATTTTGGGCGGTCACGTTGGCAACAATACGATCGCCAGTTTCTGTCCAAACTTCGCCTGTTTTTTGATTGCGAATCACTGTAGCGGTGGCTTTACCGTTAGTGGTGACAATACTTTCGACTGTATGCCGCAACAGGACTTTGCCGCCGTAGAGTTCGATCGCACTTACCAGGCGATCGCTCAATACCTGCATACTTCCTTGTAGATGATACAATCCCAGCGGCGCTTGGCTTACTCCCAAAGCCGTCGCCGCATAAAGCAGCGCCGTTTCTTCAGTATCAACTTGAGAATACAATTTTAACTGCAAATCCAGAAAAGTTTTCAAGCGCAAATTGTCGCCCAACCCGCAAAGCCGCAAAGCATCTCCCACCGTCATAAAAGTGAAAGGCAAAGTAATTAAAGTATCGGGGCGAACTGCTTGAATTAACTGCCAGAAATCCCATAAGTTTCTGGGCGGTAAAACTGGATCGCGCCCTTGAAAGTTCCAGCTAGCTTGAAACAATGTAGACAATAATTGCCAAAAAGGTTCGCTTCCGGGAAACTGCCGCTGTCTTTCTTCCTGCCATTTTTGCGGATCTCGCCACACGCTAATCGGTGCGGTTTCTCCAGGCAAAATTACGGCACAAGCGGGATCGCAGGGTGTGGCGGCGGGAAGTTCGATGTCTAATTCTGAGAAAATTCGGTGGTGAATGCCTCCGGGTTCCAAGCCTGCAACCTGCGTCGCGCCGACATCGAAGGTAAAGCCTCGGCGTTTGAAGGTGGAAGCGCATCCTCCGGGGACGATCGCCTGATCTAACACTAGCACTTGGTATCCTCTGCGGGCGAGCAGGGCGGCTGCGGTTAGCCCGCCGATGCCGGCGCCAATTACCGTGACGCGGCCCTTTGTGTCTGCTGGACTGGATTTGCTCTGGGCGGTGCGATCGATCATCATAATTTATTTATTGTAATATTTCTTAATATTATGCTCATATTTAGCAAGAAAAAGCTCTTGCAGCGACAGGTTGAAATCTATCGCTACAAGAGCACTCGTCCGAGTTGAGAGGACTTTTCAGGCGCACCCGGAGAATCAGGGACGGCGCCACTTATTGAGATAAGCTTCGCCAATCGTAGCCACAGCTTGCATTTGACCTAGTTCTTCTCTTAAAGCTTTGATTGTTCTTAGCTGTTCTTGAGACTGTTGCTGCAAAGCCTCGTAATTTCGCTGTTTTGCAGCACTTTGGCTCAATTGATCTTTTAGAGAGTGGAACTCGGTCAGTTGAACTTGCAAGTTGCCGATCGCACTTGACGTTTCTGCTAACTGGTGCTGCAAAGCTTCGTAACTCGACTTCGACACGGTTTGCTGCAATTGGCTTTCGAGATTTTGCTTTTCGGTAGCAAATTGCTCGTGCAAAGATGCGATCGCACTTTCTTTGTCGGCGAATTGATGCTGCAAAGATTCCAAATCGCTCGACTTGGAGGCTAATTGCTGCTGCAATTCCTGCGCCCAATGTTCTTTCTCGCCGAATTGATGCTGCAAAGATTCCAAATCGCTCGATTTGGAGGCTAATTGCTGCTGCAATTCCTGTTCGCGATGTTCTTTGTCGGCGAATTGCTGCTGCAAAGTTTCGTAACTTGACTTCGCTACAGTTTCCTGCAATTGGCTGGCGAGATTTTGCTTTTCGGCGGCTAATTGCTGCTGTAAAGATTCCAAATCGCTCGACTTGGAGACTAATTGCTGCTGCAATTCCTGTTCGCGATGTTCTTTGTCGGCGAATTGATGCTGCAAAGATTCCAAATCGCTCGACTTGGAGGCTAATTGCTGCTGCAATTCCTGCGCCCGATGTTCTTTCTCGGCGAATTGATGCTGCAAAGATTCCAAATCGCTCGACTTGGAGGCTAATTGCTGCTGCAATTCCTGCGCCCGATGTTCTTTCTCGGCGAACTGCTGCTGTAAAGATTCGTAACTTGACTTCGCTACAGTTTCCTGCAATTGACTTTCGAGATTTTGCTTTTCGGCGGCTAATTGCTGCTGCAAAGATGCGATCGCACTTTCCCGTTCACTCAACTGCTGCTGTAAAGATTCGTAACTTGACTTCGCTACAGTTTCCTGCAATTGGCTGGCGAGATTTTGCTTTTCGGCAGCTAATTGCTGCTGCAAAGATGCGATCGCACTTTCCCGTTCACTCAACTGCTGCTGTAAAGTTTCGTAACTTGACTTCGCTACAGTTTCCTGCAATTGGCTGGCGATATTTTGCTTTTCGGCGGCTAATTGCTGCTGCAAAGATGCGATCGCACTTTCCCGTTCACTCAACTGCTGCTGTAAAGTTTCGTAACTTGCTTGCAGGGGATTTGGCTGTACAGCCGAGTCCAATAGAGTTTCTGCCGTTATAGCGTGATTAATGTCGCTTTCTTCGGCTGTTTCCCCTGGCAACTGGGCGGTCTCGACCGCAGTTTCTTCACCTTTTTTCCAAGTGACACTAACCTCACTCTTGTCGGTAGAAATAGCCAGATTGCCTTTTGCCAAGCGTTCTAGGAGTTCCGACCTTGATATTCCGAGTTTTCGAGCGATCGCATTCAACCGATCGGCACTAAAAGGAGTCAGCGAAAGTCCGATTTTGACTTTGCTGTCTGGAGTTGAACTAACTACATTGCGACTTTTTTTTACCATTGGCATTTTCCTCATGCCAACCTACACTTATTAGTATAGTGGCTGAAGCTTCTATTAAAATCAATTTTTGTTACTTATCAATTGTGGCAGCTTCTGTTCCCAATCTAACAAAAATTCGTGAATATACTCGCTTAGTCGATTCCTCGCCGCAGAACCGCTTAAACATTCCGCGGGCCGGGTCTTTTTCGGCACGGTACCGCAGATGGCGCAGTTGAGCTGGTAAAATACTATCTAACTTTGCGCTATCTGTCACGGGTTCGGCGCGATCGACTAAATCTAAATCAGCAGCCAAATAGTCTTTGAATTGTGCGAAAACGTCAGTCTCCACAACTTCCGTTACCTTGGGGCGACTCCACAGCAATGCCGGCTTGGAAAAACTGCTTCGCTGACTCGGGAAATCCTCACCCTAGGGGAGGTGCGGTGTATGAGCTTGAAAAAATTGTGCGATCTGTCGAGTATACTTAGCCTGGTAGTCAGCGTCACCGCCAAACAGAGGCTGCACATCCAGAGCAATTAAATAGCCACCGGGGATCGTTCTAAATTATCGCATTAGTCGATCGGCAGTGCGATCGCAAATTCCGCCCCCTCACCCAACACAGAAGAGCAAGTCAAACAACCGCCGTGTATTTCTTCCACTATCTGGCGGCTAATAGACAAACCCAAACCCGTCCCTTGACCAACTAATTTCGTAGTAAACAGGTGGTCAAAAATCTGCGCTTTTACATCCTCTGAAATCCCCTCACCGTTATCTTTAATTTTAACGACAACACTTTCTGCGTCTTCAGTTAATTCTGTGGTAATAGTAATCGTATTAGGAGCCGCTTCAATTTCATGATAACTGCGTCCGTAACTGCACTCATTTACAGCATCGATCGCATTTGAAAGCAGATTCATAAACACCTGATTTAGTTGTCCCAAATAGCATTTTACCGGGGGAATATTACCATATTTCTTGATAACTTTAATTTCGGGACGAATATCTTGAGCTTTCAGGCGGTGCTGCAAAATCATCAGCGTGCTGTCGATGCCGTCGCAGATGTTAGCCGAGACTTTCACCGTCGTATCGGCGCGGGAGAAGGTGCGGAGGGAAGTGCTGATGTTGCGCAGGCGATCGCATCCCATCTCCATAGATGACAACATCTTTGCTGTATCGTGCAACACATATTCTAAATCAACGTCTGCGGCGTGGAGTTCAATATCTTTCCCCGGATTCGGACATTGTTGCTGATAAAGCTGCAAATGGTCAATGATGTCTTTGAGCGCCAAATTCAACTCCTTGATATTGCCATAAATAAAACCCACTGGATTGTTAATTTCGTGAGCGACACCAGCGACTAAATTGCCCAAAGCCGACATTTTTTCGTTCTGGATTAACTGAAGCTGCGATTGCTTGACTTGTACCAAAGCAGCAGTTAGTTCCGCCGTGCGTGAGGCTACTCGCTGTTCTAATTCTTTATTCAGATTTCGCAGTTTCACGTGAGTATTGACACGCGCCAAAACCTCCGTTTCTTCAAAAGGTTTAGTGATATAATCAACAGCACCTAGCTGAAATCCTTTAATCTTATCTGCTGTATCCGACAAAGCCGTCATAAAAATTACAGGAATATCCCTTGTAACTGCTGAAGCTTTGAGGCGGCGGCAGGTTTCAAACCCGTTAATTCCCGGCATCATCACATCCAGTAAAATTAAACTCGGCAGTGTATACTGAACTTGCTTGAGAGCTCGATCGCCGTCAATGGCGATCGCAACTTCATAACCCGCATCCGTCAACGCCTCGGAGATCACGTCCAGATTAGCAGGCGTATCGTCTACTACTAAAATCAACTCAGCTTCTGACATAAATATTTTCCCCAGTTAGTTCATATACTGCTTGAGCAAGTCTTCGATTTTATCAGCTTGAAAGCTCTTTGCTAATTGCAGAATTTGCTGCATAAATTGAGTATAACCCTTGTCGAGTTGTGCGATGCGCTTAGCTTCTTCAGTCAGTTTTTTCAAGCGGCCCTGCTGCGCTAATTTCAGCAACAAAACTAAATCTTCCGGTGCAGGAATTGTCATTGCTGAAGTTGCCAGAGGTAAATTAGATATAGGTTTAGGTGCTAATTGTTCGCCAGTAGTTTCAGTTGAGGCTGTCTGCTGGTACTTCCATTTAATTTGCAAATGCTTTTGCACGATCGAAAATAATTCCTCAAGCTGCACCGGCTTCGGCAGAAAATCATCACCGCCAGCATCCAAACTTTTTTGCCTGTCCATCTCATAAACAGATGCTGATGAGACGACAGTAGGCAAGTGTTTTAATGATTCAGAACTCCGCAACTGCCGCAGCATTTCAAAACCGTCCATCACAGGCATCAACAAATCAGAGATGATTAAATCTGGCTGGATTTGAGCTGCTTTCGCTAACCCATCCTCGCCATTTTCAGCTTCGACTACCGCAAAACCAAGCGGTTCCAGCAGGCTAACAATCACTGAACGATTCTGCCAGTTGTCATCGACGATGAGAATAGTTTTCTGAGTTCCCTGATAGCCAAGAATCTGCTTCCCGGTAGCGGTGGCGGCGGCATTTACCCAGTCAGCAGCTAACGGAAAATCGACGGTAAAAGCGAAGGTGCTGCCGCTGCCAAAATCACTTGCAACTTCAATTTCACTACTCATTAAATTAACAATTTTAGTGCTAATTGCCAGTCCTAATCCGGTTCCTTCTGTTTTGCGGCTGGTATCTCCTACTTGTTCAAAAGGTGTAAATATTTTTGATAACGAATCGGGAGTCATGCCAACACCTGTATCTTCAATCTGGAACCGAATCGAGCGATTTTGGATTTTGGATTTTGGATTGGCGATTGCAGATTGGGAATACGGCGATGACTCACATTTCATGACTTCTACCTTGAAAGTTACGCTGCCTTGATCGGTAAATTTGACCGCATTTCCCAGTAAATTAATCAATACCTGGCGCAAGCGTTTTTCATCGGCTTCTATGCCTTCGGGAAGTTCAGCATCGGGGAGATAAATCAAGTCAATCTGTTTTTGTTCGGTGCGGATGCGAACAATTTCAACAATACTTTGCAAGAAAGAGGGGAAATGAAAAGCTTTTGAGTGTAAATCTAATTTGCCTGCTTCGATTTTGGAGAGGTCGAGAATGTCATTAATTAGTGTCAAAAGATGGGAACCGCACTGGTGAATAATGCTGACACCGTTGCGCTCTTTTTCTCCCCAAGATTGGGAACGGTTCATGATTTGAGCGTAGCCCAAAATGCCGTTCAGGGGAGTGCGAAGTTCGTGGCTCATATTGGCGAGAAAGTCGCTTTTCGATTGATTAGCATTATCAGCTACTTCTTTAGCTTCTTGCAGTTGGGCTGTGCGTTCTTCTACTCGGTGTTCTAACTCGTTATTCAGTTTTTTTAGTCTAGCTTCTGCCTGTCTATTTTCGTTAATTACGGCAGATAAAACAAAGGTTGTAACGGCGACTACACCGATAAAAGATTGCAGCAGCAACAGCGATTCGTTGACGGATGGTCTGACAAAGGAACCCAAACCGCGGGCTGTTCCAAAAACTGCGATCGCCGAAACAATCACCACCAGCAAAGTCGATTGCCGCGATCCGAATCGAAATGCCGACCAAATCAGCAGCGGAATCATCATGTACTCGATGGGGTACTTTTGCCAAAAAGCAATTCTGGTGATAACAACCAGCAACAGCAGCAAAATCGCAAATTCGGCTATCTGTTGCGGCCGAAGTTTTTCGGACTGCTTGGATTTCTGAGCCCAGGCGAGGATTGCTGGCGTCACAATCATCGTACCAGTAATGATTCCTGTAAACCAACTCCGCCAAACTTCTGGGTAAGCACTCCAGGGACTAATTCCTCGCTGACACAGTACGGTAGCGGCGAGGGTGCTGCTGATCAAAGGCGTGGGTATTTGCAGCAACAGGAATCTGAAAACATCCTGCGATCTATCTAGTAAATTTCGGTGTTTAACAAAGTGATTAATCAGAAAACTTGCTGCTAACGAGTCAGCACCATCGCCAAGAGCAATTAAACCACTGGTTAAAAAGTCTTGCGGGTAAGCACTTGTTACGTTAACCAGGAATTCGCCGAGTATGCAAGCAGGTAAAATACGTGGGCCTAGCAGCAGCAAACTAGCTAGAGAAAGACCAGCTACCGGCCAAATTGCAGAGACACCATTTTGGAATGATAGAAATATGGAGATTTGACCAAGGCTGAAGTTAATCGCCGTCACTATTAGTGATGCTATCAGTATTTTTGGGTCTGGTCTAAATGAAAACTTCTCTTGGTTGGTCTTTTTTTGCCCTAGCTCTTTTAGAAATTTTTGCATTTAAGTCAAAATTTAAACAATATGCAATTAGGATACTCCAGATTTAGGTTGGTTGGCGGTGATGCCGATCGCACTTCTGGTAAAGTCAAGATATGCAATCTCCGTGCAATTACCGACTAGCCATTTATCTGTGACTCTCCAATTAAGCGTCAAAGCCAAAGCATTAATCTCCAAAGCCCGGATTGTCAGCTTAGCCGCCTGGAAAAATTCGCGTTATCCCGCAGCAATCCAACTGATTCAGGCTGCTGACGGCGCAGGCCACGATCTCGCCGATGAAGATTTGCAACAACTTCACTCATCGGAACTAATATCTGTTAATATTTGCCAGTTCCTGTGCAACAATTTGCAGCCCTAATTCTCCCGCGCATAGAACCCTAAATGATTAGAAATTGGACGTTCCTGCATGGGAATTTTGTTCTGAATCGGAGCATTCAACAGTTTTGCTCCTGATGGTGATGCTACTGCCAAAGTTACCGAACCACCACCGTCCAAATTCAGCACTGTATCGGCTCCCAACTGCATCGAAATCTCTGTGATTTCGCTCAACTTCAGCCCTTCGCTGTAAAGCCTCTGCTTACCGTCTGCAATAATGAACCACAATTTTTCGCCTTTTTTGTCGATCGCCGCAACTGTTCGCGGATAAGGTTTATCATCCTTGCTTTTTTCCGGGTTTTGTGGTACAGATTTGCCATTTTTCACCAGCACGGTATCTCCCGCAACCGCATAGGCTGTTCCCTGGGGACAAGTGCCGTTTTCGATTATTTGAGCGCGGTTTTTGGCATCAAAACAAAGGGCGGGAAATTTTGGATCTGGTTGGGAATAAGCTTGGCTTTTGCTAATGGTGTGTCCGACATTATTGACTCGATCGCCACTGCGGGGATAATAATCCCAAGGTGCTTCTTCGATGCAGGTATAAAAGAAATTGGCGTTGACTGCTAGTTGCAATTTGAATTCTTTGAGAAATTCAGTAGCGGTGCGAGCGTTGGTTTCTGTTAAATCGGGTGTGGCGCTTCCGGGAGTGACAAAAATTCCGATTCCTGGGGCCTTGAGATCGATGCTAACAATGTGAATTATGATGGGACGCGGATTTGAGCGGAATTCCCTGCGGTAGGCTATTCCTTGAAAGAGCGATCGCACTTCGTTGGTTTGTGCTGGACGCGAAAAGTAGGGAATGTTATAAATTAGTATTGGTGCGAGCAAGATTCCGAAACCGAGAATGTGTGCAATGTGTTTGATTTTGAGCGGATTGGTTAGTTTCATTTTGTGAGGGATATTTTTTAATGAACCGCGTTGGCGCAGCCTGCGCGAAGCGCTTAGACGCAAAAGACGCAGTACGCGAAGCAGCGCGTAAGCGCTAGGAAGAGATGAGAGGGAAATATGAATCATTCGGATGTCAATAATTTTAGCAATCAAGTTTTGCGAAATCGATCGTTCAAAGGACAAGTTTTGAATGGTGCGGATTTTGGCGGTGCGGATGTTCGCGGCTGCAATTTTAGAAATGCTCAGTTGGAGGGTGCGAATTTTATTGGTGCGAAAATTGGGGTTTCTGGGCGACAGATTGCTGTTTTGAGTGCTGGGGCGATCGCGATTTGTGTGATTGTGGGCGATGTTGTGAGTCGGCTAATTTTGAGTACCCAAGGACAAATACCGGAGTCTCGGAGTTGGTCTTTTGTGCTGTTGCTGTATGGGGTTTTGAGCGCTGCTGGGATTGCTGGGGCGATCGCCCGCACACAGCCACCAACCTCAAAAATCGGTAGATTTGCGGGGACAATTTCTGCTATTCTATCAGGGGCTTTGTTGGGATTTTTCTATGCTGGGACTGCAACTAACAATAATTCTCAGGCTGCTGTGGCTGGAATGGCGATCGGCGGGGTGTTAATGTTTTTTGTGAATTCCCGGATTCGTCGCCAATTTGCTAAGGTGGCGATCGCTGCGGCCCGAAGTGTTGCGACTTATGCAGCAGCTTTTTTGTTTTCTGCAACGGCTAGCGCTTTTTTGAGCACTCAGAAACTGTTTTTGGGTACGTGTTTCGGCTTGCTGTCGCTGCTGTATCTTTGGTTGGCGTTGGTGTCTTTCTCTGCTATTGTTGGAGAGATTGCAAATGCTGAGGGTACTTCGTTTCGAGGGGCAAATCTCATCGGTGCTAAGTTCGATCGCACTGATATCTTGCACTAATTTTAGCAAGGGGCGAGAAGCCCGTTCCATAGCTATTTGATGTTAGCAACGGGCTAGAAGCCTGCCCCTAAAATACTCAATTTTCTGGTGGGTGGACTTCTAACCTGCACCTAAAATACTCAAATAGCCCGTAATTTACACTCAAAAATATAAAAGCGATCGCCCCAGACTTTTATCAAAAAAACTCAAGGGCGATCTAATTAAAGTATTTATCTCATACAAGAGATTTTTTTTTACAAGCTGTTATTTTTTCCCTAACAGCTTGAGTAACGGAGAGGGAGGGATTCGAACCCTCGTTAAGTTGCCCTAAACACACTTTCCAGGCGTGCGCCTTCAACCGCTCGGCCACCTCTCCAGGGCTAAATGAAACCATTCAGCCACAGCTAAACTATCTTAGCAGAACAAATCTGATTTGGGAAGGGGTAACGGCATAAATTTGTTGTTTAATGTGGGTAGGGTGTCAAACGGGCGGGTAGGATTCTGCTTCCCTGTGTGGCAAACCCATTCACATCAAGGATTTGACCCCCAAATCCCCAATTCTTCAATCTAAAATCTAAAATCTAAAATCCCTATGACTCGCTCTTACACAATTAAAATTCATAACAGACAAACGGGCGATCGCCACACAGTGCGAGTACCCGAAGACCGCTACATCCTGCAAAGCGCCGAAAACCAAGGCGTAGAATTGCCCTTTTCCTGCCGCAACGGCGCTTGTACCGCCTGTGCGGTGCGCGTCAAATCGGGGGAACTGCACCAGCCCGAAGCCATGGGACTTTCTGTGGAACTGCAAAAAGAAGGTTATGCTTTGCTGTGCGTCTGCTATCCCCGTTCCAACATCGAGGTAGAGACGCAAGACGAAGATGAAGTGTACGAATTGCAATTCGGCCGCTATTTCGGTAAAGGTAAAGTTAGATTCGGTTTGCCGTTGGATGAAGAATGATCTCAAATCTGGTTAGATCGGAATTATAACCCGAGTGGGGACGGATCGATCGCTCTTTGGGGACAGCACTACACTCGGAAAATTATGATTCGGAAACTGAAAACTTTTATTCTCCATCACTACGCTTCGCCCAATTCCCAATTCCCAATTCCCAATTCCCAATTCCCAATTCCCAATTCCCAATTCCCAATTACCCATGCTGCTTTATAGGTTATTTGCGATCGCCCTTTGCGTGTTGTTAGCTAGCTGCCAAAAACCAGAAATACCCCAAGGTACGATCGCCAAAGTAGAAAGGGCCGTCAGCGGGCAAACAATCGAAGTTATCAGTACAGCCGACAAAATCGCCTTATTAGAACAAATCAGGCTGATTGGTATTGATGCACCAGATTTAAAACAGCAACCTTGGGGAGAAGCAGCCAAACAAAGACTAGAACAGCTAACTGGGGGAAAACAAGTATTATTAGAATCAGACATCGAAGAGAAAGACAGGTTCGATCGCAAACTAGCCTATTTGTGGCAAGACAAAATTTTGCTCAACGAACAGCTAATCAAAGAAGGTTATGTTTTGGCCTCAGTGCGATCGCCCAACACCAAATATCAACAGCGACTGATCAACGCTCAAGAATGGGCGAGACTCATGGGTAAAGGCCTGTGGAATCCAGAACGAGCTTTGCGACAAACTCCGGCAGAATTTCGCCAGCAAAATCAGAAATAGTTGACAGTTGGCAGTTGGCAGTTGGCAGTTGGCAGTTGGCAGTTGGCAGTTGGCATTAGGATTATTCTTCCCTCTTCCTTGTTTCCTTTTTCTTAGTGTCCTTCGCGTCTTCTTACTTCTTACTTCTTCCATCTTACTTCTTACTTCTTCCATCTTCCATCTTACTTCTTACTTCTTCCATCTTCCATCTTACTTCTTACTTCTTCCATCTTACTTCTTACTTCTTCCATCTTCCATCTTCCATCTTCCTTCTTCCTTCATAATGACAGATAATCAACTCCAAAACTACTTAGAAATAGCCACCGAAGCAGCCCTCGCTGCCGGTTCCGTGCTGCAATCTTTCTGCGGCAAATTAGAAAACATTCAAGAAAAAGGCCGATCGGGCGATTTAGTCACAGAAGCCGACAAAGCCTCAGAAGCAGTCATCTTAGAAATTCTCGGCCGCCACGTACCCGAACACGCCATCCTCGCCGAAGAATCGGGCAAATTAGGAGATGCAACTAGCAAATACCTGTGGGCGATCGACCCTTTGGACGGTACAACCAATTATGCTCACCAATATCCTTTTTACGCTGTGTCGATCGGACTTTTAATCGACGGCATACCACAAATTGGCGTAATTTACGACCCTTTGCATAACGAATTGTTTCGGGCGGGCAAAGGATTGGGAGCAACCTGTAACCGGAGGTCGATCGCAGTTTCCCAAAGTTCAGAATTGAGAACCAGCTTGCTAGTGACCGGCTTCGCATACGATCGGCGCGAAACAGCAGACAATAACTATGCCGAATTCTGTCACCTCACCCACCTCACCCAAGGCGTGCGGCGCAGCGGTTCGGCTGCCCTAGACCTCGCACATACAGCCTGCGGGCGATCGGACGGATATTGGGAACGGGGACTCGCCCCTTGGGACGTAGCAGCCGGTGTACTGATCGTGTCCGAAGCCGGAGGTGAAGTCACAGCCTATGACGGTAGTGCCTTTGAGATGAACTCTGGTCGAGTTTTGGCCACAAACGGCAAAATCCACGCCGAACTCAGCAGCGCACTGCTAGCAGTTCCGCCCTTATCTTCCTGGAGGTAGCACGCCCGCAACAAGAGCTCAGGGATAGTACGGGGGTCATAACCCCTTGACTCAGGCTACATTAAAGAATAGTCAAAAGCCAGGAAAGCGAGAGTAAAAGTTATGTCTTTTGAAATGACAAAAGGGCTGTTCAAGTACGATTTTACGGATCAGCACGCAATTTTGGGAATTCCCTTAGACTCCGAGTTGAGCGACATCCGCAAGCGCTACATGAAAATCGCCCGCCGCTTGCATTCGGATACTTGCTCTTTTGAAGACCAAGCGGATAAAGATTGGGCTAACCAATTTTTGTCAAAAGTGGTCAATCCGGCCTACAACAAATTCTCTAAGGAAAGCGATCGCAAAGAATACAACCTGCTATTAGGAACCATCAGCAAGCGCCTGGTTAAAGAACAAGCGAAAATGCAAATCGAAAGTGCAGCAGCCAAAGAGTTAGCTACAGCTAAAGATTTGGAAGAAGCTTACAAAACAGCAGTGGGCAAACTCGCTCTCAAGCAGTACGAGTCGGTTGCGGAAACCCAAGAGGCGATCGCTCAAATTAGCGAACTCAACATGGTTTACCTGCTGCGAAAAGAGCGCCTTGGCGTTGGTGTAACGCCACCTCCGCCACCCCCAAAAAAAGAAGATCCAAAAGTTGTAGATCCGAAAACAACAAAACAAGACCCGGTGACTCAACAGCCGTCGGTCAAACCCCCAATAGACTCCCTGGCAGATCGATCTTGCGTCCGAGCTCAAGGATTTATGGACAGCAAAAATTACGCCAAAGCAACTTTGGAGTTGAAAGAAGCCCTGAAACGCGAACCGAAACACAGCAAAGCTCACGCTTTGTTAGCCATGTGTTACTTTCAACAAAGTCAAGCCACAATGGCAAAACTTGAAGTGCAAAAAGCTTTGGCATCAGATCCCGAAGAACCTACGGCTTTGGAGGTGAAGAAAAAGCTGGAACAAGCTTTGGAAAAGGCTAAAAAAAGTGAGAAGAAACCGGGATTTTTTGCAAGTTTGTTTGGCGGGACGAAGAAATAAAAAGTTGTCAGTTGTCAGTTGTCAGTTGGTAGTTGTCAGTTGTCAGTTTTGAATCGTTGAAAAGATAATACGGCGGTTTCAAGCGCCCGGTGTTCTGAACCCAAGCGTATTGTTGATACCTGAATTTGTTAAAGTCGAATGTTAGGCTTACGGCGTTCGACTTTAACACCGTCTCTCAAGCTAAGCTTCTAAGGTCAATCGCAAATCTAAAGTCTAAACTCTAAAATTGATATGGTTTACCAACCCCCATCGGGTGCAAGAGATTTATTGCCCCTTGACGTTGCTCAAAAAAATTCGATCGAACGGCGCTTGCAGCAGGTTTTTCACCGCTGGGGCTATCACCGGATTATTACTTCTACTCTAGAGAGGCTGGAGACGTTGATGGCTGGGGGTGCGATCGACCGATCGACCTTAATTCAACTCCAAGACGCTGAGGATGGAGAACTCGGCTTGCGGCCAGAATTGACAGCATCCATCGCGCGGGCGGCTGCGATGCGGATGTCCGGGACGCGCTGGCAGCCCCAGCGCCTCTACTACAACGCGAACGTCTTCCGCAAAGGCCCGGATACTGGCTCAGGCGGGCAACAGGAGTTCTATCAAGCCGGGGTCGAGCTGCTCGGCGCGGGCGGGAGCGTTGCCGATGCGGAAGTGCTGCTGCTGCTGTCTGAGTGCTTGCAGAGCTTAGAAATTGATGACTGGCATTTGGTGCTGGGAGAAGCGGGCTTGACTGCAACTTTGCTAGAACCGTTTCCGCCAAATGTGCGCCAAAAAGTGCGATCGGCGATCGCAAATCTCGATCGCATCGCCTTGGAAACCTTGCCGCTGTCGGACGAATTGCGATCAAGAGCTCTGCTGTTATTTGACTTGCGCGGCCGCCCAGAAGATGTATTGCAGGTGGTGGCAAAGCTGGATTTAGATTTGCCACAGCAAGCCGCGTTAAATAATCTCAAATGTGCGATCGAACTGCTGCACAAATGTCAAGCAAAAATCCCCAATTTGAAATCTCACATCCACCTCGATTTGAGTTTAATTCAAACCTTTGACTACTACACTGGAATAGTGTTTGAAGTTGTCAGCAGCAGCAAAACAGGACAGCGAGTTTTAGGACAAGGCGGACGCTACGACCAACTGCTAGGACTGTTCGACCCCCAAGGGCAAAATTCCCCCGGCATCGGGTTTTGTCTGAACATTGAAGATTTGCACCAAGTGTTGCTGACAGAGGGTAAATTGCCCACGGAGACACCAGCCAGCGAATGGTTGGTGGTGCCTCAAACTCCAGAAGCGGCGGCGGCGGCCTTTGATTATGCCCGCAAACTCCGAGAGTCTACTCCCCAAGCTCGGGTGGAGATAGATTTGGAAAGTCGGGAGACAGAGGAGGCTGCTAGGGACTACGCGCGCGATCGCAGAATTGCTCAAATTGCCTGGGTAAATGCCGAAGGTTCCCCAACAATTGAAACAGTAAATTAGGATTTTTTGAAACCTAATTGCTAACTACCAATTGCTAATTTCTCATCCACAATCCAAAATCTAAAATAGAAACATGGCGCACACTATCGTTACGAATATTTGCGAAGGAGTTGCTGATTGCGTCGGCGCTTGTCCGGTTGCTTGCATTCACCCCGGCCCCGGCAAAAACGTCAAAGGTACTGATTGGTATTGGATTGACTTCGATACCTGCATAGATTGCGGCATTTGTTTGCAGGTGTGTCCAGTCGAAAATGCGATCGTCCCAGACGAACGGCCAGAATTGCAGCAAACTCCGACTTGATAGCAATTGGGGGCTAGATAGTTATTGTAGGGTGCGTCAGGTTTGAATGTTTTGACTACAGGCTAAGGGTTTTCGCCTGATACACCCTACTGTTAGTTAGCTAAATTGACTTTTTTTGTGAACCGCAGAGGGCACAGAGAACACAGAGAATAAGGGTGAGAAGATCAGAAAATCTAACGTTTAGACATCTAAGTGCAGGTAATTAATTATGCTACTTTTAGATCCAAAAACACTGGAACCAGCAACCGAACAGCGCATTATTTTATATGATGTGACTTGGGAACAATACGAGCAACTTTCCGATATGTTTGCCGATGAATTCCCCAGGATGACTTACTTAGAAGGAACGTTAGAAATCATTATGACGACTTCGCCAGAACACGAAAGACTCAAAAAGATTATTGCCCGGTTAATCGAAACCTATGCAGTTGAAAGGCTAATTAATCTCAACGGTTACGGAAGTGCTACATTTCGCCGCGAAGTTGTGAGACGGGGTGCGGAACCAGACGAGTGTTATTGTTTGGGTTTGCTTGCAGAAGTCCCGGATATTGTGATGGAAATTGCTCTAACTAGCGGTGGTGTTGACAAACTCGATGTGTATCGAGGTTTGCAGGTTCCTGAAGTCTGGTTTTGGGCGAATGACCGATTTTCTCTTTACCGTTTGCGAGATTCTGGTTATGAGTTAATTTCCAGTAGTGAATTTTTGCCAGAGTTAGACTTTTCCGTGTTGAGTCAATATGTCGGATATGATAATCAGACTCAAGCTGTGATTGCTTATAGAACTGTTTTGCAAACAGCTAGAGAAATCCCAAATCAATTATAAAATCTCCCTTCCCTTCTCCTTTCCTCCTTCGCGTCCTTAGCGTCTTCGCGGTTCATTAAAAAAAGCCTATAAAAAAATGCAAAATATAGCACTTACCGAATCTCAGCTATTATCAATCCGCAGCCACGGCGAAAGGGCTTATCCCGAAGAATGCTGCGGTTTGTTACTTGGTCGAGTTACTGCTGGCGTTAAAACTTTAGTAGAAGTTTGGCCGACTGACAATGCTTGGAGTGCAGAAGCTGAGGATAATTGGCCGGAACAAACAGGATTGACAGAAAAACGAAGATATGCTATTAAACCTGAAGATATGTTGCGGGCGATGAAACATGGGCGCGATCGCAATTTAGACATCATCGGCATCTACCATTCTCACCCAGATTGTGCCGCAGTGCCCTCGGAGTGCGATCGGACAATGGCATGGGCGCAATACTCTTACATCATCGTGTCCGTGCGACAAGGCAGTTCAGAAGACCTCCGCAGTTGGAGTCTAGACGGAGAGGGGAACTTTCAAGCAGAGGAAATTCTCGCAGTCGAACCGACTCAGATTAAGAAATAGTTACTAAAAATCACAAACACGCAAAAATGCCAAAGATTCAGATAGGATATAATTCAAAATCGGCACTATACAGAATATCATGCTAAATCCTAATCTGGACGAGATCCAGCTCAACAAACAAGAATACGAACGCTACTCTCGCCACCTCATCCTGCCAGAAGTTGGATTGGAAGGCCAGAAGCGTCTCAAAGCTGCGAGTGTGCTCTGCGTCGGTACGGGAGGCCTCGGTTCGCCGCTGCTGCTGTATTTAGCAGCCGCTGGTGTTGGCCGCATTGGGATTGTAGACTTTGATGTTGTTGACCATTCTAATTTGCAGCGCCAGGTAATTCACGGCACTTCTTGGGTTGGGAAGCCGAAGATTGAGTCGGCGAAAAATCGGATTTTAGAAATCAATCCTTTTTGTCAGGTTGATTTGTACGAGACTCGCGTTAGTTCCGAAAATGCGATCGGCATTGCCACTCCCTACGATATTATTATCGATGGTACGGACAACTTTCCGACTCGCTATTTGATGAACGACGTTTCGGTGATTTTGAACAAACCCAACGTCTACGGTTCCATTTTCCGATTTGAAGGACAAGCAACTGTTTTTAACTACGAAGGCGGCCCGAATTACCGCGATTTGTACCCAGAACCCCCCCCTCCTGGGATGGTTCCTTCCTGTGCGGAAGGCGGCGTTTTAGGCGTTTTGTGCGGAGTTATCGGTTCTATCCAAGCAACGGAAGCTATCAAGATTATCTTAGGTCAAGGAACTACTTTAAGCGGCAGATTGTTGCTGTACAATGCCTTAGACATGACATTCCGCCAATTGAAATTGCGGCCGAATCCAGTGCGCCCGGTAATTGAAAAGTTAGTCGATTACGAACAATTCTGCGGCATTCCTCAAGCTAGAGCACAGGAAGCGCAACAGCAACAACAAATTTCCGAGATGACTGTCACCGAACTTAAAAAGTTAATTGACAGCGGCGCCAAGGATTTTGTCTTGTTGGATGTTCGCAATCCTAACGAGTATCAAATTGCTCAAATTCCTGGGTCAGTTTTGGTTCCTTTACCGGATATCGAACACGGCGCAGGTGTTGCTAAGGTCAAGGAATTGTTGAACGGACATCGCTTGATTGCACATTGCAAAATGGGCGGCCGTTCTGCGAAGGCTTTGAGCATTTTGAAGGAAGCAGGAATTGAGGGGATTAATGTTAAGGGCGGGATTACTGCTTGGAGTCAAGAAGTAGATTCGTCTGTTCCTCAATATTAAGCTCAATCTTGTTATGGGCGGGTTTAGCTAACATCACTCCTATACAAGCGAGTGTATGAGTGCAAAACTCGCCCTTCCCATGTAAGGTTTATTTGTAACCACCTAGTTATACCAATTATTAAAAATATTGGTATATAGAAATTAGAGGATCTCATTTGTAGGGAAACGGCATTGCCCATTGGTGTTAACTTAACGTCAAACGTAGTTACAGACTGCTGTTTACCGCTGAGGCTAGATCCCCCCTAGCCCCCCTTAAAAAGGGGGGGACAAGAATCTTCTCAAAGTCCCCCTTGCTTTCGGGGGATTTAGGGGGAAGAAGCCTCGGCTATAAACGAGAAATACAAAAGTTGTAAGGCTTAATTTGACACCAATGGGCTAAGCGAAGCGGAGGGATTGCCGTGTCCGACGGGGGGTTATGCAAATAGAAAGATAATTTTTATAATACTAACAATTGTAGCAACACTTTTTCCAATTGGTATAAAAAACCCGGTTCGATATTCACGAGTGGCCAGAAACCGGGTTTTTACGAAAATTATTCGCTATAGCCCGAAGATTAGGTAAAAAACCCGGTTTCTTAGATATTGGTGCGTAAGTCCCGATTAATTGAAACCAGACTAAAATAGAAAATACCACCCATCAAAACCCCACAAATGCTAAACAAAATTTGGCAATTCCTCAAACGACTAATCCAGCGCCTATTGGGAAGCACACCCCCACCACCACCACCACCTGCGCCCCGCCCCACCCTAACAGACGCGGAATACGAGTCGAAATTCATGGAAATCCTCGAAGGGGTGAATGCCGGCTGGAGTCGAGGGGATGTAGCGGGATTCTTAATCGCAAAACGCCTGAGAGATGGTGAATTGGCGGCTTGGTTGCGACGGTTTGGGACTGGATTGTTTGAGGGCGAACATGATGACACGGCTGCTGCGGATGCGGTGGCTTCGCTTCAGGAATTGGCGCGCAGGCTGGGATTGTTGGGTAGAATTGGTAGCGGGGAATTGTCGCAGGTGGCGGGGGATATTGGGCGGAAGATTTTGAGGCGATTTCCGCTGCCGGTGGTTGAGGATGATGGTGGGTATGGGAATGTGATTGAGGCGGTGTTTGCTGGGGATGGTTTGGGTGTTTCTGGGGATGGGAATCGTGGAGGTGTGGAGGGTGAATCGGATGAATCGAAAAAAGTATGACGGGTTTGGGTAAAGTTGGTTAGAAATCCTGTACAAAAGCATGGCTGAGTGAAAGTAATAATAACTTGCGGATATTGGTTAAACGCTTCGACAGATTGCCATTAGGTGGACTCCATAGCCTTTGCATTTTTTATTCGTTTTCATCAGACTCTTCTTCATCCCAACTGGGCGTATAATTTGAATCTGGAGGCTGGGTTTCTCCGCATTCTATAGCTAGCGTTTTGCGATATTGTTCTGCCTCGGCAACTTTAATAAATTGAATCGCATCTTTTTTTACAGTTTTAGTTTCTGCTGCAATCTTTTCAACGGCAGAGGCGATTTCATCCAATGATACCTTGAAAAATTCCTTGCGTTCGTTAACTTTGTTGACGCTCTTATCGCGAAAATATTTATGTAACAAATTCTCAATTTCTGGCACATTTTCACAAGAAATCATTGCATGAATATCAAAAGGAAATGGCACTGACGCTCCACTTAGTTCTTTAATCCGTTCCTCCGGTTCAAATCTGCGTGTCATCCCTATCTTATAAACATTTTCCCCAAAAGAACCAATATTTGAAATGACGTATATATGACCAGATTTTGTCATCTGAGCGCGAGATATAGCCCTTTGATTACCAAGGGACTCTTCAAGTTGTTGACTGAGTTTTTGGATTTTAGCCTCTAGTTGTTCTTTTTGTTTGCCAGCAGCTTGTTCCATTTCACGACGAGCTTGTTCTAAAGCTTTTTCGCGGCTTTTTACTTCTTGTTCCGCCTCTTTCTTCGCTTTTTCTATTTCACGAAGTTCTCTCTCTTCCGCGCGCATTTGCTCTCGAATTCTTCGCTGTTCTTCGGCATCTGCTTGTTTCTTCTCGTGAAATTCATGGGTCAGAAAGAGTTCTTCTAGTTTGAGGTCGCGATACGTAGGCATGATTGTACAGCGATTACTTTCTGATAATTTGTTAATGGTTTGACAAGCTTTGTTGATCCTGGTTTCTAATTTTTGGACGTTATTATATTTAACCTGAAGAATTGCAGCATCGCACTCACCGTTAAATGCTCTCAGTATAAGTGTGAGAAAGTCATCGGTCAGTTTTTTACCTTTTGTTTTACTGCCATCTACTGTCCACGGTATATGACAGATGGCAGCAGTCTTATTTTTGAGCATTTGACTTTGTTGGCTTCTGATTTGATCAAGTCTGACTTTATATTCTTCAGAACTACCAAAATTATACTTAGATTGATAAAATCCAAAAGATTGAACGGTTTCTGCTTCTTGAACTTCATTGAGTTTTTGCTGGATTTTTTTGATTTGAGCATTTAGTTTCTGTTGCTCGCCGACTATCTGGTCGAGTTCCGTTTGTTTGAGATTTATATTTGAATCTAATTGCTTTTCAAATTCTTCTTTGGACAAGATTGTGTCATACTTACGTAAATTTTTTTTAACTTTTGAGAGTTTGAGTTGCGTGTATGTTAAGAGAGCAGCTAAAACTACTGATGCTACGGTCAGAAGTGTTGACAACATCATGATTTTGTATCCCTGTTAAATATGTTTTAATATAACTGAAAATTTATGAATTGGGCAAGTTGCTAGAGATTTAGCCCGATCGCCTTCAGTACGATCGCTAACTACCCACTCTACTTGATGCGCTTGGGTGTGATCGGCAATATCCAGGCGATCGGCTAACATACGAATTACGACTTATGGCACCACTGTGCGGAAAGGGTTACACCGAAATAATTCCTGCAATCTGTAAGGTGCACGCAGTATACCCTACAATCTGTTGATACTATGAGGATTAATCCCCAATCCTTGCATCCACAATCTCAAATCCTCATGGCACAAGTAATCGGCATCGACTTAGGCGGCACCGCAATCAAACTCGGCAGATTTACCGCAGACGGCATTTGTCACCAATCCTTAACAGTACCAACTCCTCAACCCGCAACGCCTGAAGCCGTGTTAGCCGCCATCACCGATGCTATTTTACAACTTCAAAGTCCCCAGGGCGATCGAATAAGTGCGATCGGCATCGGCACACCAGGCCCCGCAGACGCCGCCGGCAGAATAGTCAGAGTCGCAATCAACCTCAAAAACTGGCACAACGTCCCCCTCGCTGACTGGTTGGAAGCCAAAACAGGACTACCGACAATATTAGCAAATGACGCCAACTGTGCCGGATTAGGAGAAGCTTGGTTAGGTGCAGGAAAGCACTTTAAAAACCTAATATTAATGACTTTAGGTACAGGTGTCGGCGGCGCAGTTATCCTAGATGGCAAACTATTTTCAGGTCATCAAGGTGCCGCCGGAGAACTCGGATTAATTGCCATAAATCCCGACGGCCCAGAGTGCAATAGCGGCAATCGTGGCTCCTTAGAACAATACGTTTCGGTGCAAGCAATTCGCCGCGAAACGGGTTTAGAACCCCTAGAATTAGCAAATCTAGCTAAGTCTGGAGATGACAAAGCTTTAGAATATTGGCAAAATTACGGGCGCTATCTCGGTATCGGTTTAGCAAGTATAATTTATGTTTTAACGCCGGAAGCTATTATTATCGGTGGCGGAATTAGTGCAGGTGCAGAGTTTTTCTTACCAGCAGTTCGAGCCGAAATAGAGCGGCGGGTGCTGCCGAGTTCTCGCGAAGATTTGCAGTTATTAGTTGCAAAATTGGGCAATCAAGCAGGCATGGTAGGCGCAGCTAAATTAGCGTGGCAAATTGCTCTAATGACTGATGACTAATAACTAATGACTAATAACTAATGACTAATAACTAATGACCAATAACTAATGACTAATAACTAATGACTAATGACTAATGACCAATGACTAATGACTTCTTCATAGCAGAGAGTGTCCAGTCGTATTTTTAATGTAATCCAGAATTTTTTGATAATCGTCCGAGTTGCCTTCGCGCATGAGAATAATATTATTGGCGCTGTCTGGCAGGCAAAAGCTGATTAGCCGACCGTTCTGTTCGCAAGCAAAAGAGCTAATTCTACTGAGATCGATCGCAAATTCCTTGCGGTCATAATTAATTTTAATCCACGAACCTTTAGAATTGCGATCGATCGTTTTTTTGATGTATTCGAGAATTTGCCTGTAAGCCTCATGATTGCCTTGGGGATTCAAGATAATCGGCTGACTGCTATTAGGCAGCCAAAATGTGATACGCTTGTTATCTAGTTCGCTAGAAAAAGCACTAATAGTGTCAAGGTCAATTATGTATGTACTTTTCTCATAAGTAAATTTGCTCCAATACGCCACAAAAACCTCCTCAAACCTGCGCTTCCTGGTATTTTAGGATAGTTTGACAACTCATACCATTTTAGATTTTATATTCTAGATTGGGAATGACAGATTCTGTATGGGTTTGGATATTGCCTACAGTTGCATTCTTTTTTGAAACTGGTATCACCATTGAAATCTCAGCTAAAAAGTTAAGTAAAAATACTAAGAATTTTTACCTTCTGTCTTCTCCCTTCGGGTACTAGCCCCCCAACTCCTATGCTAGGGCCAGGAGGTGAGGTTTTTCACTCGTTGAGAATGCTGCCCGATATCGTGTCTGGTAAGTGCCACCCCAATTAAATCCGATTGTTGGGCTGGGGGGTGAGAGTACGATCGACTATCTGCCCTATTTGAATATTGTCTGCACTCACCCGCCCCTACAGACTTCTAATATACCAGAACTAATCGATCGCACATTTAGGGCAGATTAACTTCCGGCAAGTTTCCCCGCCACCAAGTCGCGAGCCTCAGCTTCTAAAACATCCTGCTTTCCCTGGGTGCTGGCCGCCTGGATAAACCCCTGAAACAATGGGTGCGGGGCGCTTGGTCGAGATTGGAATTCGGGGTGAAATTGACTGGCGATGAAAAAAGGATGATTGGGTAATTCGATCATTTCTACCAATCGGCCGTCGGGAGATGTCCCGGAGACTACATAACCTGATTCTAAGAAAAGATTGCGGTAGGCGTTGTTAAATTCGTAGCGGTGGCGGTGGCGCTCGTAAATGACTTCTTTCTGATAAAGTTTAAAAGCGAGGGTGTCTAGGTTGACGCGGCACGGATACAAACCCAGTCGCATTGTACCGCCTAAATCGACTACATCTTGCTGTTCCGGCAATAAATTAATTACCGGATTTGCGGTATCTGGGTCAAATTCAGCGCTGTTGGCATTCTCTAGTTGGGCGGTGTTGCGAGCCCATTCAATCACAGCACACTGCATCCCCAAACACAATCCCAAAAATGGTATTTTATGCTGTTTGGCATATTCGATCGCCGCTATTTTGCCGTCTACTCCCCGAATCCCAAAACCTCCGGGTACCACAATGCCGTTCATATCTTTGAGATAGTTATCGAGGTTTCCCGATTCTAAATCTTCTGAGTTAATCCAGTGCAAATTTAGGTCGCAGCCGATCGAGATTGCTGCGTGCCGCAAAGCTTCGACAACGGAAAGATAAGCATCGTTCAACCGCACGTATTTGCCAACCAAAGCAATATCAATTTTGTGGTTGGGGCTGTAAAGCCGCTTGACTAAGGTTTGCCACTGAGTCAAATCGGGTTGCCGCTGTTCGAGTTGCAGCAAGTTGATGGTTTGTTCCGCCAAACCTTCCTGTTCCATCATCAACGGCACTTCGTAGATACTTTTGGCATCTTGAGCGGTGATGACGCATTCTTCGGACACATTGCAGAATTCCGACAATTTTTGTTTCAGCCCCAAATGTAAAGGCCGATCGCACCTACAGACTAGAATATCTGGTTGAATACCGATCGACCGCAACTCCTTCACCGAGTGCTGAGTCGGTTTAGTTTTCATCTCCCCAGCCGACGGAATCCAAGGTATCAGCGTGACGTGCATATACAAAACATTTTGCCGCCCGACATCCTTGCGAAACTGGCGAATTGCCTCCAAAAACGGCAAAGATTCAATGTCTCCCACGGTTCCGCCGATTTCCGTAATCACCACATCTGGATTGGTATTTTTTGCTACACGAAAAATACGCTCTTTAATCTCGTTAGTGATGTGGGGAATCACCTGCACCGTACTCCCTTGATATTCGCCGCGGCGTTCTTTATTAATCACCGCTTGATAAATGGCACCCGTGGTGACGCTGTTGAGGCGAGACATGGAAGTATCGGTAAAACGCTCGTAGTGCCCCAAATCCAGGTCTGTTTCCGCGCCGTCTTCGGTGACGAAGACTTCTCCGTGCTGAAATGGGCTGAGAGTGCCGGGGTCAACGTTAATATAGGGGTCTAGCTTCAAAATCGAGACAGAATAGTCTCGGGACTTCAATAAGCGGCCCAAGGAAGAAGCGACAATTCCCTTGCCGATACTGGAAACCACGCCGCCGGTCACAAACACAAATTTGGTCATAGATTTTCGACTTTAGATCTTTCTAGTTAAGAGGGTAACACTCAACTCTAAGAGCTAAAATCGAAAATTGTCCAGCAGGGTTTCAGCATTTCTCAAATACGGGTGGGGACATGACGAGTTGCAGATTAGCTCGATCGGGCTATTTGCAGGGGTTTTGAGCTCTCCTGGCCCATTTCACAACTCTTGCTTGTTCCTCAGTTCGCTTTTGAAGGAGACGAAGGGCGGGCTAGAGACCAACCCTTTTTTTACCTTCGTCAAGAATATGTCTGCAAGCGATCGGTCAAATCTGACATACTCGCCAAATCTAAAACAGCCTCTCCTAAATTCTCTAATTGCTCAGCGGATAACTGACTGATGCGAGCTTGAATCTCCGACGACAGCGGCCCGACACGGCGCTCCAATAAACGAACAACTAATTGCAACTGTCCTCGTTTGATCCCTTGTTCGATGCCTTGTTCGATGCCTTGTTCGATGCCTTGTTCGATGCCTTGTTCGATGCCTTGTTCGATGCCTTGTTCGATTCCTTCTGCAAGGGCTATTTTGGTAGCTAGACTAATGGAGCCACGCTGGTCTTGAATGAAGATTTCTCGCTTATCTAACTCATCTAGTTCCTGAGCATTTAGATTTGCTGTACTGGCAATTTTAAAAGCCTGTTTCAGTTCCTCTACATTTCCCAATTCTTCTGGAACAGCCTGTAAAGCTTGAGCTGTTTTCATGAAGTATATCCACTTATCTGTCAAGGTTTCTAATTCATCTAGTTCCTTGTTGAATTTTGGTAACTCCACAAACACCATCTCAAATTGATCTGCTAGATAATCTACTAAAAATGTCTTTTCTTTGAAGATAAAATGCGAAATCACTGTGTCCATGTTCTCAAACATTTTAAAATCTGTAATCGTCAGAGCAATCACAGGGTTTAACTTGCTGTAGCCACTTCCTGTGCTTAGCTGCATTGAATATGTTTTAGTTGCATTATACAAAACCCGCTGCTGAAAGTATTCTACATTCAAAACCTGCATTTCAATAATCACAGTTTTGTCACCATTAATCTTGGCTTTTACATCCAGGTAAGTGTCTTTGATACCTTTAATGTTTGGAGCTAAATAGGGGTCGATAATTTCTAAATCTTCGATGACTGGCTGTGCTTCGTAGAGGAGAGCATTTAAGAAACTAATTAAAATGTCTTTACTGTCATCCGAGCCGAAGATTTTTTTAAAGGCAAAGTCGGTTTTGGGGTTGATAAAATTCATGGCTTTTTCAATTTATTAGAGGTTGAGAGGTTGAGGTTAGAATTATTTAAGCTATCTAACTATTATACGATCTTGTAGGTTGGGTTAGCAGTCGATCGCCCTAACCGACCTCCATACCGATGCCAGCCAAGCGTCTGCGCCTCTGGAGTCAATTCTAAAATCTTTAATCTAAAATCTAAAATCCCGTTAAGTCATGTTTCCCAGAAAGGTAACTCAGGAACGTTTCGCGAATGGTAAGGTCATGGTAAACAAAGCACCTCCAGTCTGATCAAAAAACAGCTATGAAGTTTGTCTGCGTTTTATCCCCTCAACGGTTGCTTTCTGCTGGTATCGCATTGCTCGCTGCGATCCTCTTCGAGGGCTTCGCTAACGAGTGCGGCGTGTGGCTCGCTCCCAATGGGGCGCGGGCAAACACTCCTGGGCAAAATCATTCGTCTGGGCCGCCAAAAATCCTGGCTAGTAACGATGTTAGTTGCGATCGCGCGCGATCGCCCGAAACTCGCTGTCCAGTTGGCGGTTTGTTCGTCAAGACTCAAAATACAGCCAGAGAACAAGTATTTGCTCTCAAACGGACTGAAGTTAAAGCCAAAATTGCTGGCAATATCTCCCGCGTCGAAGTTGTACAGAAGTTTGAAAATCCTTTTCCCGAATCTTTAGAAGCTGTTTATGTATTTCCTTTGCCCGATGAAGCGGCGGTGGATGACATGGAAATTACAATAGGCGATCGTACTATTAAAGCTAATATCAAACGCCGCGATGAAGCTGTAGAAATTTACGAAAAAGCCAGACAGCAAGGCCGGACTGCGGGTTTGTTGGAACAAGAACGATCTAATATTTTTACTCAGTCTCTCGCTAATATCAAACCGGGAGAAAAAATAGAAGTTACGATTCGCTATACCGAAAGTCTCAAGTTTGTCGGCGGTGATTACGAATTTGTGTTTCCCACAGTGGTTGGCCCGCGCTATATTTCGCGAAATACGACCGATGCCGATCGCATTAACCCGCCTGTTTTGCCTCCCAGCACGCGATCTGGTCAGGATATCGCTGTTTCGGTAGAAATAGATGCCGGAGTTGCGATCGGCGATGTCCGCTCTACTTCCCATCAAATTATAACTGACCGCAGCGGCAATATTGTGCAAGTCCAATTAGCCAATTCTGACACAATTCCCAACAAAGATTTAATTCTCCGCTATCGAGTAGCGGGCGAAAATACTCGCGCAACAGTTCTAACTCAATCCGACCAGCGCGGCGGCCATTTTGCTACTTATTTGATTCCGGCTTTCAACTACAAAACTCATGAAATTGTACCTAAAGAAGTCATTTTCTTGATGGATACTTCCGGTTCTCAGCAGGGCGATCCGCTGGTAAAATCCAAGGAATTGATGCGCCGCTTTATTCAAGGGCTGAATCCCAACGATACTTTTACTATTATTGATTTTGCCAACACGGCGACAGCGCTTTCAACTACTCCCTTAGCAAATACGGCAGAAAATCGACAAAGGGCAATTAATTATATCGATAAATTGCAGGCTAACGGCGGAACAGAACTGCTCAATGGCATTCAAGCAGTGATGAATTTTCCGGCGACAAAAGCAGGGATGCTGCGGAGTATTGTACTAATTACTGATGGTTATATTGGCAATGAAAAAGAAGTGCTGGCTCTGGTGCAGCGGAGTCTGAAACCGGGAAATCGACTTTATAGTTTTGGTGTCGGCGGTTCGGTGAATCGGTTTTTGCTTAACCGTTTGGCCCAAGTGGGAAGAGGCACGTCTCAAGTAATTCGTCAAGATGAACCGTCAGCAGCAGCGGCAGAAAAGTTTTTTCGTCAAATTAATAGTCCGGTATTGACTAATATTCAAATTAGTTGGGAAGGAGTGGGGGAAAAACCGGAGATTTATCCGATCGCACCCCCAGACTTATTTGCGAGTCAACCGCTGGTTTTGTTTGGCAAAAAGACCGATCGAACTAACGGCCAACTTCGCATCCGCGGCACTCAAGCGGGCGGCAAAGCTTACGAGCAGATTTTACCTGTTAATTTTGCTCAATCCGGCGGGCGGCAGCGGGAGTCAACTTCAGTCGCACCAACCGCTACGGATTTTGGAAATTCGGCGGTAGCTCAACTTTGGGGGCGATCGCGCATTCAAGATTTAATGAATCAAATGTTTGGCGGCGAGACTAAATCTTTGGTGGAAGCTGTGACTAATACTGCTCTGACTTATCGCTTGCTGTCGGAATACACGGCTTTTGTGGCTGTGAGCGAAGAAGTGCGAGTCGAACCAGATGGAACTCGTCGTCGCGTGCAAGTGCCTGTGGAATTGCCCCAGGGTGTCAGCTATGAAGGTATTTTCGAGTCTGAGGGGGGCGAGCAAACGAGAGGTGGCACTCGCAACTTTGGCGGGATTAACAGCCCGGCACCGGTGAGTACAGCCCCTATGGGATTACTGCGACAGCTAGAGCCACCGCCACCCCAGCAGCAGATTGCTGCTCGCTTGCAAGTAGTCAGCGCCCAAGGGTTGGATGCAGGGGCGATCGCATCTCTGACTCAATACCTCAAATCTGTTAACCTCCCGGCGGGGGTTAGCGGCGAGACGGTGTGGGAGTTATCGGTACAAAACGGCAGCGTACAGCAAGTGGCGATCCTCTTCGAGGGCTTCGCTAACGACAATCAAACCTCGACGCTGCAAGCAACAGACGCCCTTGAGACTCTCAAGAAAGCCTTAACTTCCTGGAAACCTCCCGCAGGATTCAAGGGTACGCTGCGGCTGAAGTTGCAGATTAATGCCGATGTTAAGCAATGACTATCTATGTCACTAAACATTAACTTTTAATTCAAAAGTACCGAAAGGGCGATCGCTACCGCGAGAACTATATAAAATCTTTATTAAGAGATCGCGCTTGAACAGAAAGTAATGTTACCAGAAGTTATACCGTTTGATGCCAACGCTGAAACAGTCTAATTTTTGTAACAGTACAATTTCTGAAACAACCTGAAGAGTAAAGATTTCTCGATCGAACCCCCACCAATCAGAGAAGGTATCACGCCCTATGGAAGTTAGCGAACTACTCAACAATTACGAAAAAGGACAAAGAGACTTTGCTGGAGCCGATCTGGGCGGGGCAAACCTCAGCGGAGCCATCTTAATCGGAGTCAACCTTTCGCGAGCTAATCTTTCCGGGGCCAACCTCAGCAGAGCATTTCTCACCAAAGCAACACTCAAAGGCGCACAGATGCAAAGAACAAATCTGAGTTTTGCCAAAATGGGCGAAACCCAACTCTCAGACGCAGATTTGACAAAAGCTAATTTGAGCGGAGCTTTTTTGGTAAAAGCAAAGTTACCGAGAGCAAAGTTAAGTGGCGCAACTTTAAGTGGCGCCAACCTGCGGAGTGCTGTGTTGTGGAATGCCAATTTGTGCAGCGCCGACTTGCAATTAGTTAACTTCCTCGGCGCGAATCTAACGGGAGCTAATTTTAAATGGGCAAACCTTTATGGTGCAAAGCTCAACAGTGCAAAACTTTTTGGAGCTCAATTAACCGGAGTTAGTCTGCGGCGAGCGCAGTTGACAGGGGTGAATCTCTGCGGTGCAGATTTGAGCGGCGTTAACGTCAGCGAAGCTAAACTGATGGGAGCTAATTTGGAAGGCTCGAATTTGGCGGGGGCGAATTTCAGCGCGGCTATTTTGCGGGGGGTGAAGTTGGCGGGTGCAAACTTAACCGGGGCTAAGTTGAGGGGAAGTTGTTTGAGAGGGGCAAATCTGAATTGGGCAAAGCTGTGTCAAGCTGATTTGATGGCGGCAGATTTGAGCGAGGCGACGTTAATAGGAGCTAATTTAGATCATGCTTTGTTGGACGGAGCTATTTTACCGGAATCGACTAGGCGCTACTTTTCCTTAGCTGCGGCGTGCAAAGTCAATTCTTGGGATGTTTCGGAAGTTAAGCATCGGTAATGGGTAATTGGGAATTGGTAATCAATCAAGGACAACTAACAGCTCATACCAATTTTAAAAAGTTTTGCTAAAATTTTCAATCTTATACGAATTTAGCGATCGCACTCGCTCACCAAGAAACCGGGTTTTTTTACCAAAATACTTGGTTTAAACCGTAAATCTCGGTAAAAAACCCGGTTTCTGGATACCCGTGCGTCCAGGACTATAATTATTAAAAGTGGCAGAGATCCGCGCCGGACACGGCAATGACGTTTCCTGGGAATGCGATCGAGGTTTTCTGTTCAAATTAATTTTAAATCGTTATGACTGTTAATTTTGGGTTGGTGTTGGTAACTGCGGGATCGGAGGCGGAGGCGGAGAATATCGCCAAATCTCTAGTTGAAAATAAGCTGGCTGCTTGTGTGAGTTTGTCGCCAATTCGCTCGATTTATACTTGGCAAGGGCAGATTCATTCCGAGTCAGAGTGGCAGTTGGTGATTAAAACTGATTTGGCTAAATTTGAGGCTTTAAAAACAAAAGTTCAGGAACTCCATTCCTATGAAGTTCCCGAAATTATTGCGATTCCGATTGTCGCTGGCAGCGAGGCTTATCTGAGTTGGATTGGACAATCTTTGAGTTTGTAGTCAGGACTTTAGTCCTAATTTATTCAATCTACAGGACTGAATTCCCTACTAAAAACGATCGCAAACCTACTAATTTTGACTGCTAGGGCCGATGACGCCGACTTTGTGGCGAAAACTTAGTTCGCCGCCGAACCAGCCTGTAACGCCCAGCAAGGTGGCAACGACGATCGACAATCCTAAGCCTGTAAACACGATCGGCTCAGCAGCATTTCCTTGCCGCAACAGCAGGTTAATCAGCGAAAGTACCAGAGCCGCCACATTGCCGCCCATGTGCAACCAACCGGCACTGCGATCGCGCACTCTTTTAATTTTCGCAAAATCTAAAAAGCCCGTGATCCCAGCCAAAATCCCCGCAGCAAAACCGCTACCGATCAGCCAAACCGAAGCTCTCGCCCAAAACGGATCGCTTGTCAGCCAGTAGCCGATATCCGTGCCGGCGGCTCCTACTAAAAAGGCGATCGGAAACACGATCAGCACTGGGTGGAGGGGATGGCCTGCAACTGAAACTGTACTCGTAATGCCCGCGTCGCGATACTCTGTGTCGTCACTTTCTAGAATCGGCGGAATATTGGGATAGGGCGTAGTATTTCTTTGATTTGTTTCCATGATTTCTAGCGATAAGTTTTCTACAAAACCCGTTTTTATTGGATTGAAGTTAATCCATAATCCGATCGCCATTTTCGTCAACGCGCATCTGCCGAATTACGTCAGAAATTTCCTCGGCATCTTTGACGTGGTGCAGGGCTTTCTTTTCCCCATCCGGTTCTTCTACGACGAAATAAGTGGGAACTGTCACCACATCTCCCGTGATGTCTGGCACGTGGTCAACCGCTAATTGCTCGGCTTTTTCTTCGATGCTTTGCGGTTCCTCGGAAATGCGATCGCCCGGATTGGCAGTGCGCTGCATATCTTTGCCCGGTTTGTCGATACTCATAAAAACCTCTGTGGTGTTTCTAATTTTGTGCTGTCTGTAATTCCTACTATTTAACGAAAAATCTCCGGCCGCAAACATCTCCCGAGGGGTGGAAGTTTCTGTTAGGGCGATCGCACATCGCCTCTTTCTGTAGGTAGAGACTTTTTTGAAGGAAGAAGAACCGTAGGGACACGGCAATGCCGTGTCCGGCACGGGGAGTAGGACACGGCATTGCCGTGTCCCTACTTTTCATAATTGATATAAAATCAAAGCATCATTTCTTTCTTCCCTTTGAATTGCCCATGAAAAGTTACGACTGGATTGTTGTCGGCGGCGGGATTACGGGTGCAGCGGTGAGTTACGAACTCGCAAAAAAAGGTTTTTCCGTGCTGCTTTTGGAACGAGATGCGATCGCGCACAATGGTACTCGTTTTAGTTACGGCGGCTTGGCTTATTGGTCGGGTACGACCGATTTAACTCGTGAATTGTGTGCCGAAGGTATCGAACGCCACCGCAATTTATCGGCGGAATTAGAGGCTGGTACTGAGTTTCGCGAGTTGGATTTGTTGCTGACAATTGATGCGGGTACTGATCCCGAAAAAGTTGCGGCAAATTACGCGCATTTTGCCATTCCTCCGCAGCTCTTGAGCGTTGCAGAAGCTGGTGAGTTGGAACCTTTGCTGAATAAAAGTGCGATCGCCGGAGCTCTAACTGTGCGTCACGGTCACATTTCGCCGACTGCCACAAATATAGCTTATTGTCAAGGGTTTGTGCGGTTGGGAGGAACTATAGAAATTGCTGAAGTAATTGGTTTAATAGCAGAGGGAAATCGGATTTCTGGAGTCCAGACTGTACGCGAAAGTTATGCTTGCGAAAATGCGGTGATTTGTGCTGGAGGTTGGAGTCGCAGTTTGCTGAAGGCGGCGGGTATTTCTGCGGGAGTTTATTTTAGTCGCGCCGAGATTTTGGAGACTGCACCTGTGGATTTGAAACTCAGGACTTTGGTGATGCCCGCGGTATTAAAACGTTTTGAATTGGAAGCTGAATCGAGTAAAATTGAGCTAGATTTTCTTTGGGATAAACCAGGTAATGAGTTGTTACCACCGATTTTAGATTCTGGTGCAATTCAATTTAATGATGGCAGTTTGCGGATCGGGCAATTGTCTCGGACTTTGAGCGATTTGAATGCTAAAGTCGATCGCAAAACCAGCGAAACGGCAATTCGTGCGGGTATCGGCAAGGTTTTACCAGATGCGGCAAATTTACCCGCAACTTGGCACGATTGTATTGTGGCATTTAGCGCTGATAAGCTGCCCATAGTCGGGGAAATTGGCTCTCGCCCGGGATTCCACGTTTTTTCGGGTTTGAGCAATCCTTTGGCGATTGTACCTGCTTTGGCGGAGCGATTTGCTAACTCGGCGGCAGGATCAAAAGATTGGGCGATTGAGATTTTGTCTCCCAATCGATTTGTAGAAGAAGGAAGAAGGAAGAAGGAAGAAGGAAGAAGGAAGAAATAATAAAATCCAGGATTTTTGCAACGCGTGAATAATAGCCGTAAGGTGCGGACTTCGCACCCTACATAATTATGTTCTGCGTCTAGGAATAACCAATAACCAATAACCAATAACCAATAACCAATAACCAATAACCAATAACCAATGACAAATGACCAATGACTAATGACTCAGAAAAGGCAGCGCGACACTAAATTTAGTACCTTTGTCGATCGCACTTTCCACAGTTATTGTACCGCCGTGCAAGTCAACGATGTGTTTAACAATGCAAAGTCCCAAACCCGAGCCTTTAATCTGGCCTACATTCGTCCCCCGTTCAAACTGGTGAAATAGTTTTCCTTGATATTCCGCTGTCATCCCAATTCCCTCATCTCGAACTCCAAAAATTATGTGCTGGTTTTCGCAGCTTAATTCTAAACTAATATGGCCGCCGTTTGGAGAATATTTGATAGCGTTTGAAAGCAAATTAGTCAAGAGGTGGTGCAGCAATTTTGGATCGAGATGGGCGTACAGAGGCTCTGTTTTGGCGAGGAAAGTGAGGACGTGCTTTTGGGTGACTATCGGTTGCATTTCTTCTAAAATAGAGGTGCAGAAATCCGTCACATTTAGCTGATTTAAACTCAAGGAAAATTTGCCTGATTCTGCTTTACTGAGTATTAAAATATCCTCCAGCAATTCGCTCATATTACTGACGGCTTTTTTGATGCGAGCGACATTTTTATTGGGAGTTCCTGGCTTCGCCTGCAATTCACTATCTTCCAGCATTTCAGCCGATAGCTGTATGGTAGTCAACGGAGTATTTAAATCGTGGTATGCCATTGAAACAAGTCGCGCTCTACTTTCGCTTTTCGCTGCGGCTAATGCAATTATTTTTTTCATCCTCACTGCTTCTTGATGTTTGCTCAGCGCTATCTTGATGGTGGCGTGTATTTCTCTTTCTTTAAACGGTTTGAGGAGGTAGCCGTAAGAGCCAGTATTTTCGGCTCGCTGCAAAGTTTCGTCGTCAGCATAGGCAGTTGTATAGATAATTGGGATCTCTAATTCTTGATTTATTCTGGCTGCTGTTTCTATGCCGTCAATGTCACCTTTGATGACTATATCCATTAAGATTAAATCTGGTTTAATTTCATTGGCGCGCTGGATGGCATCGGCTCCTGAAGAAACAAGACCGACGATTTTATATCCCAATTTTTCTAATTTTAATACTAAATTTTTACCAATTAAGAGTTCGTCTTCGACAATCAAAATCTGAATTTGTTTTTGTGAAAAATTCATTTTTTTACAACCTCTGAAAGTAGTTTAATTCGTTAAATATTAAGTGAAATGCTGTGCCTATTTTTCTTGACAGTTCGATGGTTCCTTCTAACTGATCGGTTAAAGTGCAGACAACTTGAAAGCCCATCGAGTTAGTTTTCCTAAAATCTAATTCTTCAGGAAAGCCAATGCCGTTGTCTTTAACGAAGAGGTGGATTTCCCGATCGCCCGTTTGATAGCATTCTACACTAACTGTACCGCTCGTGCCGTGAGGGAAAGCGTGTTTCAGGGTATTTGAAACCAATTCATTAGCGATTAAACCGCAGGGAGTAGCGGTTTCAAGGTTTAGGGAAATTGGTTCAGCTATTACCTGCAACTGAATGCGGTTGTCACTTATATTGTAAGAGTGAAACAAGTTCGTTACCAAATCTTCCAGATATTCGCCAAAATTAATTTCCGCCAGGTTGGTCGAGCGGTACAGTTTCTCGTGAATCAGAGCCATAGAGTAGAGGCGATTCTGACTTTCTTCAAACATGAGGGCTAATTGCGGGTCGGCAACTGTGTTAGATTGCAATTCTAACAGGCTGGCAACTACGCAGAGGTTATTTTTGACGCGGTGGTGAATTTCTTTGAGCAAGATTTCTTTCTCTTTGAGAGAAATTTTTAAATTTGCTTCCGCTTGTTTGCGCTCGATAAGTTCCGCTTGCAGTTGCTGGTAGAGTAGAGATTGCTGAATGGCGATCGCCAATTGATTAACCAACTGCTGAAATAAATTGATTTCCCATTCTTGCCACTCCCTGGGCCCATCGCACTGGTGTGCAATCAGCAATCCCCAAAGTTGGCTGTGCTGAATAATCGGCACTACTAACTTAGCCCTAACTTCAATTTGTTGCATAAACTCCACCACACAAGGTGTAATGGAGGGATCGTCTAGTTCGGAAATCGCAGAAATTCGCCCTTGCAAATAAAGCTGATAACTTTGGGCGGGGAAAACCTCTTCGCCAAAACATCTATTTACCAGCGGGCTGCATCCTTCGGCCACGGCTTCAGCAATGACTAAACCGCCACTTTCGGGTAAAATTTGATAAACCAAAACTCGATCGGCTAACAAGACTTGCTGGAGTTCCGCAACCGTGGTGTTGAGAATTTCCTCTAATTCCAAAGACTGGCGGACGCGGCGGGCGATCGCCGAAACTAGCCGTTCTTGCTCGAACTGCTGCCTCAGGGCGATTTCAGCGTGTTTAGAATTGCTGATGTCCGCCGCGTAACCAATAATTTCGATCGGAATACCGCTGCTGTCAACCAAGAGTTTTAGTTCCGTCCGCAGCCAGCGGTAGATTCCATCTTGATGCCGAAAGCGGTACTCGCAAATGCAATTTTTATTTTCGGACAAATCAGAAAAGTTTACTATAAATTGCGGCAGATCTTCAGGATGAATGCGGCTCGACCAAAAGTTAGAATCTGCCAACACTTCTTGGGGGTCGTAGCCCACAATTGCCTGAACGTTGTCGCTGATATAAGTAGTACAAAATTCTCTCCCCGGCGCGGCAGTAAAAATTACCGCCGGATTAGAAGCCAGCAAAAATTGCAGGCGTTCTTTTAACTGCTGCAATTCCCTTTCTGCCCGCTTGCGATCGCTGATATCTTCGATCGCCGCCATGGTGTAGAGAGGAGGGCCGTCGCTGTCGCGGATCAGCGTCACCGTCAAGTTTCCCCACATCAACTCGCCATTCTTCTTAATCAAGCGTTTTTCCATTTGGAAGCGAGAAATATTGCCCTCGACCAACTGCTTGATTCCATCGATTTTTGCTTGTAAATCTTCTGGATGCGTGAGATCGGTAAAAGTCATCGTCGCCAACTCCGCATCGCTGTAGCCCAATATTTGGCGGTAAGCTTCATTCACTTTGATAATCCGGTAGTCGCGCACGCTTGCCAAACAGATCGCGATTGGAGCATCGTCAAACAAATTGCGAAACTTTTCCTCACTCTTTTGCAGTGCAGCTTCTGCCTGTTTGCGATCGGTAATGTCTCGGGCTACCCACATCACCCGATCGACTCCCAGTGGCGAAACACTGCCATCAAACCAGATTAACTTCCCCTCAATTTCCAGGCTGTATTCAACTCTGTGGGTTTCCCCAGATCCCAAGGTTTGGCGAATGTGGCCGAGGAGAAAATTAGCTTCCGCTTCTGGGAAGATTTCGGCGAGGGTTTTGCCGAGCACTTCAGCAGCCGGTTTGTACAGCAGTTGGGGAGCCGTGGGGGCAACTTTGAGGCAGCGGCCGCTGGCATGGAAAACCATCACGACATCTGTCATCGCATTAAACAGCGCCAACAGTTCGGCTTCGGAGTTTTGCAGTTTTTCTTCGGTCAATTTGCGATCGGTAATGTCGGTGTCAGTCCCGATCAGGCGGCAAACCTTGCCCTCGGGCGATCGCACAGCAGTGCCGCGGGCAAATATCCAGCAGGTGCTGCCGTCTTTGTGCAGCATCCGGTGTTCGACTTCAAAAATTTCTGTCACGCCATCTAGATAAGCATTTACTGCTGCCTCGACTACAGCTCGATCGTCGGGATGAGTCAGAGATGTCCAATTTTCCATGCAGTTGGGAATCTCTGCGTCTTGATAGCCCAACAAAGCTTTCACAGACGGATCGAGGTAGATTTCGGCGGTTTCCAAATTCCTGTCCCAAATCCCCACTTGGCCCGCCGATACTGCTAGTTCGTACCATTGAGTCCGCTGCTGGACTCGCATTTCTAACTCTGCATTGAGCTTCTGCAAAGCGATTTCTGCTTGTTTGCGATCGGTAATGTCGATCGAGATCCCCACCATCTCCACAGCCTCACCCGTCTCACTGTAAATGCCTCTACCCCTTTCCAAAAGCCAGTACAGCTTGCCTTCGGGAGAAATCAGCCGGAATTCGCTTTCGTAGTCGCTGCGGTTTTCTAGGGCGCCAGTGAGGGCTGACTCGACTCTGTCGAGATCGTCTGGATGCACGCGATCGCGCCAAACCCGATAATTTAACTCATCGGTTCCGGGCCTTAAACCCATCAGCCGGAAACCGCTGTCGTTTCCGGTGAGTTTGCCCGTGGCGAGTTGCCACTGCCAACTAGCGGTACGGGTAAACTCTAGGGTGAGTTTGAGTTGTTCCTCGCGGCGGAGGCCCGCCGCTGCGGCTTCCTGTCGCTGGGCGTCTAACACTTCGCCTTTTTCTTCCGTCCGTTTTGCCGCTGCTTGTTGCAGTAACTCTATCCAGCTATACATGGCTGGGCGAATCTTTTCTGCGCTGACTGAACCTACGAGTTGACCCCGTTCATCCACAATTGGCAAACAATCGATCGAGTGTTGACAAAATAGCTTAAATGCGGTAAAAATATCGGTAAATTCTGATTCTTTTAAGACAATTAAATTCCGCGTCATTGCATCGGCAACTGGCATTTCTTGCCATCCCGATTCGGCGGCTAAGTTCAGCACATCTGGCGGGCCCAGCACTCCGACTAGCTGATTTTCCTCGACAACTAAGACGCAACTCATCGATGTTTTTAGCGTGGCGTTTGAGTGCGGCGGTGCATTCGCCAGCGGGCAAGTGTTTCTCGCCCGACGCATCAGAGCGATCGCCTCCCCCAGGGAAGTTGATGGCGCAACAGTCACCGGATGGCGATCGAGAAATTCTAAGGGCGATCGTAAATTTGCCGAAAAATTAGCAAGTTCCATAAGTCTCGACCAAAAAGTATTGCTAACTAACTTTAGCAACACTTTTAGTCCTCAGCCTGATGTCAACTACCAACTATCAACTGCCAACTGTCAACTGTCAACTGTCAACTGCCAACTGACTACTGCCAACTACCAACTATCAACTGCCAACTGTCAACTGTCAACTGTCAACTGCCAACTGACTACTGCCAACTGACTAAACTTATTTTTTACCAACGAGCAGATAAGTTCTCATGCGCCCTCTACCTTTAACATCAATAATTCCCCGCTCCTTAAACAAATATTTGTGTTCCAATAACTTATAAGTAGTTTCGCTGACTTGAATCCGCCAAGACAACCCGTGAGATTCCATCCGGGAAGCAATATTTACCGTGTCGCCCCACAAATCGTAAATAAACTTTTTGATGCCAATTACTCCGGCAACGACAGGGCCGCTGTGGATGCCGACGCGGATGCTAAAATATTTTTTATTCTGAGCATTAAACCGAGCTATTTCTGTTTGCATATCCAGGGCCATTTGGGCGATCGCCTCAGCGTGATCGATCCGGGGATAGGGCAGCCCTCCCACCGCCATATATGCGTCGCCGATAGTCTTGATTTTCTCTAAGCCGTGCTTTTCGCACAAAAGGTCAAATCCTGAGAAAATCTTATTCAGGAGTTCCACAAGGTCGATCGGATTCATGGTGCTAGACAAAGCTGTAAACCCCACAATATCTGCGAACAAAACAGTCACTTCCGGAAAGTATTCCGCAATAGTTGTTTCGTTTTGCTTGAGGCGTTCTGCTATTGCCTTAGGCAAGATATTTAACAGCAGCTTTTCTGATTTTTCTTGTTCTTCCCGCAGAGCATCTTCTGCTTGCTTGCGTTCCGTAATATCGTGGTAACTCCAGACTCTACCTATAATTTTGTCTCCCAGGCGCTGCGGTTCCGAATAGCGTTCAAAAAATCTGCCGTCTTGAAATTCCAACAAGTCGTAACTTTCGGCTTCTGGCTGCTCATAAAGCGATTCTATTCTCTCTTGGAATGCTTGGGGGTCTTTGAGTTGGTTCTGCACAAACGCGATCGTTGTCGCGTCGTCTCGCAGTGCCATCACTTCGTTAGGGATGTCCCACATTTCTACAAATTCTCGATTGAAAGTGACTATTTTCCCGTTCCTGTCAATAGCTAAAATACCATCAGCAGTAGAATCAAACGTTGCTTGCAGCAGCGACACAGATTTTGCTAGCGCGTCTTCTGCCATTTGTCTAGCAGTAATATCTCGCAAAATTGCCCGAATTGCCACTAGCGAACCTTCCGCAAATTTACAGCTTATGCTGCCTTCCAGCAAAATTTGTTCGTGATGTTTAGTAATAAATATTACTTGAATTGAGTCGGGATAAAATGTATTTTCATTGACAATCTTTTTCGTAATAGCTTGATACAATATATCCAGAGACTCTTGGGAACTGTTGGGATGAATGATATCAAAAACAGTCATTTGAGCAATTTCTGCTTCGCTGTAGCCCAGAGTTTCCTGCCAAGCCCGATTTACATACAAAAAATGACCGTCCTCTCCAATACTTTGAATTAAGTCAGTAGCATTTTCAAATAAATCTCGCAGTTGTTCTTCGCTTTCCCGCAAAGCTATTTCGGCTTGCTTTCGCTTGATAAATTGACCGATTTGGCTGCCGATTGTTGCCATTGTCTGGAGCAATTCTTCATCAAAATACTGCACTTCGCGGCTAAAAAAAATCATCACTCCCAACACAGACCTTTGCGAATTTTCCTCCTCGTGGTCGCCCAAAATTGGGAAACCAAAAGCTCCGTGTAGTCCTTCTGCTGCGGCGATTTCTCGGCGCATAAAACTATCACTTTCTGTGACATCTGCAATCCATTGAGGGGAACCGCTAGCCCAAACTAGACCGGGCAATCCTTCTCCCATGGCACAGGTCATTTGTTCGGCAAATTCGGCAAATTTGGGGATAGAAACTGAGCGTTTTGTCCAACTGGCGACGCATCGCAGCAAATTGGGGTCTGAAATCGCAGTTATTCTCTTACTTCCTGACAGCAGTTTTTCCCCAGATTCTGGCATCCAAAGCTCGGCGGTATCCCATCCCAAGCTATCGCAAATTACGGGGAGAATTGCTGCTAAAGCTTTTTTGATTGTTTCGGATGCCGACAGGATGCGAGTGGTGACATACTGAGCTATTTTTCGCTTGCGGGCGCGCTGTTTGTCTGTAACATCGCGGCCGATGTAAACGAAATCTTGGAGGGCGGCCAAAGATTCAGAAATATTTTTCATGTCACTCGGAATCGCCGTACAGGAAAAGGAAACTGTGAGCTTTTCTCCGGTTTTTGCCGTGCAAATTACTTCGGTATTAGTTTGAGATAGTTGAGGCGGCTGTTGGCTGACTGCTTGCAAAGATTCGCCAACAGCAGCAAGAGTATCTATTTGCTGGCTGACTAATTCTGATTCGCTGTAACCGAACAAATCTTGAGCCGCTTGATTCACTTTTTTAATTTTTCCCGATGATGTTGTTACCAACAAAACTTCAGCCATTGAAGTAATGATTTTTTCAACATAATTATTAGTAGCGGCTAAGGTACTCAATAAAATATTCATTTCATTGGTAGCTTGGACTAGAGTTTGTTCCAAACCCATCCTGTCGGTTACGTCTTCAAAAAATACAATTAATCTGTGATAATTATCGTCATTGCTAAACTCGACGATATACATATCAAAATAAAGCCGCGAGCCATTTTCTAATACCCGCGTCATCGATTTTAATTCAAAATTTGGCAACCGCCCTTCAAAAATATCGATTAAAATTTCTTCAGTTCCCACCAATTCGGGAAAGGGAATGCGGACATCGTTGCCGGCCGCTACTTCCTCGGGACAGTCGCCAAACCGCTGCACTTTGAGAGATGTTTCTTGGATTAAAAAGTCTTTATCCAGTGCTAGGTACTCCAAGTGGGGGGGAACTAACAGTTTTTTTAACAAGGTTTTCATGTGACATTTTTAGTAGTGAATGCGCCCTGGGGATCGAATTATCTGAAATTAATCTATAGCGGTTCTCAAGCGTGGTGAGGTATGCCCACGGAGGCCTATGCCCTATGCCCTATGCCCATAGCCCTATGCCGTTCGCGTACCTGATCTTTCTGAGAAAGGCTATATTTATCTGTGTTTGTAAAAGGGAATTGTGACTATAAAGGTAGTGCCTAACCCTGTCTCGCTGGAAAATTCGATTTGACCTCCGTGCAAGTCTACACACTGCTTGACTATGGATAAACCCAGTCCTGTACCGGGTATTTTTCCCACATTTTGGGCGCGGTAATAAGATTCAAACAGTTGTTCTTGGTCTTCTATAGGAATGCCAATGCCTGCGTCTTTAATTTTAAATATAGCTTCTTCATTATGACAATTTAATTGAAAATAAATATTGCTGTCGATCGGCGAATATTTGACAGCATTAGAAAGCAAATTTGTCAAGATGTGCCGCAGCAATTTGGAATCGAGTGCGGGCAATTGTTGGGTTTCCTCCGACTCCTGAGCTGTTTTTTTCGCGAGCGAGGTGTGATTTTTTCGGCAATTAAAGTTAATTTTATGATTTTTCCCGTAACTAATTTTAATAGATTCTACTAACTCGCTGCAAAATTTTTGCAAGTCAACTGGGGCGGGATTGAATTTGAGTTTTCCTGCTTCGGCGCTGCTGAGCAACCGCACGTCATCTAATAGCTGAGCCATGTGTTTAGATGCCGATCTAACGTGTTCGAGGTATTCTTGTTTTTCCTCGTTGGTGATTTCGTCGCCGTATTCTTTGAGGATTTGAGTAGCAAATAATACTGTATTTAAAGGATTGCCGAATTCGTGAGCGAGCATCGAGAAAAAACGAGATTTCACCTGTCTGAGTTCTTGCTCTTTTGCCAAAGAGCGGCGAATTTCTATTTCTTCTTGCTTGCGTTCTGTAATATCCCTGCCGATATAGATGAAATCGTAAAGTCCCTGTAATTCTGTCTGAATTGCCGAACAGGAAAACTCTACCCAAATTTCTTCTCCTGTTTTAGTAATGCAGACTACTTCCAGTTCTCTGAGCAGCTCTTTTTGAGACAAAATATAGCGGTGGCGAGCTTGGTAAAGCAAGGTTTCTTCGACTACTATTTTGGAGAGGGGATGGTCGAGCAATTCTGCTTCGCTGTACCCAAACAACCATTGTGCCGATTGATTGACTGTTTTGATAATTCCTAATGTTGATGTCACCAACAAAGCATCGCCCATCGAGCGAATCACTTTATCTATATAATCTTTTGAAGCGGCTAAGGCGCTCACCAAAAGATTAGCTTCATTCGCTCTCTGAATTAAGGATTGCTTCATCACCATTTTTTCGGTGGCATCTTCAATCAAGATGAGCAAATTACTTGCCATATCTTGTTCGTTTTCATGCTCTATCGCCAACAGATCGAAGTATAAAGGGCGGTGGTTGTCGGCAAACCGAGCGATACCTTTGAGTTCAAAACTCGGCCGCCGTCCCATCACGATCGACATCAGGATATTTTCAATGCCAATCAGTTCGGGAAAACTGATGCGAGCATCTGCACCGGGGATCGCGTCGCTGGGAGTATCGGCATAATTCTGCACTTCGGCAGAGATTTCTTGAATGATGAAATTGTGATTTACTACAAAATACTCTGTTTGTCGCGGGCCTAAAAGCTTCTTGAAAAGGGAATTCATACTTGTTCTACCATTGTGTAAGCTAGTTTGTGGAAGATTTCGTCAACGTCTTTGCCTGTTTTAGCAGATGTCGTGTATACTGCTATTACTTTGTCTTGACCTATCGAATGGGAGATTTCCACTAGCAGTGCCAATTTTTCTTCGTCAATCAAGTCTACTTTGTTCAAAGCGATGATAATTGATCCTTTGGGATTGACTGAAGAAAAAAGCTTAATGTGTTCGGAGATTCGCTCAACTGTTTCGGTTCGGCTGACATCGGCAACGATTAAAACGCCCCCAGATCCCTGCAAGTAAGTCGGTGCGATTCCTTTGAATTTTGTATGTCCTTCTAAGTCCCAAATCAGTAACTGTGCTGTGACGACTTCCTGCTGTTTTGTGTTTTCTAATATGATACTTTTGCGGGAAATTTTCACTCCGACAGTGGAGAGGTATTGGTCGCTGAATTGCCGATGATCGACAAAACGGCGAATCAGGCTGGTTTTGCCGACGCCAAAATCGCCGATCATGCACATTTTTTTAGATATAGTAACGGACATAATTATTTGCTGTTTATGGTCTTAGTTATGGGTTCAAATAGCACGCATCTGCTTAAAAGTAGCGGTTGATTGGGTTCCACGCCGGCCGGAGGATTTGGGCTGGCGACCGTTTGGAGGCGCTTCGGATCAGCACCTTGTCGCACCAAAGCATCTCGCACTGCTGCCGCACGCTGGAGTGACAACCGTTGATTTGTGACAAGTTCCCCAGTTCGATCGCTATGCCCAATTATCTTAATATGTTTTTGAGGATATTGATCCATGAAATTTTTGACACTGGCGATGATTTCTCGATGTGTTGAGTCTAATGTTGTCGTTCCTTGCTCAAAGTAGATGCGGGTTGCAATCTTGAGCGGATCTAGTTTAACAGTGCTGATGACCGACTGAACGCCGGGAATTTGCTTCAGGGACTGAGCAATTTTCTGTGAGTCGGCACCTTCGGTGACTGTGCCCTCTACTATAACTTTGCGATCGTCATACCGACTAGAAATAGAAACGCCCGACAAGCGGTTCAAAACAGCGGTAATCCGCTGCACCTCAGCCGCCGTCAACACGGGATCGGGAGGTACATCTACAGCGACAATTTTATTGTCTAATTTCAGATTTGGTGCAGTGGATGCGGCTATTTTTGCGGCTTTTGCGCGCAATTCTGGATTTGGCAATTTTCCGGTTAATTTGAGAGTGTTGCCATCCACGTCGGCGTTTAAGCGGTACACCGCTAATTCTGGGGTCGATGCTAAAGCTAAAGCGGCATTTGCTTCGAGGCGGCGGTCGATGCTGCTGCGGTACTGATAAATTCCCCAAGGTACTAAAATTAAGCTGAGGGCGAGTAAACTGATACCCGCTAGGGCGATCGGGGGTTTTGTTGATTTTTCCCTTTCCAACGGGTCGAATAAACTTTTGATAAACGGGTGCAGCGAGTCCGGTATAGTACCGGGATCGCCGTTAAACTCGTGAATTAATTTAGCGTAATTAAGGATAAGATTACTAACTGTTTTCCGCAGTTTGGTGATGAACGACTGTGGCGGTTCTCCTTTAATTACGACTGCCATGTAGCAGTATCCCGCTACTTCTAGCATAATTTTTGAGTCGCCGTATTCGATTTGATTGAGTTCGGAAACTTCTCCAGGTCGAACGATGCACTCGTTAACAAAACTGCGAATAGCTGTCAGCATTCCTGCTACCATTTCTGATTCTAACTGGTAGCTTTCTGAGTTTTGAACTTCCGAAATAATCAAGCCTGATGCTTTGTGAATTAAGAATGCTGCTTGGACGGTGAAGGGTACTGATTCTTTGAGGATTAATTCAGCTTCGGAGACTCCTTGTACTTTGGAGCGAATTTTGCGCTGAACTCCTTCGACGCTGATGGCATTTGACACTTTTTCATTGATTGTCTTGATAGCTTCTGCCATGTATCGGGAAATTGTACTGCCAATTACGGGATAGAGCGCATCCACCATAGAGTCGCGTTCGAGTTTTATTTGGGCTGTAATCGCTTTGCCCATTTCGGGGGCGAGGGCTTGGGCGATCGACTCTTGATCGAGGCGAATTTGCTCTTTAATTGCCATGCCGATTTCTGGGGCGATCGCCTTAGCAATATCCTCTGGCGAATTCACTATTTGTTGAGCAAGGGCGTCGGGAAGCAGCTCAGCTATTGCCGAACTCATTGCCGACTTGTTTTCCTGAGTTTTTGCCCTAATCACTTCGTCAATAATTGGCACGATCGCGTTGACAACTTCTTCTCTGGAATCGGCAATTTTGCGGCTGAGAATTTCTCCGATCCAAGGCAGCATCAGGGCGATCAGCTCTTGGGGATCGTGGATTTGGTGTTCCAGTTTTCCTAATTTATCATCGATGGTTGCCAGCAGGTGGCGCACCCCGGGCAAGTCATTTTGTGCGAGGAGATTTTTCACTTGCTCGATATCCGACATTTGCGAGCCAAAAATTAGATTTTGCAGCCTTCCCATCGCGTTGTCGGCTTCATTTAAGTCTTGTTTAATTTCGCCTAATATTTCTGCTTGCTGGGATATGTGTGTCGGATTTTCTAACAAGTTTGGCATCGATTGAACCGAAGCAACCACCGCATCTAAATATATTTTTTCTGACGCCGGGAGAAGTGTGGGAACTGCGGCATTCTGCTCAGTTGCTCCTGGTGGTGCCAGAGTTTGGGGAGCGGTCAAATCCTCTAAAGCGGTGTCGAAATCCTCGGATTTTTCCGCCTGTACGTAGTGGGGAGAATCTGAAATTGTCAAGTCAGGCGATGCTTCTGATATCGGTGGCAATTCTTGCTCAACATCCGAAACATCTGCGGAAATATTGATAGTTTTAGCTGAGGAATAGTTTCTTTCCAGTTCAGAACTGTTGAGTTTTTGAGTAGGGAAGAGCCTACTTTTGGGCTCGCGTGCAACCGCCGGAGAATCAGTAAACTCCGGTGGGCGAGAGCCTGTTTCTGGCGGCAGGACGGCTGCAATTTCCTCTTGCTCTGCTGAAGAAATACCTAACAAATCCATCAACCCGCCGAGGGCCCCAGCTTGATTGTTGTTGCTGCTGCTGTGACTTTCTGGCTCTGGATTTTGCTGTTTTGAACCAGCAATAATTTTGAGATCGACTAACAGATTCAGCAAGGGTTCTAGCTGGGTTGCTGCATCGGCAGCAGACTCGTCAGGTTGAGAAACAAAACCCTCTAGCTGATCTTCAACTTCCGGATTTTCTTTCGGTAAAGCCATGCGTTATTATCCGTGATTGTGGCGCTCCGGCAACAGAAATTCGGTATTTAACTTATTATCCGCAACGCCTTTAAGTTCGGGTACAAATTCTGTTCCTTTGAGCCTCATGCCGAGTTCAAACAGAATTTCTGCCATGTCGTCTCTAGAAACTTTAACATCTCTGAGCATAGAAAAGCGGCGATCTAGCTCTTCAAAAACCTGTGTTTTCAAAGTGCGGGTTTCTTCAGATAGTCGCTCTCTGGTTTGGGAGAGTTCGTCGCGAAGTGAACTGGTTTGATTGTCTATAGCCTCGTCGAGGGCTTCCATGCTGCTGGAGAATTTGCGGTTAACGCGATCGATTTGCTGCCGCAGGTCGGCGCTTTCTTCTTGCGTGTTTAAGGTGAGGGATTTAACTTTCTTTTCAAAGGAATCAACTGCCGCCCTCATTTCTGTGGACAGAACTGTTTTTACCTGTTCGATGCGAGCCTGCATATCTTGCTGCATCATCGAGATCTCGGAATCTATTTTGTCGAAACGATTGTCGTATTCTCTAAGCTGCGCCCCGAAAATTATATCGCGAATCTGGTCAATATTTCCCAGCCGTTCGCGCATTTCTTCTTTGGTTATTTCGGCCATGATTTTACCTCGAATCTCCGAAAATTGTGAGTTTAAGAAGTGTACTATATTTTTTGTTAAACTGCTAGTCGAACCGTTTGAACAAGGCTAAAAGACGTGCTGGCGACTTTTACTGTGATTGGTGACAGTTGTCGGATACATGGGCTTTTTGACTTGGCACAGCTTGACTGTTAGACACTCTCACCCCTTCGTCGGGGATGAGATTCTTGAGAAATTTCACTCTAAATCTCCTGAAATTCAGGTTCTTGGAGGCAATCATCAGAGCCACAATGAGGCTCCCCAAAATAGCGGTTTGCTATCCTTGCGTTGCAGCAAGCTGATCAATTGTAGACTGTCTCGCAGTCAGCGACGTAGGTTTTAATGTTTTGTACAGATTTTTCTATGATATCCCATATTGACAGTGCCGGTGGGCCAGAGGGCCTGGCCACGGCAAAAAGTGGAACGAAGTCCGCCTAAGTCGGCGGTTGAAACCGCGCCTAGACAAACGAAGTCCGCCTCCGCGGACTGAAGAGTAGAGATCAAACCGTCTCCCCGTCTCCCCGTCTCCCTCTCTCCCCGTCTCCCCCTCTTTCCCTACAAAAAAGCGTAGGGCCCGATCGACAATGACCAGGCCCAATAATATGAGAGCTTTGTTTTTTCTAACAAACGAGATGTGTTTCCGGTAAAGAACAATTACTTACTAGGGTTTACAACTTGTGCAGCTTTACTTTTAATCCGCAAGCACAATAAGTCTGACTCGACTGCGGTTTGGCTTGACTGCGCGATCGCAGCGTTGCCACTATTCCAAGTTGTGCTCGGTTAATTTCTGCCGCGCCTCGGAATCTAGACCGGAGACACCATGCCTATATCCTCGAACTTTGTTTCTAAATATGGCGACCTCCTGTGTTTTACGTCTCGGTGTCTATTATTAAGTTAGCACGAGCTTTGGGAGGAGTAAAGCACAATTTGCAAAACTTGATGGGTCTTTACATTACTAAGTATAATGATATGAATATCCACATAGATGTAAGTTAGGACTCACGCACTCCGAACAAAGAAACCGGGTTTTTTCACCGAGATTGAGGATTTTAAGCAAGTATTCTGGTTGAAAAACCCGGTTTCTGGACACCCGTGCGTCCAGGACTATAAATTCTATTGTTGCTACATCCTTACATACTTAACAATTTTTGTCATGTCTATTTCTCCTAAGTTTCTCAGTGGTAGCGAAATCCGCGAAACCTTCCTCCAATTTTATTCCCAACGGGGACATAAAATATTGCCGAGCGCTTCTTTGGTGCCCGAAGATCCGACAGTGTTGCTGACGATCGCCGGAATGCTACAATTTAAGCCGATATTTCTCGGACAGCGCACCGCAGAATCACCGCGCGCCACGACTTCGCAAAAGTGCATCCGCACCAACGACATCGAAAACGTCGGCCGCACCGCCCGCCACCACACGTTTTTTGAGATGTTGGGTAATTTCAGTTTTGGGGATTATTTCAAGAAACAGGCGATCGCCTGGGCTTGGGAACTTTCTACGCAAGTTTTCGGTTTACCAGCATCCAATTTAGTTGTTAGCGTTTTTCGCGAAGATGACGAGGCTTTTGCGATTTGGCGCGATGAAATTGGGATTCCGGGCGATCGCATTCAACGCATGGGAGAAGCAGACAATTTCTGGCAATCTGGCCCGACAGGCCCCTGCGGCCCGTGTTCTGAGATTTATTACGATTTCCACCCGGAAAGAGGCGATAATATTGACCTCGAAGATGATAGCAGGTTTATTGAATTTTATAACCTGGTTTTCATGCAGTACAATAAGGATGCAGAGGGCAATTTAACACCGCTGCAAAATCAAAATATTGATACTGGGATGGGATTGGAACGGATGGCGCAAATCCTCCAGAAAGTCCCTAACAATTACGAAACAGATTTGATTTTTCCGATCGTCCAATCGGCGGCTGAAATTGCCGGAATTGATTACCATAATAGTGATGAAAATGTCAAGGTTTCGCTGAAAGTAATTGGCGATCATATTCGGGCTGTGGTACACATGATTGCAGACGAAATTCGCGCGTCGAATGTTGGTCGCGGTTACATTTTGCGCCGCTTGATTCGGCGGGTGGTGCGCCACGGGCGGCTGATTGGGATTCAGGGTGAATTTACGGTGCGGGTGGCTGAAAGTGCGATCGCCCTTTCGGAAGCTGCTTATCCGAACGTGCGATCGCGGGAAGCTCAAATTAAGGCGGAATTGGCAAGGGAAGAAGCCCAGTTTCTCAAGACTTTGGAACGGGGAGAGAAGCTGTTGGAGGAAATTGTCGATCGCACAAAACAGCAAGCCAACCAACAAATCAGCGGACAAGATGCTTTCACGCTTTACGATACCTACGGTTTCCCCTTAGAACTAACTCAAGAAATTGCTGAAGAACAGGGAATTACTGTTGACTTAGAAGGCTTTGAAGTCGCGATGAAGGAACAGCAAACTCGCGCCAAAGAAGCTCATCAAACTATCGATTTGACGGTGCAGGGTTCATTGGATAAGTTGGCTGAGACTATCCAAGGAACTGAGTTTGTTGGTTATGCTGCATTGTCGAGTTTAGCTGAGATAAAAGTTATCTTAGTTGACGGCCAAGCTGTGGAATCAGCAGAGGCGGGAACCGAGGTACAAATTGTGTTGAACCAAACGCCGTTTTATGCAGAATCCGGCGGACAACTTGGGGATAAAGGTTATTTGCAAAGCGGAGAGAATGGTCAGAGTTTGTTGGTGAGAGTTGATGATGTGAAGAAAGAGTCGGATTTCTTCGTGCATTTCGGCTTAGTGGAACGGGGAACGTTGAAAGTTGGCGATAGTTTGACTGCGAAAATTGACAATAGCGGCCGCCGCCGAATTCAAGCCAACCACACAGCAACTCACTTATTACAGTCAGCTTTGCGAAAAATTGTGGATGATTCAATTTCCCAAGCTGGTTCCCTGGTATCGACGGAAAGATTGCGGTTTGATTTCAATTCTCCCCGCGCTGTGACAGCAGAAGAGTTGGAGAAAATTGAGGATTTAGTTAATAGTTGGATTGCGGAAGCCCACGCTGCGGAAGTTGCTGAAATGCCGATCGCCCAAGCGAGGGAAAAAGGCGCTACAGCGATGTTTGGCGAGAAGTACGGCGACGTGGTGCGAGTTATCGACTTTCCCGGCGTTTCTATGGAATTGTGCGGGGGGACTCACGTCAGCAATACGGCTGAAATCGGGCTGTTTAAGATTGTTTCGGAGGCTGGGGTTGCGGCTGGTACTCGCCGGATTGAGGCGGTTTCGGGCCAGGCTGTGTTGGATTATTTGAATGTGCGTGACAGGGTTGTGCGCGATTTGGGCGATCGATTTAAGGCGAAGCCGGAAGAGTTACCCAACCGGATTACTAATTTGCAGAATGAGTTGAAGGATACTCTGAAGCAGTTGGCGGCTGTGAAGTCGGAATTGGCGATCGCGAAATCTGACCAGTTGTTAAATGCGGCTGAGGCGATCGGTGAATTCAAAATCATTGTAGCTCAATTGGGTGATGTCGATGCAGAAGCGCTGAAAACTGCGGCGGAAAGATTGCAGCAAAAATTAGGAAATGCTGCGGTTATTTTGGCTTCGGTTGCTGATGTGGATAAGGTGAGTTTGGTAGCTGCTTTTAGTCCTGAAGTCAATAAGAAAGGATTGCAAGCTGGCAAGTTTATTGGGGGAATTGCTCAACTTTGCGGCGGTAAAGGCGGCGGGCGGCCTAATTTGGCGCAGGCTGGGGGACGCGATGCTAGTAAGTTGCAGGAAGCGTTGGAAAGTGCTCGCAATTTGTTGGTTGAAGGGTTGGGTTAGTCTGGGTTTGTGTAGGAGACTAAAACTCTTTTTATCTCTCGTTTATAGCGGTGGCCAGATCCCCCTAAATCCCCCTTAAGAAGGGGGACTTTGATCGGAATCTTGTCCCCCTTCTTTAAGGGGGAGTAGGGGGCAAGCTAAGGGGGGATCTGGCCTCGGCGGTAAACAGAAGTCTATCCCAGAGCCCAGCCACCCACCCAGAAACCGGGTTTTTCTCCCAAATACTTGCAAATAACCCTAAATCTCCATAAAAACCCGGTTTCTTGAGCCCCAGAAACCCACCCAAAAACCCCTTGTTTTCCCGCAGCAAAAAATGTAAAATATCTCAAACATGGGTGGTGCAATGAAAAGCAAAAAACAAACCTATTTCGACCTGATCGAATCCCTGATAGACTCCCCGAACAAGGAAGCACAAATCGCCATCTTGAAATCCAAGGGAAAACGGATCGATGATGACTTTGCGGAATTTTTACGGAAGTGGGCAACTAAAATCATAGCAGAAAAAAAAATCCGCCAAGCTAGAGTTATTATTATTAAGATTTTTAACTTCAGTAACTTGATTCAAGAGTTTCCACTGGGTAGCAAAAGCAGCAATATGGAAATTGCCATTGCAGGCTACGATGTGGTACTGAAAATTTTTAACAGATATGATGATCCCGAAAAGTGGGGAGATATTCAAAGTAATTTAGCAACTGCTTACAGTAACAGAATCAAAGGAGAAAGGCAGGATAATCTAGAAAAGGCGATCGCATTTTATGAAGCTGCTTTACAAGTTTACACCCGCCAAGCTTTTCCCCAAGATTGGGCAGGGACTCAAAATAATTTGGCAATTGCTTACAGTGACAGAATCAAGGGAGACAGGGGAGAGAATATAGAAATGGCAATCGTATTTTTTGAAGCTGCTTTACAAGTTTACACCCGCGATGCTTTTCCCCAATATTGGGCAATGACTCAAAATAATTTGGCAATTGCTTACTCAGACAGAATCAAGGGAGACAGGGGTGATAATTTAGAAAGGGCGATCGCATTTTATGAAGCAGCTTTACAAGTTCGCACCCGCGCAGCTTTTCCCGAAGATTGGGCAACAACTCAAAATAATTTGGCAAGTGCTTACTGTGACAGAATCAAGGGAGACAGGGGTGATAATTTAGAAAGGGCGATCGCCTTTTATGAAGCTGCTTTACAAGTTTGTACCCGCCAAGCTTTTCCCCAAGATTGGGCAATGACTCAAAATAATTTGGCAACTGCTTACAGTGAGAGAATCCAGGGAGACAGGGGTGATAATTTAGAAAGGGCGATTAAATGTCATAAAGCTGCTTTAGAAGTTTGCACTCCTACCACCTTACCCCTTGACTGTCTACGGAGTGGGCAGAACTTAGGCGATTTAGGATTTAACGAAAGTTTGTGGGAAACAGCCATCTTCGGCTACGAAAAAGCCATCGAAGCAGTCGAACAAACCCGCGAGTGGGTAACATCCCAAACCCGCAAACGACAACTAATAGAAGAAAACCTCAACATCTACGAAAAAATGATGCAATCCTGCATCAACCACCAACAATATCACAAAGCAGTCCAAACCGTAGAACGCAGCAAATCCCGCTACCTAGTCGAACTCTTCGCCAACAGCGAAATCTATCCCAAAACCGCCACAGAATCCGAGAAACAACAACTCAGAAACCTACGCAGCCAAATCGCCGCCTCCCAACAATTCCTAGAAACAGAATCATCCTCTCCCACTCTTTCTCCCACCCTTAGCAAGGGAGTTTCCGAAGACTCCGACACACAACGCCCAACTCAAACCCGCAGTCTCAGCCCCGAATCATTTCAACAAGAAAAAGACAAATTAGCAACAACATTGCAGCAATTAGAACAATTGCTGAAACAGATAAAACAGCGAGAACCCGAATTCGCCCTAACTCAAAAAGTCGAACCCATAAACATCGCCGAATTCCAGCAAACATTAGATACAGAAACAGCAATTGTAGAATGGTACATCGGCAACCCCAAATTTAACAACCAAGACTGGGGAGGATCAGCCTTCATCATCACCCGCGACAAAATAGACTTAGTACAAATTACCGCCACCGAATTAGCCGAATTAGAAACCTGGAAAAACGACTATCTCAACGAATACCGCGACAAAGCCAAACAAAAAATCTGGCAACAAACCCTATCCGCCAAACTGCACAAACTCTCCGAAATCTTGCGCCTCAACGAGATAGTCGCCAAAATCCCCAATCATTGCCGCCAACTAATATTAGTACCCCATCGCTACCTGCACCTATTCCCCCTCCACGCCCTACCATTCACATCACAAACCCGGTTCACCCAAGAAACAATGTTGTTTCGCGGAAACCTCCTAGACTGCTTCCCCAGCGGCGTGAAATACGCCCCCAGTTTGCAACTACTCGAACTCGTACAAAACCGCATCAAAACCCGCACATCTCCCGCCCCCGAACTTCAGCCATTATTTGCGATTCAGAATCCTACCGAAGATTTATCGAACGCCGACATGGAAGTACAAATAATCAAACAAAAATTCGATACCCATGACATTTTAATCAAACAACAAGCCACAAAAATCGCCTTCAACGAAAACCTCAAAAACCTCTCCAATGCCAGCTACATCCACTTTTCCTGTCACGGAGTCTTTAACTTTGACTATCCGCTGCTGTCCCTTCTAGCCCTAGCCGATTCCATCGAATCGGTCTCGGAAATTAACCCCCCCCAACCCCCCCTTGGTAAGGGGGGGCTTCAAGAGGAAATTAACCCCCCCCAACCCCCCCTTGGTAAGGGGGGGCTTCAAGAGAGGGGGCTTGAATCACCGCGCTATGTGACAATGCGAAGTGGGCGAAAAGCCATCCCGGAAAAATGCCTAACTTTGCGAGAAATATTTGCCGATTTAGAGTTAAGCAAGTGCAATCTCGTGACACTCTCCGCCTGCGAAACCGGGTTAACCAGTTCAACAGAAATGACTGATGAATACATTGGTTTACCCAGCGGCTTCTTGTATGCTGGGAGTATGAATGTTGTGAGCACATTGTGGTCGGTCGATGATTTTGCGACGGCGATTTTAATGATAAAATTTTATCAGGAATTGCTACCGAAAGTTTCAGTAGCAGTCGCTTTGAACGCGTCCCAAAACTGGATGCGCGCAGTCAGCAAGGAGGATTTTGGAGTTTGGGTTAAATCCTTAAATTTAGATAAAAAATCTGGGCAACGCGTGGAACTGTGGTTAATGGCATCGACAGAGGAACAGCCGTTTAGTCATCCCAAGTATTGGGCAGCATTCTGTGCTACTGGATACTAGGACAAAAGTTTTTGGGGTTTTGCGATGGGATGCGGCGGGTTTTTGAGTTATGCAATTTGATGACATAAATTTCGGTGAACCCGCCCCGTGATCGCGATCGCAATTACAAGATTTTGTCCTAGAATCACTCTACTTCAATAGCGGATAATACAGTTCTCCAGTAGAGTTGATATAACCAGCCCGATCGCCCGCCAGGTTTCCCGTGCCCATAAATACGTCAACTCTGCCCGCGCCTTTAATTGCACCGCCCGTATCTTGATCCAAAACAAACCGATTCACGGCATTTTGTTCGAGTTTTCCCGCCGCATTGGGATAGGGCAGTTTCGTGCTAATTAATGCTAGCGCGCCGGGGGGCATTAACACTTTATCGGTGGCGATCGACCTTTCGGCAGTTACAGGCACTCCAATGCTTCCCGTAGCAGGTGCTCCGTTAGTATCCCGGAAGAACACAAAGCTTTGATTCTTCGGCAAATACTTGTCCATATCTGCGGGAAAATTGGTAAAATATTCCGTTAGTTTGGGCAATGTTAGCTGTTCTAAAGTAAACTTGCCGTCCTTAACTAATTCTCGCCCGACTCCTGTATAACTCTGACTGGTTTTCCCCGCAAAACCCACTGTCATTACGCCGCCGTCTGTTAGCTGCAACTTCGCGGAACCTTGGACGTGTACGAGAAATGCTTGGAATCGATCGCGCAACCAGACTAATTCTAATCCCCGCAGCAATCCTTTACTTCCCTGCAAAGCATCCGCACCTTCCAAATCCAGTCTAGTCGGGTGAGGTTTCGCCCAAGAACCCATGTTTGGCGGCACTCTGTACAGGGGGTAACGGTATTCGGAATTAGGTGTGCGAGAGGCCGGATAAGTCGGCTCGAAATAACCCGTAAATGCAACTGTTCCTTTGTTGTCTTTGCCGATCGACTTGTAAAAAACAAATTCCCGCTTGACAGATTCCTGGAGTTGTGCTGGAGTTGTAGAACTGACAACTAATTGCCGGAATCGATCGAGCGATCGCCGAACTCGATCGCGCGTAATACCTGCTACCGGATAGCGACTGTAAGCACTAGCAGCCGCTTGGGAGTTAAGATAGCCGAGGCTGTAGTCGATCGACTTTAACAGCAATTGCTTATCGCCCGGTTTGCCATTTTCGCCCCAGATTTGAGCGTCAAAGGCGATCGACTCCAACTCACTCGGTTGTAATTGATTTACACTAATGGGTTGCAGCGCCGGAATTGCGATCGCGGGCACCGAAAATGCGATCGCCAAAACGCAACAGGCGATCGCCAATAGCTGATAACGAAAAATCTTACTCAATTTACAATCTTTCCTACTCAATTGATAACTTTCCTGATCGATCATTCATCATAGCGATCGATGCTAGAACTAAATATCGGTTCTACGCGAATTCCGAGAATGCTGGTAGGCCGAATTACCATGTATTCGCCTTGAATATTTTTGATCGGGACATTGACAAATTCTGACGAATCTTGTTTGGGAACCAGAGTTTTATACCACTGTTGAAATTCTGCCAGGGTTGCAAAACGGATTTCTTCGCGGTGGCCGCCATCAATCAGCAGGTGCACGGAATATTCGCTGGGAGTTCTAGGCATATGGGTATTTGAGATTTTTGATTTTAAGGTTTTAGAACGATTTCATATTTTACCCGATCCTCGGCGCATTCCCTCATCTAGTAGGTTGGATTGAGTTGAGGGAGAAGGGAGGAGAGGGAGAGGGGAGAGAGTGGAGATAGGGAGAGTTGTATGTCATTGCGAGCTGGCGCGGGCGTTGCAATCGCATAAACTTGTAGGCTGCGCCGATTAAACTTTCAGGACAATCTAAAATCTAAAATCCAAAATCTTAAATCGATATGACGGCTGTGCAGTATCCCAACCAGAAGTCGTGCGGATATCGGTTGTCGGTTCCCGCACAGCGGTGTTACAAACTATACACACTTTTTATCGGCTGGGATTTGCTGCCGTCGGCGATGGTCGTCGCCCGCAGCCGACCGCCGGGCCGGGGCAAGTTGTCAGTGTCCTGATTCGCCGCCAACCGCCGCCAAAAGCTTACAAATTAGGCTGTTACAGCCAATTCTGTGGCGCTCCCAGCGCCGGAAATAGCCGTTGGATTGTTAAATTTTAGGGCTTGTGCAGAAACTCGGTTTTTGCACAAGTTCTCTTAACTGGCGATCGGCTTTGACTTCACAAAAAATTATGGTAGGGTTATTTTATATACACTTTAATCAATGAGTGGAATGAACGTATCCATTATTGGCGATCACAATTACATTTTGGGGATAGCAGCGCTGCTGAAGTCCATAGAACTCAATATTACTGAAGATCCGAATTTGCCCGTCAACATTACTGTGGTCTCAACAGGTATAAATACACAGCAAAGGGAAAAGTTGCAGAAGTGCTGCAAATACGAGATTGAATGGGAAGAAGTTAAACCGAATTACGGGGGATTGCTGTCCCTGTCGGGTTCTAAGCTGACTTACGCGAGATTGGAACCGGAGAAATATACTAAGGCAAAAGACAGGCTGATTTGGCTCGACAGCGACATGATTGTTCTGGGTAGTTTAGAGCCGCTGTGGAACTTAGACTTTGAAGGAATGCCCGTAGCAGCAGCGCTCAATGTCTGGGGAAATCCGAACAATCCGGCCGATAAAAAGCCTTATTTCAATGCAGGTCTTTTAGTTTTCAATCTGAAGCTTTGGGAGTCAGAAAAACTTTCAGAAAAAATGCTCGACAACGCTAGAGTAAACCTTTGGTGCGATTGCGACCAGGGAACGTCAAATTCGGTTTTGGCGGGAAGGTGGAAGCAATTAGAGCAGATATGGAACAATCCCGATACGGAGGATACGTCCACCAGAGTGATGCACTTTATCTCCAGTCCGAAACCTTGGCAAAGCCCGCAGCCTAATAAATTATGGCTGGAGATGTTGTCTCAGACACCGTTTAAGGACGAACTGAGCCGAATTAAAAATAATTCTGATTGGCTTTCGAGGCTAAAGGTAAAATACAAAAGATGGGAGCCGTGGCTGATGGAACCGACAACAAAAATTAAGAGCTACCTGAAAAATCGACAAAGGTAAGACGATTTACGATTTTCGATTGATACCAGTTCCAAAAACTAATGCAACTGGTGTAAGTTGAGGCACGATGCCTGTATTCCCGATATTTGCTTGAGGGGAGGCCCTGATGCCTGCCCATCAAGCAAATTCATCTGTGGTGGAACAGGCATCCTGCCTGTTTCGCCATAAAAAATATTTATCTGGTGTAGAGCAGAGTGTACGATCGACTCAGAAGCCTTGTAAATCGGGTTAAGCCAGCAGCGGCGGAACGCTCAAAGCATTTTACCAGCGGATTTGTATTTTACAACACGATATTACCAACAACAATTAAAATAGTTTGGACTTGATGATATGTTGCACCATTTTGCGATCGAACTCTTCGGGGCGGGGCTTCCCCTAGCTGCGAAAGTTGCCAGTTTCAGGCTCCGACTCGTCCAAATTGGTGCAAAATGTCAAATTTATCGTTAATCTTGTCCAATTACCAATTACGAACCTATGCCCCGTCGTCAAGACTTAAAAAAGATTCTTCTCATTGGTTCCGGCCCAATTGTTATCGGCCAAGCGTGCGAGTTTGACTATTCGGGGACGCAAGCTTGCAAAGCTTTGCGAGAAGAAGGTTATGAAGTAGTGCTGGTGAATTCCAACCCTGCAACGATTATGACCGATCCAGAAACTGCCGATCGCATTTACATCGAACCTCTAACGCCGGCCATCCTCGAACAAATCATTGCTAAAGAAAGACCTCAAGCAATTTTGCCGACAATGGGCGGTCAAACGGCGCTCAATTTAGCAGTTGCACTCGCTAAAAATGGCGTTTTGGAAAAGTACAACGTTGAGTTGATTGGTGCTAAATTGCCAGCAATTGAAATGGCAGAAGACCGACTGTTATTTAAGGAAGCGATGGCACGAATTGGTGTCGCCGTTTGCCCTTCGGGAATTGCCAACAATCTCGACGAAGCCAAAGCAATCGGTCACCAAATCGGCAGTTATCCGTTAATTATTCGTCCTGCTTTTACAATGGGCGGCACGGGAGGCGGCATTTCTTACAATCAAGAAGAGTTTGAAGAAATGGCACAAGGTGGCGTTGACGCCAGTCCGGTGTCGCAAATCTTGATCGAACAATCTTTGATTGGTTGGAAAGAGTACGAACTGGAAGTGATGCGCGATTTGGCAGATAATGTAGTGATTATTTGTTCGATCGAGAATCTTGACCCAATGGGCGTGCACACGGGCGATTCGATTACCGTCGCACCAGCCCAAACTCTGACAGACAAAGAATATCAGCGCCTGCGGGATGCTTCGATTAAAATCATCCGCGAAATCGGAGTTGAAACCGGCGGTTCCAATATTCAATTTGCGGTGAATCCAGTCAACGGCGATTTCATTGTCATTGAAATGAATCCCCGGGTTTCTCGTTCCTCCGCCTTGGCCTCGAAAGCAACCGGTTTCCCCATTGCCAAAATGGCGGCAAAATTAGCGGTAGGTTACACCCTAGACGAAATTTCCAACGATATCACCAAGAAAACTCCGGCGTCTTTTGAACCGACAATTGACTACGTGGTGACGAAGATTCCCCGATTTGCTTTTGAAAAGTTCCCCGGTTCCGAACCGACTCTGACGACGCAAATGAAGTCAGTAGGAGAGGTAATGGCGATCGGGCGAACCTTCAACGAATCTTTCCAAAAAGCGCTGCGGGGATTGGAAACTGGCCGCGCAGGTTTCGGGTGCGACAAACCGGAAAAATTGCCTAGTTTGGAACAAATTCGCGCTGGATTGCGTACACCAAATCCCGATCGCATTTTTACAGCTCGCCACGCGATGATGATGGGAATGTCGGTGGAAGAAATCTTCGAGCTCACAGCAATTGATCCCTGGTTTTTGGATAAAATGCAGGAATTGCTGGAAGCCGAGAAGTTCTTGAAACGGACTGCGCTCAAGCAGTTGACAAAAGACACAATGTTTGAAGTAAAGCAGTTGGGATTTAGCGATCGGCAAATTGCTTACGCCACCAAAACATCAGAAGATGAAGTCCGCGCTTACCGCAAACAGTTGGGTGTAATACCGATTTACAAAACAGTTGATACCTGTGCCGCTGAATTTGAAGCGTTTACACCTTATTACTATTCCACCTACGAAGCGGGAGCAGCAATTTGGGACTTGGGGGATGAAGAAAAGAAGATTTCGCCAGTCGGTCACAGTCTCGCCCCAGAGTCGGAAGTTTTGCCTTCTACTAAGCGCAAAGTGATGATTCTAGGTGGCGGCCCGAACCGAATCGGACAGGGGATTGAGTTTGATTATTGTTGCTGTCACGCTGCTTATTCCCTCGGGGAAGATGGGTTTGAGACAATTATGGTCAACTCGAACCCGGAGACGGTTTCGACAGATTACGATACGAGCGATCGCCTGTATTTTGAACCGCTAACAAAAGAGGATGTTCTCAACATCATCGAGGCGGAAAATCCCGAGGGAGTAATCATTCAATTTGGCGGACAAACACCGCTTAAATTGGCGATTCCTTTACAAAAGGCTCTCGAAAATCATCCTGACGTACAAACAAAAATCTGGGGAACTTCACCGGATTCAATTGATAGTGCTGAAGACAGGGAACGATTTGAAAAGATTCTGCGGGAGTTGGATATTCAGCAAGCAGCTAACGGTTTGGCGCGCAGTTATGAGGATGCTTTGATCGTAGCTCAACGGATCGGTTATCCGGTGGTGGTGCGGCCTAGTTACGTGTTGGGCGGACGCGGCATGGAAATTGTTTATTCCGATACAGAATTGGAACGTTACATGACCTACGCGGTGCTGGTAGAACCGGATCATCCGATTTTAATTGACAAGTTCTTGGAAAATGCGATCGAGGTTGATGTAGATGCGATCGCCGATGCGACTGGCAATGTCACAATCGGTGGTATTATGGAACACATCGAAGAAGCGGGTATCCACTCCGGCGACTCGGCTTGTTCCATCCCTTACCAAACGCTTCCCGACGCAGCTTTAGTCACAATCCGCCGCTGGACTATAGAGTTAGCAAAATCGCTGAAAGTCATCGGGTTGATGAACATTCAATTTGCCGTTCAAGGGGAGGAAGTTTTCATTTTGGAAGCTAACCCGCGCGCTTCTCGAACAGTACCTTTTGTGTCCAAGGCGATTGGGGTTCCCCTGGCAAAAATGGCGTCGCGAGTCATGTCGGGCCAAACTCTCGAAGCTTTAGGTTTTACCAAGGAGATTGTACCAATTCACGTTTCCGTGAAAGAGGCTGTGCTACCATTTGCTAAGTTCCCAGGAACTGATACATTGCTAGGGCCGGAAATGCGATCGACTGGCGAAGTCATGGGAATCGACACAGATTTTGGCAAAGCCTTCGCCAAAGCTCAACTCGGTGCAGGCCAAGTGATGCCGCTGTCGGGAACTGTGCTGGTTTCGATGCGCGATCGGGATAAACTAGCAGTAGTCCCAGTTATCAAGGAATTCTTGGAATTGGGTTTCAAAATAGTAGCAACCCACGGGACACGCAAAGTTTTGCTAGAGCAAGGTTTAGAGGTAGATTTGGTATTGAAGCTGCATGAAGGGCGGCCAAATTTATTGGATTCGATCAAGAATGAGAATATCCAACTAATTATTACCACACCTTCCGGCGAAGAATCCCGCGCTGACGGAATCTTTATCCGCCGCACAGCTTTGACTTACAAAATCCCGATTATTACCACAATAGCCGGTGCCAAGGCGACAGCAGCGGGAATTCGATCGCTCAAATCTCACCCGATGGAAGTGAAAGCAATTCAAGACTATTACCCGCAAATGTAGGATTATTGTAGGGTGCGCACTGCGCACCTTACCCACTGTAGGGTGTGCATTGCGCACCGGTTGAGTAGGGTGTGCACTGCGACAAATTCAACTGGTTTGAAATGTGGGTTGTAAAATCAACCCGTGCGCGGTGCACACCCACAGAAAGTCAATCGGTGTTAAATGTGGGTTACAAATTCAACCGGTGCGCAGTGCGCATCCTACAAACTACGCACCATTCAAAACTTAATCTGAATGAGAATCTAAAGCACCGCTAGACAGCATCAATCTCGGCCAAAGCAATAAGAAAAATCCCATCCAAGCTAATAAAGGAATCGCGACTAAAACAGTTATCCAAACAGTTTTTAGCAAAAACCAACTACCTGAAATTAGACTCGTACCAGTCAAAAGAATCGACCAAGGCTGACACCACCAAGGTTTGTAATTCCAAGGACTAATAGCTTTTTGTTCGGAAATAGATTTCATGTTTTTAGTAATTTTTCATATATAATAACAGAGTTAGCTCCATTAACCTAATTTAAACATTCATCACCTGTTCGGCTGTCAGCGTCAATTCTGGAAAAGTCCGCGACACAATTCTATCACTGCCCTTAAATGCAGTTGTTTGATAGTTACCGTCTGCATCCAAAAGGTGGACAAATATAGTTGGAACTTTGGGATTTCCCAGAAAGTCTCTACTGCCAATTGCTAAATAATCGACAATCCAATACTCAGGAATTCCGAGGCGCTGATACTCGTCCAATTTATCAATGTAATCGTCATCCCAATTTGTTGATGTTACTTCGACTGCCAATTGAATTGGTTCTCGCAAAGCAGCATAAGCAGAACGGTTAGATCGCCATAAATCGCGATCGATTACACTGACATCCGGTCTCCTCCCTTGTTCTACTCCAGCTTTATTTACAGTTCTGATAACGGCTGTAATGTTGACTACATAATTCAAATTTAGTCGCCGAATTTCATCATTGAAGTCAAATAACATGAAATTAGCAACATCATAATGATTTCTTGTGGCATTCATCTCTACAATTTCTCCATTTACCAGTTCATAGAGTCCATCTTCTGGACATTCTACAAGGAATTGGTCAAAGGTGATTTTTGGTGTGACTGTTGCAATCATAAGATTTACCCTTATTTTGCAGGAATACTATCAACCTATGTTACCACAGACAGGAATGAATTTGTTTTTTTGACCGCAGATGCACGCGGATGCACGCGGATGAACACAAGATCGTAGCGTAGCGGGGCGTAAGCCATCGCCCTTCTGATATTTGACACCGATATTTGACGCTGATATTTCACGGAAATGGTAAAATGCGATCGAGACGATTAGAACGTGATTAATACTCCTAACCCATGCGGTCGATCGCTTCTTCCTTCTTCCTTCTTCCTTCTTCCTTCTTCCTTCTGCTATAAAGTAACAAACCTAAAAACCGAGCCACTCCAAGGTCAACCCCGAACCATGAGACTAGACGAAGCCGTAGAATTTGCCGAAAATCCAGAGCCGCGCTGTCCCTGCGTCCTCCTGCTGGACACCTCCGGTTCCATGCAAGGCGCACCGATAGATGCCTTGAATGAGGGGCTGGAAGTTTTTAGGAATGACCTAATTAAAGACGAACTAGCTAAAAAGCGAGTCGAAGTCGCGATTATTTCATTTGACAATAATATCAAAGTCGTGCAAGATTTTGTGACTGCCGACCAGTTCGAGACACCACTGCTGACTGCTCAAGGACAAACCCACATGGGCGCAGGTATTCAGCAAGCACTAGATTTGATTGCCGCCCGCAAATCGGAATACCGCAACAATGGCATTACTTACTATCGCCCGTGGGTATTCATGATTACCGACGGCGAACCTCAAGGCGAATCAGATGATGTTGTGGAAATAGCAGCACAGCGCATTCAACAGGAAGAAACTAACAAACGCGTGGCTTTTTTTGCAGTCGGAGTCGAAGGTGCTAATATCGCTCGTCTCGCAGAAATTGTCGAGCGCACGCCTGTAAAATTGAGAGGATTAGATTTTCGAGAGATGTTCATCTGGCTGTCGGCTAGTATGCAGAGAGTTTCTCACTCAAAAATTGATGAACAAGTTGCACTACCGCCGCCCGGATGGGGAACTGTTTAGTCATTAGTCAGTTGGCAGTTGGCAGTTGGCAGTTGGCAGTTGGCAGTTGGCAGTTGGCAGTTGGCAGTTGGCAGTTGGCAGTTGGCAGTTTGTAGGGGCGGGTTTAGCGAAGGATTTATGATACAAATGACTAAAAAAATGGCAAAACCCGCCCTCTCCCCATGTAAGCGGTAAGGTATCCATCACGCACCCTACATTTTGAATTTACGAAGTTTTGAATTAAAGAGTTATCAATGGAGAATTCATCATCTAATTGGCAAGTTGTAGCAGCATCGGTGACTGGTACAAGCCACGAAAAACGATCGCAACCCTGTCAAGATGCCCACTGCTGGCGCGTCTTGCCGAACGGTGTTTTGGTGGCAGCGGTTGCTGACGGCGCGGGCTCGGCTGCACTGGCAGAAGTGGGGGCAAAAATTGCTGTGGAAGCGGTTGTGGAAACGATTTGCCAACAGGATTTGCAGCCGGAAAGTGACGAAGAATGGCAGGTATTTTTTACCGCATCTCTGCAAGTCGCGCGGGCGGCTGTGGAAGCAGAAGCGGCAACCCGGGAAGTGGCGGCGAGAGATTTGGCTTGCACTTTAATTGCGGTTGTTGCTACGCCGGAATTGATCGCAGTTGCTCAAATTGGCGATGGTGCGGCGGTGGCGGGTGATAGTGCGGGAAATGCGATCGCCCTTACCATACCTCCCTGCGGCGAATATATCAACGAAACTATCTTTTTGGTTTCGCCAAATGCGATCGAAACAGCGCAATTTCAGGTACTGCGGGAACAACTGCGGCACTTGGCTGTTTTTTCCGATGGCTTGCAAATGCTAGCTCTCAAAATCCCGGAAGGCACGCCGCACAAGCCGTTTTTTGCACCTTTGTTTCGGTTTTCTGGCGAAGCGAAAGAAGAATCGGATGCGAAACAGCAGTTAGAGTCATTTTTGCGATCGCCCCGCGTTTCCGAACGCACCGATGATGACTTAACATTATTGTTAGCAACTTTTTCGAGTTCGGAGGCACAGCACAATTAAAAATAGACATCTTGCAAAAGCGAACATCCATCTGAGTCAATCGGCGTTGCATCTGCGGTTAAAAATTCCCGATTCTGAATTTTGCAACAAGTCTAATCCGTTCAACTGAATGAGCGGCGAAAATTTGACACGGTTCTATAATAAAATCGAGGTGTCAACAATTCTGGTTTAGTCTGTACAGTAGGTCGTCACTTGCAAGCACAAGAGATTAAGGATAAGCTCAACTCCCTAATTAGCGCAGCAGATCCAATAGATCCCAGTTTGGCGAGAAGATTGGATGAAATCAATCGCTGGGTGAAAGATGTTAAACCCGGTTCGCTAACTGCTAAGAAATTTGTGATGGCTTTTTTGCTACAGCTTATCCGAGATTCTCAGGTTTGGCTGGCGGTTCAATCTCTACCTTCGGAAAGAGAACAACAGGCTGCGTTTGAGTTAATGACTCCAGGCGAAAGGTATTGGTACAGCTATCTATTTCCTAAATGGTTGAGGGAAAACGATCGCAAGTTTTACATCTGGAAACAAAAACTCAAGGCCGGTAAATTCGATCCGGCTGATGATATAGTGATTCGTGCGATCGCATCCCGGATAGTCGAACGCCAAGGCAGTGTTTTGTATCGCTATGTAGCAGATCTTTCTATGGCCACCGATTCGATCGTCAGCAACCGCCAACAGCAGCCCCTCTGCATTCAAGTCACTACTCTTTCTGATGAGTTTTCTGAACAAAAATATCAAAAATGGCAACAAACTCTTCAAGCATGGGGGATTGACAGAGGACTATTTTTAAGTTATGATACGAAAGATGCAAATTTCCTGAACCAGTTAGTTAACATTGCATTATATAATAGTGATAATTTGCCCGCAGGTCGTTACCTCAAATTCCCCTAAATTCACCCGATCTGCTGCTGAGAATAGTTCGACTGCTAAACACTCGGTGAACAACAAATTTTGAATAACTCGCACATTGCAGAATTCTAGAGAATACTACCAACCTAAACATCAGACTGCTTCCTGCCAAAGGGAAGGCTAGAGATTTTTCCTCCCATTTTGTGTTTCCGGGAGGGCTTGAGCAGACTGCGGCCGCAGGTACTTGATACAAATGCTAAGCAACGGGAAGATTTACCGCAGCAATCAATAGCGGTAAGGTGTGCAATTCGCACCCTACGAAAGATAGAGATTCTGCGTAATTCCTGCCTCAGTAACGGGAAGATTTACCGAACAATCAATCAGAGCGAAATAGCTAGCAACTCGGTATAAATTGAATTGAGATTGGATTGGATCGCGGTGAAGTTGTGGGAAATAAAAACTAATTACATCAAAATCAATACTATGACATTACAAGGTACAAGCACCGTTGAAAACAATTTGCAAAAAGTCTTAGAAGAACTAGAAGCAGCCCGAAAAATGCAGGATGATTGGATAAATTGTGGGGTGGATTTTGTTGATTTGTATGTGGAAGATGCTGGGGGTGATTGGTTGGAAAAGTGGGGAAATTGTGAAGAAGAATTAGAATACATAACCAGCAAAAATGTAGATGTTGAAGCAGTCAAAGTAGCGATCGACCTTTCGGACTTCGGGCAAACCCAACTGCTGGAAATCGCCTTGACTCGCCCTTCCTACCACTCTCCATCCGGGCAAGAAGTGAAGCACCAACGCCTGTCACTCCTAGGCGGAGCGATTTTCGGTGCTGTTGTTACCGATTACCTGTACCGCGAATATCCCCACCTGGATGCGGAGGCAATCTCAACCTTAAAAACAGGTTTAGCAGAACAGAAAAAACTTGCAGAATTCGCACAAAATTTCAAATTGAACGAACTCTGTGGGCGCAGTGAACTCGGGAAAGAAACAGACAAAATCGAGTATAAGAGATTTTTGTCCGAGAGTTTTGAGGCTTTGTTTGGCGCGATTTACTTGGAGTTCGATCGCGATTTTTTCCGTGCGGGAAACTGGCTGATTCAGCAGTTGATTGAACCAACTGTCAGCGAAAATATCGATCTAACTCAGCAGCCGGAAAGTGCGCCGGGAAACGAGGAAAAACGGCGGGAAATCCTGGGGGCGGATCTGATGGATGCGATCGCGATCGACTATCTGTACAACCGCTTTCCCGATCGCAATAGCAGCCAGCTAACTCGTTGGAAAAATCTGTTAGGGGCTAAAGAGATTTTCCCGAAAGACTTTAAAACAAAATTAGGCAGTCATTACCTAGAATTGGAGAGCAATTTCTCGCGTACCCGCGACTGGCTGGTGGATAATTTCATTAAAACCGCAGTTGACGAACTGGAAGACGAAACAGGCGATCGACTACAATAAAATCAACTCCTCAAAAAAATGGGAAAACAGCAATGCTTACACAACTGCAATCTCCCGAAAAATCAAAGATCATCTACCCCGACGATAACGGCGAACCGATGTCAAACAATACGGATCAGTTTCGATTAATCGTTTGGATTAAAGAAAATTTAGAATTGCTGTTTGCAGACGATCCGAATGTTTTTGTAGCAGGTGACTTGCTTTGGTATCCGGTGGAAGGGAATAATAAACTACGCCAAGCACCAGATGTGATGGCAATTTTTGGCATCCCCAAAGGATATCGAGGTTCTTACCAACAGTGGAACGAAGATAATATTGCGCCGCAAGTCGCCTTTGAAATTTGGTCGCCGGGAAATCGTCTGACTCCGATGATGCAAAAATTTCAATTTTACGAACGCTACGGTGTGGAAGAATACTATTTGTATGATCCAGAAAAATTGGAACTGATAGGATGGTTGCGGGTTGAGGGAAAATTAGAACAGATCGAACAAATGGAGGGTTGGGTAAGTCCGAGACTGGGAGTGCGGTTTCAATTATCTGAAACAGGACTCGAAATGTTCGGGCCCTCTGGAGAACCGTTTATGAGTTTTGCTCAGATCGATCGACTGCGACAGCAAGCCGAGGCGCGGGCCGAACAAGAACGGCTGCGGGCCGAACAGGCAGAAATGCTGCTGGAACAAGAACGATCGCGATCGCAAGCTTTAGAATCAAGACTGCGAGAAATGGGAATCGAACCCGATCGATTGTAAGCACAATTGCAAAATTGAACTATTGTGGAACAGGCCGGAAAGCCTGTTGCTGAGTTTTCCAGGACGGGCAGGATGCCCATCCCACAATAAAATAGAATTACGGGTTTATCAGTGGGGTAGCTTTCTTTAATCTAAAATCCAAAATCTAAAATCTAAAATCGACTAATCCTCTATCCCCTAACGGAATTCTATGCAGTTGCAGCGCCAATTTAGCGGACAACTGATTGCGATCGACAGCAACAGCGCGATCGCCAGCGGTGGTGAGGGTCGCATCTACCCGATCGCCCAAGACTCGTCCCTAGTAGCAAAAATCTACCACAGACCGACAGACGAAGACGGCGACAAACTCACTGTCATGTTCAGTATGCCGCCGGATGCGCCGATCGCGGAACTGGGACACGCTTCAATTGCTTGGCCACTGGATTTGCTGCATACTGTCGGCGGGCGCGAAAAAATCGTCGGTTTTGTGATGCCGCGCGTCAAGAAAGCCTTGCCGGTACACACTTTTTATACACCCAAAACCAGGCGCGAACAAAAACCGCTATTTAACTATCTTTACCTGCACCGCACCGCCAGAAATCTCGCCTCGGCGGTAAACGCCCTCCACGTCAGGGGTTACGTCATCGGCGACGTGAACGAGTCGAACATTCTGGTGACGGATACGGCGTTGGTAACGCTGGTAGACACCGATTCCTTTCAAGTGCGCGATCCTTATACGGGTTACGTTTATCGGTGTCCCGTGGGGAAACCGGAGTTTACGCCGCCGGAATTGCAGGGACAGACTTTCCGCGATATCGATCGAGCTCCAGAGCACGATTTGTTCGGTTTGGGGGTACTAATTTTTCAATTGCTGATGGAAGGTACGCACCCGTTTTCGGGAGTTTATCTCGGTAGCGACGAACCGCCGTCTTTGGAAGCGAGAATTCGATCGGGCCATTTCCCCAGCGGTACCAAGCGGATACCCTACCGCCCGATGCCCGCCGCGCCGCCTTTGGAGATGCTGCATCCGCGGCTGCGGCAGATGTTTGTCCGCTGTTTTGAGGAAGGGCACGGGAATCCGGCGGCGCGCCCGGATGCGAAAACTTGGGTGAATGCGATTCGGGAAGCGGAAGATTCTCTAATTACTTGCAGCAAAAACACTCAGCACAAATACGGAAATCATCTGAGTCGGTGCCCTTGGTGCGATCGGGCAAAACTCCTCAAAGGCCGCGATCCGTTTCCTTCGCGCGGCGCAGTCAGCAACGGATTGCACTTGCAGCCCGCCACAACCAAGCGTAAAAAGCCCCAACCCCCGCCTCCTGTGAGGGAGACCGCAGCGCGCCGACAACAGCCCGCCACGGGGCTGCCACGCCAAATGGGCAACTATCAACTGCCGATGCTACCGATTCCTTCTCGGAGTCGGACTCCGGTGCCTCGGATTCCCCCTAGCAAGTTGGAACGCATTGTTCAGGATGCTGCTTGGGGTGGTGTTTGGGGGACTTTGTGTTTGGCCGCTTTGGCGGGGATTTTTTCGGCAATTGCTGAGGGCGGCGGCGCGATTTTGGGGGCGATTTTTGTCGGTTCGATTTGGGGCAGTTTTTTTGGGATGATGTGGGGGATTTTTACTTTGTCGCCGAACCAGATTTGGCGGAAGTGGGGGGGAGTTTTGGTGGGGAGTCTCTGGGGGGCTTTCTTTTTGGCTGCGATCAGCGGTGTGGTGTTTGGGGCGATTAGTGACAATAGGACGATCGGGCAAGCGATTTTGTCTGGCGCGGGGGTTGGTACTGTCTGGGGATGTGTTTGGGGTGCTTTTGCGCCTCCTCTGGCGCTGCCGATCGGGAGAGTTTGGGGCCGGCGGGGAGCATTTTTGGGGGCGGTTTGGGGAGCGTTTTTGGGGACTGTGGCTGGTGTTTTGCTGGGGATTGGGTGGGTGGTTTGGCAGCAGTATAACGGGCAGATGCGGCCGGTGAACGAGTTTGGGGGTTTGTTGGTGGGTGTGGCGATCGTGGCGGCTGGTGTGGGTGCTGTTGGGGGCTTGGTTTCTGGGAGTTTGTTGGGTGTTTGCGGGTTTGCGCCGAAGCTACCGGTGTCGTTTCAGCCTTCGGGTGTCAGCGGTGCGGCTTTGGGTTCGATTTGGGGCAGTTTTTTGGGGACTGTGGCGGGTGCGGTGTTGGGGGCGGGGGTTTGTGCGATATTTCCGGCCCTCAGCGGTGGGGTGTCGGTGCAGTTGGCCCCTGTCGTGGGTGCGATCGTGGGGGCTGGTTTGGGGGCGATTTGGGGGGTAATTTCGGGTACTGTTTGGGGGGCTCTGGGGAAGTGGTGATTTGATTTAAGGGCGATTTTTTTTTGTCGTTCCTAGTTGTCATGATGACCGCAAGTAATGTAGTATATTAATAGGTAATGCACTTAAATGACAAAGAGAGTCTTGAGAGGGAGAATAATGAACAACACCCATTAGAACAGAACCTACCGACGTGCCAACCCAGAAGCCAAGAACCACCATATATTTAGAGCCAGAACTCTTTCAGGCTTTACAGGAGAGAGCAAAAGAGGAAAAAAGAACGGTCAGCAATTTGTCCAACCTCTTGATAGAACAAGCCATGAAAGCATGGCTGGCTGAGAACAAACCCCCATCAGCGTCACAAGAGTAATTAAGATAGTGGAACAAGAACAGTCAGAACAAGAAAACGTACACAGTGCCACCGATCCCCAGAAATGCCGGGAAATGGAGAGCCGATACGGTTGGAAACTGAAGAGAATTAGAACAAACAAAGATTTGCCACTAGAAGTCGATTGCATCTTTCACGGCGAACAGACTTCTTTTCAAGATCTTTGGCACGACAACCAAGAGTGAGGTAATTATGGCTAACAAGGAAACCTGGATCGTTTACAAAGTCGAATCAATGAGCGCCGAAGGCTGGAGAGAACGCAAATTAATGCCCTCCGGCGGTTTAACCGAAATGCTGACAGAAGAATGGGACTTTTCCGGCAAATTGCCCCAAATCGGCGATCGCGTGCGAGAATACACCAACCTGCAAGACCCAGACAATGGCATCACTCACGGTAGAGACGGCGACTGGATTGTGACTCGCATCCACCAGTTTTCGTCTCACGAAACCAACCAGCAAATCGCAGTATGTTATTGCGCTTATCAACCGATTGAGGTTAAATGGGTTGAACTGAAACGAGGCAGACCTGTTAACGAAATTTTGCAAGTCGCTGAGGTTGGGTAGCTAGTCAGAAACCGGGTTTTTTGCGAAAATATTTCATTCCAGCCCGCAGATTAGGTAAAAACCCGGTTTCTTTTGCCCAAATGCGTCCAGGAATTTCAACTTAAACCCTATTAAAGATTGAAACCAAACTAATCTAAATCCCATTTTTACTTAACTTATAGGAACCGCCACATCGCTTAGGACATTAATAACTTCATCAACAGACTCGCTTATCCACTATCAATAAACAGTTTGATTCTTGTTGGATGTAACTGTCAACTGTCAACTGTCAACTGCTCTAAGATGACAGTGACAATTCGGCTTTTCAATCAAAGACTCAGCCAAAGCATTCAAAGCAACCGCCGCCAACAACCCGCCGCCAAAAGTTCCCACAGTCGTAATATAAGGAATGCCCGATCGCACTAACCGCCGTTTCGCCACCGGAGCATGACTGAAGCCGATCGGCATTCCAATCACCAAAGCCGGTTGTAGTTGCCCATTTGCGATCGCCTCACAAACCGCCATCAGCACAGACGGCGCATATCCTACTACTAATATACATCCTTTTTCCAATTTCAACAATTTTTCAAACCACTCGCGCCCATGCCAAAATTCCTGTTCCGCTTCCGCCGCAGCATTGATGTGCGGATCGTCAATTAAAGTTGTGATACTTGTTCCCAAATGCGCCAATCTTGTGCCATCCAAAGCCGCAAAAACAGGCGGCACATCAGCTACGATTTGACACCGATTTTTCAAAGCTTCCCGCGCCGATTGAATTGCGGTTTCGCTCAACTTCACAAACGGCAACAGCGAACAATCTCCGCAGGCTAATACCAGTTTTGAAAGCAAGTCTACCTCAATTTCCGAGCGATCGCCCAAATCCGGCAACAAATGCTGCAACGACTCCCCAAACGCCTCCGGGTGAGTGTGTGCCCCCGCATCCCAACCATCCCAAAGTTGTTCCAACTGTCCCTCAGTTTGGGCCTCCAACAGCCTCAATTGCGCGAGTGCGCCCGCTTGCACCGCTTGACACGAAAGATCCCGCCCCAGCAATCCTTCGAGGGCACAAGCCGTTTCTCGCAGGCGCACAATCTGCTGAATTACCGACAGATATTGCCGTTGCAGAGTCGCCATCAGCGCGTCTGGGGAAGCATCCGCGTCTGTTTCTAACAATTTGCGGATGTGAGACAGTTGAAAGCCTTGCTGCTTGAGTGCGACGATTCTTTGCAGTCTTTGCACGTCGCTGCGGGTGTACAGTCTGTAGTTAGATGTCGATCGCACGGCTGGAGATAGCAGCCCCAAAGCGTGATAATGCCGCACCATCCGAGGCGTAATTGTGCCTTTTACCGCGTCTGTAAGTTGTTTGATTGTCAGGTATTGTTGCTGCATAATACCAATTCCGAAAACTAGGGCTAACTATTCTAAATTGTACCCTATATCTGTAGGCAAACGGCAATGCCGTGTCCGACGCGGGGTTATGCAAATTTTCTGATTAACATTCTTATTTAAGAGAGTTTAATTATTGATACGAGTCAATTTTCATAATTGTCATTGCGAGGAACGAAGCAATCTAAGTCTTTGCGATTGCTTCGTTCCTCGCAATGACAGATAATTTAAAATACAGATTGAAAGCATGATAAAATCAACTTATGCAGTGAATCTAAAATCTAAAATCCAAAATCTAAAATCGAATGACTCGATTAATTCACGACCGCTTTGCCAAAGAATACCTAGAAGAGATGCTGTCTCCATTAGGAACAGTCAATATCGGTCGCGATGTCACTTCCGAAGTGCGCGAAATCGATGTTTACTTTACTCATAATGCCACAGTCCCAGAACATATCGAAAACTTGGGATTGTTGGGAAGACTAGCAACTTCGACGGCAATTTTTGAACCATTACGAAACCCGGTAACTGTCAGGGAAATTGTCGGCTGCATCAGCAAATTGTTTGATATTCAGAGCGAATTAGAGCGAGAAGCTAGAAGAGACAATATTCGACTTAACGAAAATGATTTTCCAAAATTGTGGATTCTCACTCCCACAGCGTCAGAATCGCTGTTAAACGGGTTTCGCGCACAACTAGACGAACCCAATTGGATGCCGGGAATCTATTTTTTGGGGGAATATTTGCGATCGGCAATTGTGGTGATCCATCAGTTGCCAAAAACTCCTGAAACCTTGTGGCTGAGGATTTTGGGCAGAGGAAAGGTGCAGGAAAGAGCAGTTGCCGAGTTGATCGCCTTGGCTACAGACAACCCCCTGCGAACTAATGCGTTAGAATTGCTGTATCGACTGCAATCAAACTTAGTAGCAGATTTAGAACAGCCCATAGAAACAGAAGACCGGGAGTTAATTATGACTATCGCACCTCTTTTTCAAGAACAGTTACAAGCGGCACAGGAACAAGGATTAGAGCAAGGATTAGAGCAAGGATTAGAACAAGGATTAGAACAAGGAAGACAAGAACAACAGCGCTTAATTTTAGAGAACTTTCTGCGAGTGAGATTTGGAGAGTTAGACTCGCTGATGATAGCGTTTCTCTCTCCAGTTTCCAGGATACCTGCTGCCGAGTTTACGGTGATTTTACTGGGAATATCTATGCTCACGGTGGATGCAGCAGGAAGGCAAGAAGCGGTGAGATTGTTAGCAGAAAATGTCTTGGCACTGCGGTTAAATGAATTTACCGAGAGTTTGCCTGCAATGGTTGCTAATTTACTGGCTTTACCTGTCGCAGAATTGACGTTGTTTTTGGAACAATTGCCTCAGTTATCGGCTGATGAATTGATGGCTAGATTGGGACAGATACCAGGGTAGAGTTTGTTTAAAGTGCGATCGACCTTACCGACAGTCGATCGCGGTTTGCCATTCGATGAAATACAGGAGACGGCAGTGCCGTCTCCCTACCCGGAGGGAATTTAGGCCAAAAGCTTGACATTGACACTAATGTCAAGGTTTAGGGTAAAGGAGTCATTCTACCAAATCAATTTCCCCAATGACTCCCAACTCCCTCCCCATATCTCGCCTCTCGCGCCTCGCAGAAGAACACCCAGATGCCTTAAGTGCCGCCCTGTGCGGAATTCTGGTAATTTTGGGTTCGATCGCCCTACAAGTCGGTTGGCTGGGCTTAGCCGTGTTAATATTGCCCGCTGCTTACGTGATCGGCGGCTATTCCAGCACCCGCGAAGGCTTAACTACGCTATTTCAAGAACATGAATTAGATGTAGATTTGTTGATGATTGTGGCTGCTTTGGGCGCGGCAGGTTTGGGGCTGTGGCGGCGAGAATATCATTTAATTGTTGACGGTGCTGTTTTAATTTTAATCTTTGCAATTAGCGGCGCGCTAGAAGGTTATGCTATGCAGCGGACTGAACGGAGTATTCGCAGTTTGATGAGCTTGACTGCGGATACTGCGCGGGTGTTAATGTACGATGGAGAACGGGAAATTGCGATCGCAAAATTAGAAATTGGCGATCGCATTTTGGTCAAGCCCGGAGAAATCATCCCCACAGATGCGATAATTGTTGAAGGTTACAGCGCATTAAATCAAGCCTCAATTACCGGCGAATCGATGCCCGTCGAAAAAACCGCCGGCGATGAAGTCTATGCAGGCACGATTAACGGTGCGGGCGCGCTACAATTGGAAGTGCACAAAACTCCAGAAAGCAGTTTGATTCAGCGAGTGATTCGGCTGGTGCAACAAGCGCAAACAGAATCGCCGCCTTCTCAAATGTTTGTGGAAAAGTTCGAGCGCGGTTATGCTAAATTAATTGTCGGTTTAGGCTTGCTGCTGGCAATTTTGCCGCCCTTTGTTTTAGGCTGGAGTTGGGAAGACACCATCTATCGGGCGCTGATTTTCTTAGTAGTCGCTTCTCCCTGCGCGCTGATGGCTTCGATTATGCCGGCGCTGCTGTCGGGCATTGCTAACGGGGCGAGACAGGGGATTTTGTTCAAAAGTGGCGCGCAATTAGAGATAATTGGTAAAGTTCGGGCGATCGCCTTTGACAAAACTGGAACCCTCACCACGGGAAAACCCCAAGTTATCCAAATTGTACCAGCAGTCGGATATACTGAAACAGAAGTTCTGCAATTGGCTGCGGCTCTAGAAGCTCATTCCGAACACGCGATCGCCCAAGCAATTGTCCAAGCCGCCCAGCAGCAACAGTTACCGTTGTCAAGTGCGATCGACGTACAAGCAAAAATTGGTCAAGGAATTGTCGGTAAAGTTAACAATCAAATCATTACTATTGGTAAAGCCGATTTTGTCGCAGCAACTGCTGAATTAACAGAAGTCAGTCATCGGTTGCAAGGTGAAGGCAAAACAGTTGTTTGGGTAGCAAAGGGCGATGAAATTTTAGGCATCATTGCAGTAGCAGATACAGTCCGCCCAGAAGCAGCAGCCACAGTAAAACGCTTGCAAAAACTAGGCGTAGAACATATCATAATGCTGACAGGCGACAATGAGCAAACCGCCCAATATATCGCCCGCCAATTAGGCATCAATGAAGTGTACGCCGAACTTTTGCCCGAAGACAAAGTGCACCTAATTAAGAAGCTGCAAACCCAGTATCAAACCGTCGCAATGGTAGGAGACGGCATCAACGACGCACCCGCCCTCGCTCAAGCTTCCGTGGGCATTGCGATGGGTATTTCCGGCAGCGATGTGGCTTTAGAAACTGCTGATATAGTATTAATGGCAGATAAGTTAGAACAATTAGCCCATGCGATTAGTTTGGGCCGCCGCGCTCAAAATGTTGTCAAGCAAAACATTGTTTTTGCACTCAGTTGCATTATACTGTTATTGGCAGCTAATTTTCTCGGAAATATCACAATGCCGATCGGCGTTATCGGTCATGAAGGGTCTACAGTTTTGGTAACATTGAGCGGTTTGCGGTTGCTGAGACATTAATTAAATTACTCGTTACCAGACGAATTTGTAGGGGCGGGTTCACCAACCATTTATGATAAAAAGCAACAATCTCATAAACCCGCCCTCCCCACCAACAATAAAAATGTACCATGAATTTATTTGTAAAATGTTGATGTAAATAATCGCGGGGATGGGGCGGGTTTATGAAATTATTTGTGGGTTTCATAGATGGTTGGTGAACCCGCCCCTACTTTTATCACTCAGTTTCCCGATTTAATTCACTCAGAGATGTCATAATATTTTGAGCTGTTTTCAAAGCAATTTTAACATCGCTTGATAATGTAAACACCCTATCTTCATAATCAGCCTTATTCCTGAACAGCCTTAATCTGCTTAAATTCTCCCCTATTTTGATTATTTTTTTAGCTTTTGATTTATGAAAAATGAATTCTTCAGCGACATATTGATGTTCATTAATATCAGGAGTTTTGCGAGAAAGTCTAGAGTCTTGTTCAACATCGCGCAAGTAATTTCTAGCTAGGCAGAATACTGCATAGTATGCTCTACTTACAGCCGATCGCAATTTTGCCTCATTATTATCAGAATCGCCAGAGATTGCCGCCAATTCTTGCGCTAAATTCAAATATTCAGACCAATCAAATCTCATTTGACTCAAATCCCAAACTAATATGCAATTTACTATTGGCAACAGTAGTTATCTTATCCAGCCACCAAGTATCATCAAGAATCATCAATTTATCAAAAGCTTCATCGACTTCTAGTTTAGTATAGATCGTAATCCAGAGCGATCGCCAATTGGCAATTTCTGGATCGGTTTTGACTTCCAAGGCTAATCTTTCGCTAGGAAATAGTTCTCTCACTTTAGAATGAGCTTCTAAAATCAAAAGTGCGATCGCTTCTTGTTCGATAATGATTTTAAAACTTTCTACGGGGTTTTCAACCGCGTACAGGCTTTTGATTTGATTAAATGATGCAATTAAATTGTCAAAGGCTGTAGCTATTTCAGAGGGACTCTCCGCTTCTCCTTGTGGCTGAGGAAAGGAAGGGCTTAAGTTTCCAGCATCAGTGCTGTAAATGCTGTCACTTGTCGGCTGGTAGCGTTTATCTTTTGATTTTGCTTGGTACTGTTCTTTTAAGTCGAGGCGTTCTCTTGTATAAATTTCGTCGATAACAGTGTTTTGTTTGGCTAATTTTTCAAAAGCCAATATCGCAGAGCTTATAATACTATCTTCCAACTCGCCAAGTTCAATAGATGAATCTAGTTGAGCTAAAGTAGCCCCGATCGCTTGTAGCCGAATAATATCTGTTGCTTTCATAATAGTCGAGGGTTGGGAAGTTAGGGATTAACTTTACCAGTAATCGTGAAACCTGCCCAGTAATAGAGATCGGCATAAGGAGGTTCCTGAGACACCATTTTAGCATCATTTCTGCGGATTAGGTTAGCTTCGTCTCTCAAATCTTGACTGCAAGCGGAATTATCTTTCGTTATTTCAGACAATTCGAGATACCAGTCGGATAGTTCGCTGTAAGTAATAGTTCGGAGCCATTTTTGCGTTTCTTTGAGGGCTAGTGCCGGATGTAACTTATTTGGGCAACGCTGTTCGTTCAGAATTTCATAGAATCGAATCATCATTAAGGCGGTAGAAATCTCATCAACTATCCAGAGAGTGCTGAGGGCATAAACAGCACCCGCCGCTAAAAAGCTGCTGGCTAAACCGACAAATTCATCTATCAGTTCTTCTTTTCCTGTTATCCCTGTTTCACAAGCGGAAAGGCCGACTAAATAATAGCTTTTTAAATCGAATTTGGCGATTTCTTCTGAAGTTAGAGGCTGTTTGTTTTTCAGGATTAGGGCTGACTGGGACGGCTGTTTTGTATTGTGGTAGGCGTGACCTGTAAAATGGAATATGTCAGCAGGTTGTTGCAGAGCTTCTTTAAGATTGTTTTTGGTAGCTTGTGAACTGGGGATGGTATTGCAGTTAAGGTAAAAATTCGCGATCGCGGGCGCTTCTATTTCAGCAAAAAGTAATGGATCTGGGCTTTCTACCAACAGCAGAGACATTGAAGGTGAGGGTTTTCTGTCTAGTCTGTCTATCCCAACTTGGATGCTGGGCAGATAGGTGATAGTGAAAAGATTATCGGAAAATAAAATGTGCAGTGGCAGCAGGTGCAAATCGCGGTGGGGAATTAAGATTAAGTCTTTGATATTGGTGAGGTGCGTGCAAATTTCGGGGATTTTGAGGATGTCAGCGAGTTTTTGCAATTGCGCTGTCATTGATTGCCGCCAGGAATGGGATTCTTTGTTTTGTTCTTTGCTAAGTTTGCTGTAATTTTGATAGTTGGTTTTCCAGTTTTTCAGCCATTTTTCTAAACTCGGATTTTTGGAATCATGGGATAAATCGGTGACTGGTGTGGAGATTGTTTGAAAGTTGTCTGGGGTAATGATAAAAGCTGTCAGGGAAACTGGGCTGAGATGCCAGTAAATTATTGCTGTGGCGGTGTTGTTTGCCAGCAAGTCTCGGATTTGCGGATAAGTTGGGCTATCGGTGCGGTTTGGCGAACCTGCGCGCATCCATTGCAGGCAAAAGTTTTTCCGCGATTCGGCTTTTTCTAGTGCATTGATCTTTTTGCCAGACTTGACGAGGGTATCGACTTCTAATTGGTAAAGTCCGGCAAATTTGCGCTGGAGTCGCTGTTTGATTTCGGGGTGAGTTTGATTGTCTAAAAGTAAGTTTTCTAAGGCGGTAGTAGCTTCGGTAAGGTACTCGCTGGTTTTGGGATCTCCCAAGCTGCGACAGATGGTAATTAAGCCTTGCATTACTTCTAAATAAGCTTCTGGAATCGGGGGAGATTTCAAGAATTCGCAGGCTTGTTCGTAGCTGGCTTTGGCTTTGTGGAAAAAATCCCAATATTGGGATTTTTGTTTGCCGTGTCTGTAGTGTGCATCGCCTTTTTGCAGGTGCAATCTGCCGCAAGCTTCGCGATAGTCGCGGTTGCTGGGCTGATATTTTTGTAAGCCTTCATCCCAGTTTTGAATGGCTTCGGTGTAGCGATAGGAGTTGAAAAATGCCCAACCTCTATTACACCAAGCTTCCCAGAATTGATCGCCTGTAATTTCTAAGGCTTTGTCGTAGGCTGCGATCGCCTCTCTGTTGCTGCCCAAATCTTTTAGCGCAATGCCCCGCCCGTGCCAGGCATAGTGGAATCCGGGGTCAATTTCTAAGGCTTTGTCGAAGTCTGCGAGCGCCTCACTGTTGTAGCCCAAATCTTTTAGCGCAATGCCCCGCCCGTACCAGGCCAAGTGGTATTCGCGGTCAATTTCTAAGGCTTTGTCGTAGGCTGCGGTCGCCTCACTGTTGGGGCCCAAATGATATAGCGCATTGCCCATCCCGCTCCAGGCCAAATGGTATTTGCGGTCAATTTCTAAGGCTTTGTCGTAGGCTGCGATCGCCTCTCTGTTGTGGCCCAAATTCTTTAGAATATTGCCCAGCCCGTTCCAGGCATAGTAGTATTTGGGGTCAATTTCTAAGGCTTTTTCAAAGGCTGCGATCGCCCCTTCTAAATCTCCCGAATAATAACGTTTTACTCCTTGCTGAAATAATTCTTCTGCCTCTTTACTAATTTCTCTTCCTATAGATTCTGACTGCGAAGTTGAGTCGCCTTGATTAGCCGCAGACAAACTATCTGTAGAAAAACTCAAACTCTCGCTTCCCAACAATTCAGGAACATTATCACTTATAGATGAATCATCCGCAGCAGTCAGATTCAAACTCTCCCCAGCCAACAATTGCCTGCCGATATTGCCAGCAACCACACTGATTCTCCCGCAATTTGCCGCACCCAGCCGCACCATGCGCCTACCCAATTCTAAATTTGTTTCCGGGGATACCAGCAACCTTTCTCCAAATTCTTGCAGCCAATTTTCCCACTCAGCATCTTTGATATTGCTGCCGATTAAAAAGCCTTTGATTTCGCCGCGACTCCAGCCTTGTTCAACTCCCTCTAACAACTCCATGAATTTCTGTTCGTATTCCCCAAAAGAGCGAATCGGAGTTGGCGGTGGGGGTGCTGGTGGTTTGGGTTGCGGGAAAATTTTCCGCCACAGCTTGAGGATTGTTTGCCAGATTTTTCGGATCATTGGCTTGGTGGGTGATGTGTTGTTGCCGATTGTAGCAGATTTTTGGGTTTGGTGGAGGTTAAGACTTGGAGAAACCGGGTTTTTTTCCGAGTCTGTTGGTGATGCCGAGATATTGTGGAAAAAACCCGGTTTCTGGCTACCCGTGAGGCTAAGAAACCGGGTTTTTTTCCGAGTCTGTTGGTGATATCGAGATATTGTGGTGAAAAACCCGGTTTCTGGCTACCCGTGAGTCGGTTTCTGGCTACCCGTGAGTCTAAGAAACCGGGTTTTTTTCCGAGTCTGTTGGTGATACCGAGATCTTGTGGAAAAAACCCGGTTTCTGGCTACCCGTGAGTCGGTTTCTGGCTACTCGTGGGGCTAAGAAACCGGGTTTTTTTTCGATTCTGTTGGTGATACCGAGATCTTGTGGAAAAAACCCGGTTTCTGGCTATCTTTCTGGCTACTCGTGAGGCTAAGAAACCGGGTTTCTATGAAGATTTTCGGTTGAGTACGAGAAATCTAGGAAGAAACCCGGTTTCTGGCTACCCGTGAGTCGGTTTCTGGCTACTGGTGAGGCGAAGAAACCGGGTTTCTATGAATATTTTCGGTTGAGTACGAGAAATCTAGGAAGAAACCCGGTTTCTGGGATTAGCATTTTCACGACTCAACTCAATTTACAAAACTACTTAATACTTTATAGTAATTAATGAATTCGTGTCGCGATTTAAGCTTAAACTAGGAACATCACAAAATAAAAGTTTTCAAATTCAAAAGGGAAGAGATGGGAGAAACCGGCAAACACAAGTTTTTTTCCTGAATTATCATCTTCTCCTTCCCCTTCCCCTTCACTTTGTGTAGGAGGCAATATGAACGAAAATGTCATTAGGGCCGCGCGAAACGTGGCAATTGTTGGCCCTTATTTAAGCGGTAAAACCGCACTGCTGGAAAGTTTGCTGTCGGTGACAGGGACGATTACTCGCAAGGGTAATGCTAAGGATGGTAATACGGTAGGTGACAGTTCGCCGGAAGCGCGCGATCGCAAAATGAGCGTAGAAGTCAACAGCGCCACCGCCGAATACGAAAACGTCCGCTTCACATTTCTTGACTGTCCCGGCTCGATCGAATTTGCCCAAGAAACTTACAATGCACTTATCGGTGTCGATGCGGCTGTGATTGTTTGCGAACCCGTTGCCGATCGCACTTTAACCCTCGCCCCGCTGTTCAAATTCCTCGACGATTGGGAAATTCCCCACCTAGTTTTCATCAATAAGATCGATCGCGCGTGCACAGACGAAACGACTTGCGGTAGCAACTTCACCGAAGTGCTCAACGCGCTCAAATCCGTTTCTAGCAGACCAATTGTACCTCACCAATACCCGATCGGCAAAAACGAACAAATCATCGGTTTTATCGACTTAGTAACCGAACAAGCTTACCACTATCACCCCGGCGCACCCGCAGATCCCGTCCCGCTTCCCGAACACCTCAAAGCACAAGAAAGCGCCGCGCGACAGGAAATGCTCGAAGAATTAGCCAATTTTGACGACCATTTGCTCGAAGAATTGCTGGAAGAAATCAATCCCGATGTCGAAGAGATTACCCGCGATTTGAAGATGGAATTAGGCGCAGATTTAATAGTGCCCGTATTCATCGGTATCGCCGAACAAGATTTCGGCGTGCGGCCTCTGTTGGAAGCTTTACTCAGAGAAGCGCCGACACCGGAAACTACAGCAAAACGACGCGGTTTTATACAAGGTGAAAACAAGGTTCTCGGTCAAATCCTCAAAACCTATTACACGCCTCAAGGAGGTAAGTTATCGTTAGTGAGAATGTGGCGGGGAACCCTGACAGACGGATCACTTTTGAACGGGGTTCGAGTTAACGGTTTGTACCGATTGATCGGCCAACAAACGCAAAGTTTGCAGTCCGTCAGTGCCGGGGAAATTGTCGCTGTGGGCAGGCTGGAAGGCTTGAGAACAGGCGATGTGCTGGGTTCTGACGAATTATTGCCAAAAGCTGAAATCATCTCGCCTGTGTACGCACTGGCGATCGTCCCAGAAAAGCGCAACGATGAAGTTAAGTTGAGTTCTGCCTTAGCTAAACTATTAGAAGAAGACCCATCTCTGGTTTGGGAACAGCATGGAGATACTCACGAAGTTATACTTTGGGGTCAAGGTGAAATCCACCTGAAAGTAGCCTTAGACAGGTTGCGCCGCAAGTACAATTTGCCGATGGTAACTCACTTACCACAAGTGCCTTACAAAGAAACCATTCGCAAATCCGTAGCTTCCATCCACGGGCGCTACAAACACCAAAGCGGCGGACATGGACAGTTTGGTGATGTGTACCTCGACATCGCACCGCAGCCTCGCGGAGAAGGTTTCAATTTCAGCGACAAAATAGTCGGCGGAGTCGTTCCAAAACAGTACATTCCGGGCGTGGAAGTGGGAGTGCGCGAATATTTGGATCGTGGCCCGTTGGGTTTTCCGGTAGTAGATGTATCGGTGACTCTGACAAACGGTTCCTATCATTCTGTTGATAGTTCGGAACAAGCTTTTAAGCAGGCGGCACGGTTGGCGATGCAGTTGGGGATGGAGAAGTGCGAATCAACTTTGCTGGAGCCGATCGCCAAAGTGGAAATTTGCGCTCCCAACGAGTGTACATCAAAGGTGTTGCAATTAGTCAGCGGACATCGCGGCCAAATTCTCGGCTACGAAGGTAAACCAGACTGGAAGGGATGGGATGCTGTTTCGGTTTATTTGCCGATCGCCGAAATGCAGGATTTGATCGTAGAATTGCGATCGCAGACGATGGGAGTCGGATTTTTTAACTGGGAGTTCGATCGATTGCAAGAAGTACCGGAACCTTTGGCTAAGCGGGTTTTGCTTACGACTGGCGGCAATGGGAATGGTAATGGTAATGGTAATGATAAAAGATAAGACGGCGGTTGAAACCGCGTCTACACAAACGATGTCCGCCTCCGCGGACTGAAGAATATCGCGTAATTTTAACTGTCTTTTCTTCAACCCGCGGAGGCGGGTTTTGTTTGTGTAGACGCGAATTCTATTCGCCCGGTCTCCTACAATTGATTTGGGTCGATTCCCATTTCTCGCAGTCTTAATTCTAAAGCTTGCGATCGCGATCGTTCTTGTTCCAGCAAACTTTCTGCCTGCTGTGCCCGCGTTTCTGCTTGTTGTCGCAGTTGAGCGAGTTCCACAAAACTCACAAACGATTCTCCAGAAGGCCCGAACATTTCCAGTCCTGACTCAGACAATCCAAACCGCACGCCCAGTCTGGGACTTGTCCAACCGTCCATTTGTGCGATCGCCTCTAATTCTTCATCCGAACGCTGCCATCCCGTCAGTTCTAATGTTTGCGGATCGTACAAATAATATTCTTCCACACCGTGGCGTTCGTAAAATTTGAATTTTTGAATCATCGGAGTGAGGCGATTTCCTGGCGACCAAATTTCAAACACCACTTGCGGCACAATATTATCTTCAAGCCATTGTTGGTAAGAACCTCGATAACCTTTTGGTCTACCAAAAACTACCATTGCATCCGGCGCTTGATAAATTTTGTTATTTCCTTCCACTGGATACCACAACAAGTTCCCTGCTACGAAAACATTAGCATCGTTAGCAAATAACAGTTCTAAGTTTTCCTTGATCCAGACGATTAATCTAAATTGCTCCGTATTGTCTGACATTGGTTCACCGTTGTCGTCAGGGTAGATGATATTTGATTTATCGGGAGATTGCAGTTTTGTAACCATTGCTGTTTCCCCAAATTTGCTCATGACTTTATTTGATTATAGACGAACGGCAAGCGATCGCATTTTCCAAAATCTCTCAATATTTTCCTAAAAATGTGGAACGGGCATCTTGCCCGTTCCCAAAATTCACCCAAAATCCCGAACAACTTAACTGTTAAAAAGAAACAATCAAGTAACCATTTTGGAACTTAGCACCAGTCACAGACTTACCAGTCAGCGCTGGAGGCAGCAAAATATTGCGCCGCTGATCGCCCGCTTCGATCGTCACTTCCGGTCCGGATTGAATCAATTTAATTTCTTTCTTGTCAAACCCAGGCAAAAACAAACTTACTAGACGCTGTGCAGTGTTAATGTTAATCGGTTTAGGAGCTTTCCCAGCCTGATAAAAATCTGGCAAAGCATCAATTAACGGCTGCCAATTATTATCGCTGTGGGCTGGCACCGCAACTGCTGTCAAAGGATCGAAATCCGCAGCAACAGTTTCTGTCACCGCTGCTTGATTGACAATTACACCGCCCACAGTTAAACCAACTTGTTGAGAACTTCCCCACAAATAGCGCGCAGTGGCGATCGCACTTGCATCTCCAGTAGTCACCAAATAAGCCGCCGTGCGGTTCGGATCTGCCAGCGCTTCCTTACCCTTATCCAACAGATTATCGACTTGCTTCGTAGATTGAAAAGCATTGTCTCCCGACATATCCACAGTCAACACGGTACTGACAACCGGTTGAATAAAAGGAGACAAAGCTTTCCCCAAATCCGAATCTACCAAAGCTTGGCGGAAGCGGCGGATATACCAGCTCAAAATTTCCGGCATTCCCAGCATCCGCAGCGTATCCATGCCGCCGCTACCGTCATACACAATTACATCGTATTGTTTGCTGTCGTCGTATTCCCGAAGTTCGTTCAACGCCAGCGCGCTGTCCATCCCCGGTAACACTCCCAATTCTTGCCCGTAAATCTGCTTGAAAAAAGGAGTGCGGACATATTGAGCTTCTAGTTGTTTAACTTCGTCCCACCTGCGTTCTAGCAGCGGCGCGCTTTGCACCTGTACTGCTTTGAAGTTGGGGGCGATTTCCTGGGGCGTGGGAGTCAGCGGAACTCCTAGCAGAATACCCAATGCAGGGCCCGGATCTTGGCCGAGTAGCAGAACTCGTTTGCCAAGATCCGCATATTTTTTAGCTGTTGCGATCGCGATCGTACTGCGGCCAGTGCCGCCTTTGCCCAAAAATGTCAAAATCAAAGCCATTTTCTCTTCTCAGTGCCAAAGCTTACTCTTTAACATTTAAGCGCAACCGCCATCGAGATTGGGGCAGTTGTCAGTTGTCAGTTGTCAGTTGTCAGTTGTCAGTTGTTATTGGTAGCAGCTAACAACTCACACATCAGGAATCAGAAAGAACCACTACCGACTGCCCACTGCCCACTGACAACTGCCTTCTGTTAAACGGGTTCTAGCTCATCTTCAAAGAACCAAGTCGCAAAACCAACGTCAAACTTGACAACCACGCCTACTCCGCTGCCATCAACCATTCTGAATCCATCCACAGTGCCTAGTGGATTCTCCTTGATCTTGCCCACCATATTTGCAGGTATCCGATCTCTGAGACGGCGCACCTTAACTCTCTGACCTACTTCTATTGCCACGGAAATTGTTCTCCTGCTCTATATAAGCTATATACAAGCGTCCATTTTACAGTTTGGCGGTCTCGATCGAACAGTAACGCCAGCTCGCCCGATCGCCCGCCATGATTTTTCAGCGAAATTTCGATCTACTTTTCCTAAAAGACGGTATTCTAGTCCGAGTTGCTGGATGTTTCCTCGCTTTTCGCGATCGCGCAGCTCAGCTAGGGGCTCCGCAGCGCCACCTCCACTCCCTGAACCCCCCACCCTCAGATAATTATTTTTTATCGCTTCCCAAAGCGCATCTTTTTATTAATTGCCACAACTACAGGATTTCTACCCAATTAGTCATCCTTCCGACAGAAGGCAAAAACCATTTACCAGCAGTAATTAATTTTATATTTGCTATAATAAATACTTGCTCGGAAACCTTTACATCGGCGAAAACTCATGCTATGAAGGACTTTGAACTAGGGACGGCAAAATTTTTGAACATCAGATTTTAGTAAAGTGTCATGTTGTAACAGTTTACTAAAATCTGACAATAAAAATCAAATTTAATGCTAAGCTTTCCTGCTGAGAAAGCTTATTTTTGCGGATACTTTATGGCAGAAAAAATGGAACGATTGCCGGATTTAAGGAGTCTAAGAGAGGAAATGAAGTCTAGGAACTTCAACATGAAATAATAGAAATTATGAATAAAATTTTTACGTGCTGGCGATCGACCAAAATTCCACTCCTAAGTTTGTCCTTGGCTGTGCTGGCCTGTCTGCCGGCATTTCGCTCTACGATCGCCAGTCCGCTCTCTCCATCCCCCAAACAGCAGTCAAACCCTACTAAAATTGTCTCAGTCGATCGACCTCCAGCACTCCCAACCGGCTCAAAATATCCAAAATTTCCGGTAACAGTGGCGGCGAATCCATCCCCAACCCAGACGATCAACGCTCAAGCAACAGCTTTGGTGCGATCGCTCGAAATTCAAGAAATTCGCGGTACAGTCACCTTGAAAGGGCGGCCCGCCGTGGTGGGCGATCGGCTACTCGCGAACGGTGACGAAATCATCACCGGCCGAAATTCCACAGCTCGGTTAGCGATAGACAACAACATCGGCATCGTCGAAGTTGCTGAAAAAACCGCAGTCAGAATCTCCAATTTGTCAAGCAGTGCAGGGGGCGAAAAAGACACAGCCATTTTTGTCAGCCGTGGGCGAGTCAGATTGTCGATCGGCAAAACTAATGCGCCCACAGCCGCCGCCAACACCTCAACAATTATCCCGCCCAACCAAATAGCCGCCCTCAATACCTTCAGCGGACTCGGCAAAACAAGTCAAATTGCCCAACAAAAAAAATCTCCCAGAACCGCCCCAATCAGAGTAGAAACCCCCGAAGGCGTCGCCGGAGTCAGGGGTACATCCTTTGGCGTCAGCGTCGGCCCTGACGGCAAAACCTCAGTCGCAACCATTGAAGGTACAGTCGAAGTATCGGGGCGCACCGACTCGCAAGTAGCTGTCACCCGGGGCAACACTACGGTAATTTTCCCTCAAACCCCGCCCGCGGCGCCCTCAGCCAGCCCTCGCCTACCTCAACTCAAAGTCCGCAGTTTGTCGAGACTCAGTGGCAATATCTATCGCCTCAGCGGTCAAATTAACCCGATCGACATAATTGATATCAACAACGAAACAATTAAGATCGATCGACAGGGAAACTTCAAAATCCAAGGGATTTTACCTCCAAGCCGCCGCCTCAACATCGTAGTCCGAGGCCCGTCAGTCACAGAAAGGCATTACAACCTGGCAGTTCCCTAAACAACTTTCAACCAATTCTTTCTGGTAATTTTAACCTGCTGGTATTCAACCCGCGCACCATCCGGGTTTTGTTTGTATAGACGCGGTTTCAACCGCCCGGTCTTCTAATCTGAAACATCGGACTCTGATGTCAATTATTGCGTCAAATTAATTGCATGAAGTTCAAAGAATTGATCGATCGTCTCAAACAACATCAACTGATCGGCATCCGGCAATATATCACCACAAATCCTCCCTGGCTGACAGGCGCCGCCGCAGGTGTCCTGTCTGCAACCATGCTGCAATTTGGAATCTGGAAACCCCTTGAATATTTGGGATACAAAACCCTATTTCAAATTCGAGAATCGGGAATCTTGCCAAATCCGGGATGGGATGACAGAATTGCAGTAATTGCGATCGAGCCCCAAAGCTTGCAGGAATACGGTAAATTTCCGTGGCCGCGCAATCGCTACGCCGAACTACTGTCAGCCCTGAAAAAATCTCCCCCCACAGCAGTTGGTTTCGACATTCTGTTCGTCGATCCGAGTCCCAAAGATGAAATGTTAGCCGGTGCGATCGCCACCAACGGCAAAGTTGTACTCCCAAGAACCACCAAAGAACAACCAGTAGCATCTTTAAAAGCAGCCGCCGCAGGTATCGGACATATCATGCACGAACCCAACAGCGACGGCGTTAGCCGCGATTCAAAAATATTTCTCGACTCCATTCCTAACTTCGGTTTAGCAATCACTCAGAGGTACAATGCTGCTAACCCCCAAAATCCTGTATTACTGCCGCAGCCACAAAATATGCAAGACCAAAAAGTCTGGGTTAACTGGCCCGGGAACACAAAAAATCTACCCACCTATGCTTTTGTTGATGTTGTAGAAGGTAGAATCCCTGAAAATGCTTTAGCGAATAAATTAGTCTTAGTCGGCCTAGTAGCTACTGGTTTTGACCAGATATCTACACCTCTCAACAAAACTACGGGTGGGGTTTATTTATATGCAGCGTTGATTGACAATTTGCTCAATCAGCGCTTGCTCAAGCGGCTGCCGGTACTGCTAGAATTTTTGTTATTGTTGGGGATTGGCCCGCTTACCTCTCGGGTTTTGTCCAAGCGAGGTGTTAAAGACAGAATTGCGATCGCCCTTGGTTTGCCTGTAGTTTGGATTGCCACTGCTGCTGTGTTATTTGGCTGCTATTTTTGGTGGATTCCCATTGCCGCACCCATCGGAACCCTTATTTTATCGGGCACTGCTTTGCAACTGCGCGAACAGTACGAAAAACAGCAGTTGATGAGGTTATTTGAACAGCACGTCGCACCCGAAACTGCTCAGCTTATTTGGGCACGCAAAGCAGAGATATTTGAACAGGGAGAACTCGAACCTCAAGAACTTACAGCAACTGTGCTGTTTATGGATATTCGCAGTTTTACTTCGATTTCAGAAAAAATGCCAGCGCGAGATTTACTCACCTGGCTGAACAATTATCTGGAAGCAATGACCGACTGTATTATGGATCACGGCGGCGTTGTTGATAAATACATCGGCGATGCAATTATGGCAGTTTTTGGTGTGCCTTTTTGCCACAGCGAATATGCAGAAATTCAACAAGATGCTTTAAATGCCGTGGCGGCTTGCATCGCCATGCACGAAAAACTCCACGAAATTAATCAGCAGCTTAGAATTGACCACAAACCTTTAATTAAGTTTGGCATTGGTTTGCATACCGGACAGTTAGTTGCCGGTAGCGTCGGCGGTTCGCGGCGTTTAAATTATTCTGTAATCGGCGATGCTGTTAACGTTGCTGCTAGATTGGAGGCGATGAATAAGGAAATAGTGTCTGATAGTCCTTTTAATTTGTTGGTGACGGGGAGGACTTTTGCTTACGTGCGCGATCGCTACGAAGGCCAAAAAGTAGGAGCTATTCAATTGCGCGGCAAAAAAGAAGAAACTGTGGTTTATGCTATTTTGGGCGAAAAGTAATAGTCAGTGGGCATGGGCATGGGGCATTGGGCATCGGGCATCGGGCATTGGGCATGGGTAATAGTTAGTGGTTACTTGTTAGTGATTTTTCTAATAACCAATTCCAAATTCCAAATTCCAAATTCCCCAATTCCAAATTCCCAATTCCCCAATTCCAAATTCCCAATTCCCCAATTCCAAATTCCCAATTTAATCAAATACGCTCAGCCGCAGACTTTTAGCTATTTGTTCTAACAGAAACAAACCGCCTACAGAATTCCCCTCTTTATTCAGTGGTGGACTATAAGATGCGATCGCCCCTTCACCCGGAATTACCGACAGCAAAGCCCCGCTAACACCCGACTTAGCTGGCACTCCCACCCGCAGCGCAAACCTGCCAGATGCTTCATACAAACCGCAAGTAGCCATCAGCGCTTTGACAGTGCGGGAGTTTTCCGCGATCGCTTCACCACCATTTACCAACACCATTCCCAGCTTCGCCAAATCCTCCACAGTTCCCGACAAACAGCAGAGGCGATTGTAGGTTTCCAAAGCAATTTCCGAGTTTTGAAGATAACCCGATTCTACCATTGCTAAGGCAAGATCCCAATTGTTTTGATTCGGATTTGCATTCACTGAATCGAGCATTAACTCGTCAACAAATAACTGACTGTTTGCTTGTTGATTCAGCCAAGTTTGCAGGTTTTGACAGCGCTCAATCGCATTTTTACCGGGAATTAAAGACGCAAGGGCGATCGCCCCGCTATTAATCATCGGATTTCTCGGCTTCCCTTTATCTGTTTCGAGTTGAGTCAGGGAATTGAAAGGAAGTTCCGAAGGATCGCAGCCCACGCACTCAAATACCGCTGTTTCGCCCAATTCGCACAGCAAATAAAGCAGCACAAAGGGCTTGACGGCGCTCATCAGCGGGAATGTTGTAGCAGCGCTGCCCCAGCTCAAATTTTGACCGTCAATTGCCCGAATTTGCACTGCAAACACTTGTCTGTCTGCTTGCGCAAGGAGAGGTATATAAGCAGGAATTTGACCTGATTTACTGCGATTAATTGCCTCTGTTGCCCAATCTGCCAGTTGTTCGGGTTGCAGATGAGATAGCTTGTTTGTGGATATTTTCAAATTTGATAACTTATTTTTTTAACCTAATCTCAAGTCCGATCGCCCGATCGAGATCACAAATCTTTCCATGCCCGATTTTAGAATAAATCTAACAAAAAAAATTACTTTGCATAAAAACCTGCTATTTCGTCAGATAGATACATAAGTAGCAGCTTCAAGGCAAAGTTGTTTACCCGACAACAACCAGCACTAGCTGGAAATGCGTTTAGATCGTGACTTTAAATCCCCAGGAATGGGGCAGGGTGCATATGTAACTTAATTCTCAAGGGAGAAATTCGCAATCCTTTCCGGATACCCCCCGAACCTCTGAGAATTTACTATCCAACCGAATCTACCAAAATCAGGATAAAAAAATGGCAGACGAAGCGAAAGTAGAAGCAGCGAAACCAGATCCGCTAGTTTTTAAGGGTGTATGCAGCGAAGGAATTCTCAAAGGCAAAGAAATTGAAGGCAAACTAGACCTCAAAGTCATCGTCACCTCCGCCAAAGCTAAAGAAGCGCCAGCCCCAAAAAAATCCGAGTGGGAGCCGGTTTTCTTTTGGGCATTGTTTGCATTAATGGCCAACTTTGCCGTCGGCGACCCCGCCGGAATGAGAAAATACAGCCCCCCACAAAGGTCACATTCTCATGAGATGTTAAACCAATCTGGGGAGCAGTCGGTGTTGCCTCAGAAAAACACCACCAACTTGCCGCTTTAGGCCCTAGGACTCTGCCAGCCACGCAAATAGTAATAAAAAGACCCGAAATATTCATCGAATACTTTCGTGGTAGTTACCAAGGCTTCTGCACTAGGCAAAAACTTCCCTGCGTCTAAGCGGAGTCTAGTTTTCCCTCCTGCGGTGGGCTGGTAAGTGTAAAAGTCAGTAGCTCTGGGAATTACCTGAATTCCCATATTTGCAAATGCTAGGCTGGCACGGCGCATCTGAATCGCAGATGTTACCAGGATTACTTTGCGCCCGACACCGCGGCTGTCGAGTATCTTTCTTACTTCTTGGGCGCTGGTGCGTATATTCCGGCCGTTATCGTCCAGAACAATACTGTTGCGTGGCACGCCCATGTTGTTTGCTAGCAAAGTTTCGATATCCTTAGCTTCGCCAACAGAGCCTTCCAACTCCGGTCTCGGCCCAGCGGTAACGATAAGTAAAGGTGCTAGTTGCTTTTTGTAAAGCACAGCAGCATAGGGCAGGCGATTGCCTGCATCTGTCAGTTGGATTGCCCCTCGGTTGGGGATGTGAGGCGAAGTGGTTCCCTTGCCCAGCAGGACGATCGCCGCAGCAGTTTCGTCGCAGCAAACTGTGGTGCGTGCAGCAGCGTCTCGTTCTGCTTGGTCAGCGAACCAGTAAGCGACAACTGGCAGACTCGACAAAATCAAAACTAGCAGCGCTGCTAGGATCATTCTCGGCGCCGGGTTGCGGATGCCCCCGTTCGTGATCAGCGCCGATGCAATTACCAGCAGCGTGATCGAAAAACCTAACGGCGTAAAGAAGAAGGCTATTAGACCAAAAATTGCTGCTCCGACTTCTGTGTCTGGCGCAAAAAAGGCCAGGAACAAAAGGCTGATCAGCAACAAAACGCGCAGCCGGTCTAATAACGGATTGTCTTTGCCTCCTGATGTATCCCACCACGATTTGAGCAGTGAGAAGAGGAGGAATAGAAATAGAATGCGAGCGAATAGTTCAGGCATCTTGCAATATTCTGTGTCTTCATAAATTAGTACCGAAGTGTGGAAACGAGGGCGGATTTAGCTGCGGGAGGAAATACGGGCATTGGCTGGTTTTTTAACTTTCGCCAATCACGCAGTCCGATCGCACTTATCCTGATCCTCGATTCCGGTCAGCGATCGACTATTGGTTACAGGCGAATCAGCCCGCTACTTCCAATCACAGATTGCTGACAGTTAATTGGTAATTGATAACTGGTAATTGATAACTGGTAATTGATAATGGATCGAGCCGGAGGCCGGTGAAATTGGCAATTCAAGCCTGCTTTCTGGTACCTGCTATTTTTCCCATTCCCTGTTACCCATTCACCAATCCCAATTTATCGGCGTTTCAGTTGATTCCGAATTGCCTGCGTTACCGTTTGAATTACTTTAACACGAGCATAATACTTGTTATCGGCCGCAATTGGCGTCCAGGGAGCAGTCGGCGTGCTGGTGCGCTGAATCATTTGATTCACCGCCACTTCATAAAAATTCCACTTTTGGCGATTCCGCCAATCTTCGTCGGTGAGTTTGTATTGTTTAAATGGATTGTTTTGCCGCTCTGTAAACCGCTTTAGTTGCTCATCAGGACTGATGTGCAGCCAGAATTTAACTAAGACACAACCGAAACTGGTGAGTTGCTCCTCAAATTCGTTGATTTCCTGGTAAGCACGGCGCCATTCGGGTTCGGTGGCAAATCCTTCGACTCGCTCGACGAGCACTCTACCATACCAACTGCGATCGCAAATGCTGATTTTACCAGCAGTCGGCAACCGCCGCCAGAACCGCCACAGGTACTGGTGAGCTTTTTCTTCGTCTGTCGGGGCCGCAAAGGCGTTAACCGTGTAACTGCGGGGGTCTAGGACATCCGTCAAGCGTTTGATCGCTCCTCCTTTGCCGGCGGCGTCCCAACCTTCAAACAGCACTAACACGGGGACTTGCTCTTCGTCGATGCTTTGTTGCAGTTTGCCAAAACGGGTTTGTGCTTCGCGAAGTTCGAGTTTGTATTCGTCTGGCGACAGCGATTGAGTTAAATCTACTTGGGCGAGCAAATCCGGTTCGGTGGGTTGCAATCTTTCTTGAGGCGGCAACGGAACGGGTGCAGATTGCGTCGGGAGTCTGTCTAGGGCTTCTGTAAGTGACGCTGCCATTTGCGTTAAAACTTTGACTCTCGCCCAGCGCTGACAGTCACCTTCTACTAGCGTCCAAGGTGCGGGGCCCGTGCCGGTTTGAGTTACCATTTCTTCGGCCAAAGCTGTGTATTCTTGGTATTTTTTGGCTTGTTTCCAGTCTTCGGGCCGCACTCGCCAAGCTTGTAAGCTGTCGTCTTCTAGTTTTTTGAGCCGGTGCTTGAGTTCTTTTTTGCTCAGGTGAATCCAAAATTTGGCAATTGCCGCGCCGTCATCTACCATCTGCCTCTCGAAGGCGTTGATTTGTCTGATGACTGTCGGTACTTCAGCGTCGGAGAGTCGTGAGAACAACCGGTCTTCTAAAATGTGAGTGTACCAACTGTGATAGAAAAAGCCAATCCGCCCTCGCGCCGGAAGTTTCTGCCAAAACCGCCACAGAAAAGGATAGCCCATTTCTGCATCTGACGGCGGCCAAATCGGGTGTACGGCAAACCCGCGCGGGTCCATGTAACCCACCATTTTTTTTACCAGGGCGCCTTTGCCGGCGGCAGCCCAGCCTTCGAGTACGATGATTGCAGGCAATTTTTTTTCCCTGCAGGCCAGTTGGAGCGATCGCAACTGCTGCATTAAAACTTCGATTTTGGCATCGTAGGTTTCTTTATCCAGGGAAATATCTAAATCGAGGTTGTCGAGCATATTTACCTCATGCAAATCCGATAAAGCAGTTTAACGTTAGTTTAACGTTTGGATAAAATTAAATCTTCAAGTGCCGCAAAAAGTTATAAACACTAAACTTACGTCCGGTTAAAAGCGCGGTGCTTCTGCCACCGAATCCAGGCTACCGTTAATACTAACAAAACTCCCCTCACATCAAACTTGCCAAAAAAAACCTCAGCGGTTATAGTTGAATTAGGGAACTTTTTAGTAAGTTCAACTTCTCCCCTCCCCCAAGCGGGCGAGTTAACAGGAGCAGCAACAAATCCCTGGAACAGGATTTCTTGTAAAACATAGCAAAAGTAAAAATCAACTACCCGGTGGGGGTGACAACTTCTTTACTTAGCTGCATCAAATTTATTTAAACAACAGTTACTCAAGCACCAGCCTTGATAACTTCGAGGGCGCTGCTTGCGAACATTGGGCGCTCCTCTAGCCTGAGACTAAAATACAAAACTAGCCCAAAAGGGCAAACCAATTTTTATGATTGCGCTATGAGATAAAACCTGAAAGCCTGGGTGATATTAAACAGGTTTCTGAGTTTTATCAACACCATTCTCAACAACTAAAAGCATTTGAGGTGCGGGCTAAGATTAGCCGCCCCACAATAATACTTGTTTCTTGTGAAACAGGCATCCTGCCTGTTACTGACATTTGTGCAAAATGTCCGAATTACTGTACTTGTTTGCCAATACCCATTAACAGGAACAATCCGAAATTACGGATTGCAAAGTTTTCTATGAATATCTTGACAACGCGCTCCTACAAGGGCGAAACTGACTGGTGCGCGATCGCAAATTTAATCGATGCTTGCGAAACAGTCGATGGCCCAGGCGAAGAAGTATCCGCCAGCGAACTCAAGCTCGTACTTGACGCCCCCAAACTCGATAAATCCCGCGACGTGCAGTTGTGGGAAGATGGTAACTACAGACTGATCGGTTTAGCACTCCTAGATATGCCCGATTCCCAGGAGGAAATAGAGGGCTGTCTCTGGTTTTACGTGCATCCAAACGTCCGCGGCGAAGGTTTGGAAAAACAGATAGTTAAATGGGGCGAAAAGCGGCTGGGCGAAGTTGCGAAAGAACGGAATTTGCCCGCGAAATTGCGTACCTACAGCCGCGAGGATAAAGCCGATGAAATGCTGTTGTTCGAGAAACAGGGCTTTGAAGTCGATCGCTATTTTCTCACAATGGCGCGATCGCTCGCCGAACCAATTCCCGCACCCGAATTTCCCGCAGATTTTGCGCTGACGCACGTATCAGGAGAACAAGACATCCAACCCTGGGTAGAAATGTTCAACCAGTCGTTTATCGATCACTGGAACCACCACGATTTAACTGCCGAAATCGTGCGATACTGGATGCAAGACGAAAATTATCAGCCGGAATTAGACTTAATTGCTGTTTCGGGCGATCGTAAATTTGCAGCTTTCTGCGACTGTCAAATCAAACCCCAAAAAAACCCCCGCAGCGACACAAAAGACGGTTGGATCGAATTATTGGGTACGCGGCGCGACTTTCGGAAAATGGGATTAGGAAAAGCGATGCTGCTGGCCGGTTTGCACACCTTAAAAGCAGCGGGAGCAAACACAGCCAAACTCAGCGTCGATGCAGACAGCTTGACAGGTGCGACAAAGCTTTACAAATCTGTCGGTTTCCGCCCGATGGAAACTTGGCTGTCGTGGGCAAAAGCTGTTTAAATTGATACTTGAGAATTGCAAATTACTCGTTACCAGGCAGAGCCTGGTAACGCAGATCACTCTTGCTCTGCCTCTCTCGGCGCAAACGAGGCAGAGCCTCTGGATCGGGGTTCCCAGGCTCCAGCCTGGGAACCAGTTAAATCGGTAATTGTGCATTACTCGTTACCAGGCTCTGCCTGGTAACGCAGATCACTCTTGCTCTGCCTCCTTCGGGCCGAGGCAGAGCCTCTGGATATAGATTCCTAGGCAGAGCCTAGGAACCAGTTATTTGGAGTACATCTTAACTAAGAACCTAGTTCGCTTTGTTTTGTCACCTCGACATAAATATGTTCTAAACGCACCGGATAGCGGGCGATCGAATCAATAGAAATCCCATCAAAGCGCAAAATAATATCTTTTAATTCCAAACGTTGCGGCAGCCAAAAAGCCAAATCGCTACCGTAGCGGCGGGGAATAAAACCGTATTCAGCAGCGCGGGCGATCGCCTTTTCTTCTTCATGGGTTTTAACAACAATAATTTCCTCAGCCGGAATCAGTTTTTGCAACTCCTCCAAACTGCCCTCAGCCACAATACTACCATTTTTTAAAATCCCAATTTTTTGACACAAACGCTCAGCTTCATCCAACAAATGCGTAGTCAGTAAAATCGTAATTCCTTCCGACTGCAAACGCTGAATCAACTCCCAAATTTCATAACGAGCTTCAATATCTAAACCCGTTGTCGGTTCATCTAAAATTACTAATTTAGGCTGATGCACCAAAGCCACCGCAATATTCAAACGGCGCTGCATTCCTCCGCTCAAAGTTTCTACCGGACTCTTAGCTCTATCAGTCAAATTTACAGCTTTTAAACATTGCTCTACTTGATAGCGGCGCTGTTTGCGATCTAAACCATAAATTTGAGCAAAAAAATTGAGATTCTCTTCGCAACTAAGGCTTTTATAAAGCAAATTTTCTTGGGGTGCTACACCTATTAACGGTTTAGTAGAGTCGGAAACAGGTTCGCCATTGATGGAAACTTTGCCGCTGTCAGCATTTAGTAAATTGCATAAAATATTGATAGTTGTAGTTTTACCCGCCCCGTTTGGCCCCAGCAAACCGTAAATTTCGCCAGCTTGAATGTGGAGTGTTAAATCTTTAAGCACTGAACGTTCGCCGTAAGACTTATTTAGCTTTTCTATTTGCAGCAAGGTTTAAAATCTCCCTAAGTTTATATTATACGATCGCACACGGGTAGCCAGAAACCGGGTTTTTTGCGACAATATTTCGCTTTCGCCCACAGATTCGGTAAAAAAACCCGGTTTCTTTGGTCTTGGCTAAAGTCTTCTTTCCGTGTTCAACATCCGCCGATAAGACAGCCATCCGCCTAGGATCATGGAAATAGCAAATATTAATAAAAACCAGAAGTGCGACTCAATATCCGCAAAATCTTTGCCGCCAGCCCACACACCCATCAGCGCTTCGTTCATGTGATAAATTGGATTGTACTGGGCGAGATCCAGCAGTGTTTTGGGAAACAGCGCAGTCGGCAAAAATGCGCCTCCTAAAATCAACAAAGGAACGCCGAAAGCTGCTACTAGCGAGTTGACATCTTCAGTGCGCCTCGCAAACTGCGTACCCAGAATAAAGCCGACGCCTACGTAAGATACAATACTCAGTAAAATAATCGCGCATCCTAACAAAATAGATCCTTGAAATTCGGCACCCAAACAAGAGGCGATCGCGTATACTAAAATTACCTGGCCGATACCGATGCAACTGTGAGCCAGAAAAATTCCTAAAAAGTAGGAAGTGCCGCTCAGGGGGGAAACAAATAAGCGTTTGAGAGTATGTTGTTCTCGCTCTGACACTACCGTGGCTACGCTGCCGCCGAGACAGCTAAAAAATAAAGCGGCTCCTACTAAGCTTGCAGGTGCAGCACTTTCAAAGGCTTTTGCTGTGGTGAGATTGGCGCGTTCTTTTAAAATTAAACCATTGATTAGCAAAATAGAAACTGGAAAAATACTCCACAACACTAAGCTGCGCCGCCGTCTCCCCAATTCTATTAAAATTCGCTGCGCTACTGCGAGGGTTTCGTACCAGTATTTCATAAGAATTATGTTAGCATTGTTAGAATTGGGAATTGATATCAAGCCCGCAAACAACTAACACAATCAAATTGGTTCGATCGTTCGGACTTTAGTCCGCATAAATCCGAGGACTAAAGTCCTCACTACAAACCTTGTTGATGGCGTTAAATTTGCCGGACATTATACGATCATTGATAATGAAGCCACGGCATATTATATCATAGAAATACCAAGAATGTTAAATCTCAATAAAAAAACCCGGGCGGGCGGGTTTTGTGATTTTAGCAACATAGAGTTTTAATTTTTGGCTGTCTGTCGCTGCTCTCATTTAATACTAAAGTTCGTACCTCTGTAGCATCCTTGAAAAGAAGTTAAACTTGTGCTGTTTATCTGTTCCAATTTAGTCACGAGGGAGGGAGTATTGGGACTTTCAGCGGTAGCACCCCACTTGTAGATAAAGTCGCCGATATAGTTTCCGGTTTTTTCGTAGCTGTGTTCTTCTATGGGAATTCCAGAAACTCCTGAAACAGTTTGGTTATGGTATCCGTTAACTATGATTTTTTCGATCGCAGTTCCGGGTGCTACAGTTATATTCCAGTTGATCGGTTCGTAGGCTGAAAGTGCGAGAATTATCGGTTTGTTTCGGCGTTCTACTTTGATTTCGATACTTTTCGACACATTTCCGTTCCCATGCTCCGCAGTAGCCTCGTAAACGCCGATTAAGTGAACTTCTTTATCTCCGCTTGACGAACCGACGTAAGCTGAAAAATCGTCGGAACCGCCAATCCCGCAGTTGGAGGCTGAACTAATTGGGGAAATAAAAGTGGTTTTTTCGGCGAGTTTCTGCTGCACCGCCGGCACTACCCACAATCCGGTTCCGACTCCCAAAGCACCTATTAAAGCGGCGGCGATTCCGAAAGGAATGGCGTTTGTCAGGTGGCGAAAGGCTGTTGTTGCGGTTAGTTCAGATAGCGTTTGCTGCCAATTTTCCGGATTTGGTCGATCGGCATTTCCACCATCTAGACAAGCTAACAAAGCTAAACTTTCCGGCTGTTCCAGTAGACTTTCAACTGCTTTCCCTTCGCCGACGTAGAGATTTCGAGTTTCGGTGTCCAAAAGCAGCCAGTAGCGATCGGTCTCAGCAAAGTTGTAATCTTGTACCGCAGGCTGAACTAAATCGTGCTGCAAAAAAACCAACCAAGCCATATTGTTGCCAGTCCCGGCTGTTTTGCCGTCGCTAGAAATCAGTTGCTCGATGTCCGGTTCCCACCGCCAAGCTACCCAGCGACTGTCTCCTCGATAGCCGAGGGATTTTTCGAGTTGCGGATGAGCGGTTATTTCTAAGCGTTGAACTAAGTTTGACACAGTAGGTCTCCTCAAGTACGCGCGAGCGAAGCTATCCCGTTCCCGAAGGGTTCCCGAAGGGTTCCCGAAGGGTAGGGTAGAGAATCGCCACTACAAAGTCTTAGCTTAACTCATCAGGCGGCCGTTCAAAAAGAACCCGTGCCGTTGCCCGTGGTACTGTTGGGAGACAAATTGTTGCTGGGATTGGTATTCGGCGAATTTCCCGGATTGAGATTATTCTGATTGGTATTCGGCGAAGTTCCCGGATTGAGATTATTCGGATTGGTATTCGGGGAATTTCCCGGATTGAGATTATTCGGATTGGTATTCGGGGAATTTCCCGGATTGAGATTATTCTGATTGGTATTCGGCGAAGTTCCCGGATTGAGATTATTCTGATTGGTATTCGGCGAAGTTCCCGGATTGAGATTATTCTGATTGGTATTCGGCGAA